>NZ_JASJPW010000001.1:492500-1092500 GCF_030052995.1 Gemmobacter sp. 24YEA27 | reverse complement strand
GTCGAAGACGGCCGCATGGTGATCGCCAATCTCCACACGCTCGACACCGCGCGCCGTTACTGTGACCGCGTGATCGGGATGCGCGATGGCCGCGTGGTGTTCGACGGCACGCCCGACCAGCTTTCGACCGGCGTGGCGCGTGACATCTACGGCGCCGATGAGTCGTTCAACGAGGCTGCGACCTCGACCGCGATCCCGACCGACACCGGCGCAGACCGCTCTTACGCCGATACGCTGATGTCGTAACCCATTCCCCGGACGCGCCCGCGTGCCGGGGTTTTTCTTTCCCCCTCCATGGAGAAGACCATGAAAAAGATCGCACTGGCTCTGGCCGTGACCACCGCCCTGACCGGCATGGCGCAGGCACAGGAAATCAAACAGTTCAACCTCGGCATCCTCGGCGGCGAGAACGCCCAGGACCGCATGACCTCGAACGAGTGCTACCGCGCCGCCATCGAAGAAGCGCTTGGCGTTCCGGTCAAGGTCTTCACCCCCGCCGATTATGACGGCGTGATCCAGGGCCTGCTGGGCGGCACCATCGACCTCGCCTGGATGGGCGCGAGCGGTTATGCCAAAGCCTATATCACCGACCCGGAATCGGTTGAGGCCGTTCTGACCAAGCAAAACATGGACGGATCGACCGGCTATTATTCGATCGCCTTTGCCCGCACCGATTCCGGCATCAAGACGCTCGAAGACGCCAAGGGCAAGAAATTCGCCTTTGCCGAGCCGAACTCGACCTCGGGCTACCTGGTCCCCGGCGCTGAAATGGTCGCGAAATTTGGCCCGCTGGAGCAGTATTTCTCGGAAGTCCGTTTCTCGGGCGGTCATGAGCAATCCATCGTCGGCGTCGCCAATGGTGATTTCGACGCAGCAGTCGCCTGGGCGGACGGCCTTGGCGAATGGGAAGACGGCTACAATTCGGGCGCCTTCCGCAAATCGGCTGATGCCGGCCTCGTCAATATGAACGACATCCAGGAAATCTGGCGCTCGGCCCTGATCCCGGAAGGCCCGATGGTCCTCCGCAAGGCGCTGCCGCAGGATGTGAAGGACAAGGTCATCAAGCTGACCGCCGACCTGCATGAGACCAATAAGGAATGCGCTTATGGCGTCGCCGCCGGCGAGGCCAAAGACTTCGTGCCGGTCACCCATGAGGCCTATATCGGCATCGTCGAGGCCCGCAAACTGCAAGACAGCCAGTAATCTAACCTGACCCAAAGCCGGGCCTTCGCGCAATCCGAAGGCCCGGCCTCTTTTTATGTGGGGGCATCATGGTCGATATCGCTTACGGACCAGGACCAGACCGAAAACCAGGTGCCATGCCACCTGCGACGCCACCTGGCACCAGCGAGGCCTATCTCGACATGGTGCGCCGCCGCCGCCTCTATAGCGGCATCATCCTGGCGCTGTTTGTCGCGCTGATGATCGCGGGCTTCCGGCTTGCCGAAAGCCGCAATGCGGGCGGTTTCATCAACGGGCTGCCACAGATCTTCGCTTTCCCCTCCGAAGTGATTTCCGAGGCCTGGGACAGACGCGCAAACATCCCCGGCCTCTTCCTGCAATTCCTGCCGTCTTTGATGGAGACGGTGAATATCGCCGCCGTCTCGACGCTGATCGGCGGCGTTACGGCTGCTTTGCTGGCCCTTCTGGCAACCCGCGGCCTTGCCCGCTGGCCGCGCCTGACGCCGGTCTTTCGCCGCATGATGGACCTGACGCGCTCCATCCCCGAGATCGTGATCGCCCTGATGCTGATCTTCATCCTCGGCGGCGGCCCGGTGCCGGCGATGATCGCGATCAGCCTGCATACGGCGGGCGCGCTTGGAAAACTCTTCTCCGAAGTCGCTGAAAACGCCGACGTAAAACCGGTCGAGGGCCTGACCTCGGTCGGCGCCGGCTGGCTGCAGCGGATGTGGCTGGGCGTTATCCCCCAGGTTGCGCCGAACTGGCTGTCCTACCTGATGCTCAGGTTCGAGATCAATGTCCGCGCCTCGGCGATCCTCGGCTTCGTCGGTTCGGGCGGCATCGGCTATGACCTGAAACTCGCCATGCAATGGGGCGCGGGCAAATACGACCAGGTGGTCGCGATTTTCCTTCTGTTGTTCCTCACCATCGTGCTGATCGACCAGGTCACCGATTTTTACCGCACCCGCCTCGTCCGGGGCGCGGTCCAGAAGACAAGGGCCTGAGCCATGACCATGAGCCTGAACGCCCCGCCCGGAACCGCCCCCTCCGCCGACGCCCTGATCGCGGGCTTCCGAAAACGCGCCCGGATGTCTTTCCTGGTGCCAGGCGTGATCCTCGCCTATCTGACCTGGATCTTCTTTGCCTTCGACATCCCGGGCATCGCCGCGCGGGCCAAGACCGACAATGCCGCCGTGCTGCTGACCGATTTCTGGGCGCATAAGACCCATGTGACCCGTGACAATCGCAGTGGCGCCCTGACAATCTCGAAGGATGGCGAGAACCGCGGTGCCTACCCGCCCGGCCTGCTGCCGGACTGGGTTACCGTCACTGATGGCGTCACCACAATCGACCTCGGCTCCGGTAATATCGTCACCTATGACAGCCTCGGCGCGCGCTACGTCGTCCCGGATTACGGCACCATCGACATCAGGCCCTCGGATGACGGCCAGAGCCTGATCCTCGACGCGCCCGAGCCACTGCCTTCCTGGATCAACGCCTCAGACCGGCTGATCAGCGTCACCACCCCGGCAGGCCGCTTCAACTATTCCCGCTCCAAGGTCGAGACCTTCCGCTACCAGGCCGGCTGGGCCCTGTTTTTCTTCACCGCCGACAGCCCCTTCTTCCAGAAATCCCCCTGGGAGCTCGCGTCGCTCGCCTTTTCAGGTGAGCGTGTCGACCCTGCCCGCTCCAATCTCAGCTATATGGCGTCCGAGTTCTGGACCAACAAAATGTGGCACCATGGCGAGGTCGCCTGGGCGCTGTTCGAGACCCTGCTTATGGCCTTCATCGGCACCTTCCTCGCAGCACTCGTGGCCCTGCCGCTGGCCTTCATGGCGGCGCGGAACTTCAACCCGCTGGGGCCGCTGCGCTTTGTGATGCGCCGGGTTTTCGATTTCATCCGCGGCGTCGATGCGCTGATCTGGACCATCGTGCTGGCCCGCGCCTTCGGCCCCGGCCCGATGACCGGCGCATTGGCGATCCTGATCACCGATACCGGCACTTTCGGCAAACTTTACTCCGAAGCCCTCGAAAACATCGACGAAAAGCAGGTCGAGGGCGTTCGCTCCACCGGCGCCACCACCCTGCAACGCGCCCGCTTCGGTGTGCTGCCGCAGGTCACGCCAGTCCTGATGTCGCAAGTGCTCTACCTTTTTGAGTCGAACACCCGCTCCGCCACCGTCATCGGTGCCATCACCGGCGGCGGCATCGGCCTCCTGCTCACGCAAGCCATCATCACCCAGAAAGACTGGGAGGATGTCGCCTATTACATGATCCTGATCGTCCTCATGGTCATGGCACTCGACAGCCTCTCGGGCTGGATCCGCCGCAAACTGATCAAGGGGGCGTAAAGCGCGCGCCCTGCCCCTTTCATCTGTCCTTAAATATCCCCGAGGCTCCCATGTCAGCCACCCGGCGGACCCTTGACCTGAAAGCCCCGGAAAATGCCCCGCCTCTCGCCGACTGCGCCCTTCCTCCACCCCAACACCCATATCGCCAATTCTACCTTCGGCGCTTACTGCGAGGTCGGCGAAGGCACCCGCGTGCTGAACTCAAACTTCGGCGATTACGCCTATGCCGAACGCCTCTCCGACATCGCCAATACCACGGTTGGCAAATTCGCCAATATTGCCGCCCTCACGCGGATCGGGCCGACCGACCACCCCTTCGCCCATGCCGCGCAACATCACTTCCTCTATCGCTCTTCCTGGTATTTCGACGATGCCGAAGACGATCCCGCCTTTTTCCAGGCCCGCGCCGCGCGGCGCACCGTGCTTGGCCCCGATTGCTGGATCGGCCATGGCGCAATCATCAAACCCGATGTGACGATCGGCACCGGCGCCATCGTCGCCTCTGGCGCAGTGGTCACCAAAGACGTCCCCGCCTTCGCCATCGTCGGCGGCAGCCCGGCCAGGCTGATCCGGATGCGCTTTTCCGACAGCGTGATCGAACGGCTGCTCACCCTGGCCTGGTGGGATTGGGATCACAGCCGCCTGCGCGCGGTGCTCGCGGATTTCCGCAGCCTCCGGGCCGAGGCATTTCTTGAGAAATACGAGGCCTAACCCGCCTCCGGTGTCACGGTCAGCGTCACCCTCTCGCCGGCAAACCAGGTGGTGCCGAACTCGACCGGCACCCCTTCGCCGTCCACATTGACAGAAGTCGTGCGCAGAACCGGCGCGCCTTCGGGGATCTGCAGCGCCAGCGCCACCATGGTGCTGGCGGCCCTGGCCGAGAGCCGCGTCGAGGCGCGGGTATAATCTGCCACCCCCACCGCCGCTAACGCGCGCGTGATCGAACTTTCGCCTTCAAAAGCCGCCGCAAGACCGGGCAGGCGCGCCGCCGGAAAGACCGAACGAAACACCGCCAGCGGTTGCCCGTCGGCCGAGGAAAGCCCCTCGACCACCAGCACCGGCTCTGCCGTCACCAGCCCAAGCGCCTGCGCCTCTTTCGCATCCGAGGGCCGCGTCTCGCGCCGTGTCAGCTGTTTCGATGGCAGGCGCCCGCCCGATTCCATCGCCTGATGGAACCGCACCCGCCGCCCGAGCGGGTAATCCGTGGGCCGCCCCAGCACGAATACCCCGGCGCCGCGCCGCGCATGAACAAGGCCGCGTTCCGCCAGATCCGCCAGTGCATGGCGCACGGTATGGCGGTTGACGCCAAACCGGACCGACAGTTCCGCTTCGCTCGGCAACCGCGCGCCGATGGGGAAATGGCCCCGAGCGACCTCGGCCGCCAGCGTCCCGGCAATCCCCTTCCACAAAGCCGTGCGCGCCATTCCCTGCCCCCGTTACCGAAGTTTCGCAAAATATTCGCATTGACGTCACCTGTCGCCCGCCGCTTACTTGTATAGTTGTCTAGTACAACAGACAAGTCAGAAAAGATGTCTGCCATGAATCACACCGGACCTTCCCCTGCCAAAGATCTCACCGGGGCGCGCCGCGCCTGGATGGGCACCCTCGCCCGCGCGCGGCCCGAGGCGCTTGCCGCGCTTTTGCCGCTGCCGCTGCCCGACCATCACGACCTGCGCGCGCCAGAGACCGGCACGATGATGGTCCAGGGCCGCATCGGCGGCAGCGGCGCTCCGTTTTCGTTGGGCGAGGTCACCGTGACCCGCGCCACGCTGCATCTTGCGGATGGCACCACCGGCCATGCGCTGGTTCAGGGGCGCGACCGTACCCATGCCCGCCATGCCGCCCTGGTCGATGCGCTGATGCAGACCGATGCGGCAGAGCGCATCCGCGAGACCGTGCTCACGCCCCTGACCGAGGCCGAGGCCGCCCGCCGCCAGGGTCGCGCCGCCAAAGCCGCCGCCACCCGCGTCGAATTCTTCACCCTTGTCCGCGGAGATGACAAATGAACGCGCCCGTCCTGCCTGCCCCGGTCACGCCTTCGCTCGCCGGCGGTTTCGCCCATCCGGCGCATGATGCCGCCCGCGCCTTCCGCGCCGCGATGCAGACCCTGGCCCGCCCCGGTCGCATTCAGCAGATCACCGGTGCGCTGCCACCCGCGCCGCTCTCGGTTGCGGCGGGGACGCTGGCGCTGGTGCTGATGGATCAGACGACGCCGGTCTGGCTCGCCCCTTCGCATGACAGTGCCACGTTGCGCGCCTGGCTCACCTTTCACACCGCCGCGCCCTTCACCACGGCTGAGGCCGCGCATTTCGTGATCGGCAGCTGGGAGGCGCTGGCGCCGGTCTCGCGCTTTGCCACCGGCACACCAGATTACCCCGACCGCGCCGCCACGCTGATCGTCGAAATGCCGGCACTTGAGGCGCGCGGCGCCCGCCTGACCGGGCCGGGCATTCAGGACAGCGCCCGGCTTTCCCTGCCGGAAAAGGCGGCCTTTCAGGCCAATCACGCGCTGTACCCGCTGGGGTTTGACACTTTCCTGACCGCCGGGGACCAGATCGCCGGTCTGCCGCGCTCAACAAGGCTGGAGGATATCTGATGTATGTTGCCGTCAAAGGCGGGGAACGCGCCATCGACAACGCCCATGCCTGGCTCGCCGAAGAGCGCCGGGGCGACACGGAAATCGCCGAACTGTCCGTCGCACAGATCCGCGCGCAGCTGAAACTCTCGGTCGACCGCGTGATGGCCGAGGGATCTCTCTATGATCCCGACCTCGCGGCGCTGGCGATCAAACAGGCGAGGGGCGATCTGATCGAGGCGATTTTCCTGATCCGCGCCTATCGCACCACGCTGCCGCGCTTTGGTGCAACGCTGCCGGTCGAGACCGCGAAAATGGCGGTGATCCGGCGCGTCTCGGCCACGTTCCGCGATGTGCCGGGCGGTCAGATCCTCGGGCCGACCTTCGATTACACGCATCGCCTGCTGGATTTCGCGCTGGCCGCGGAAGGGCTTGATCTGCCCGAGGCGACCACCGCCAGCCCCGAAGGGCTGGATACTGTGCCGCATGTGATGGGCTTTCTGAACCGCGAGGGACTGATCGAAGAGGCCGGCACCGGCGCCGACACGCCCCCCGATCTGACCCGCGAGGCGCTGGAACTGCCCGCGACCCGGGCGCTGCGTCTGCAGGCGCTGGCGCGGGGCGATGAGGGGTTCCTCTTGTCGCTCGCCTATTCGACGCAGCGTGGCTACGGCAATACCCATGCCTTTGTCGGCGAGCTGCGCATCGGCCAGGTGGTGATTGAGGCCGAAATCCCCGAGCTGGGGTTTTCCGTCGAAATTGGCGAGATTGAGCTGTCGGAATGCGAGACGGTGAACCAGTTTGGCGGGTCGAAAACCGAGCCGCCGCAATTCACCCGCGGCTATGGTCTGGTCTTTGGCCAGAGCGAGCGCAAATCGCTGTCGATGAGTCTTGTCGACCGGGCGCTGCGCTGGAAAGAGCTTGGCGAAAGCCACAATCCGGCCCCGGCCCGCGATGAGGAATTCGTGCTGTCGCATTGCGACAATATCCAGGCCACCGGGTTTCTCGAACATATCAAGCTGCCGCATTACGTCGACTTCCAGTCCGAGCTGGAGCTGATCCGCCGGTTGCGCAGCGCCGCCCTTTCCGCACAGGAGAAAGAATGATGCCCGTCCAGATCGCCGCCGCTCTGCTGATCACCCTTGCCGGCGCCCGCAACCCAGGCAGCGCCCGGCCTTTGGGGGCGCGAAAATGACAACCGCCAGCATGCCTGTCGAGGCAGAAAGCTACAATTTCGCTTATCTCGATGAACAGACCAAACGCATGTTGCGCCGGGCCATTCTGAAAGCGCTGGCGGTACCGGGCTATCAGGTGCCCTTTGCCAGCCGCGAGATGCCGATGCCCTATGGCTGGGGCACCGGCGGGGTCCAGGTCTCGGCCGCTTGCCTCGTGCCGGAGGACCGGCTGAAGGTGATCGACCAGGGTGCGGATGACACGACCAATGCGGTCTCGATTCGCAAGTTCTTTCAGCGCACCGCCGGGGTCGCGGTGACCGAAGCTACCACCGAGGCGAGCCTGATCCAGACCCGCCACCGCATCCCGGAAACGCCGCTGACCGAGGATCAGATCCTGGTCTATCAGGTGCCGATCCCCGAACCCCTGCGCTTTCTGGAACCGCGCGAGACCGAGACGCGGCGGATGCATGCGCTGGAGGAATATGGGCTGATGCATGTGAAGCTTTACGAGGATATTGCCCGGCATGGCGAGATCACCAATTCCTATGCCTGGCCGGTGATGGCGCATGACCGCTACGTGATGACGCCTTCGCCGATCCCGAAATTCGACAATCCGAAGCTCTCGGACAGCCCCGCCGTGCAGCTTTTCGGGGCCGGGCGCGAGGCGCGGATCCATGCGCTGCCGCCTTATACGAAAGTGGTCAGCCTCGATTTCGAGGATCACCCTTTCGTTGCGTCAAAGGCGGATCATGAATGCGAGATCTGTGGATCGCGCGAGAGCTATCTGGACGAGGTGATCACCGATGATCAGGGCGGGCGGATGTTCGTCTGTTCGGACACCGACTTCTGTGGCAGCCGCAGCGCGGCCCTGGAAACGGAGCGCAGCTGATGGATGGGGCTGAGATGACTATTTATGCAAAGGTGAAAGAGGCCGGGCCTTTGCTCTCGGTCAGGGGGCTGTCGAAATTCTACGGCAGCCGGATCGGCTGCGCCGATGTGTCCTTTGATCTCTTTCCCGGCGAGGTTCTGGGGATCGTCGGAGAGAGCGGATCGGGCAAATCGACCCTGCTCTCCTGCCTCGCCGGACATCAGGCGCCGGATGAGGGGCGGATCCTGTTTGACGGGCGTGACATGATCGCCATGGCGGAACCGGAGCGGCGTCGGCTCGCGCGGAGTGAACAGGCCTTTGTGCATCAAAGCCCGCGCGACGGGCTCAGGATGGGCGTTTCCGCCGGCGGCAATATCGGCGAGCGACTGATGGCCGTGGGCGGGCGCAATTACGGGGCGATCCGCGAGACGGCGCTCGACTGGCTTGGCCGGGTCGAGATTGACGGGGCGCGGATCGACGACCGGCCCTCGGCCTTTTCCGGCGGCATGCAGCAGCGGTTGCAGATTGCGCGCAACCTCGTCACAGCACCGCGCCTCGTTTTCATGGACGAGCCGACCGGGGGTCTGGATGTCTCGGTCCAGGCGCGGCTTCTGGATCTCTTGCGGGGCCTCGTGCGCGATCTCGGCCTGTCGGTGGTGCTGGTCACCCATGACCTTGCTGTCGTGCGGCTGCTGGCGCATCGGCTTATGGTGATGAAATCAGGCCATGTGGTGGAACAGGGCCTGACCGATCAGGTGCTTGATGATCCGCAACATGGCTATACCCAGCTTCTTGTTTCCTCGGTTTTGCAGGTCTGATCCCATGATTATGCTCAAAGACGTTTCAAAGACCTTTACGCTGCACAACCAGGGCGGCGCGGTCATTCCGGTGATGGCAGGCGTCAGCCTGACGGTCGCGCCCGGGGAATGCGTGGCGCTGACCGGGCGGTCGGGGTCCGGGAAATCGACGCTGATGCGGATGATCCACGGCAATTACCTTGCCGCCTCGGGCGAGATCCTCGTGGGCGGGCTTGATGTGGCCAAAGCCAGCCCGCGCGAGATCCTGGCGCTGCGGCGCGAAGAGCTGGGCTATGTCAGCCAGTTCCTGCGCGTCGTGCCGCGTGTTCCGACAATCGATGTGGTGGCGGAACCGCTCCTGACACTTGGCACCGCCGCAGAGGAGGCCCGCGACCGGGCGGCAGCGCTGCTGGCGCGGCTGAACCTGCCCGAACGCCTCTGGTCGCTCTCGCCCACCACCTTCTCGGGCGGCGAACAGCAGCGGGTGAATATTGCGCGCGGCTTCATCCATCCCTATCCGGCGATGCTGCTCGACGAGCCGACCGCCAGCCTTGACGCCACCAATCGCGAGGTGGTGCTGGGTCTGATCGCCGAGGCCAAGGCGCGCGGCGCCGCGATCCTCGGGATCTTCCATGACGAAGAGGCGCGCGCCCGGGTCTGCGACCGGCTGCTGGATGTGACCGGCTTCACCCCGGGTCTGGCAGCATGAGGAGGCTCGCGCCATGACGGGACGACTTTTCGCCATTGTCGGGCCCTCGGGGGCGGGGAAGGACACGCTGATTCAGGGCGCACTGGCGGCGAGACCGGATCTGCATGTCGTACGGCGCGTCATTACAAGGCCCACGGATGCCGGGGGCGAGGATTTCGAGGGCGTAACGGCGGCGGAATTCGCAGAGCGCCAGGCGGCGGGGGAATTCGCACTGGACTGGCAGGCACATGGGCTGCGCTACGGCATCCCGGCCGCCGCGCTGGCGCCGTTGGCCAATGGCGCGGATCTTTTGTTCAATGGCTCGCGCCAGGGACTTGAACGCGCCGCGCTGCTGTGGCCGGGGCTGAGCGTGATCCATGTCACCGCCCCGCCCCAGGTGCTGACAGCGCGGCTGATGGCGCGTGGACGCGAGAGTGCTCAGGACATTGCCGCGCGGGTCGCCCGCGCCGCGCAGCCCTGGCCCGAGGGGCTCCCCGCTGGCCTCAGCGTGATCACGGTGATGAACGATGCCAGCCCCGAGACCGGCATCGCCCGCTTTCTCACAGCGCTTCAGCCGGTCAGCGCATGACGCTCCAGAAGATGAAACCGCCCCGCCGCATCCTCACCAAAGAGGCACAGATCCTCGATGACAAAGGGGCGCGGCAGGTCGGGGGCGAGCCAGGGATCCAGCCGCGCCGCCAGATCCGCCGCCTCGGTTTCGGGCAGGCTGTCAGAGAGCGTCAGGTGGAACCGGAACTCTTCCATAACAAAGGGATAGCCCCATGCCGACAGCAACTCGCGCTGGCGCTGGGTCAGCCGGTCGGGGCGGCGCTTCGCGATCTCGGCCTCGGTGAGGGGGGCGCGCAAAGGGTCGAGATCCATCACCACCCCGGCGCCCAGCGCCAGCAGCGCACTCTCATCCCCCTGCGGCACCAGCGCAAGGAATCCCCCGATCCGCCGCAGCTCCAGCCCCCGCATCCCGACCGGCGCCAGCCGACCCGCGAGGACCGCGAGCGCCCCCGAAAGATCCGCGCGCCCGAGGCCCTCGGCCAGGCGAAACGGCGCCTTGATCGTGCCGTGAAAGCCATATTTGCGCGGGCTCATCGTCAGCTCGGCCTGGGGGCGTGGCAACCCTTCGGGCCCTGCGAAAGCGATCGGCAGGCCTGCTTCCGGATCCCAGCCGAGCCAGCCCGCCACCCGTGTCGCAAAGGCCCCCGGGCGCGGCGCATAATAGACCGCATATCTCGTGAAATCGCTCATCGCCACCGTCCTCTCAGCCCGATCCCGTATCATCCTTCGGAACCAGTTTCGCCCTAACCGCCATCTGTCACACGGATGTGACATCACAGTGCCATTTGCAGCGCTCTCCCGCCTGCCCGACCCTGCCTCCTGCCGAGAAAGCCCAGTCATGACCCAGACCATCCTCGCCAATGCCCGCATCCTTCTGGCCGATGAAATCGTCACCGGCAATATCGTGATGCGGGACGGGCTGATTGACGACATTGACACAGGCACAGCCCCGCAAGGCGCCGAAGAGATGCAGGGCGATCTGGTGATGCCGGGCCTTGTGGAACTGCATACCGACAACCTGGAACGCCATCTCCAGCCGCGCCCCCGCGTCGACTGGCCCCATGCCAGCGCGATCATTGCCCATGATGCCGAACTGGCCTCGGTGGGCATCACAACCGTGTTCGACGCGCTGCGGGTCGGGTCGATTTTTTCGTCGAACAATGCCGGTTACGGCGAATATGCAAGGGCGCTGGCGCATGAAATCATGGCCCTGCGCGAGATGGGCGCGCTGAAGATCAGCCACCGCCTGCATCTGCGCGCCGAAGTCTGTTCGGAAACCCTTATCGAGGAACTCGACAAATTCGGCGCCGATGACCGCATCGGCATTGTCAGCCTGATGGACCACACCCCGGGCCAGCGCCAGTTCCGCGACATCACGAAACTGCGCGACTATGTCATGGGCAAGCGCGGCATGTCTGAGACCCAGTTCGCAGACCATATCGCGAGCCAGCAGGCGCTCTCGGCCCGGGTCAGTGCCGCGCATGAGGCGGCCGCCGTCCAGGCCGCCCGCCGCTACGGCGCCGTGATTGCAAGCCATGACGACACGACCGAAGACCAGGTGGTGACCAGCCGCGAAAAGGGCGTGAGCTTTGCCGAATTCCCCACCACGGCCGAGGCTGCGCGCGCCTGCCGCGACCAGGGCATCCTGGTGATGATGGGGGCGCCGAACCTGATCCGGGGCGGCTCACATTCCGGCAATGTCGCGGCGGCGGATCTGGCACAGGCCGACCTCCTTGACATCCTGTCCTCGGATTACGTGCCCTCGTCGCTTTTGTCGGCTGCGCTGATGCTGGGGGATCTCTGGGGCGACCTGCCGCGCGCCATCCGCAGCGTGACCAAAGCCCCGGCAGAGGCCGCGCGTCTCACCGATCGCGGCGAAATCGCCATCGGCAAACGCGCCGACCTGATCCGCGTCCACCGCGTCGGTGCCGCCGGGGCCATCCGCGGCACCTGGGTCGCAGGTCAGCGCGTCGGCTGACCTCAGAGCCCCCCGAAAAAGCTTCCGGCGAGGCCATTTCCCCTGACGAAAATACTCCCGCCGGAGGCTCTTAATCTGCCTGCTCTTCCCCCCGCGCCGCCGCAATCAGCCGCGTCACATCCGCCCCCAGCCCTTCGACAATCAGGATTACCCCGGCCGCATTCGGGTGGATCCCGTCAGGCTGCATCCAGGCATTCAGCGAAGCCGGGTCCGACGGATCCGCCCCGGTCGCGATCAGCCCGGCAAAGAAATTATCCGCGAGCATCGCGCCATATTCCGCCGCCAGCTCCGGATAGATCGCATCGAAATCACGCTTGTAATCCGGCCCCCAGTTCAGCGGCGCCTTCATCCCCACGATCAGCACCGGCAGGTCCCGCGCTTTCGCGGCCTCCATGATGCCGGTCATATTGGCCCGCACTTCCGCCACCGGAATGCCCCGCAGCATGTCATTGCCGCCCAGCGTCACGATCAGCGCATCCGCCTCGGGCCCAAGCGCCCAGTCAATCCGCGACAGCCCCCCCGCCGTGGTATCGCCCGACACCCCGGCATTCAGCACAATCGCCCCCGCCCCCTGACGGTCGAGCCAGGTCTGCAGCTGCGGCACAAACCCCTCGCCAGCCGGCAGCCCGTAGCCCGCCGTCAGACTGTCACCAAGCGCCACGATCGTCACCGGCTCCGCAGCGCTTGCCGGAGAAACCACAAGACCCAACGCAAACGTGAGGTTGCGAACACGCCGCGATGCGGCATATCCGATCTGACCCATTCGTTTCAGGAAGTTGCGCATGACCGGGACCGTCCTTTCACTGACCGATATTGGCCTCACCCTTCAGGGCAATGCCGGGCCGGTGCCGATCCTGCGGGGCATCTCGCTCAAGGTCAACCAGGGGGAAACCCTGGCTCTGACCGGTCCCTCCGGCTCCGGCAAAAGCTCGCTTCTGATGCTGATGGGCGGTCTGGAGCGCGCGACATCCGGCCAGGTCGAGGCGCTCGGCCAGGATCTCGGTCGCATGGATGAAGACCAGCTCGCGAAATTCCGGCGGGGCAATATGGGCGTGGTGTTCCAGTCCTTCCACCTGATCCCGAACATGACCGCGCTGGAAAACACCGCCCTGCCGCTGGAGCTGGGTGGCGAGAAAGACGCCTTCGCCCGTGCGAAATCTGAACTGGAAGCTGTGGGTCTGGGTCACCGTATCGACCATTACCCGGCGCAGCTTTCCGGGGGCGAACAGCAGCGCGTGGCGCTGGCCCGCGCCATCGTCGCCCGTCCGCCGATCCTGCTGGCCGATGAGCCGACCGGCAATCTTGACGGGGTGAATGGCCAGGCGATCATGGATCTGCTCTTTGCGCTGAGGGACCGGGACGGATCGACCCTGATCATGGTCACCCATGCGCCGGAGCTGGCTGAACGCTGCGACCGGGTGCTGCGGCTGATCGATGGCCGGATCGTGCCAGACCAGACCGCGTCAGGCCCGATCCCGAATGGCCCGATCCCGACCGGCCAGGTGGTCGCATGAGCCTCGCCTTCCGTATCGCGGCCCGCGAGCTCCGGGGCGGGCTCCGGGGGCTGCGCGTCTTCCTGATCTGCCTCGCGCTTGGCGTGGCGGCGATTGCCGGGGTGGCGACGCTGCGGGCCTCGATCCAGGCCGGGCTGGCCGACCAGGGCTCGGTCCTCCTCGGCGGCGATGCCGAAATGCGCTTCACCTACCGTTTCGCGAGTGACACCGAGCGCGCCTTCATGGCCAGCCATGCCGAACGCGTGTCGGAGATCGTCGATTTTCGTTCCATGGCGATCACGCCGGAGGACCAGGCGCTGACCCAGGTCAAGGCCATCGACACCGCCTGGCCGCTTTACGGCACGGTCACGCTTGACCCTGCAATCCCGCTGGACCAGGCGCTGGAAGGGCAAAATGGCCTCCCCGGCGCAGTGCTCGACCCTTTGCTGATCGAACGTCTCGGGCTGGAAATCGGCGGCAGGTTCTCTCTTGGAACCCAGAATTTTGTGGTCATGGCTGCGCTGCTGGATGAGCCCGACAGCGGCGCCGACAGTTTCTCACTTGGCCCACGCAGCATCGTCGCCACACCGGCGCTGGCGACATCGGGGCTTCTCGCCCCCGGCACGCTCTACGAGACGAAATACCGCCTGGCGCTGGCGCCAGGGACCGATCTCGAAACGCTTGAAAAGACCGCGAAACACGCTTTCAACGATTCCGGCATGCGCTGGACCGACAGCCGCCGCCCCGCCCCGGGGATCGAGCGTTTTATCGACAGGATGGGGTCTTTTCTTGTCCTCGTTGGGCTGGCGGGTCTGGCGGTGGGCGGCGTCGGTATTTCAGCCGCCGTCCGGGCCTGGCTTCAGGGCAAGGAAAAGACCATCGCGACGCTGAAGACGATCGGGGCCTCTTCGGGGCTGATCTTCTCGACCTATCTGATCCAGGTCGCGGTGCTGACGCTGGCCGGGATCGTGCTGGGGCTGATCATCGGCGCGGGCGTGCCACTCATGGCAGCGCCCTGGATCGAGGCTTCGCTGCCCTTCCCGGCAAAGGTCGGCATCGCACCCGCAGCCCTTGCTGAGGCCGCGTTTTACGGCGCGCTGACGGCGCTGATCTTCACTCTTCTGCCGCTGGCCCGGGCCGAGCGTATCCGGGCGGCAGCGCTTTATCGCGGCGGCGCTGCGGGCTGGCCGCGCAAACGCTGGCTGATCGTGCTGACGGCGCTGATCCTGCTTCTGATCGTGGTGGCGGTCTTCACCTCGGGCATTCACGAACTGGCGCTTGGCACGGCCGGCGGCGTGCTGGCGGCGCTTGCGGTGCTGGCGCTGGCCGCCTGGGGTCTCAGACGGATCGCTCGGCGCCTGTCGCACAGCCGCATCGCGCAAGGCCGCCCGGGCCTGCGCGCCGCCCTGGCCGCAATTGGTGGCCCCGGATCCGAGGCCCTGCCGGTGATCCTGTCACTGGGCCTCGGGCTTTCGGTGCTGGCCGCAGTCGGGCAGATCGACGCCAATCTGCGCGCCGCCATTGACCGCGACCTGCCGACAAGGGCGCCGGCCTTCTTCTTTGTCGATATCCAGCCCGACCAGATCGGCCCCTTCATCGAGATGGCTCAAGCCAATACCGCCGTCAGCCAGTATGAAACCGCGCCGATGCTGCGCGGCGTGGTCAACGGGGTCAATGGCCGCCCCGCGCGCGAAGTGATCGGCGAGCATTGGATCATTCGCGGCGACCGCGGCGTCTCTTATGCCGCAGCGATGCCCGAGGGTACAAAGATCACCGCCGGCTCCTGGTGGCCCGAGGCCTATCAGGGCGCGCCGCAGATCAGCCTTTCGGCCCAGGTCGCGGAAGAGACCGGGCTGAAAATCGGCGATGAGATGACGGTCAACATTCTGGGGCGCGACATCACCGGCACCATCACCTCGCTGCGCGAAGTCGATTTCTCGAATGCGGGAATGGGCTTTGTGATCGTGATGAACGAAGCCGCTTTGCGCGGCGCACCGCACAGCCATATTGCCACGCTCTACGCGCCGCCCGAGGCCGAAGCGACCATCCTGCGCGAGGTCACCAAGGCCTGGCCGAACATCACCGCAATCCGCATCCGCGAGGCCGTGGACCGGGTGTCCGAGGCGCTTTCCGCCATCGCGACCGCCACGGCCTGGGCGGCGGCGGGAACACTCCTGACCGGCTTTGCGGTGCTGATCGGCACGGCGGCGGCAGGCGAGCGGCGCCGCGCCCGCGAGGCTGCGATCCTCAAGGTGCTCGGCGCCACCCGGGCGCGGATCATCGCGAGCTTCACGCTGCGCGCCGCGATTCTCGGGCTGGCGGCCGGACTTGTCGCGGTCGTCGCCGGCGCGATCTCGTCCTGGGCCGTGATGTATTTCGTGATGGAGAGCAGCTGGCGGTTCGAGCCGGCCTCGGCCGCGTTGATCATCCTCGGCGGCGTGGCGGCGGTTCTGCTGGCGGGGCTGGTCTTTGCCGGGCGGACGCTGGCGGTCAAACCGGCGCAGGTCTTGCGCGAAGACGGTTAACCGCCCTGCCGGAATCCCGCCAGCCGTGCAAGCGTCAGTGGGATCGCGCGGAATTCGCGGCTGCGCGGTTTGAACGTGGTCACAAGGCGCGCCAGTGGTCTCAGCCAGCCCAGCCAGAAGGCCAGCCGCCCCGCGCGCGCCAGCGCATCTGCGGGCGCGTTGACGCGGTAGGCCTCCAGCGCGGCCTCAAGGAAACGTGGGTCATCGGGCCAGCGCCCATAGCAGCTCTGGATGAAGATCACGATGTCCAGCGCCTGCCAGAAACCACTGCGATGCGCGGCGGAAAAGCGTTCGAGATCAATGAAACGCGCAGTCGTGCCGTCCCAGCAGATATCGCGCGGCGCCGGGCGACCATGCGACAGCCCGGCCCAGTGCAACAACCCGAGCGCCCGCCCGGCCGCGGCAAAAGCGGCGCGCGTCCCAGGATCATCCGTCGCCTCTTCCACCAGGATCTGCAGCGTCGGACCCGCATCGGGGAGGAGGAAGTAATCCGCCCCTTCCATGGCGATCTCAGGCACCGGAATGCCCTTTTGTGCCAGGGTTTTCAGACCATTGCGTTCGGCCTCGAAAGCGCGGGACGGGTCACCCTTTTGCAGCCTGAGCCTCAGCGACAGGTGCTCCACCCGTTTCAGCCACCAGGTCCGGCCCCCTTCCGAGACCAGCCGTGTCACCCGGCGCGGAGGTTCCGCCAGAACCTGATCTACCTTATGCGACAGATCATCGCCGCTCATCGCCGGGTCTTCAGCGCGGCGAGTTTGGCCTGTTGTTTTTCCCATCCATTGAGCCCCAGCCAGAAGCCGAAGCGGACGACCAGAGTCAAAAGCACCAGCAGCACTGCGCCAACGATACTGCCGAACACCAGGTCATCGCGGCTGAAGCCGTTGCGGAAGGAAAGTTCCGGCCATGCACCGCTGGAGGCGATGGCCCAGATCAGCGCGCCGTTCAGCGCAAGCGTCAGCAAAGTGGCCAGCAGCGCAATCCACCATTGCCGGCCAGAGGTGGGTCGGCCCTCGCGCCTCGCCCAGAAGGAGGACATCGACATGGCAGCAATCATCGGGACCACCACCCCCATCGCGCTGTTTTGCGATGAGCTGGTCAGGAACTGGTCTGCCACCATCCAGATCACCGCGACGATCACGATCCCGAACAGCATGAAGGCGAGGTAGACCAGCAGCAAAACACTGGTCGAGACCCGCTTTTTCGGGGCGGCAAGGGGATCGGCAGACATAGGGCACCTTTGACTGAAATCTGCGGCACCATCGCTGATCCGGTGCGAAATGACAATCTCTGCGGCCCTTTGGCGGGTGGCGGCGGGCGTATCTGTAACAGGCGGAATTGAGGAGGAACGCGCGGCAGATGGACGCGCCAAGGGGCCTTGCGGGCGGATGGTCGCTTGACTTGTGGTCGCGGGCGGGGCACGGCGCTTGGGATAAGCCGGAGGTTGCCATGAGCGAGAAAAAGATCCTGCGCGCCCTGAGGGGAGAGGTTCAGCCGGTGCCGCCGGTCTGGATGATGCGCCAGGCAGGCCGTTACCTGCCGGAATATCGCGCGACCCGGGCCGAGGCGGGCGACTTTCTCAGGCTGTGCTACAATTCCGAGCTTGCGGCGGAAGTGACGCTGCAGCCGATCCGGCGCTATGGCTTCGATGCGGCGATCCTGTTTGCCGATATCCTGCTTTTGCCCCAGGCGCTCGGGCGGGAATTGTGGTTTGAGACCGGTGAAGGGCCGCGGATGGAGACCACGACCTCGGCCGCCGAAGTGGCGGGGCTGCGCCCGGATGAAGCGATTCACGAGACCCTGGCGCCGGTCTATCAGACGCTGAGGATCCTCAAGCGCGAGCTGCCGGCGGAAACGACGCTGATCGGCTTTGCCGGGGCCCCCTGGACAGTCGCGACCTATATGATCGCGGGGCGCGGCAAAGAGGAACAGGCGGGCGCGCATCGCCTGAAACGCGAGGATCGCGCGACCTTTGAAGCGCTGATCGACCGGCTGACCGGCGCGACGATCGAATATCTCTCGGCCCAGGTCGAGGCCGGGGCCGAGGTGATCAAGCTGTTCGACAGCTGGGCCGGCAGCCTGAAAGGTCAGGATGTTCAGGATTTTGCCGTGAAACCGGCGGCGAAGATCATCGCCGCGCTGAAAGCCCGCCATCCCGGCCTGCCGGTGATTGCCTTCCCGCGCGAAGCGGGCGCGGGCTATATCGGTTTCGCAGGCGCGACCGGCGCCGATTGCGTCGCGGTGGACAATTCGGTCAGCCCGGAATGGGCGGCGGAACATGTGCAGAAAGAGATCTGCGTCCAGGGCAATCTGGCACCGCATCATCTGGTCACCGGCGGCGAAGATCTGATCCGCGAGACCCGCCATGTGGTGCGCGCCTTCTCGAAAGGCCCGCATATCTTCAATCTCGGCCATGGCATCACCCCTGATGCGGATCCCGATAATGTGCAGCGGATGATCGACGCCGTTCGGGAAGGGGGATGAGCCTCAGCACAGCCCTGCCCCTTGCCCGGCGCCGGCGCCCCCTCTTTTGGGGCATGGCGGCCTTTGTGCTGGCGGGCGGCGGCTTCTGGCTCTGGGCTTCGGGGCTTTTCGGGCTCGGGCTGCAATATCTGAACATGCGCCAGACCGCAGCCGACTGGCAGGAAAAGGGCATCTGGCTGCCCTATTACACTGCGCAGATCGAGGCGCAGCCGGTGGCGGGGGTGGAGAGCAACCTTTCCGGCCTGACCTGGGCGCCCGAAAGCGACACGCTCTTTGCGGTGATCAACCGCCCGCCGGGAATTGCGGAACTGTCGACAGAGGGAGCGCTATTGCGGCTGATCCCGCTGATCGGCGCGGTGGATCCGGAGGGGATTTCCCATGTGGAGGGCACGGTCTTTGTCATTTCCGATGAGGCGCGGCAAAGCCTGAACTGGGTGGAGATCGGGCCGGAGACCCGCGAGGTCGATCTGGCAGGCTCACCAGAACTGGTGTTGAACTACGGAACCTTCCACAACATGGGCTTTGAGGGCGTGTCCTGGGACAGTGCGCGTGACGAGCTGTTCATCGCCCAGGAAATGCTGCCGATCCGTGTGCTGCGGGTCGGGGGCCTGACCGACGCGATTGCCGGAAAGGGCTTTTCGATCAGCGTGACCGAATGGGCGCCCGGCGACCGCTTCGGCCATTTCACCACCGACCTCTCGTCGCTTTCGGCCCATGATGCGACCGGCAATCTGCTGCTTTTGTCGGATATGACCGGCGCGCTGGCCGAATATGCGCCGGATGGCAGCCCGGTCAGCGTGATGCCGCTCTGGTCCGGCTGGCATGGGCTGCGAGACGATGTCCCGCAGGCAGAAGGGCTGGCGGTTGATGCGCGGGGAGACATTTACATCGTGTCGGAGCCGAACCTCTTCTACCGCTTCAGCCGCGATCCCTCACCTTCCTGGGCCGATTGAGGGCGCTTGTCTTCCGCCTGTGATCCGGCATAGCCTGGCGATCATTTCCTGATTGCTGAGCCTGATTTGACCACGTTTTTCAAAGACTTTTACGCCGACTGGCGCCACAAAACCGGCAGCGGCTATTTCACGCTGTTTTTCCTCAGCAGCCTTGTGTTGTGGAACTGGCGGGTAGTTCTGATCCTGTTTGCCGGTGATCTGACGACAGCTGAAAAGCTCGAAAAGATTGACGCTGTAACGGGACCAATCCGTTCCTTTCTTTACCCCGCCTGCACCGCAATAGTCGTATGCCTTACATTTTCTGCAACACATGCTGTACTCAGCTTTCTGATTTCCAGAACCGAACTTTGGCGCAAATCGGTGCTGGCTCAGCGGAGTGCAAAAATCCGTTCAATACGCCACAATGCCGATGATGAGGTCGATGCAAGCATTCTGTTGTCGAAACGTATCTCGTTGGAGAAACGGGACAAGATTGCGGACAAAGAGCATTTATTGATTGAAAAAGAAGCCCAGTTGCGCAGCAGTATTGATACAGTGGAAGCCGAAACCAACGCCACAGCGCGAATCATGGGCGCCACGAAACTGCTACAAGCACTCGAAACCGCAGGTGGCCAGGTTTCCATTACTTCCGAACACGATCTGATTACATCAATGCTCGGCGGGAACCTGGCCCTCACTCCAAATTCGCATCAGTTACGGATAGAATTGCAGGATGCCCTGGATAGTCTGATCAGAAGTCGGAAAGTTGCATTAAAAGGAGCACCAGAATCGGGAAGCTATTCAGCCAGCATCACAATTGAGGGATATTCGCACCTGGACCGCATCAAGAGTATCATGGCACGTAGAAATGATGCGCCAATGGCTCCCCTCACCCCCGAAACCGATCCCCCATCAGATCCCTGAGAGCTTCAATCGCCTCTTCGCCATTCTCGGTCGCGGCAGTGATCTTCACCACAATCTCACGCGCCATGACAAATTTCGACGCTTTAGCAGGGTCGATCAGAATCGACAGCCCGCGCTCGGTGCGGGTCACGCTTTCGACCGCCTCTTCGGCCCCGAGGCTCTCATCGGACACCTCGAACCAGACCGGGCCGCCAAAGGCGTCTCGGCGGAACATGACATAGGGCTCCTCCTCATCCTCGCCCTCGACAAAGCCGATGAACAGCTGGCCCTCATCCTCGACAACCGAGGCATAGAGGGCTTTGACGATGATGTCAGACATGTTTCAGATCCATTTTGCCAGAGGTGGCAGGGACATAAGAACCGCATTAGCGTCATGACCGGTTTCGAGGCCGAATTTCGTGCCCCGGTCATAGACAAGGTTATATTCGGCATAAAGGCCGCGATGGACAAGCTGTGCCTCGCGCTCGGGTCCGGCGAAAGCCTCGCCGATATGGCGTTCGGTCACTGGCAGGAAGGCGGGCAGGAAGGCCTCACCCACAGCGCGGGTAAAGGCGAAATCGGCCTCCCAGTCGCCGGTATTGAGGTCGTCGTAGAAGATACCGCCGACACCGCGCGCGCGACCGCGATGCGGGATGAAGAAATACTCATCCGCCCAGGGTTTGAACTTCGCGTAATAGCCCGGGTCATGGGCATCGCAGGCGGCCTGCAACACGCCATGAAAATGCGCCGTGTCCTCAGTATATTCCAGACAGGGGTTCAGATCGGCGCCGCCACCAAACCACCAGGCATGCGGCGTCCAGAACATGCGGGTGTTCATATGCACCGCCGGGCAATGCGGGTTCTGCATATGGGCAACGAGACTGATGCCGCTGGCCCAGAAGCGCGGATCCTGCTCCATCCCGGGCACACCGCGCGCTGCCATCGCCTTTTGCGCCCGCGCGCCCAGTGACCCGTGGACCGCGGACCAGTTGACGCCGACCTTCTCAAATACCCTGCCGCCGCGCATCACGCTCATGATGCCACCGCCGCCGTCATTTTCGCGGCTGGTGGGGGTTACCTCGAACCGGCCGGGCGCAAGATCCCCGGGCGCGCGATCCTCCAGATCCTCGAACGCCGCGACAATCCGGTCGCGCAGTGTACGGAACCAGTCCGAAGCCCGTATCTTGTATTCGGTCAGATCGTTGCCCATTGTCATATCCATCGTCTCGGCCAGCCTTTGCCTATCACCGCAAGCCAGAGCCTCCAACCCGTTTGGCCCCCGTCCCGGCTATGCCATGCTGGTCGCCAGCCGCTCCCCGCCAGACCCTCGCGAGTCGCATCATGAAAAAAACTGCCGCCTTTCTTATCCTCACCACCCTCGCCGCCTGCGGCACGCCGCAAGAACAATGTATCAGCCGCAATACGCGCGATCTGCGGACAGTGGAAAAGCTGATCGGCGAATCGCAAGGCAATCTGCAGCGCGGCTATGCGATTGAACGCTATGAGGTCACGGTGCCGGACTGGCGGCCCTGTATCCGCTATATCCCCGGCACCAAAGAAGACCCGACGCCGCGCCCGGTCTCGACCACCTGCCGCAGCTGGGACACCGAGGTCCGCACCAGGCCGCGCTCAATCGACCTCGCGCTCGAGGCAAAAAAGCTCTCGCAACTGCAGGTAAAACAGCGCGATCTGTCGCGCCAGGCGCAATCCGTGATCACGCAATGCAAGGCGGCCTATCCCGAATAGGCTGCCTCTCTTCATCTGTCTGAAAATATCCCGGGGGGAGCGCCCTGAAAGGGCGCCGGGGGGCTGGCCCCCCGCCTTCTCCGCTTCAACCAAAAATCTCGGCCTGATGCTGACCCAGACGCGGCGAGGGCGCGCCCAGCGACAGCTCCGCCCCCGAGAAACTCATCGGGCTGCGCACCCCCGGCACGCCGCCGGGTGCGATCTGCAGGGCGCGGGCAATGACCTGCGGGTCCGAGAAGACCTCGGCCATATCATTGATCGGGCCGGCAGGGACGCCATTGGCCTCGCAGGCGGCCAGCAGCTCTGCTTTGGTCATGGCGCGGGTCGCAGCAGACAGTCTGTCCGTCAGCCCGGCGCGATGCGTCACGCGGTCGGCATTGGTCACAAAGGCCGGATCATCAGCCAGGTCGCTCAGGCCAAGCAGGCCGCAAAGCTTGCGGAACTGGCCGTCATTGCCGATCGCAAGGATCAGCCAG
The DNA here is from genome assembly GCF_030052995.1 of Gemmobacter sp. 24YEA27. Classification (NCBI taxonomy): domain Bacteria; kingdom Pseudomonadati; phylum Pseudomonadota; class Alphaproteobacteria; order Rhodobacterales; family Paracoccaceae; genus Gemmobacter; species Gemmobacter sp. 24YEA27. The sequence continues at coordinate 1,069,760 of NZ_JASJPW010000001.1, read as the reverse complement.
CCATCCGAACAGTCAAACACCGCATAGGGCGCGAGGTTCGGATGGGCATTGCCCATCTTCACCGGCGCGGTGCCCGTCGCGAGGTAATTCATCGCCTGATTGGCCATGATCGCGGTCGCCACATCCATCAGCGCCATGTCGATATGCTGACCTGCCCCGGTGCGGCCGCGCTGGATCAGCGCCGCCATGATCGCGTTCGAGGCATAGATGCCGGTAAACACATCCGTCACCGCCACACCGACCTTTTGCGGCTGGCCATCGGCTGGGCCTGTCACCGACATCAGCCCGGCCATGCCCTGGATGATGAAGTCATAGCCCGCGCGATGCGCATAGGGCCCGGTCTGGCCGAAACCGGTGATCGAGCAATAGATCAGCCCCGGATTGATCTCTTTCAGGCTGACATAATCCAGCCCGTATTTCGCCAGACCGCCGAGCTTGAAATTCTCGATCACCACATCGGCGGTCCGGATCAGCTCGCGCACCCGCGCCTGATCGGCTGGCTCGCGGAAATCGGCGGTCACGCTTTTCTTGCCGCGATTGCAGCAATGGAAATAGGCGGCCGAAGTCTCGCCCTCATGGGTGATGAAGGGGGGGCCCCAGCGGCGGGTATCATCGCCCTCCGGAGCCTCGACCTTGATCACTTCCGCGCCGAGATCGGCGAGGATCTGACCCGCCCAGGGGCCAGCGAGAATCCGCGCCAGCTCGACGACGCGGATGCCTTCCAGCGGCGCGGACATCGGGGTCAGCCCGCCAGTTTCGCGTCAATCAGGGATTTGAGATTATCCCAGGCCCAGTTGTCGACCTTTTCACCGTCCAGGATGACGGTTGGCGTGCCGGTCACTTTGTCAGCGGCCATATTCGCCTCGAACTGTTTCAGCATCTCTTCCCCGAAAGCCTCATTCGCGGTGCAGGCATCCAGCTGCTCGTTGGTGAGGCCGGCGGTCAGGCCGATGGTGCGCAATTTGTCCATCACCACGGTCGGGTCCGAGGAATCGAGCCATTTTGCCTGGGTCGAAAAGACGATATCCGAGATGCCTTCATACCGCTTGTTGTCGTCGCAGCGCGCGATCATCCCGGCCCAGAAGCCGTAGCGGTCGAAATAGACCTCCCGCAGGGTGAAATGCACCTTGCCGGTATCGATATAGTCAGACTTCAGCTTCGGGTAGATCGTGTCATGGAAATTGGCGCAATGCGGGCAGGTGAAGCTGGCATATTCAACGATTTTCACCTTCGCATCCGGATCGCCCAGGGTGAAGTCGCGCGGGGTGAGAGCGGCTGAGGCAGGCGCATCGGTGGCCGCTTCCGGGGCGGCTTCGCCTTCGGATGCGGTGGTCTCCTGCGCCCAGGCCGGCGCTGCGGCGAGCGTTGCGGCCATCGAAAGCAGCAGCCGGCGGTTGATCATGGTCATTGTCTCGTCCTCATTTCCTGTCTGGGCGGGATAATATGTTCTGCGCGAGCCGCTCAAGCGCTGCGCGAAGGCCGGGATCGCCGACGCCTTCGGTCTGCCGCGCGGCGGTGGCGGTGAGTTTTGCCTCGGCCTCCGGGTCAGGGCGTGGCACTGCGGGGGCATGGGTAAATTGCGCCTGGCCATCGGCAAAGCCGGTGCTGGCGGTCTGGGTCAGATAAACGCGCGAAATGGCGTTATAGCCATAGACGGCGTTGACGCGCTCGCGGATCCGGTCAAGCTGCATTCCAATCATCGGCGCATGTGCGCCCTGGACAAGCAGCGTGAGCGTGGCACCCATGCCCGAGCCTTTGCCGCCCGGGCCTGCGGTCGCATAGCCGATCTTCACCGGCCGGGTGATCTTTGCGATATCTTCGCCCACGGTCTCGGCCCAATGGGTCACCAGACGCGCCACCGCAAAGCCCCGCGCCTCTCCCGCGCCGCGCACCTGGTTCGAGACCAGCGAAAATGCCGGTTCGAACCCGCGCCGGCGGTGTTCTTTTGACGGAAGGCTGGCGGGCTTGCGCGCCATGGGGTCCTGTCTTTGCCAGATCGGTATGGCCGGAAATGAGCGCGCCATGAAAGCGCACACAGACGGTTTCCCCGGCCAAATTCGCAGCCTATCTTAGAGCAAGCAGGCGCGGCGGAAAGCCCGGAAGCAATACCGGCGGCAACGGAGGCCATAAATCTTGCGTGAAAGCGCTGTAAGAAATCAGCAGCCGGCCCGGATGCCTGGCGGGGAGACGGCCGATATAAGTGTGGCGCTGCTGGCCTGGTATGACCGCCATGCGCGCGAGATGCCCTGGCGGGTCGGCCCCGCCGCGCGGGCGGCGGGCCTGCGCCCTGATCCCTACCGGGTCTGGCTGTCAGAGGTGATGTTGCAGCAGACGACGGTGGCGGCGGTGCGGGGCTACTTCCTGCGCTTCACCGCGCGCTGGCCGGATGTCGCGGCGCTGGCGGCAGCGCCGGATGAGGCGGTGATGGCGGAATGGGCGGGGCTCGGCTATTATGCGCGGGCGCGCAACCTGCTGAAATGCGCCCGTGCCGTCGCGGCGCGGGGCGGCTTTCCCGAAAGCCGTGACGGTCTGCTGACGCTGCCCGGGATCGGACCCTATACGGCGGCGGCAGTGGCGGCGATTGCTTTCGACGAGCCCGCCGTGGTCGTGGATGGCAATGTCGAGCGGGTAATGTCGCGGCTGTTCCAAGTGGAAACCCCGCTGCCCGCGGCGAAATCAGAGCTGACGGAACTGGCAGCGAGGCTGACCCCGGCCATTCGGCCAGGAGATTATGCCCAGGCAGTGATGGACCTTGGCGCGACCATCTGCACCCCGAGATCCCCGGCCTGCGGGATCTGCCCTCTGATGCTGCCCTGCGCGGCCCGGGCCGCCGGAAATCAGGCCGACCTGCCCCGCAAGCTCGCGAAGCCGGAAAAGCCCGTGCGGGAAGGTGTGGTCTGGCTCTTGCGCAGCCCGCACGGATGGTTGCTGGAACGGCGCCCTGAAACAGGCCTCCTGGGCGGTATGATCGGCCTTCCCGGCGATGGCTGGGACCAGCGCCTCGCTAAAGGCGCGCGCAACGCTCTTCCGGCCGAAGGCCGGGCGCGCCGGACAAAGTCCGGCGCGCCCGGTCCCGGGGGGGGCAGGGGGGCTCTGCCCCCCCTGCCCCCCCGGGACACCCTGCCCGACCACAGCGCCAGCCGATGCCGACTGGCAGAAGGCTGGCGAAATCCGCCATACCTTCACCCATTTTCATCTCATCCTGCGCATCATGATCGCCCATTCCGATATCAATCCCCGCAGAGGCGAGTTCTTTGCCGCCCATGACTTCAACCCCGACAGCCTGCCGACCGTCTTTCGGAAGGCTTTCGACCTCGGCGCCGCCAGCCTGGCCGGGAAGGACTGATGGCAAAGACAGACCAGACATGAACAGCCTGCTGGCGCCGTGACAGCGGTCACGACCGCCCCGGGTTCACGAGCCGGCGCAAAATGCATCCTCTCCCGCAAGGTCGGGTATGGAAAAACTATGCTCGCAGCATATGGCCTTCACGTCGCGCCGGGCACCGGCCCGATCTCTGCCATCTCTCCTCCGGCTGCCATAAAATCCCCGCCCTCTGCGTGAGAGCTCCGCACAGCCTCAGCCGTACATTTCGTCGCGTTGATCCGCGCCCGCTCCGGCGTTACCATCCGCCGCGACCGGAGGACGATCATGGCGCAGCTCTCACCCGACACCCTGGCCAGCCCCGCGCAAGCCCTGCCCTTCTGGCTTTCCCTCGGCACCCTGCCTATCGCGGTCGCCGGCCTGACCTGGGGCGGGCTCTGGGTTCTGGCACTCCCCGCCTATTGCTGGATCCTGTTCCCCGCCCTCGATGCCGCTCTGGGCCTGAACAAAGACAATGCGGATCCCGACACCCCCGATGACCAGCTCAGGGTCTATACGCTGCTGACGCTGATCTGGGTGCCGATCCAGCTTGCCACCCTTGCCGTCACCCTCTGGTATCTGCCGCAAAGCGCCATGACCGGCTGGGAGAAAGCCGGCATGGTCTTTGGCATGGGCGTCATGGCCGGCACCATCGGGCTGAATTATGCGCATGAGCTCCTCCACCAGAAACCGAAGATCGAGCGCCTGGCCGCAGATCTCCTCCTCGCCTCGGTGCTGCATTCGCATTTCCGCTCTGAACATATGCGCGTACATCACCTCTATGTCGGCACGCCGCGCGACACGGTCACCGCCCGCTATAACGAGGGCTTCCACCGCTTTTTCCCCCGGGTTCTGATCGGCCAGCGCCGCTCGGCCTTTGCCTCGGAAACGGCAATGCTGGCGCGCAGGAACCTGCCCTGGTGGCACCGGACGAACCCGTTCTGGCGCTATTGGGCGTTTCAGGCCGCCTTCCTCGCGCTCGCAGTTGCGCTTGGCGGCCCGGAAGGCCTTCTGATCTTCGCGGCCCAGGCCCTGATCGCGCAATGGCAGCTGGAGCTGGTGAATTATGTTGAACATTACGGCCTCACCCGCCGTCATCTGGGCGAGGGGCGCTATGAACATGCCCTGCCGCGCCATTCCTGGAATGCAGCACACAGGGCCACGAACTGGCTCCTGATCAACCTCCAGCGCCATTCGGATCACCATTATAAACCCGACCGGCGCTTCCCGCTCTTGCAGAATTACGAGAAAGACGAGGCGCCGCAGCTGCCCTTCGGCTATCCGGTGATGACCAGTCTCGCGATGATCCCGCCCTTGTGGAAACGCGCGATGAACCCCCGGGTGCGCGCCTGGCGCAAACAGTTCTACCCCGATATCAGTGACTGGAAACCCTATAACAAGGCGAAGAATCCGATGCCGAAAGGCGCGCCGCCCCGGGCCTGATCACAAAGCCCCGGATCACTCCGCCCCGGATTGATCCGCTCTGGTGCGCAGCTCGACCTGAAGGATCGCCGGCGCCGGGCCGGACGTCGCGCTGTCATCGCTCAGTGCAATCGCACCCCGCGTGCCCTGGCCAAACCCCGCCTCATAGAGCGAGCCGGCAAAGCCACCGCCGGGGCCCGTGCTGCGCACGGCGTCCTGGGCAAGCCAGCTCAGATCCTCGACCTTGCTATGGGGCGCCGCGGGGGTCATCACCACGATCATCCGCTCTTGCCCCATGCTCTCGCCTCCGATCGCAAAAAGCCCCTTTCTGATCTCTTCGCCCGGATGCAGCCGCCCGGCATAAAAGTGCGTGATCGAGTAATCGGCGCCGATATAAAGCACATTCACATCGACCGGCTGGTCCATATTGTTCCTGGCCAGAACATGCACCTCATCATTGGTCACCAGTTCCGGCACTGGCACCAGGGGCAACCCGCGCAGAGTCGGGTGATCGGCATTGCGGGTCAGAAGCTCGACCTGAACATCAAGTGCCCCCGGCCCGTTCGCTGGCCCAAGCGCCGCGCCAAGCTTCATCAGGTTCACCGCTTTGGCAATCGCGGTCAGTTTTTCCTGCAGATTGCCGGCAAGGTCCCCCGGCGCCACGCCAGCGGTTTCCACCTTCGGCGCCTGGATGCCGCTTTCCGCAAGCCCGGTGCCGGGCAGGATCCAGAGCGTGTCCGGCGTCGCGCTGTCCGGGAGCACCGCCAGCGCCAGATCAGCCTCGGATCCCGCCTTCACAAAGGTCAGGCGCGGGCCCGCGATCTCGCGCAGATCCTCCATCGCGGCTGCGAGGGCCAGCGCCGGGGCCGAGTCCCCGGGCGGCAGCGCCACGGTCAGCGAAAAATCCAGCCCCGCCTCTTTGCGCCGCAGCCAGACCCCTTCGGGCAGCTCGCCCGCGAAGGTCCCGGTCGTCGCGCTGAACGTATCGGCCGAGGTCACCCGGACCAGCCCGAGCGCCTTGTCGCTGCCATCGGCAGCGGATGCCATAACGGCCAGCTCGGTCCCGACGGCGAGCCCGTGCAGCGTGCCGGCATTCAGGGTGAAACCGGCATCCGTCGCCACCGCCGGCCATTGCGAGACCCGCGCCCGCGCCTCGCCGCCAAAGACCACACGGTCCAGATCGCCCTCGAACAAGGGCGTCGATTTCGCGGTTCCGCGCAAAGCATATTTGCGCAGGACCTCCTGCGCGACCTGGCCGTAAGTGGCACCAGGATATTCCGCGAGCGTCTCGAACAGGGTGAAGGTGAAAACGCCCTGTGATTTGCGGTCGGGGGCGCCGCGCGGCAGCCGCATCTCAGGTGTCATTTCGGTGCTTTGCGCGGCGTAAAAGGCCACCAGACCGCCGGGCTCCACGCCTTCAGCCGCCACGGTTGCCTCCTTCAGCAGGAAGGAAACCCCGCCCCCGGTTCCATTGCCCGCAGCCCCGCTGCCGATACCTCGGTTCGCAACCTCTGCCATAGCTGACGCCCGGTCGACCGCCGCGTCGATCATCTCATCCGTGATCCCCAGCGCGGCGGGATCAAGCTGGCGCATCACCACATCGTCTTCGGTCTCGATGGCGCGGGTGGCGGTGCCGGAATGACAGCTGTCGAGCACGATCCACACATCGGCGCCCTTCGCGCGCAACCCGTCGAGCAGCTGGCCGATCTCATCATCGACCAGCGCATTTTCGACCGTGCCGACCGTGTTGTTCCAGCTGCCGATATCGACCGGCAGGAACAGCTCGTCGAGGCCATCGGGTTCAGATTCGGGATCCAGCGCCGGGGCGCGGGTGCCATGACCCGAAAGGTGGAGATAGATGAAATCGCCCGGCCGCGCCTTTGCGGTCAGATCGGCAAAAGCCGCGCGGATATTGCCCAAAGTCGCCGGCTCGGCACCCTCCTTATCGGTCAGCACCGTGACGTTTTCCGCCTGAAACGGCACCGGCGCCTCGGTCAGCAGGTAATTCGCCACCAGGTCCATATCGTTTTTCGGCCCCTTCAGGGACCAGCGCTTTTCGATATTCTGATAATCGCTCGCTCCGATCAGCAACGCGTAATTCTCGCGCGCCAGCGCCGGGAAGGCCAGTAGCCCAAGCGCCGTGGTCAGAAGAAACCTGCGGATCATGTCCTGCCCTTTCTGGCGTATATTCAGTCAGTTGGTCATAAGCGCGAACCCGGCATCCCGCGCGCTTGAATTCACAATGACCAGGGTAAAGCTGCCATCCGCCGCCGGAGTCCAGCCACAATAGGCGACATGGGTGGGATCCGTGTCGGAACAGACTTCACGGCCTTCGGAATCGAGAATGGTGATGTTGAGATCGAGGCCCGGCTCGGCCTCGGCATAGACTTCGGCATACTCACCGCCCCGGAACGAGAGATCCGGCAACCGGGTCTCCGCGCCTCCCTCCAGCGCGCCGATCCGGTAGACCGGGCCATGAATGACGCCCTTCCAGCTTTGTGCGGTGATATCCTCGGCCAGTTCCCTGAGCGGATCGCCATCACTGGTCAGCGCGACCGCGCTTGCGATCATCGCCTCCCATCCAAGCGGGGCGAAGGCGGGCGCAGCCCCCTGGGGGTCCGGTTCCAGCGGTTGCATATCGACCGACTTGCGCAATTGTGCGGCAGCGAGGATCAGGAGCGGATCCTGCTCCGCCAGCCCCCGGGCGTAAAGCTCGGCCGACAGCGCCGCCTGACGCAGCGGGCCCGGCCCTTCGGCTTTTGCTGCAGGGGCCAGCAGGGCGATCATGACAGAACTGGCCAGCCGGGCGGCGATACGGGCGGAAAGGGTCATGGGATCTGCTCGGGTCACGGGGCTGTTTCGGATTGCGGCAGGATGGGGCGATGGATGCGGGCTGTAAACGCACAATCTCAATGTGACGGGCTTTGTCATGTGACCCCGGGCGGCCCGGCGGTCTAACCTGCCGACAGCGTTGAGAAAGAGCCGGAGACTGTAAGAATGCACCTCGATAAAAGGGTCCGGAACAGGGCCTGGCCCCGCTTTGCGGCCCCGCTGCTTGCCGCCATCCTCGCTGTTCAGACGCTGCAAATGGTTGGGGTTTCCACTGCCGCGCGGGCCGAGACCATTGCGCCCGTCTCTGCGCCTCTCCGGGCCGCAACCGATCTGGCGATGGATCAGGTTCTGGTGGTGCGCAGCGCGGATCGCGAGGATGCCTTTCTCGGCTCGGCCTTTATCTGGGCAGGCGTCGCGGATATCGCCGTGACCAATGCCCATGTGGTAGGCGCGGCGGAAGAGGTGCGCGTCACCGACCGGCAGGGCAATGTGGTGATCGCCACCGTGATCGGCCGCGACAGCACCCGCGATGTCGCCATCCTGCAGCTGGAGCCAGGGCTTGCCGGCCCGGATGGTGCCGCGCTGACCGGCATCGAGGTCTCGGACGCTCCCCCCCTGCCGGGGCTTGAGGTCTATGCTCTTGGCGCGCCGCTTGGCGCGGAATTCACCCTGACGCGGGGCATGGTCTCGGCCATGGCACGCCAGATCGATCTCGCGGTGCCGCTGATGTTCCTCCAGCATGATGCGGCGGTGAATCCAGGATCATCGGGCGGGCCTCTGGTCGACGCAGCAGGGCGCCTTATGGGCATGAACAGCCGCATCGCCGATGGCAGCCGCATGTTTGTCGGTATCGCCTATGCGATTTCAGGCAGCGATCTGAGCCGCATCGTCGACGGTCTGATCGATGAGAGCCTGCTGCCCTTCCCGAAGCTCGGCCTGAATGCGCGGCCCGTGGATCGCAAGCTCGCCGATACGCTGGGAGTAGCTGCCGAAGGGCTGCTGGTTGATGCGGTAAACCCTGGCGGGCTGGCTGCGGGTGCGGGCATCCTTGCCGGCGACATCATCCTGTCAGTCAATGACACAAAGGTGCAAAATCCCGGCGATTTCGCCTTCCTGCTTGATGCCGTGCTGGGAGCGGGCTCTGCCGGCATAACCCTGTCCCGCGCGAGCGAGGATCTGACCCTGGTCCTGGATTTCAGCGCCGCCGCGCCCGAGCCCGGCCTGATCGGCCTCACATTGCGCGGCCCCGAAGGCGCGCCCCCCGTCCCCGAGCGTATCCGCAGCTATCGTCTCGCGGCGCTTGGCGTGGTGCAGGGCGAAGACGGCCGGGTCTCGGATCTGACAATCAACTCCCCCGCCGCACTCGCAGGCCTCGCCAAAGGCGACCGTATCCGCGCCGTGAATGGCGCCGCGATGGACGGGCCCGGGCTGGAAGTGCTGGAAATCACCGCCGCCACGCTCTTGCTGGTCGAGGCGCCGGACGGGGTCACGCGGCATCTCTGGCTTGACCCCTGGGGCACGGCGACCGGCCCGCGTGCCATCGGCGGCGCGAATGTGCTTGACCCGGCGGTTGTGGTGTTCTGAATCTGCAATGGCCATGACCGACCGCATCCTGATCATCGAGGACGACCCCGACATCGCCGCCGCCGTGGCCAATGAGGTGCGCGCGCTTGGCTGCGAGCCCAGCCATCACGACACCCTGGCCGGCGGCCTCACCGAATCCGCCAGCGGCGATTACCGGGTGATCGTGCTCGACCGGATGCTGCCCGGCGGCGACGGGGTTGACGCCATAGCGCAGATCCGCGCCGGAGGGTCGCGCGCGATGATCCTGGTGCTTTCGGCGCTTGGCCGCGCGGCGGAGCGGGTCGAGGGGCTCGAAAAGGGCGCCGATGACTATCTGCCGAAACCCTATGAGCCCGAGGAGCTCCGCGCCCGGCTGCGCGCCCTGCTCAGGCGCGGCACGATCCAGGTCGCGGATAATGACCTTATGGCCTTTGGCGATCTGGAAATCCGGCTGAAGGCGCGCACCGTGCATGTGCGGCGCAGCCATGTGCCGGTCTCGCCGCGCGAATTCGCGCTGCTCACCTTTTTCGCGCAGAATGCCGGCCATGTCGTCACCCGGATGCAGCTGCTGGAGACCGTCTGGAACCTGCATTTCGACCCAGGCACCAATGTCGTCGACGTGCATGTCGGGCGGCTGCGGCGCAAACTGGAAGAGGCCGGCGCCCATGTGATCCGCTCGGTCCGGGGCGAAGGCTATCTGTTTGCACAACCCATGGCCGGAGAGCCCGGTGGCGGCTGATCCGGAGCCGCGCCTTGTGTCCGCGCGCCCCGTGCTCCGGGCCCGCGCCACGCTGCGACTGGCAGGCCTGATGGCAGCGGCGGTCGCGGTGCTGTCGCTGGGCGCGATGGCGCTGCAATACCGGCTGGTGGCGACGAGGCTGACCGAGGCGCAAAAAGATCTGCTCTCCGCCGATCTCAGTGGTCTTGGCGCGCTTTACGACCAGCGCCGCATCATCGCGCTGCGCCAGGCTATTGACTATCGTGCGGCCTCTGGCGGGCAGGAACTCCTGCTGCTGACCGACCGCCATGGCCGGATCCTCGCCGGAACCGAAGACCGCTGGCCCGCCGATGTGGCACCGCAAGGTGCGGGTTTTGACCTTTCCACCCCGCAGGAGATCACCCGGGGCACAGACCGCTGGATGGTGGTGGCGCGTGAATTGCCTGGCGGCTTCGGCCTTCTGGCCGGACGCCCGCTGGCGCCGGTCGATGCAACGCTGGCGGCGCTGAGGCAAGGGATGATCGGGCTGGCCCTCGCGCTGCTGGCGGCGGCGGCGCTGGTGGGCTGGATCGCGGCGCGCCAGGTGATGGGGCGGATCGGGCGGCTGAACCGGCTCGCGGATCAGGTCGCAGCCGGGGATCTCGAAGCCCGCCTGCCCGGCCCGCGCAAACCGGATGAGTTCGGCCTTCTGGAAACCCATATGCATCATATGCTGGACCGGATCGAAAGCCTGAACCGCGCCACGCACCGGCTCTCGGACACCATCGCGCATGAGATGCGGACACCCTTGAACCGGATGGCGACGAGGCTCTCGGCCATCAAGGACCAGGAAAATACCGTCAGCCAGTTGCGCGAAGAAATGCGCGGCGCGATCCGGATCTTCGATGCGCTTCTCGATATCTCGCGCGCCGAGGCGGATCAGGGCTCCGGCGGTGGACTGCTGCCGGTTGATCTCTCCTCCCTCGCGGAAGGGGTCTGGGAGCTTTACGAAGCGGCCGCCGAAGAAAAGGGCCTGATCCCGGTGGCGGATATCGCCCCTGGCCTGATGGTGCTGGGAGATCGCACGCTGATCTCCCAGATGCTGGCCAATCTGCTTGATAACGCGATCAAATACTGTGCCCCCGGCGACCGGCTGGGCCTGACCCTCTCCCCGGGCCCGCTGCATCTGCTCGAGATTGCCGATAGCGGCCCTGGCCTGCCCAGGGGCATGGGCGACGAGATTTTCGAGCGTTTCACCCGCGCCGACCGTGACCGGGGCATCAGGGGCCATGGCCTCGGCCTCGCGCTTGTGCGCGCGATTGCCATGCGCCACGGCGCAAAACTCTCGCTTCCGGCAACCGACCAGGGCCTGACGCTTCGCCTGGAATGGCAGCCCCTCCCCCTGGCTGAGGCCGGATGCCTCCGGAGGGAGTATTTGGATCAAGAGGAAATGCCTCTTCCTCTTGACTGAAATACTCCACGGGGGTCCGGGGGTGTGAACCCCCCGGCTCGCGCCACAGACCAGAGGTGACAAATACTGTCATCACGCGCAGGCCCCTTGCCCGGTCCGCGAAGTCCAGGCATGTTTTCGCGCATGAAACCGCAGCTCACATATGCCCTGACCGCCAGCCTCCTGTTCTGGGGCACGACGATTCATGCCGGCACCCGGGCCGTCCTGATCGGGGTTGGCGATTATGAGTATCTGGATGCCGATCTGAAAGGGCCGCCCAATGACGTGCGGCTGATGGCCGAAGTGCTGGCCGGCCGCGGGATCGCGCCTGAGGCCATGACCATCCTGACCACCGATCCGGCCAGTCTTCCCGAGGGCGCCACCATCGCCGCACCAACCCGCGCGGGGATATTCGCCGCGCTTGACCAGGCGGCGGCCGATGCCGCGCCAGGCGATACGCTGGTCTTCTATTTCTCTGGCCACGGCTCCCAGGCGCCCGATCTGAACGGCGATGAGGGGGGCGGCTATGACGAGATCTTCCTGCCGATGGATGCAAAGAACTGGCGAGGCGAGATCGGCATGGTGGAGAATGCTATCGTTGATGATGAGCTGAACCTCTGGGCCCAGGGCCTGCTGTCGCGCGATGTAAAGCTGGTCGGCATTATCGACGCCTGTCATTCGGCCACCGGCTTTCGCGCCATTGATCCCGATCCGGCGGCAGGCGTTGCCCGTTCGCTGAACCCCGGGGCGCTTGGGATTCCCGATGACCTGCCGCCGGTCCCGTTCACCGGCGCGGCAGAGCTGTCCGGAGATTTCGTCTTTCTCTATTCCTCGCAATCTGATGAGCGATCATTTGAATATCCGCTGGGCGATACCGGGATCTGGCATGGCGAATTCACTTTGCGCCTCGCTCAGGTTCTGGCCAGCGCAGAGGATGCGACCTGGCAGCAGGTGCTTGCTGCCACCTCGGATGCGATGATCCAGGGCGTGGCGCGGCAACTCCCCGATGCCGAGGGCACGCTTTTGCAGGAACGGGTCTTTGGCGAAGGTGCCGGCGCCGCGCGGTACCGGATCAATGGATCCGTGCTGCAGGCGGGCCTTTTGCAGGGCTTTGCCGAGGGGGGGGAGATCGTGCTTTTCGCCTCCGGCGCCGGGGGCGAGAGCATCGGATCCGTGACGCTCGGCAAGGTCGGCGCGCGCGAGGCGAAGATCAGCGGCCCGCTGCCGCAGGTCGCGAAAGGCGCGACGATCTGGGCCGCGCCCGGCAGGCTTCCCGATCCTGTGCCGCTGACGCTGGCGGGCCTGGTGCGCGCCGATCCCGACGACGGGCTGGATTATGGTACCTGGGAAGCGGCGGTCGCCGCCGCGCCAAAACCGAAGCCGGGTGCGGCGCCGGATCTGGTGCCGGTCCTGACCGGTGGGCTTCTCGCGCTTGCCGGCCCCGATGCGGTGCTTGACGCGGGCGGCCCCGGGACATCACCGCGCGTCCTGGTCCTGGAGGGCGAAACCGAGGCGGATGCCCTGGAGCGCGTGCTTTCTACCATGGCCCATGCGACGCGGTTGCGCGACGTCCTGGCCCAGGCCGCAGGGCGCGGTTTTACGAAAACCGAGGTGATATCCGTCGCAATCGAGCGCCGCCCCGGCACCGAAATCACCGACCCGGTGCAAGGCGCCTCCTGCAGCGGCAAGGCGGGGGCAGGTGCGGCGCATGACCCGGCGCAGGGGGTGAATGGCTGCGACCAGCTCTGGCTTACGCTGACCAACCGTTCGGGCAAGGCGCAGGATGTCACGGTGCTCTATCTCTCCTCAGATATGGAGGTGCTGCCGATCTGGCCTTCGCAGAATATCGTGAACCGCATCGCCCCGGGCGAGGCCGCGCGGGTCGGGTTACAGATCGACCCCGTCAGCCATGCCGGGGTCGAAGAGATCTGGATCCTGGCCGTCCCGATGAACGAGAGCCATGCGCTGCGCACCGATCTGACCTCGCTCGCCAGCGCGACGCTGCGCGGTACGGCTGAGGGTGGAAGCGACACCGCGCTTTGGCTGGAAAGCCAGATCTCACCGCAAGACGAGACCTCGATGCGCGGCTTTTCCACCAAACCCGCCGATCTGACGATGATCCGCCAGATAGTGCGGCTGAACCCGACCAATTCCGAATAGATGGCCATCACGGCCCCAGCCCAATTCCGCAGAAGGATCAAAGAGATGACCTCGCGCTTCATGCCAGCCACTGTTCTCAGGCCGCTTTCCGCCCTGGTGCTCTTGTGCAGTGTCACCGGCATTGCCCTGGCAGAAAGCCCCACCCACCCCGGTTTCAGCGCAAAAACCAGCGCCGCCGAAAGCTCGCCCTACAGCTTTGCCGCCTCGGGCGCCAAGGCCGAACGCGGCGAGAAAGCTGCGAAAGCCGAACCATCGGGGGCGAAAGTGGTCGGCGGCCAGCCCGCAGCCGATGGCGCCTGGCCCTGGCAGGTTGCTTTCCTGATCAGCGGTCAGCCGATCAGCACCGACAGCCAGTTCTGCGGTGGGTCCATGGTGATGGATCGCTGGGTGCTGACCGCCGCCCATTGCGTCCATATGGCGGATGACGCCGGCAATGGGGCCGATCTGAAGCCCGGCGATTTCGACATTCTTGTCGGCACCAACCTGCTGGATGGCAGCGGCGACCGGGTGCCGGTCGAGGCGGTTTTCACCTATCCGTCCTATTCGGTGAATGATTTCGACTATGATATCGCGCTGGTCAAACTCGCGCGCAAACCGCAGGTCCCGTATAAGACGGTCGAGGTGCCGGATGCCACTTACGGCGATCTTCTGCGCGAGCCGGGGATCACCACGGTTGTCACCGGATGGGGGCTTCAGGCGGGCGCAGTGCCTTCGTCACAGCTGATGCAGGCGCAGATCCAGATGCTGGACCGCGAATTGTGCAACCAGGTCCTGCTGGAAGGTCGCGCCGAAGAGGCCGTCGAGGGCTTTGCCTTTGCCGTCAATCTGATGGATGTGCCAGAGGACAAAGCCTATGCGCTCTGGGATGAGATCATGGCTGCGGCGCCGATGCCGATGAGCGAGAATATGATCTGTTCGGGCACTTTCGAGGGCGGCAAAAGCTCGTGCAATGGTGACAGCGGCGGGCCGCTGGTGGTGCCGCTGGACAATGGAAAATACATCCAGGCCGGAATCGTCAGCTGGGGTCTGAGCGATGCCTCTGGCCATGGCTGCCCGGAAATGGCGCAGTTTTCGGCCTATACCGATGTGTCGCATTTTGTGCCCTGGCTGAATGAGGTCATCACCGCCAATCCCTGACCGGATCCGTCCGGCGCCCGAAGGCATCCTCGCAGCACCAGGAAAAACCCGGAGCCGGCATGGCGTCCGGGGGATTCTGGTTTCGGTGCAGCCGCGCGGCTCAGTTGGTCACAAGGTCATAGGCCGCAGCGGCGGCGCCCTTGTTTTCGACCGCGACAAAGAAGAACCCGTCCCAGGAGGGCACGAAATCGCAATAGAGCCTGTCTTCCTGGCCGCCTTCATAGCAGATGACATTGCCAGTCTCATCGGTGACCATGATGTCGAGATCGGATGTCCCGTTGCCAAGTACAGCGAGTTCGGCATAGGCGCCGCCAGTGAAGGGGATTTCCCAGTTATCGGTCCGCCCCGCCGCCAGGCTGGCGCGTTGCGAAAAGGCGCCCCCGATCCGGCCCCTGGCCGTGGCGGTTTGCGCCTCAAGGATCACATCGGTCAGAAACTCATCCTGCGCGGCGAGGGTCAGCGCGAGGTCGAACATCGCACCCGCATCTGCGGGGGCGGATGCCGCATCCGGGCCGGCCTCGCCCTCACCGCTGGTGCTGCGTTTGAACTCCTTGCCGGGCGAGACCTCTGCCGAAGCGGCGAGGCGGGCGGCGGCGAGCACGGTCAGCGCATCGCCATGGGAACGGCCAAGCCCGAAAAGCTCCTGCGCCAGCGCCAGCGTCGCCACTGCGCCCGCCGCGCCACTTGCCCCTGTGGTGATATTCGGCCCTTTCGCCTCTTCGGCGGCCAGCGGGCCGACGGCCTGACCGGCGAAAAGCGCCGCAACAAACAGCCCCGCAGCAAGGCGACGGGGTGCGGAACAGGCAGGGAAAGACATGGCGGCTCCTCGTCAGGGGTCGTTCAGGCAGTGTCGCAGCCAGGCAAGGGTTTGGGAAGTCACGCAGCGGTAACAAATGCGCTCATCCGCGCCCGTCAGTTGGCGACAAGCAGATAGGCCCCGGCCCGCGCTGCGGAGTCGCCCGCAGCATTGGCGATCACCACCTCGTAAAAGCCATTCTCGGCCGGGGTGAAACTACAGACATTGGCGGCAACGGGCCGTATCGGGCAAAGAACGCCGCCCGCGCCATCTTCGACCGCCCAGAGCAATGTGCCCCCCGCGCCCGTATCGTTCACGCCCGCATCGTTTGTGCCCGCATCGCTTTGGGGTGCATCGCTTTCTGTCCCGGTGGCGAAGACCGCGATCTCGGCGGGGCTTTGTCCGGCAAAGGGCAGCGACCAGCGATCCTCGCGCCCGGGCTTCAGCTCTGCCGCCATCTGGCTGACCCCACCACGCAGCACCGGCGGCGGCAGTTCATAAAGCAGATCGCTGAGCGCCTCATCTTCTTCGGCCATCAACAGCGCGCCCGACCAGGCCGCGCCAGAGGTCAGCAGATCAGGCGTCGCCCGCAGGCCCGCCGCCCCTTGGCCATGCAGCACCGGCCCGGCATAATTGCCACTTTGCCGCTCCCAATGGCTCGCCTCGCGCTGGCGGATCGTCGCCGCAAGGCGCGCTGCGACCGCCATGCCCAAAGCATCGCCCTGCCCCTCGGCCTGGTCATAAAGCCTGAGCGCGAGCGCCAGCGTGGCCACCGGACCCGGAGCCTTCGCCTCGCCTTCAGCAAGCGCGGGGGAGGAACAGAAAAGGATCAGGGACAGAGACGCGCGGAACATGGGACACAGCAGGCAAAGGGGCATTGCCCGGTCAATTCTGGCGCAAAGCGCGGCAAGAGAGAAGCCGCAAAGCGACCCAGGCCAGGCGGCCTTCTTTGCCGATTGAAGTGCCGCCCGCGCCCCGGCAAAGTCGCGCCATGAAACAGCGCAACCGCATCACCATCGCCCAGAAACAGCGCCTGTCGCTGAACCTGTCTCTGGTCAGCGCGATTTCCATGCTGAAATCGGATGCGGGCTCGCTTGGCATCTGGCTCGAGGATATGGCCGCGCAAAACCCGCAATTGCAGCTGGTTCCTCCGCCGGCGCTGCCCGTGATCTGGGCGCCGCGCTGGCATGATGCGCTGTCGCGGCAATCGCGGGCGGGTGGCGGGACAGAGGCGCTGGCCGCCCCCGCGCCGGGGTTGCAGGCCCATGTCGCGGCGGGCGTGGCACTGATGCGGCTGGCGCCTGCCGAAATGCCGCTGGCGCTGGCGCTGTGTTCGGCGCTGGAACCTAGCGGCTGGCTCGGGCCGCCGCTGAGCCGCATCGCCCGCGATACCGGCAGTACACCGGCGGCGCTTGAAGCGGTGCTGCTTAAGCTCCAGGCGATGGAACCCGCCGGGCTTTTTGCGCGCAACCTTGCGGAATGCCTGAGCCTCCAGGCCCACGACACAGGGGAGCTCGACCCGGTCATGCAGGCGGTGCTGGCCAATCTGACGCTGGTCGCGGCCGGCAATCTGGAGGCGCTGGCGGTAAAGACCGGCGCAACGGCCGAGGAAATCGCGCGCCGCATCCGCATGTTGCGCAGCTATGACCCGAAGCCCGGCGCGCGGTTTCAGCCCGGCTCCGCACCGGTGGCCGAACCGGACCTTGTGCTGCGCGAGGGATCTTCGGGGCCGGAACTCAGCCTGAACCATTCGGCGCTGCCTTCGATCCGGCTGCAGCCCGCAACAGGAGCGGGCGACCGCGCTGCCGCGCGCGAGGTGATCCGCCTTGTGGAAAGCCGCAACAATTCGCTGTTGCGCATCGGGACCGAGATCCTGCGCCGCCAGCCGCTGGTTGCGAAACAGGGGCTGCGCGCGCTTTCCCCCATGACCATGAGCGAGGTGGCGGCAAGTCTTGGCCTGCATCAGAGCACGGTGAGCCGGCTTGTCCAGGGCACCTCGGTCGATACCGGAAGCGGGGTCTATTGGCTGCGCGCGATGTTCTCGCCCGCCGTGCGCAAGGGTGGGCCGGCAGGGGCGGCGATGCGCGATGCGCTGGCGCAGATGATCGCAGCCGAAGACCCGACCGCGCCCCTGACCGATGCAACCCTGGCCGAAGCTTTGGCCGGTGCCGGCGCACCACTGGCCCGGCGCACCATCGCCAAATACCGCGAGCAGCTGGGCATCCCGGTGGCATCCCGGCGCAAACAAGCGGTGAAACTGTCATCCGCGACGCGAAAGCGGGCGGAAAACGTCGCTTCCGGGGATGACCCGCCTTGCCTGCCGCAGTAGCAAGGGGCGCGCAACGAACAGCAGTGAAGGACGGGTCATGGCCTTTTTCCTCGGGGTCGATACCGGCGGCACCTATACCGATGCGGTCATCCTGGACGAGGCGGAGAACCGCATTCTGGGAACAGCCAAGTCCTTGACCACGCGGCATGATCTGGCCGAAGGCATCGGCGGTGCCGTCGATGGCGCGCTGGCGCAATCGGGCGTATCGGCGCAGCAGATCGCGCTGGTCTCGCTGTCCACGACGCTGGCCACCAATGCGCTGGTCGAGGGCCAGGGCGGCCGTGTCGCGCTGATCACCATGGGCTTTGATGAAGATGACCTCGCGCGCGCGGGCCTTTCTGATGCGCTGAAGGGCGATCCGGTGATCCGCATTGCCGGCGGCCACAGCCATGCCGGAATAGAGGCGTCCCCCCCTGATCTCGCACGGCTCAGGGCCGAGGTGACCGCGCTTGGCCCCGAGGTGATGGGCTTTGCCGTCGCCGCCCGTTTCGCCACCCGCAACCCCGCGCATGAGCTTGCGGCGCGCGACCTGATCCGCCAGGTGACAGGCCGCCCGGTCACCTGTTCGCATGAGCTGTCGGCGCGGCTGAATGGCCCGAAACGCGCGCTGACTGCCGTGCTGAACGCGCGGCTGATCGGGATGATCGACCGTCTCGTCGCCGCCTGCGAACGCCATCTGGCCCGGATCGGCGTTGATGCGCCCCTGATGGTGGTGCGCGGCGATGGCGCGCTGATCTCTGCCGCGATGGTGCGCGAGCGTCCCATTGAGACGATCCTCTCCGGGCCCGCCGCCTCGATTGTCGGCGCGCGCTGGCTGACCGGTGCGCAGGACGCGCTGGTCTCGGATATCGGGGGCACCACAACCGATGTGGCGATCCTGCGCGGTGGCCTGCCCGAAATCGATCCCGAAGGCGCCCGCGTCGGCGGGTTCCGCACCATGGTCGAGGCCGTGGCGATGCGCACCACCGGCCTTGGCGGCGATTCGGAAGTGCATCTGGTCAGTGACGGCCTCTCGGGGCGGCTGCGCCTCGGGCCGCGCCGGTTGCTGCCGGTTTCCCTGCTGGCGATGACGGCGCGCGATATGGTGCATGAGGCGCTGGAGCGCTGGCTTTCCGGCCCGGCGCCAGGCGAATATGACGGCCGCTTCGTCGTGCCGATGCGGGGAGTCGAACAGACCGGTGGCCTTGGCCCGCGTGACCGCGCCCTGCTGGAGCGGATTACCGCACCGATGCCGGTCGCGAAGGCGCTGACCTCGCGGCTCGAAGCAGCGGCCCTGGACCGCCTTGTCGCGCGCGGGCTGGTGATGCTTTCCGGCGTGACCCCCTCGGATGCAAGCCATGTTGCGGGTCGCCTGAGCGACTGGGACCGGGAGGCTGCCGAAAAAGCGCTGCGTCTGCTGGCATTGCGCCGCACTGGCGCGGGCGAACGGTTCGCACCCGGCGCCGAAGACATGGCGCGGCGGATCATTGACCAGGTCACCGCCCAGACCGCCGGCTGCCTGCTGGAGGCCGCCTTTGCCGAAGACCCGCGATTCAGTGACGAAGACGCGGCGGCACTGGCGCGCCATCCGCTACTGGTGGCGGGGCTTGACCAGCACCAGGGCGTCATGGCGCTGTCAGCGCGACTGGCCTTGCCGGTGATCGGCCTTGGCGCCTCGGCGCCGTCCTACTATGGCGCGGTGGGCGCGCGTCTTGGCTGTGAGATGATCCTGCCGGAACATGCCGGTGTCGCGAATGCGATCGGGGCCGTGGCAGGTCAGGTCAGCCAGCGCGTCTCGGGCCTTGTGACATCACCGGCCCAGGGGCGGTTTGTGGCGCATTTCACCACTGGCCCCAAAGCCTATGGCGACCGCGACGCGGCGCTGGAGGCACTGGAAACCGAGCTGCGCACCGAGGCGGCCGCCCGCGCGCGTGAGGCAGGGGCAGTCGACCTTCACCTTACCGCCAGACGCGAGATTTCCGAGGCGGGAGTCGAGGGACAGATCCTGTTTATCGAAGCCACCGTCACCGTCACCGCAACCGGCAGGCCCCGCATCGCCCATGGTCCTGGCAAAGCTGAGTCCGCAAACTGAAGCAAAAAGCGCGTATACCCCCTTGACGCTCCTGACCGGCCCGCATATCCCCCGCCCAGTGGCTAGGTAGCTCAGCTGGTTAGAGCGTGCGACTCATAATCGCAAGGTCGAGGGTTCGAGTCCCTCCCTCGCCACCACTTTCAAGCACAAATGTTTGTTTTAACTGGAAATTTCGGATCTCTCCCGAGATATCCGCTTACCTGCCCGCCAATATCAAAACGACTGACGACCACCAATCCTAACCATTGGCGGCATTAAGTCAGCGCGACAAATCACCTTCCGTCGCAACCGAGGGATGATTCGTCTGTCACGCGAAGCAGACCAGAACGCTCTAGGCGTGACTGTAGCTGCGGTTCAGATACCGGCCGATCTCCCGGAAGCCCGCGCCGCCGTCCCGCAGCTCAGCCATCTGCAAGCGCTCCTTGGCGGTGAGCAGGCGCCCGCGCCGGACAGCCCCAACTGATGTCCATGGATCGGTGTCAGCCGCAATCACCCCGGGCGGGATGATCCGGACCGGACAGCGGACCGGGACACCGTAGCGGGCGGCAACCTCGGCCCGGACCTTGTCGGAATAGCTCATGGGCCGTCCTCCGCATTTTTGGCGCAGTGAAGCATGGCGATCCCGGCATTGAGCCGGATCAGCGCGGCCTCACACCCTGAGGGCCAAGGCCTTCCGGTCGTCGTCGGGCTGGTGGCGGGTGGTCATTACGAGTAGCTGAACCAGATCGCGCCCGCCGGTCAGTTCATCGAGAGCGTCGAGGGTTTTGCGCATTCGTCTCCCCCCACCAGCGCGCGGGCCTCGGCCCAGAACGGCGACGTATCGTAGTTCAGGCAAGTGAAATCGCCATGGCAGTGCGCGACCAGCGTCTTCGCCGTCATGTCCTGTGCGGTGGTGGGCGGGATCGCCGTTATAGCATCCTCAACACGATCCCACTCCCGGAAGAAAAGCCGCTCGACTGCGTCGCCTTCGCCCTCGCCGGAAATCTCGTCGTGAACATATGCCCGAGCGGCATCATTTATGTCCACGTACCTGCGATGCAGGGCCATGATCGGCGTTTCGGACAGGGTCAGGGTGCAGGCGCCAACCGGGATCGTGCAGCCCAGCACCGCGGCAGGCGCGAGCGAAAGAATGTCGCGCCGCTTCATGCCTCACCCCTCCTGCGCCGCTCATTGACTACCGCGCTTCGGATGGTGCTGTGATCCCGGCCAAGAGCCATGCCGATCCTGGGATAGCTCATGCCGTGGCGGCGGGGGGTGAAGCAGACCAGGGCGCGCAGCCTGAAGTCCTTCTGCTTGCGGCTTGGCCCGAAGATCACCGCAGGCTTCACCCCGGCCTCTTTCGCCACCTGGCGGGCAATCTCGCGCACAGTCACGCGCTCCATGCGGAGCGATGCCTTGTCACCCTCGGTTATCATGCCGTCACCCCCGATTTGATCAGGCGCAGGGCGTGGCGCAGATAGCTGACGGCCTCGGCAATCTCGCCGGGGCCGGGCGCGGGCGCGGTGATCGCGTCCAGAGCAAGGGCAACTTGGTCGTACAACGGGTCACGGCGAGCGGGCGGCAGATGGAACTGCCCCATATCGAGCCTGGTCACGGTTTTCGTACTCGCGGTCAGAACCGGCTTTCGATGGCCTTCTGCCAGCGACAGCCTGGCGCCGGGACGTTCGAAACCTGCTGAAGACAGGTGGGACGCTTTTCGCCCCAAAAGGGTATTGCATGGCGCGCCTTCCCCGACATAAGCCATGGGTCGACGGACGGTCGCCAGGCTGTCGTCCTGCATCCCGCCAAGGATGCGCTCGCCCAACGCCTCCGCGCCAACGGTGGGCCGTAAAAATCGGCAGTCGGGTATATCTCAGTCCGGGTTTCGACGCCCACGGAAACAATGCTCCCGCTCAGTTCGGAAATCAGGCACAACCCTGCGGGGTTCGGCTTGGCATGCCCACTATGGACGCTGCTGATGGCCCAGGATCGCTGAGATCCTCCCACATCTGAGGCGATCAGCCCGTCCGTGTTGGAGAGTGAACTCGCTTCGGCGTTATTGCGCAATTCCCGCCGGAGAAATGATGCCCCCCTTTCCCGGCTGTCATCACCCCACGCGGACGGTCCCTGCCGTTCCGAGGTTAGAGCTACGGTTGATCAGTGCGATGCAGATCTGGATTTCGGCAGTCAGGCGGGCCGGTGATGGTTTGCCAATGTGGACCGTCTGACCCCCTGGATTCAAAATTTGAATCCTTTACAGCCAGAGTTATGCAACAATGACCAGCACGAGGCAAAAGCTACACTTGGTGAAGTCCGGTCAGCGACTCCGATAGAGGAAGTCAGAAAGGATGCGGGTGATGGCACCGGCGCTGTCGCCTGTACCGTAATCGGGAATCGACCGTCGCCCGGTCTGGCCTTTCTGTGTCCAGAGGCGGTTCCAGCCGGCTTCGATCGTCTCAACCCATTCGGTTTCGTCACGCAGCGTTACGCAGGGAACGGAATGGAAATAGGCTTCCTTCTGCACCCCTCCGGAGTCAGTAAGCATCAGCCGGGCATCACCGAGAAGTCGGTGGAAGTCAAAATAACCCTGCGGCTCAATCACCATGATCCCATCCAGATCCAGGCTCGCGGCCACTTGCCGGGTACGCGGATGCAGGGGGAGCACCAATGGAACACCCTCTGCCGCCGCGGCCTCGCGCAGATAGGCGATAACCCGTGCCAGCTTTTCGGGCGAGGAGGTGTTCTCCGCCCGGTGGATGGTGGCGAGGCAATAGCTCTTCGGCGTCAGGCCGAGGTCCCTGAGGATATCGGAGCGGGCGGCCGACAGGCCGCGGGCATGCAGCGTGGCGTCGAACATGACATCGCCCACCTCATGCACCTGCGGTCCGGTGATTCCCTCGGCGGCCAGGTTGCGCACAGAGAGGCCAGTGGGGCAGAACAACAGGGCGCTGAGGTGGTCGGTCAGGACGCGGTTGATCTCCTCGGGCATGGCACGGTTGAAGGAGCGCAGCCCCGCCTCGACATGGGCGATCGGAATGCCCAGCTTTGCCGCCGCAAGCGCACCCGCCAGGGTGGAGTTGGTATCCCCATAGACAAGCACGAGGTCCGGGCGGTTCTCAACCATGACCGTTTCCAATGCCGCCAACATCCGGCCCGTCATCTCGCCGTGCTGGCCGCCATGAATGTCCAGACTCCAGCGCGGGGCGGGAATATCCATTTCGGTAAAAAAAATGTCGGACATATTGGCGTCGTGGTGCTGGCCCGTATGAACGATCCACTCGGTTAGTTCCGGGTGGGCGCGCAGCGCCCGGCTGACCGCTCCCGCCTTTACGAATTGCGGCCTGGCGCCGACCACAGTCAGGATTGATTTCGTCATGCGTCCATTCCCGTCTTCTTCTGGGCGAAGGAATGCCCGGTCAGCCGGCCGATCTGCTCAAGCAGTTCGAGGGTGCCGCCGCGGCGAGTGAACCGGTCATTATATGACACGTCGCGCCGCCTGACCGCGGGCGTATAATCAGCGATGAAGGAGGCAAGTCCCTCAGGCGTATTCTGTGCCCAATAGATTCCCTCAAGCCCTTTCAGCACCTCGGCAACCGCGCCGCCATATAGTGGGCCATGGGTGACGATCAGGATGTCCAGACTATAGGCCAGGTAGTCGTAAAGCTTGGTTGGCGTTTCGAATCCGGTTTCCGAGACGAAGACGATGCCACAATCGGCCTGCGAGATCAGGCCCAGCACTTCGGGGTAGGGCAGCGTGCCGTGCAGCTCCACCTGAGGCGCCTCCTGGTCGGCGGGATCGATGCCTGCGAGGTTACCGATGTGATGCAACCGGTGGCGCATGGGATCCAGCGCCCCGATCAGCGCCGTGGGCGAGCGATCATGGAAGATCGTCCCGGCATGGACGAAGTGGATAGACGAATCCGCCTCCCGCCAGCGTGTCCGCGCTTGTACGAGGGTGCGCTCGTCAAAGCCGTTCGGGATGACTTTGACCGGCACATCTTCCAGCGACTCAACTTTGGCGACGCAGTCGTCGTTGACGACGGTCACCAGGTCGGCCTGGAGGTTATAGCCCTGTTCGAGGTAACGGACAGCTTCCCGCGCCTGCGGCGTGAAAGCCATGCGTGGATTGTTGGCAAAGGGATCGCGGTAATCGAGGATCACCCGCGCATACCAGCGGCGTTTGGCCCAGGTGGTGAAGTCGAAGACCGCAAAGGGATTGCCTGACAGAATCACCACGTCGTATTGATCGTCTGCGGCCTCGAAATGCCGCTCCAGTGCGATGCGCCAGTAATAGGAAAGCGTTGAGGCGCTCTTGGCATTCAGCTTCTCGCTGTCGAGGAAGGGAACGGCCCAGCTTTCAGGCTTGCCGTCGGGCCTGATCAGCACGGCAGGGCCCCGGTCGGGGATGATCCGCACATTCTCGGGAGGGTTCGGCCATGGTGTCGCCGTGGCGAGGGTGATCTCCACCTCTCCCTGCGACAGGGCTTCCATCTGAGCGTGCCAGTAATTGATCCGCTGCACCCCGACCGTTCTGGATGGGCCGGAGAAATAGGCGATCAGCAATACCTTCAGCTTCCCCGAGCCGGTCTTCCCGGATGGTTGGAGGCTGACCGGGGTGGCGCGCACGGGCTCCAGCGCGCGGACGATGGCCTGTGGACCATCGGAAGCCAGGACACCGGTGTAATGGGGAACATAGGCGCGGCGGAACTGTTCCTCTATGTCGGCATCGGCAAAGATGCACAGCGAAGCTGACCCGATCAGGGCATAGTCCCCGACGAAAACACGCTGAAGGGCCTGTGCGAAGGTCAGGCCATAGGAAAACAGCCCCTGGGCCGCGCCCAGCAGTGCCAGGTCGCGCAGAGGATTGCCATGCGAGATGATCAACGCGCGGTCTGGACCCAGGCGGTCTGAGATCCAGCGAGCGACTGCAACCCATTCGTCGAGCTTCCCGGCCGCGATCGCCGCAGCCACATCCAGTCGCGCAGCAGGAAGGGCAATGCGGTGGCCCTCGAAACTCAGCTCGCCCGGGACGTGGCGGATGCGGGGAAGATCGTCGAGGCCAGGCAGGGCGGCATCGCCAAGCGCCAGCGCAGACGTGAGGACCGGGGCGTTCATCGTCTCAGGTTCCTTCTGCTCCAGCTGTGGCGGCCAGCGCCGGGTGTGCGGCGGGCGGAGTGAATACCTCGCGAACCCGGATATACGATCCCCCGTAACAGGGATAGTCCTGATAGTTTGTCGTGCCGGACTGTCTCCGGGCAAAGAGCGGATTGATCGAGCGAACAGGAGCGACGGGAGCCTGCATGGCAGACATCGGGATGGCGTTGCTGAAGGGCCGCCCACGGCATCCCGGGGCGGCTCTCAGCAGACTTTTTGTTCGAAAATTTGGTCTAAAAGGTGACGACCTGTGCAACCCCTGCACGAGTTCATTGCCGGGCTTCCCGGCATTGTCACCTCAGCGTGGCGATCTTTCCCGGCTGAGACCCTGCCCGGTGCCGGCACTCTTCGATGACCACGACAGGCACCTGCCGGTATCCAAGGCTCTGGACATAGTCCATAGCCTTGGCCTCCCCGGTCAGGTCGATCACGCCATACCGGATCCCGGCCTGATCCAGCGCGCGATTGGTGGCATCGAACTGACGTAGCGGGGTTTGCCGCAGAGGATGATCATCGCGCGCAGCCCGCATCGATCAGCGCGATCAGCCTAGCCCCGCTCACCACCACGCGGTCAACCAGCGAGACCGCCGGTACCGCCGCATGATCAGCCCTCGCCGCCCGCGAAGCATCGTAGAGCGCCTCACCGCTGGTTTGCGTCCCGTTCATGCAGCCAGCGGCGAGCAGCGTCAGGTCATTGCCGAGATCAGGCGCATCATGCATGTCCTTTCGGGTTCTCGCATATGCCTCTGCGGCCTCAGGCGCGGCCTGTTGCTTTGCGCACATCCCCATGCGTTCCGAGGTCGCGGACAGGCCGAGCGCAAGCAGCACCTCGATCACCTGCAGATGGCATTCTGGTGTGCCGCCCAGAAAGCGTACGCTGGTCACCCAGACCTCAAGGACGCTGGACAAGTATGGCATCCGCCACGGGGTTGTGCAGGGCATCAATGATCGCTGGTCGCCGCGTGAAAATGTTCAGGTTTGCTCTGTGCAGACGCTCGCGAAACGCACCCTCCCACGATCCCCGAACCTGTTCATTTATGACGAATGCCATTGTCAGTATGCGGACACGCTAGCTTTCATGGACCGGCATCCTGAGGCTATAGCCATCGGCCTGACCGCCACCCCCTTTGCTTCCGGCATGGGGAACACGTGGCAGGGAATGGTGAATGTCATTTCGACCAACCGCCTCATCGAAAGCGGCTACCTCATTCGCCCGACCATCTATGTCGCCAAGAGCCCGGACGATGCAGATCTGAGCATCAGCATGGGGGAATTCTCAGGCGCCAGCGCCGGTGAAGCTGGTATTCGTATCATCGGCAATGTGGTCGAGGAATGGATCAAAAAGACCCGCGAGCATTTCGGCGGGCCGGTCAAGACCATCGTATTTTCACCCACGGTCGATCACGGTCAGGTGCTTTGCCGGGCGTTTGCAGATGCCGGGTTCAATTTCCAGCAGGTGAGCTACAAGGATGGATCTGACGATGATCGAGCCGCGAAAATCGCCGAGTTCAAGCGGCCCGACAGCATCATTCACGGTCTGGTTTCCTGCGCCGCGCTGACCAAGGGTTTCGACGTTCCCGACATCCTTTGCGGTATCAGTTGCCGCCCGTATCGCAAAAGCCTTTCCAGCCACATACAGGAGATCGGGCGCATCATGCGCTCGCACGAAGGCAAAGACAAAGCCCTCTGGCTTGACCACTCCGGCAACATCGAGCGCTTTGCCGTTGATATGTTCGATGTCTGGGAAAATGGGCCAGGCGAACTATCGAAGGCCGAGAAGCGCGACAGCACCCCCCGCAAGCGCGACGAGACCACGCGGGAGAAAGCGGTTTGCCCGCAATGCTCAGGTGTCCTGCGCTCCGGTAGCTGTCTGGCCTGCGGCTATGAGCGACCAGCCCGCTCTGAGATCGTCGCCGTCGAAGGGTCGATGCGCGAGTTTGATCCTGAGGCGCTGGGCCTCACAGCGCGCAAAGGGCTGCGGGCCGATTGCCTGAAAGACCCCAAGGCCGTCTGGCTGGCTGCACTGGCTTACACGCACGGGCACAGCACCAGGGGCGCGGATCATGCGCTCAAATGGGCAAAGGGTATCTTCCACGGTGTTTACCCGAACGACTGGCCTGCCAGAGCGTGGGGCACCGCGCCGCCTCAGGTTGCTGACCAGGGCGCCTATGCGTTGATCGAGCGCGAGCAACAGCGCTTCCGCAAAGGCAGCAAGCGGAGGCGGACATGATCCATATGTCATTCTCTGACGCACTACATGCGGGTTGCCAGGCGGTAGGGATTGAAGTTCCGCGCAATACCCATCCTGGAAAGTGGGTTCAGTGCCCGGTCACAGGCAAGGCTCGAACGAATAAATCAGGCCGCGTGTTCGTTTTTGATGATGGCAAGGGTGGGGTCTGCTGGAATTGGGCGACCGGCGAAAAACACACCTTCCGGGCTGGCGAGGAAGGCATTTACACGCCTGCGGTTCGCCGTCGCGACCCAGGGGCAGAGCGCCGCGAGCGGGAAGAGCGCGAGGCTGTCGCCCGCGTCTGTGCCGATATCGCTAAGACCAGCCAGCAGGCGCAGCATCCATACCTCGCGCGCAAGGGCTTCCCCGAAGAGCTGGGACTGGTCCATGAGGCTCCCTGGCGCCACTTCCCGCACGGCCCGCTTGGCGAGGCCCTGACGCGCGCCATGCCGCAAGGTGATGGCCCCTGGCTGATCGTGCCGGGCCGCATCGGCCAGCGCGTGACCACGGTGCAATTCATCGCCCCGGACGGCAGCAAGAAGAACATCCTCAACGGCGTGATGGGCGCCGCCAGCCATCGCATCGCCACGGGGCGCGAGACGTGGGTCGGCGACACCTCGATCATCATCCGAACCGCCAGCGGCAAGGCGAAGCTCTGGTATCGTCACAATGGAGAGGGGCGGCATATTCGGCCCTTCAATGGGCTGCCTATTGACGTGCTGGGCGGCGGTTTCACCATCGCCCCGCCCTCGTGGCGTGAGGATATCGGCGAGGCCTATTCGTTCATCAAGGGCGGCCTTTCAGACATCGCAAACCTGCCCGGCATTCAACCTGGCGCCATGGGAGAAATCGCAGCCCCTGTGGTCACCGCGATCCCCGCCGGCAACAAATACATCAACGGCTTCTTTTCGGTCGGAGGACTGAGGCGGTCCACGCTGGTTTTGGGTGAGCTGGACGACGCCCCGGCGGCTGTCTGGCGCTTTGGCGGCCAGATTGCCAAACTGGCCCGCGCGCTTGGCGACCCCTTCCGGCAATACCTCAAAATCAGCCTTCTGGGCGACAGCATAACCTGGGGGCAAACTCTGCCCGAGAACGGCGCTGATACGCCGCGCGATGCGACTGGTTCGGATGCCAGGAACCTTTACAACACGGCCTCCTGGGCCAATGAGCTTAAACGCTGGATCGGCAAGCAGTATGCGGACGGGGCCGCGCCGGTCCTCTCGAATTGGCCCGCCAGCCCATCGGGCGAGAGTATCGCGACCTTCTCGCGCACCGATGGGGTGTTCCCGGCAGGGCCAAAGTTCGCTGTCACGATCACCGGGGGCAGCTTCACGCAGCAGGTGCTCTATAACGCCGCCTATCCCTACGGCGCGCAGCATCGGTTTACTGACGGATCGGGCGGCACAAGCTCTGGCAAATATGCCTTCAAGATGACAGGCAAAGAGTTCACCTTCTGCTTTGCCGCGCTTTCGACTGGCTGTCTTGATTATACGGTCTGGGTCAATGGGTTGCAGCTTGGCGGCGTCTATTCGACCACGCTGGGCGAGGATGGTAATACCGCGATCACCCGTCGCCACCACGCCTTACCCGGCTATACCGTTGATGCGGATATCGAGATCCGCACGGTGAATAATGCCGGGGCCGGGGCGACGCAGTCGCTTTATACCTATGCCATCGAGTTCCGCCGCCAGATCGTGATTTCCAATCAGGGGATCAACGGCACGTCCTTTATGACCTATCGCAACAATATGCTGACCTCGGGCGGCTTCGGCGATGGTCTGGCGGTTGATGCCGAGGACGGGTTTATCTTCATCCAGCTTGGGACCAATGACCGCGGCAAGCGCCCGGACCTGTCCTATACGCTGTCCGAGGCGCGCGGACATGCGCAGGCGCTGATCGACACGGTGAAAACCCTCTCGCCCACGGCCAAGCTGATCATGATGTGCGCCAACCGCCCGACGCTGGACGGCCCGCCCGATTTCAAATGCACGATGGGGGATATCCGGCAGATGCTGCTGGAGACGGCGCAGGATAACACACTGGACCTGATCGACAACTATGCGCCTTTCGTGCGCGCGGATGCCGGCAAGTTTCTCGCGGATGGGCTGCATCCCAACCGCCCCGGTCATGGGCTGATGGCGCGCAATATCATCAACGCAGTGAGGGGCATGTGACATGTGGATCAAGGCGACGGTAAGGCTGCGGCGCGGTGGCAATTGGCTGGTAAAGCCCAATGCAGAACAGATAGATGGCAAGCGACACATTTTCCATGACCTTGCGGGTGTTAACGAAAGACCAAGCTCGGCTTACTTTGGCGAGGTCGAGTATACACCTCTACGTTATGGCTGGCCCGATGATGCTCCAGTTTGGCTGGCGGCTGGCGACCTTGAGGATATTGCGCCTCTGGAGGTGGATGAGCTCAGTCAGGTGCGAGCTCAATTCCATCATGTTTTGATTCAAGCAGGGTCAAGGGGAATGTAATGCTGGGACCTGGCCTCTCACTGACCACGATTGCGATACGGGGGAGCGGCCCGCCGGTCCCCGTGCTGCGCCCTGTCGCCCTGATCAACCCCACGTCTGGAGCTGCCTGGGTCACACCGGACGGCAAGATGTTCGTAATCATGCAGGAGGTAGTCTGATGGCTATCGAAATCCCAAGCGTTCCGGCTTCCATCCTGACTGAGGTTCTCGACCTCACCGCACTGGATGCTTCCATTGCTCAAGCCGCACAGAGCGCCGCCTCTGCCGCCACCTCCGAGACCGCCGCCGCCGGATCAGCCGCACAGGCGCAGGCCGCTGCCGATGCCGCCCTTGGCGCGGCGGGATGGGATCAGTCCGTCCCGGATGAAGCTGCGCGCCAGGCGCTGACCGGTCTGCCGGACGACTGGCGGGTGTATCAGATCGCGCCCGCCCCGGGCCGTATCTGGCGCTGGACCGGCACCGCATGGGCCGACACCGGGGCAAGCCCGCTGGCGGGCAAAGCGGATCAGGCTGAGGTTGATGCCTTAGATAGGGCGATGCGAGACATTGTCAATTTTCCACTGACCACGTCGAACGGCGGGTATTACAACCAAGGTAATGGCAATCTGGTCACGACCGGCACGCCATTCAGATACACGCCGATTTTCGAAATTCCTGCGAGCGGGACACTGATCGCCAGCTTCCGCACCTCGGCGACAGCTATGGCAGGGGTGGTCTATTATGATGCTACGGGCGCTTTCCTCGGTCGTGAATACCGGGGCACCGGTGCCGAACAGACTTTTACTGACGTGACCCTCACGCGGCCACCCGGCGCAGCGCGCATGGCACTTGTCAGCCTTTCCGTTCCGCCGGTTCTGAAGGTCTCTTCACCGGACCTTATCTCGCAGTCGGTGCAAGATGTCGCCATTCGCGATAATGCTGCTCGAATTGATGACGTCTACACAAAGCTCTCCTCTTGGGGCGCTGAGGACATCGGACTTAAGCAGGGCTTCTACATCCACTATTCCACGGGGAACGAGGCCGCGAGCTCAACCTTTTCCTGCGGATATCTCGATGTGTCCGACACCGACCAGGTGCGCGTGTCTTCAACGTTCAATGGGGTCTCCGCTACTCTGGCAGTCTACTACAATGCTGCAGGTGCGCGAATATCAAATGAAGCGAGAGGCACTACCGAAGATCAGATATTCGTGGACTATCTGCTGACCATCCCTGCTGGCACTGTCAAGATCGGGATCACCGGCCAACACACCAAGGCCCCTATTGTCGTCGAAAGGTATGGGCTACACGCTGCTGGCGGCGGAGAGAGCGAAAGCATTCTTCCTGATCAGGCAATTTTCCTGACCGGTGACAGCATGGCCTCTCCCCTTATGCAGGCAGCTATTCAGGCCGAAACGGGGTTGAATACCACAAGGGTGAACCGTGGCGGGTATGTCACAGACCAGATATCCTCAGTCCTGGGGCTTATGCCCATCACGCTAACAGAGGCCGCAACGATCCCGGCATCCGGAGGGGTTGAGGTTAAGCTGTCGGTCAATCCGCTGCTCAATGGTGGGTCAGCGATGGCTGGCACTGCCAATCTCTCCATTGACGGTATCGCGGGTGTTCTCTCGACCACTGCAGGATCTTCTCCAGTTCTGACTTTTACGCGTTCGGTACCTGGTGCGGCGAAATCTGCTGTCATCGGCGCGCCCGTTGTGCTGGCGCCGCTATCCGGCACTTCGGCCCTTCCCGGAACTAAGGTCAATCGTAATCGAATCGCCATCATGCCGGCGGATCGAAACAATGACATCTCGACCCCAATCGCTCGTATCGCATCCCGAGATGCGGTGTTCCGAATTATTGATTATCAAATTTCACAGCAGCGCCGCGTCTTGTTTCGAGGGAGGTATCTGGGCCGATTTTATTCCGGGTCAGATCCGGTTCTTATTGCCGAAGATGAAGCCGCCTTTGATGCGCACCATGAATACATGGGAATTATGACTACGGCTTTGCCGGGCATCTACATCGACTTCCATAAGATGATGTACAAAACTGCTATTCACGAGCTTGGCCTGACTCCAACCGTCGACGATCTTTCAGATATGGAGCGAGGGCGACTGCCTCGGCAGGTATTCACGGACAGAACGCATTTCATTCCAGCAATGCAGACCCTCGACGGAACGGTCGCCGGAAAACTGGTAAGGACTTGCGGCTGGATTGATGCGGTACTGACATGACCCCCTGCTGATTGCTGGTCCCGCCGATCCTCGGCGGGGCCGCTATATGGGCGATGGTGATCGCCGCAATCATCTGACGCGCAGGAGGCGGCGGGAGGGCATGAGGGTGCCTCTCCCGCCTGTTCGCGTTGCCCCGACCGGCCAGGAACCTCGGGGCCGCGCTTCGGCACCAGGTTGAGCCCTGCCGACATGCACAGTGTGCCCGCTCTGAGCTTCTCCCGATATTCGTGAAATCCCGTAGCGCTGGAGGCGCATATATGGCCCTGAAATATGACGGAACGATCAATGCTGGGGCGATCCTGCAGGCGGTGGTTGTGTTTGCCGGCGCGCTCTCCGCAGTGATCTGGACGCAGGCAGGCATCTGGCGGCTTGAAGCCGATCAGCGGCGCATGGAGGCGACATTGGCCTCTGATCTCTCGACAATCCGCTCGGATGCCAGCGCCCGGGAAGTACGGATCCGGGCGGCAGAACTGGCGTTGGCCGGGCAGCAATCCGATCTGCGCAGCATCCAGAGCGGGATCAGCCGGATCGAGGCGCAGTTGGAGAAGTTGCAGCCTAGGCCGTGAGCGCCGGGCGCGAGGGGTGATCTACGGGATGCTCAAAGACCAGAGACCTTTGGCGGATAGTCACTGATCAACCACTATTTGGGGAAGTCGCTCAGAAGGGCCGCAACAAGTCTGGCATAAGCCAAATCAGGAGTAGCGTCGCAACCTCAGCAAGCCAAACATAGAAGCATTTTCGAGGTGCCCGGGGATACTTGATGCTGTGAACCTTCGCTCGCTCACTCTGGTAGGCCATCACGAGCTTATCCCCGTTTTCGTCAAGGAAGACCGGATCTGAGATGGGGCACTCTAACCATGCTATGGTCGCCTGGGCCAACGACACCGCCACCAGTAGCACTGTGGCCGGAGACCAGCCCACGAATTTCGACACTATCGCAATCAGCATTACCGCGGCGAGAGTGCAATAGAAACCCAGCACCATAACTTTGAAGGGGCGAGATCTCCAGATTCGCTCTGCGTCTCCGTTTGCCCATTCGAAGCGCTTCACTGTGAGCATCGCCGCGAGGATCAGGATGAACTTCAGCCCAGTGGGGAGTGCAAGAAACGCGACAATAACTTCAATCATCTGAAAAATCTCTGCACGAGGACGCTAATTTCTGGCTGATCGCGCGCCGGAGCGTTCGACGGAGCTTCCTTCACCTCCTTAGTTTCAGCACTCCTCGGATTGCAAGGAGTCGGTCACGAAAGAGGCACTGTGACGGCGCCAACAGTCTTCCTCCAGCCCGGCCGCAGCGCCGGGCTTTTTCACATCCCCACCCATCGGCTCGCCTCGGCGGGCCTTTTTCTATGGAGAAACGCCATGATGAATCGCATCATCGGTCACCATACCGGCGGCGCCTATTTCCCGAATGCGACCGACCTCGTGGCCTATCACCGGCTGATTGACGGCGACGGCCAGCCGCATGACGGCAAGCACCCGATTTCGGCCAACGCGCCGGGTCGCGCGCTGACCGCAGGAACCTACGCGGCCCACTGTCTCAATCTCAATTCGGGCAGCATCGGCGTCTCAATCTGCGCCATGGCAAACGCCGATTGGGGCAAGCCCGCCTCCTGGACTCATCCGGTCAAGCCCGCGCAGGTCGATGCCTTCGTGCAAGAGATGGCCCGGCTCTGCCGGATATACGGCATCCCGGTCACGCGGCGCACGGTGCTGAGCCATGCCGAGGTCGAGATCACCCTGGGCGTCAAGCAGAAGAACAAATGGGATTTCGACTATCCACTGCGCGGCACCGGCCCGCGCGATCCTATCGCTATCGGGGATGAACTGCGGCGCGAGGTCGGGATCGCCCTGCTGGGGCAGCCTGTGCCGCCGCCGTCACCATCAGCGCGCCCGATACTGCGGCAGGGCGCGACCGGCCCGGACGTGCGCGAGGTGCAGGCTGCGCTCGGCGTGGTGGCAGACGGGATCTTCGGGCCTCGCACCCGCGCCGCCCTGATCGATTTCCAATCCCGCCGGCAGCTTCTGCCGGACGGCATATGCGGAGCCATGACCTGGGCCGCAATTTCCACCATGGCAAAAGGAGCCTGAACTATGAGCAACATCATTGTCCGGATGGTGATTTACATCCTGTCCCCAATTCTAACCGCCGCCGTGGCGCTGATATCTGGTTGGGGCGTCAGCTATAACGCGACCAGTCATGTGCTGTCGCTGGATCTGCCGGCGCTGATCGGGGCCGTCGCAGGCGCTGTGGGCCTTTCTGGCGCGGTGTTCGCCCGGTGGGGCGTCAAGTAAGAACAGGCGGGAGTGTGCCGGAACCGCGGTTCGGAGCCGGTACGCTCCCGCGCGGACTCAGTTTCGCCATGGTTGTGCCGTGGCGCCGTCATCGTGGATTCCTAGATGAGAGCAATGACATATCGACCTCTGATTCCGTTTCTTGTCGAAAGCGCCGCAACCCGGAGAAGGGCCCGGAGGATGAGATCACAAGGAAACATGCTTCTTCTGACAGCGGCTATTCTCGGCTGCTGGTTCCTGACTAATAGCTGGAGCTTCTGACAGCTTCGTCGTCAAGGCAGCGTGGGATCGGTATGAGTTGCGGGAAGGTGCGTCTCGGGTCGGCCACCGGAGTGAGCGCATGAAAAAGGCCCCACGTGGGGCCATTCACTCTTACGCTGATACCTTCAACCAGAACCACGCCACCACCAGAAGGGCGGCCACCATATACAGATCCATCACACACTCACTGGTTGAATGATGAGCTTATGCGCTGGCTCTACATGTGGAGTCTATGCGCGTGATTGCCTGGGCAGTTCTGCCCGGGGCGCATGAAGAAGCCCGCCTGAGGGGCGGGCTTATCAATCAGCGTTTTCGCGCGACGGGTTTTCTGACTGCGATCACCGCATCCGTTTCGGGCAACTGCAATGTCAACAGATGTCGGCGCTTCAGTAGTTTTATATGTTGACGCGTTTCCGGGCTCGCTGGCACTTTCAGGAACTCAGAAAGGTCGAAATGATTCCTCTGGGAGAACATGGTCATATTCAGTTGCCTGTTCCGGGCTTGTGGCCCAGCTCCTGTTCGGATGGGGTTACAACATCGACCATTTCCCTTGCGGTACGATCTGCCTCGTCAGAGGCATCCTGAGCTTTCTCCGCCTGATACTTGTTACGGAGCTTGTCGTCCTCGGCTCGGGCAAGATTGATGCTTGGCTTGGTGCTGTCGGTACCCATTGTCGGGTCCTCCATCGAGCCGCTCGGGATGTTCCCGCGACTGTGAGGTATATGGGGGGGGAGCGACGTCAAAACGAGTGCCAGGTTGAACCGATCTCGTAAGTGCGCCGGGGCTCAGGATACATTTCTCTTCGAGCTCTGACATGACTGAGTGTCTCAGCCGGGGAAGATCGCCGCGCTGAGGTGAATATGCCCCACAGGCACATTGAGAGAGCCGCCCCGGGATGCCGTGGGCGGCTCTTTTCGTTTCGGCGACAGGCGGCTATGCGGGACATTGCTGCCATTCGCCTTTTCAGTATGACTGTCTTCCACCACAAGATAATAAGAAGGATTCGCCATGGGCACGTGGGGGGCAGGCATTTTTGAAAACGATTCCGCAGGTGATTGGCTCGGCCTGTTCGACAGGCTTGGCTTCATGGCCGTTACCGTTCCACTTTCTCAGATCGGGGAATATTCGGATCGAAAGAAGTCCATTCCAGCCGATGTAGAACAGGCCTTTTTGGCAATGTGCGAAGTTGTTGCGATTGCTGGAGGATCCCCCGCACACCCTTCCTTGGAAGGTCGCAAGGCTGGCATCCAGCGCGAAGCGGAGCGAATGCTCAAATTACCAAACTTTAAACGGCGAATCCTGTTTGCGCTTGAACGGTTGGAAGCCCAGGAAACTGAGCTAGAAGCTCTTTGGAGTGGTGCTGAAGAAAGTGATACTTTTCGCTGTGAGCGGGAGCGTGCAAAGCAGTCGGCTCTCGATGCGCTCTCCAGACATGAATGACGGCTAAGGGCTCAAAGCAACTTCCACTATCGGTGAGAGTTATCCCCGGAAGTGGGGGAAGACCCATTTCGCCCAGTCCCGGGGTAAAACCAGGCTTGGACCGCCCCCCCCCCAAAGCGGAGATCCCCGCTCTGGGAAGTTGGTACGAACGGCGTCCCGACCTCACACCCCGATTTCGGGGTCTGGCCCAAACCCACAATTCCGGGTTTGCTCCCCGTTTTCGGGAGCGATTGCTGTCCAGTGTGGATGAGCGATTGGCTCGAGATTTGAAGGGGAACTCACCCCATAAGCGCAGCATCCTGCGCAACGGTCAGGATCGCGCTGTCGCCCTTGTAGCGGATACCAAACCGGCGCCTCGGGTAGGGCGCGATCATTCCCAAGCGTTCCGTGGTGGCAGACACTCCCAGAGCCAGTAGCACCTCGATCACTTCCAGATGGAATTCTGTTGTGCCGCCCAGAAAGCGTACCCGTGCCTGCTTTACCCCGCGCAGCTGTGTGCTGAGGAAACGGATATCGTCGTCGTCAATCACGGTGAAATGCTGCTCGTCCTGAGGCACTGTGCTGCTCGCCTTCTTCATGAGAGGCAGGGCTATCACGGGCGCCGGCCGGGTGCCATGTCAGGGATGCCGCACTCGGCGGGGATCGGCGCGGGCAGCGTCCACAATGGACAAGCAAAGCCGCTGCCCCGAAGGGCAGGCTTGCTTTTCGGCTTGTAGCATGGAATGCTGGTCAGTGGGCTTGAGAACCCTGACTAGCGATAACCGCATCACCTTTGGCGAGGTGCCCTTCCTTTGGCGAGGATGGGGCGGTGAACATTACGGGTGCCTTGGCGGGCGATCCGAACTCGGTCTTTATAGGCCGGGGGCGGATGCGCTGTCCAGTGGGAAACCATAAAAGCATTCGGCCTGTCTCGCTGGCAGGTTCTCAAGGTTCTCCCCCGGCCGCCCGACCGTTTCGGGTGAGGGCCTTGAGAAGCCCGAACCAGCGAGTAAAAAACCATGACCAAGCACGATATGGGGCAGTTCCATCTGCCGCCCGTTCGCCGTGACCAGCTGCACGACGACATTGCCCTTGCGCTGGACGCGATCACCGCGCCGCAGCCGGGCCCCCGCGAGATCGCCGAGGCCGCCAGCTATCTGCGCCACGCCCTGCGCCTGATCAAATCGGGGGTGCCGGCATGATCACCGAGGCTGACAAAGCATCAATGCGCATGGAGCGCGTGACTGTGCGCGAGATCGCCCGCCAGGTGGCAAAAGAGGCCGGGGTGAAGCCCGCGGTGATCTTCGGGCCCAGCCGTAAGCAGAAGGACTTCAGGCTGCGCGCCCTGGTCTGCTACATCGCCCGCCGCCACGGCATGAGCTACCCCAGGATCGGTATGGCTCTTGGCCGGGATCACAGCACCATCCGAAGCGCGGTAGTCAATGAGCAGCGCAGGAGGGGTGAGGTATGAAGCGGCGCGACATTCTTTCCCTCGCGCCTGCCGTGGTGCTGGGCTGCACAATCCCGGCTGGCGCTTGCACCCTGTCCCTGTCCGAGACGCCGATCATGGCCCTGTATCGCAGGTACGTAGAAATCAGCGCATCAGCTCGTGCCTATACTCATGACCCGAAGGATGGCGACGGTGAGGACGAAGCCCTTGACCGCCTGTTCTTCAATGAACGGGATGAGGTTGAGGATCAGCTGTTCGCCCTGCCGTGCCAATCGGCGCAGGACATGGCCGCGAAGGCGCTGGTATCTCACTGCCACGGCGATTTCACCTGCCTCGATTATGACCGCAATCCCTTCTGGGCCGAGGCCCGCGCGTTGGTTGGGGTGTCGGAATGACCCAGATCCTCGACGCTCTCGATGAACTTACCCGCGCCCGCGATCTGGTCCAGCTTCTGGAAATGACCACTCGCCACCAGCCCGACGACGACAGGAAGGCGCTGGCCTCAGGGTGTGAGGCCGCGCTGATCCGGCTCAATGCCGGGATCGACATGCTTCATGGCGCCAAAAATGCGGAGGCCAGCCCATGAGCTATTCCGACAAGGTCCGGGCCGAGGTCGCCGCCCGCTATGGCGTACCGGTGCGCTGCCCCGTCCAGATCATACCGCCCGGGGTGGTCGCCATTCACGTAGATTCGCCAGGACCGGTCATCGCTGATCGGGCTAAGCGTCCGGCCAGATCATCGGTACGGCGGGAGGCTGTTTCGCTTCGAGATGGCGGCCAACGGTTTCAGGAGGCGGCTCACCGTTTCAGCCGAAGCCTGAGCGATATCCGAACGCTCAAAGGGTGAAATAGTGCCCAGCCCCCGGCTTCGGTCGGGGGCGAATCTGCTTCAATGTTGGTTGCTAATGGTGGTGATTAGTCATTTTCGTTTTGGCGGGTATTAGAACGGGAAAAGCCCCGAGAGCGGGGGCTTTTTCAGCAAAATCAATCTCTTAGAGAGAGATATGGTGCCCAGAAGAGGACTCGAACCTCCACGCCTTGCAGCGCTGGTACCTGAAACCAGTGCGTCTACCAATTCCGCCATCTGGGCACGCTTCAGTGAGGGCGATGTAGCCCTGGGGCAAAGGGTTGTCAACACGGGCTCGCACTGAAATCGCAAGATTTTTGACACTCGTGCGAAAGGCCGGCTGGCACGGGCCTCACATTGGGCTTTGGGCTTGCTGGCCCGACGTCCGGGGGCTATGGAACGGGGAATGGACGCGACGCCCGCAGGGGAGATTTCCGCATGAGCAAGCTGGTCACCATTTACGGCGGGTCGGGCTTTGTCGGCCGCTATATCGCGAGGCGCTTTGCCGGTCTTGGCTGGCGGGTCCGCGTCGCGGTACGCCGCCCGAATGAAGCGATCTTCGTCAAACCCTATGGCGCTCCGGGCCAGGTCGAACCGATCCTGTGCAATATCCGCAACGAAGCCAGTGTGAAACGCGCAGCCCTTGGCGCGGATGCGGTTGTCAATTGTGTCGGCACCTTCCGCCGCGGCGGCCGGAACAACTTCCAGGCCGTTCATGTCGACGGCGCCACGATCATCGCCCGCGCCGCGCGCGAGGCCGGTGTCGCAAAGCTGGTCCATATCTCGGCGCTTGGGGCCGATGCCGGCAGCGCCTCGCTTTATGGCCGCAGCAAGGCCGCCGGCGAGGCCGCAATCGCAGCGGAATTCCCAGGTGCGGTCATCCTGCGCCCCTCGGTGATTTTCGGCACGGAAGACAGTTTCTTCAACAAATTCGCCGGCATGGCGCAATTCGCGCCGGTCTTGCCGATTGCCGGTGGCCAGACCCGCTTCCAGCCGGTCTGGGTCGATGATGTGGCCCTGGCCGCGGTCAATATCGTCACCTCTGATGCCGCTGCCGGGATTTACGAGCTGGGCGGGCCCGAAGCGATGCCGCTCCAGGATCTTTTGCAGCGCATGCTGCCGGTGATCCAGCGTCGTCGCCTGATCCTCAACCTGCCAGGCGGGCTGATGTCACTGCCGGCCTTCGGCTTTGACATGGCCGAAGTGCTGACCGGTGGCCTTATCGTCAACAGGATCCTCACCCGCGATCAGCTGAAGATGCTGAAGGCCGATAATGTGGTCACTGACGGCGCGCGCGGCTTCGCCGATCTGGGCGTGACCGCCTCCGCTTTTGAAGCGGTGATTCCGGATTACCTGTGGCGCTTCCGTCCCTCCGGGCAATATGCCGCCATCAAGAACTCGGCAAAAAACCTGAAGAAGGTCTGAGATATTGGACAACACGCTGATCGCCGCCTTTCTGGGTCTCCTGGAAGGGCTCACTGAGTTTATTCCGGTCTCATCGACAGGACATCTGCTGCTGGCGGGGCATTTCCTTGGCTTCACCTCGGACAGCCGGACCTTCGAGGTGGTGATCCAGCTGGGCGCGATCCTGGCGCTGACCTCGGTATTTGCGGTCAAGGTCGGGCGGCTTTTCATGGATGCACGCCATGATATGGCGGCGCGGCGCGCTATTGTGTCAGTGGCCCTGGCCTTTCTGCCCGCTGTGGTGATCGGGTTGCTGGCGCATGGCTATATCAAAAGCGTGCTGTTTGAATCGCCGAAGCTGATTTCGATCATGCTGATCATCGGCGGCGTCATCCTGCTGGTGGTGGACCGTATCGCGCCGAAGCCGAAGCATTTCGACGCGCTGGAACTGCCACTGGGCAAGTCACTCGCCATTGGGTTTTGCCAGTGTATCGCGATGATCCCCGGGGTCTCGCGCTCTGGCGCCACGATTGTCGGCGCCCTGCTGATGGGCGTCGAAAAGCGCGCTGCGGCCGAGTTTTCCTTCCTGCTGAGCCTGCCGACCATGATCGCCGCAGTCTCCTATGATCTGTTCAAAAGCCGCCATGATCTCGATTTCAGCGCGGTCTGGGATATCGCGGTCGGCTTCGCCGTGGCCTTCCTTGCAGCGGTTCTCGTGGTGAAATGGGTGCTCTCTTATGTCAGCCGCCATGGCTATGCGATCTTTGGCTGGTGGCGAATCATCGTGGGAACGGCAGCGCTGATCGCGCTTATGGCGGGCAAATAGGTAGATTCGGAACTCATGCTGACCTATTTTCGTGACTTCTTAGAGGATTTTTGATCACGCTCCTGCCAAATCAACATATAGGTCAGCCGTGCTGACTTTTATTCAAATCCCCTCAGATGTAGGAAGGCGCACCCGGAACCTGCTTTGAGGGAAGCGCAGCCATGGCCACGCAAAAGATGCTTAAATTTGTTTCCCTGGGCAAAGAGATGCCCGAGAAACGCAAAGCCTCTGACCGCAATCAGGATTTCGACGAGATCTATCGCGAATTCGCCGCAGAAAAGGCGGCCGAACAGGCCAGCCGCTGCTCCCAATGCGGCGTGCCTTATTGCCAGTCGCATTGCCCGCTGCACAACAATATCCCCGACTGGCTCCGCCTCACTGCCGAGGGCCGGCTGAAAGAGGCCTGGGAGATCAGCCAGGCAACCAATTCCTTCCCCGAGATCTGCGGCCGCATCTGCCCGCAGGATCGCCTTTGCGAAGGCAATTGCGTCATCGAACAATCCGGCCATGGCACGGTCACCATCGGCTCGGTCGAGAAATACATCACCGATACCGCCTGGGAAGAAGGCTGGGTGCAGCCGGTCATCCCCCATAGCGAACGCACGGAATCGGTCGGCATCATAGGCGCAGGCCCAGGCGGGCTCGCGGCGGCGGAACGGCTGCGCCGCGCCGGCGTGCAGGTCACCGTCTATGACCGCTATGACCGCGCCGGCGGGCTGCTGACCTATGGCATCCCGGGATTTAAGCTGGAAAAGCCGGTCGTCATGCGCCGGGTCGAACAGCTGGAAGCCTCGGGCGTCACGTTTGTCCTGAACTGCACGGTCGGCGTTGACCTCTCGTTCGAGGAAATCCGCTCACGCCACACCGCCCTGCTGATCGCCACCGGCGTCTATAAGATCCGCGAGATCGAGGCCCCCGGCTCGGGCGCGCGCGGCATTGTGAAAGCGCTCGACTATCTGACGGTGTCGAACCGGCTGTCCTTCGGCGACTCTGTGCCGGAATATGAGGATGGCAGCCTGAACGCTGCCGGCAAGCGCGTTGTGGTCATCGGCGGTGGCGATACCGCGATGGATTGTGTGCGCACCGCGATCCGCCAGGGCGCAACTTCGGTGAAATGCCTTTATCGCCGCGACCGGGCCAATATGCCCGGAAGCCAGCGCGAGGTGCAGAATGCCGAAGAGGAAGGCGTAGACTTCGTCTGGCTCGCGGCACCGAAGGGGTTTTCGGGCGGCACAGAGGTCGAAGGCGTGATGGTGCAAAAGATGCGACTTGGCGCGCCTGATGCCTCGGGCCGTCAGTCACCGGAGGTGATCGAGGGCGCCGATTATGTCGAACCCGCCGATCTGGTCGTGCAGGCGCTTGGCTTCGAACCCGAAGCCTTGCCGAAGCTTTGGGGCGTGGACGAACTGACCGTCACCCGCTGGGGCACGATCAAGGCCGATTTCCGCAGGCATGCGACCTCGATCCCGGGTGTCTATGCCGTGGGTGATATCGTGCGCGGTGCGAGCCTTGTCGTCTGGGCGATCCGTGACGGCCGCGAGGCGGCAGATGCGATCATCGACTCCCTTGGTCATGCCGCTGTCGCGGCCGAGTGACCCTTTTCGGGAGAAGAGACATGATCCGTTGCCTTGCTCTGCTCTGCGCCGCGGCGGTATCCCCTGCCCCGTCCGCAGCCAGGCCCTTTCACGCGGCCTCCCTCACGACCCCGAGCGGGCCGTGCAGCATGGGCCGTGAAGACGCGAGGCAGGTCCGTCATCCGCACCCCTCGCACTGATCCTCTCCGGCGAAGATGGCCTGGAAGTGAATACCGATACTCTCAGAAGCAAGGTACAGTCGGGGGCAATGCTCCCTGATTACGAGGTCTCGCCGACATGAACCGCTTTTTCACCGTCACCCTGTCTTCCGCGCTGCTGCCGCTGCTGGCGGGCTTTGCCGGGGCGCGGACCTGGTCTGCTCCGGAAAGCTGCGAGATCTTTATGACCGTGCAGGCCAAGGGCTGCC
Organism: Gemmobacter sp. 24YEA27; assembly: GCF_030052995.1. Taxonomy (NCBI): domain Bacteria; kingdom Pseudomonadati; phylum Pseudomonadota; class Alphaproteobacteria; order Rhodobacterales; family Paracoccaceae; genus Gemmobacter; species Gemmobacter sp. 24YEA27. Next base: position 1,027,381 of record NZ_JASJPW010000001.1, on the reverse strand, counting down.
GGGTGTCGAATTACTATACCTGCACTGCCGATCAGAAAGGCGATCAGTGGCGCGCCGATTTCGATCAGGAGGGGCTTTTCTTCCGGTCGCGGATCAATGCCGAAACCGAATGGGTCGAGAGCATCAGCGAAGGCGAAGGCGCCGGAACGGTGCAGATGCTGGCGCCGAACGCCGCCGATCCGGCCTCATTCTCGGAGCTGATTGCAACCGGGATCGACACGTTTGAATTCTCGCTGACCCGCAATACCGGCTTTGACACCACTGTAACCGGCTTTGACCGGCTGACCGGTCGCAGCGTGACCATTGACGGCGTCGTGCTGGAAGAGACCGAATTCGAGGCCTCCGAGATTGATGCCGATGGCGCCCAGGTCCGGCGCTCGCGCGGCAATGAATATGTTTCGCGCGAGATGCGGCTGTTCTTTTCCGGCCCCGGCCAGAGCGATCTGGGCGATGGCCAATGGCTGCCGATCGACGGCAGCCCGATCGACTTCATCTTCCCCGGAGAGCCCGGCTTCGCCTCCCCCCGCCCGCTTTATGACTGCGATCCGCTGATGACCGAGGCTCCTGCCGATCCGGCGCTGGAGCGGCTCTGGAGGGCACGCTATGGCGACTGAGGCACGCGGACAATGCCTGTGCGGTGCGGTGCGGGTCACCGTCTCGAATGCCCCGCATGAGGTGAATGCCTGCCATTGCAGCATGTGCAGGCGCTGGACGGGGGTGGCGCTGGTCACCCTCGACGTTCCCGAGGCCGATATCCGCATTGAAGGGCAGGAGGCGGTGCGCAGCTTTGCCTCGTCAGACTGGGCCGAACGCTCATTTTGCGGCACATGCGGCTCTTCGCTCTGGTATCGGCTGACCGCACCCGGGGCCCCTGCGGATTATTACCTGGCGGCGGGTCTGATGGACCAGTTGTCCGGCGTGACCCTTGCCAATGAAATCTATGTCGATCACCGGCCCCAGGCTTTCGCCTTTGCCGGTCCGGCCAGACAGATAACGGAAGCAGAGTTTATGGCGATGCTTCCGCCGCCAGCCCAAGAGGAGTGAGCCATGACGATCTATGATGAGGCCTGGGCGAAAGCCGAAGAAGCCAAACGTGCTTTCATGGGCGAGCACAGCCTTTACCGCGATGAGGATGAACATTCCTCCTGCGGCGTGGGTCTCGTCGTAGCGGTCTCGGGCAAGCCCTCGCGCAAGGTCGTGCAGGCGGGGATCGACGCGCTGAAAGCGATCTGGCACCGCGGCGCGATCGATGCCGACGGGAAAACCGGCGATGGCGCCGGGATCCATGTCCAGATCCCGGTCGATTTCTTCTATGACGTGGTGCGCCGCACCGGCCACGAGCCCGATCCGCAGAAATGGATCGCGGTTGGCCAGGTCTTCCTGCCGCGCACCGATTTCGCGGCGCAGGAACGCTGCCGGACCATCGTGGAAACCGAAGTCCTGCGCATGGGCCATTATATCTATGGCTGGCGCCATGTACCGGTCGATATCTCGGTGCTGGGCGAGAAAGCCAACGCGACCCGCCCCGAGATCGAACAGATCCTGATCCGTTGTGAAAAGGAAATCGACCGCGAGCAGTTCGAGCGCGAGCTCTACATCATCCGCCGCCGGATCGAGAAAGCGGTCACCGCTTCGGGGATCTATGGCTGCTATCTGTGTTCGCTGTCCTGCCGCTCGGTGATCTACAAGGGCATGATGCTCGCGGAACAGGTATCGGTCTTCTACCCCGATCTGCAGGACGAGCGTTTCGTCTCGGCCTTCGCGATCTACCACCAGCGCTATTCGACCAATACCTTCCCGCAATGGTGGCTGGCGCAGCCCTTCCGGATGCTTGCCCATAACGGCGAGATCAACACGCTGAAGGGCAATGTCAACTGGATGAAATCGCACGAGATCCGCATGGCATCGAGCGCTTTCTGCGAGATGGCAGAAGACATCAAGCCGATCATCCCGGGCGGCACTTCGGATTCGGGTGCGCTGGATGCGGTGTTTGAGGTGATGGTGCGCTCGGGCCGTTCGGCGCCGATGGCCAAGACCATGCTGGTGCCGGAAGCCTGGTCGAAACAGACCGACACCATGCCCCAGGCCTGGGCGGATATGTATTCCTATTGCAACTCGGTGATCGAGCCCTGGGATGGCCCGGCGGCGCTCGCCATGACCGATGGCCGCTGGGTTTGCGGTGGGCTGGACCGCAACGGGCTCAGGCCCATGCGCTATGTGATCACCGGCGACGGGCTGCTGATTGCGGGGTCCGAGGCCGGGATGGTGCCGGTGGATGAGCTGACCATCCGCGAAAAAGGCGCGCTTGGGCCGGGCCAGATGATCGCGGTCGATATGGTCGAGGGCAAGCTCTACCACGACACCGCGATGAAGGACAAACTCGCTTCCGCCCAGCCCTATAGCGAATGGGTCGGCAAGATCACCCATCTGTCGCCCGATCTCGACGCGCTGCCGGAACATGCGCTTTATGCCGGGTCGGAACTGCGCAAGCGTCAGATCGCCGCCGGCTATTCGGTCGAGGATCTGGAGCAGGTGCTCGCGCCGATGGCGGAAGACGGCAAGGAAATGATCGCCTCGATGGGCGATGACACGCCGCCGGCGGTGCTGTCGAAAATCTACCGGCCGCTGTCGCATTACTTCCGCCAGAATTTCAGCCAGGTGACGAACCCACCCATCGACAGCCTTCGCGAAGGCCGGGTGATGTCGCTGAAGACCCGCTTCGGCAACCTGCGCAACGTGCTGGATGAAAACTCCAGCCAGACCGAGATCCTGGTGCTGGAAAGCCCCTTCGTCGCGAATGCCGAATTCGACGCGATGGTGAAGCAGTTCGGCGAGCATGTCGCCTTTATCGACTGCACCTTCCCGGTCGGCCCCACCCTGAACGACCTGCAAAATGCGCTGGAACGGATCCGGGCCGAGGCCGAAGACGCGGTGCGGTCTGGCGCAGGCCAGCTGATCCTGACCGATGAGCATCAGGGCGTAGAGAAGGTCGGCATGCCGATGATCCTCGCGACGTCAGCCGTGCACAGCTGGCTGACGCGCAAAGGGCTCAGGACCTTCTGTTCGATCAATGTGCGCTCGGCGGAATGTATCGACCCGCATTATTTCGCGGTGCTGATCGGCTGTGGTGCGACCACGGTGAACCCCTATCTTGCGCAGGACAGCATCGCTGACCGGATCGACCGGGGCCTCCTGGAAGGCAGCCTTGTCGAGGCGATGCGCCGCTACCGCGATGCGATTGACGCCGGGCTCTTGAAGATCATGGCAAAGATGGGGATCTCAGTGATCTCGTCTTACCGTGGTGGTCTGAACTTCGAAGCCGTGGGCCTGTCACGCGCGATGGTCGCCGAGTATTTCCCCGGCATGCATTCCCGCATATCGGGGATCGGTCTGCACGGCGTCGAGCAGAAGCTGGAAGAGGTCCATGCCCGTGGCTGGCTCGGCGGCGCGGATGTGCTCCCAATTGGCGGCTTCTACAAGGCGCGGCGCTCGGGCGAGAAACATGGCTGGGAAGCCCAGACCATGCATATGCTGCAAGCGGCCTGCGACCGCGCAAGCTATGATCTGTGGAAGACCTATTCCGCCGCGATGCGGTCGAACCCGCCGATCCATCTGCGCGACCTTTTGGACATCAAGACGCTGGGGAAACCGGTGCCGATTGAAGAGGTGGAAAGCATCACCTCGATCCGCAAACGGTTCGTGACCCCGGGCATGTCTTTGGGCGCGCTGTCGCCCGAGGCGCATATGACGCTGAATATCGCGATGAACCGGATCGGCGCCAAGTCGGATAGCGGCGAGGGCGGCGAAGACCCGGCACATCAGCACCCGTTCCCGAATGGCGACAACCCCTGCGCCAAGATCAAGCAGGTGGCCTCGGGACGCTTTGGCGTCACGGCGGAATATCTGAACGCCTGCGAAGAGCTGGAGATCAAGGTCGCCCAGGGCGCGAAACCCGGCGAGGGTGGCCAGCTTCCGGGGATGAAGGTCACCGATCTGATCGCGCGGCTCAGGCATTCCACCAAGGGCGTGACGCTGATCAGCCCGCCACCTCATCACGATATCTATTCGATCGAAGATCTGGCGCAGCTGATCTATGACCTGAAACAGATCAACCCGCGCTGCAAGGTGACGGTGAAGCTGGTCTCGGCCTCCGGCGTCGGCACGATTGCCGCCGGTGTCGCCAAGGCGAAAGCCGATGTGATCCTCGTGTCCGGTCATAATGGCGGCACCGGGGCCTCGCCCGGCACCTCGATCAAATATGCCGGCCTGCCCTGGGAAATGGGTCTGACCGAGGCGCATCAGGTGCTTTCCATGAACAACCTGCGCGAGCGGGTGACGCTTCGCACCGACGGTGGCCTGCGGACCGGGCGCGATGTGGTCATGGCGGCGATGATGGGCGCGGAAGAGTTCGGCATCGGCACCGCCGCACTGATCGCGATGGGCTGTATCATGGTGCGTCAGTGCCAGTCGAATACCTGCCCGGTCGGCGTCTGCACACAAGACAAGGCTTTGCGCGACAAGTTCACCGGCAATGCCGATAAGGTCGTGAACCTGATCACCTTCTACGCGCAGGAAGTGCGGGAAATCCTCGCCTCCATCGGGGCGCGGTCAATGGATGAGATCATCGGGCGGCCGGATTTGCTGGTCCAGGTCTCGCGCGGTGCCGCAAGCCTTGATGACCTTGACCTGAACCCGCTTCTGATCACGGTCGATGGCACGCAGAAGATCACCTATGACCGCTCGAAGCCGCGCAATGCGGTGCCCGATACGCTGGATGCCGAGATCATCAAGGATGGCCACCGCTTCTTTGAGGATGGCGAAAAGATGCAGCTGTCCTATGCGGTCAGAAACACCTCGCGGACCATCGGTACCCGGGCCTCGTCGCATATCGTGCGCAAGTTCGGAATGAAGAACAGCCTGCAGCATGACCATCTGACGGTGAAACTGACCGGCAATGCCGGGCAGAGCCTTGGCGCTTTCGCGGTGAACGGGATCAAGATCGAGGTCCAGGGCGATGCGAATGACTATGTCGGCAAGGGGCTGTCGGGTGGTGTGATCGTTGTGCGGCCGCAAATGGCCTCGCCGCTTAAGGCCGAAGACAACACCATCATCGGCAATACCGTGCTTTACGGTGCGACCGATGGCTTCCTCTTTGCCTCGGGCCGCGCGGGCGAGCGCTTTGCGGTCAGGAATTCGGGCGCAAGCGTGGTGATCGAGGGCTGCGGCTCGAATGGCTGCGAATATATGACCGGCGGCGTTGCGGTGATCCTCGGGCCGGTCGGCGCGAATTTCGGCGCGGGCATGACCGGCGGCATGGCCTATATTTACGACCCAGAAGGCCGGGCTGCGGATCTGGTCAACCCGGAAGGGCTTCTGACCAACAGCCTTAGCCACCCGCATTGGGAGGCCCAGCTGAAAGAGCTGGTGGAACGTCACCGTGCCGAGACCGGCTCGCGCAAGGCCGAAAGGATCCTTGCCGAATGGGAAAGCGAGCGCGGCAATTTCCTTCAGGTCTGCCCGAAAGAGATGCTGCCGCATCTGGCGCATCCGCTGACCGCGCTGGCGGATAAGGTTCCCGCCGAATAAGCGGCCCGGCTGAACCGGACGCTCCCCGAAACGCAAAGGCCCTCCGGCATATCGGGGGGTCTTTTCCATTCTGCCCCCGCCCGGCCATGCGCTCTTGACCCGCGCCGGGACCTGGATAGTCATTACCCGGTGCAAAGGGGTATCCGCCATGACCGCGACCATTTCCGAAGAACACCCGCTCACGCCCGATCTGGCGCTGCTGTTTGACCGCCATACCGCTGATATGCACGCTCAGACCCCGCCCGAGAGCATCTATATGATGGATAAATCGGCGCTGGCGGCGGCAGATGCGCGGTTTTTCGTGCTGCGCGAGGCCGGGACGCCCCTGGCGATGGGCGCACTGAAACGGATCACGCCGGATCATGCCGAGATCAAATCCATGCATGTGCTTTCCGAGGCGCGCGGGCGTGGGCTGTCCTCACAGATGCTCGCGCATCTGATCGCGGCGGCGCAGGGGGATGGCTACGGGCGGCTCTCGCTGGAAACCGGGCGCGAAGAGATTTTCACCCCGGCAAGGCGGCTTTATGAAAAGGCCGGGTTCACCGAATGCGAGGCCTTTGGCGATTACAGCCATGACCCGAATTCGCTTTATATGACGCGCGCGCTGTAAGGAGCCCATCACATGACCCGCATCCTCCATGAACCCGTCGATGCCTCCCGGGTGCCGCGTTTCGCAGGTCGGCCGAGCTTTATGCGGTTGCCCACCCCGGACACACCCGAGGGCCTTGATATCGCGCTGGTCGGCATCCCCTGGGATGGCGGCACCACCAACCGCGCCGGCGCCCGCCATGGCCCGCGCGAGGTCCGCAACCAGTCAAGCCTGATGCGGCGCGGCCATCATGTCTCGGGCGTGATCCCCTATGAGCTGGTCTCGGTGGCGGATGTCGGCGATATCGAAGTGCAGCCCATCGACCTGATGGCGGCGCTCGCGCAGATCGAGGCGGGGATTGCCGCGATCTGTGCGGCGGGGGCGCTGCCCTTGTCGGTCGGGGGCGACCATCTGACGACGCTGCCGGTCCTGCGTGCGATCCATAAGGCGCGGGGGGAAGGGCCGCTGGGCCTTGTGCAGTTCGATGCCCATTCCGACACCAATGACCGCTATTTCGGCGACAATCTCTACACCCATGGCACCCCTTTCCGCCGTGCCATCGAAGAGGGGATCCTCGACCCGCAGAAGATCGTGCAGATCGGCATTCGCGGCTCGGTCTATGCCGCTGATGAACATCAGTGGGCGAAAGACCATGGCATCCGCATCATCTATATCGAGGAGGCCGACCGGCTTGGCCCACAAGGTGTGGTGGATGAAGTGCATCGCATCCTGGGCGACACGCCCTGCTATGTCACCTTTGACATTGACGGGATCGACCCCTCGATGGCGCCCGGCACCGGCACGCCCGAGATCGGCGGCTTCACCACCCGCGAGGCTCAGACCATGGTGCGCGGCCTTGCCGGCCTGAACATCAGGGGCGCGGATGTGGTCGAGGTATCTCCGCCTTTCGATATCGGCGGGCTGACAGCGCTGACCGGTGCAACAATTCTCTTCGAACTTCTCTGCGTGATTTCGGCCGGCCTGAAGCGCTGACCCGTAGCGATCGCACAGAAACACCGCCCCTGCCCCCGCGAAAACGGGCAGATCATCTATTTCTGGTTGTATTAAATGCTTCACTTATCAGAAAGGGTTGTATCATAAAGAAGATACAGTCACCTACTTTGGTTACCGGATCCCGATAACATGAGAGTTCGTCTGCCAGGCTGGATCACCCAACCGACACTCAGAATGTCGATCATCGCAATCCTGTTGGTCGTGCTCCTGCCGACCCTGGGCGTCGTTGCAATGGCCTTGCTGAATGTCGGACAATCCTTCCGGACCCTGTCAGAGCAACGGCTGCTGGAAACCGCGCATATTCTCGCGCGCACGACTGAAAGCGAGATCAGCGTCACCGGGCGGCTGCTGCATGCGATCCGCAGCGGACAGGGCCAGAACGGCAACGAGGTAGCGCCGGGCGTCTCGATCCTGCCCAACCGCGAAGAAGAGGGCACCTATAAGCTTTTCACCCTGCGGCGTGATGCCACCGGCAAGATCATCGCACCAGAGTTCAGCGAAGCCGAGGTCGCCCGACTGGTATTGCAGGCCGCCGAGAGCGGCAGAATGCAGGTCTCAAACCTGCTGCCTCCACGGTTTGACGACGACCAGCCCCGGGTGGCAATCGCTTATCCTGAAGCCGCTCCCGAAGGCGCGATGGCGGATGGCGGGCAGCTGATCCATGTTGTCGCGGTCACCGACCACCCGTCCAGCCTGCTCCACTCGTTGACTGATGACAGCATGGGAGAGAGCAATGCCGTGCTGGCGATCACCGATGGCACCGGGCGGCTGCTGGCGCGCTCGGTCGATGGCGACCGTATGCTGGGGCGCAAAGTGCCCGACTGGGAACAGCTGACGGCCATGGGCGCCGAAAGCGGCAGCTTCCGGGCGACCACGATGGAGGGTCGCGCCATCATGTTCTCGTTCCAGAAGATCCCGAATACCCCGGGATGGGTTGCCGTGGTCGGCGAGCCGCTGGTCACATTCGATGCCCGCTGGGAACACCCGATCCGCTCGATGATCCTTATGTCGGTGGGAACGATCGCAGTGGCACTGCTGCTGGCACTGGTGCTGGTGCGTGGTCTGCTGCAGCCGATTCACGATCTTGCGCAGCGATCCGATAAGATCGCGCGCGTCGGCGGTACCTCGGATGAGGCCTCCGTCAGCATCCCACCTGCCCGTATCCGTGAATTCGAAACGCTGCGGCGCAGCCTTGAACTGGCCGACCGTAAAATGCGCGGGCGGCTTGCAGAAAGCCGCGCCGCAGAGGCAGCCTCGCGCGCCAATCTCGACGCGATGGAGCGGGCGGAGCGACTTGCAAGGATCGGCTCCTGGACGCTGGATCTTGCCAGCGGCAGATTCCGCTTTTCGGAAATGATGGCCGAAATGAACGGCCGGTCCACCAAAGACCTGGTCACGGTGGAAGATCTGAAACGGATGATGCCCGAAGCGGATTTCAACCGGGTAAGCGATGCCATTGCCCGCTGCCTTGAAACCGGCGAGTCCTATACCGTGGATGTGCAGCATTACACATCCGGTGGCGGCACTTTCGCGGCTGAGATCCGCGGCGGCGTGCTGCACGACGAGGCCGGTGCCATCTCTGGTCTCAGCGGCACCGTCCAGGATGTCAGCGAGCGCGAGGCGTCCCGCGCCCAGATGACCGCCATCGCCGACAGCCTGCCCAATGGGGCAATCTACCGGCTCGATTTCCTGACCCCCGAGCTTGGTCTGACAGGCGAGACGGTAACGCGCAAGGAAATGCGTTTCTCCTATGTCAGCGCCGGCATCGATGCGCTGATCGGCATCCCTCACGACGCTCTGATCCGGGACCCCTCGCTCTTTATCGAAGCCGTACATCCCGAGGACCGCGCCCGCTATCTTGAAACCTCGCGTCTCGCGACCGCTTCGGGCACGAATTTCGAATGCGAATTCCGCCTGATTCGCCCTGATGGCGAGGTCATCTGGATCCAGGTCCGCTCGGCGCCGCGCGCTTCCGAGGCGGGGCGGATCTGGGACGGGATCATCCTCGACGTCACCCCGGCCCATAAGGCCGCAGAGGCGCTGCGCCGGGCCAAGGAAGACGCCGAGGCCGCCGAACATGCCAAGAGCGATTTCCTCGCCACGATGAGCCATGAGATCCGCACGCCGATGAATTCGGTGATCGGGATGACCCGGCTCGCGCTGCAGACGCAGCTTGATCCCAAACAGCGCGCCTATCTTGGCAAGATCAATGATTCCGCCAATGTCCTGATGGGAATAATCAATGATATCCTCGACTTTTCCAAGATCGAGGCGGGTGGCATGGTGTTGGAGAAATCGGTGTTCCGGCTGGAATCCGTGCTGGAATCGGTCGCATCGGTCACCGCACTCAAGGCCGAGGAAAAGGCGCTGGAATTCACTTTCGTGGTGGCCCCCGGCACGGCGCAATACTGGCGCGGCGATTCCCTGCGGCTGGCCCAGGTTCTTACCAACCTCGTCAGCAATGCGGTGAAATTCACCTCTGACGGCGATGTGGTCGTCTCGATCTGCGCGCTTCCCGAGGCGCCTGCGGGGGTGCATCAGTTGTTCTTCACCGTCAGAGATACCGGGATCGGCCTCAGTCAGGATCAGATCGGCGGGCTCTTTCGCCCCTTCTCCCAGGGGGACAGCGATACCGCCCGCAAATTCGGCGGCACCGGGCTTGGTCTTGCGATCAGCCGGCGCATCGTCGAACTGATGGGCGGTACGATCTGGGTGGAAAGCCGGCCGGGCCATGGCAGCACCTTCTGCTTTACGGTCGAACTAGAACCTGCCGCACCCGAGATTGTCCCCGGGTCTCTGATGCAGATTTCCGCAAGCCTCGGCACAAGGCGCGTGCTGATCGTCGATGATAACGAAACTGCGCGGGTGGCGCTTTCTGAGATCGTTGACAGTTTCGGCATGGATTCGGTCGCGGTCGACAGTGGTGAGGCGGCATTGCGTTTGCTGCACCGCACTCAGACCGGAGACGAGCCCTTCGATATCGTGCTTTCAGACTGGCGTATGCCAGGGATGGACGGGCTGGAACTGGCCCGCGCCATCCGCAGCGACGCGCAGCTGGTGAACATGCCCGCCGTGCTGATGGTGACGGCCTATGGCCACCAGCTCGTGATGGCAGAGGCGACCCGGATCGGCCTGCAGGGCGTGCTGCTCAAGCCGGTGACGCGTTCGATGATCCTCAACACGTTCATGGAGGTGCTGTCGGTCGCTCCGGTCGATGGCTTCAACCGCGCCCCGGAACCAAAGATAACGGAGAACACTGATCTGAAACGGATTCTCGGGGGACGCAAGATCCTCGTCGTCGATGACAATGCCCTGAACCGCGAGGTCGTTGGAGAATTCCTCGACCTCGTCGGGGTGGTGGTCACGACGGCGGAAAACGGGAGCGAAGCCATCGCGAGGATGAAAGAGCACCGGTTTGACGCGGTCCTGATGGATGTGCATATGCCGGTGATGAACGGGCTTGAAGCGATCCGCGAGATCCGCCGCAGCCCGGAATGGTCAAACCTTCCGGTTGTCGCATTGACGGCCCAGGCCAGGGTCGAGGACGAGCGTGAAAGTATCGCAGCCGGCATGAGCGCGCATCTCACCAAACCGCTTGATGAACAGGCCCTGTTCCGCATGCTTTGTGATCTGATCACCGCGACGGATGCGGGGGAAGAATCGGCTCCCTCGCCGGGCTCCCACCCCTCTGCTGCGCCTGCGCCCGCTCTACCCGAATACCGCGCCGATTTGTCTAAACTCCTGCGTCGTTTCGGCGGCTCGCGTGACCGGCTTTTGCGATTTATCAACGGCTTTCTGCGTGACTTCGGAGATATGGCTGAACGGTTCGCAGAGATGAATGTCGAGACGGATATCACCAGGATCGCGGAATTCTCCCATCGGGTGAAGGGGGTGGTCGGCTATGTCGAGGCAGAGAGCCTCTTCGCTATGTCGGGCACGGTCGAGACGGCCGCACGTCAGGGCGATATCGGCGGCGTTCAGGCTGTTTCGGAACATTTCCGGCAGTTGATGGCGGAATGCGTGGCCGGGCTGCGTCAGCTGGCCGCAGAGATGCAGGCTGAGCCGGTGCAAGCGGGTGCGGCAGGTCTGTCGGCCCAGGAGGCCTGGGAACAGCTGGAAATCACCCTGCCGCTGGTCGCGGCCGGTGACTTTGCGGCACGTGCCAATCTGCATGCCCTGGCCGAGGGGCTGACGGATACACATCTGCGAAAGCAGGTAAGGTTCGGGCTGGAACAATTCGAGGATCTGGAGCTGGGACCGGCGATCGTCACACTGCGCGGGGTCAGCGATGCACTCGCCACCACGATGCGGAGGACAGATGCATGAAAGCGTCGACCGCCCCGGCAGGTTCTCAGCCCGCGACGGTTCTGGTCGTCGATGACGACCGGCTGAACCGCGTCGCGCTGGCAGAGCTGTTGCAGCCAGATTTCCGGGTGCTGATGGCCCGGGACGGACCATCAGGGCTCGAGATCCTGACGCGTGAGGCGGTGAACCTCGTCTTGCTGGATGTCTCTATGCCCGGGATGGACGGCTATGATGTGTTGCGCGCCATTCGCGCAGCGGAACATACCAGCAATCTTCCGGTGATCTTCATCACCGGCAGGTCAGATGCCACGGATGAAGAGCGCGGGCTGCTGCTGGGCGCCGCCGATTTCGTGCATAAGCCCATTCGCCCGGCCATTGTTCGCGCCAGGGTCATGACGCATCTGCGACTGGCCCGTCAACGCAACGAGATGGAGGCGCTCGCCTCGCTGGATGGCCTGACCGGCATCGCCAATCGGCGTTGCTTTGACGCAACCATGGATCGCGTGGCTCGCCAGACCACGCGAAGCAGTGATGTTTTCGGCATCGCCCTGTTCGATGTCGACCATTTCAAGCAATATAATGATCACTACGGCCATGGCGCCGGGGATCAGGCCTTGCGCACTGTGGCGGTCACTCTGACCAGATTCGCCCGGCGCGCCGGTGAGCTGGCGGCCCGATACGGTGGCGAAGAGTTTGTCTTGCTGCTCCCGGGCTGCTCTGACCTGGAGGAGGTGATGAACAGCTTCCGCCAGAGCGTTGCAGATGCCAGGATCCCCCATGAACGCTCAGAGACCTCGGACTGGCTGACGGTCAGCGGGGGCGGCGTTGTGGTCCCTGCGGTTGCGCTGGCGCAATCCCGCGATTCGCTGGCACTGGCGGATCAGTTGCTCTACCGCGCCAAAGCCGGGGCCGGAACCGGGTCATGGTGCAACGGGCCTGAGCCTTACGTTCTTGCCGCGACCATTATCCGCCCGAAGCCGTGCCAGGACGGTGGTTGCCGGCACTTCACAGCTGCGCGCCCCGATTGGGAGTCCTGCGCGCATCGCGCCCCCGGGGCGGAGCTGATCGGGCGCGCGATACCCCAGATTTGGCCGCAATGCGCTCCGCACAGCTCAAGCTGAGCAGGCACTCCCAATCCGGCGCCTGTGCGACGCCCGACGGTCTGATCGACCCATTGCGCGGCTGCGACCCGCGCACCAAAGGAAACAAGGGCGCGCGCTGCAGACCCGACGACGGGGCCATCCCACCTCTCTGCCTGCCAGAACGAGCGAGATCGGGAACGAGCCGGGCCCGGACTCTGGCCATGCGCCAGATCGGGGGCCAGATCGCAGCACCGGGGCACTCATCTTCGGTCACAAGCCCCAGGTCGCACTGCGCAGGAGACTGAGTTTTGCGGGCACCGGCATGCCGCGATGCGGCGAAGGAATACAGAACGGAAACAAAAGGGAAATTCAAGAATATCACGCCCATCCCCGGGAATATCCTGCCGTCCCGGACGTAAATTTCAGCGTTTTTATTCTGCCCGTTTTCTGCGCAGAAAGCCTGAATTTCCTGCACAAGAAACTTGACAGAATGTCGCAGCACGCGCTCACTGTGGGGAAAAAGTTTTCAAACACAGAAAACAAACGCCAGGGCCCGGCGCGGAAATATCCATCATCAGGGCCTCAGGGAGGGATGCAAAGTGTCAGATCTGACGAAACGGATCGAGACCATGCACCGGCGCGATGTCGCCGTGGCATGGGCCTTCGTTCTGGGCTTGTGGTTTGCGATCATCTTTGTCGCCATCGGCACCTGGTCGCTCGCGCCTTCGGGCACGACGCGCGCGGTGCTGCTGACCGGCGGCGCCGTTGTGCTCCTGTTCAACACCGCAGCAATTCTCGCGATGCTGCGCCATTACCGCGAAGACCGCGACTTCATGTATGGGCTGGATATCCAGTTCCTTGATGAAGCCCGCGACGCGAAGCGGAGGCGGAAACATGGCTAAATATACCGCCCCCGTGCAAAGCAAGATCGGCCAGATCATTGACGTGATCGTCCTTCTGATCATGGCCATCGGCGCGCTCTACATCCCCTTGTGGATGGGCATGGCCGGCTCTTCAAAGGAACCCGTCACCGTCGAGAACCCCACCTGGGAAGCACTTGGCCAGAACCCGGCCATGGTCGGCCAATGGGAGAAGCTTGGCTTCAGCGACCCGGCCGCCGCCGCCGAGCTGATCACCGCGCGCTTCGACTATTCCTTCTCGATCTCGTCGCTGATCGTGATGATCGTGGTCATCGTGGGCTATTACGCAATTCTGCTGCGGTTTTCTGAAAAAGAATACTGCGATGTTATCGCTGAAAAATTCGGCGAGTAAGGGCAGCACATGGATCTCTGGAACTATCTTGAATATGCGGCCTGGGCCGCATCGGCGCTGTTTGGCGTGTTCATCGTGATCGACTGGATCAAGACCGACAGCCAATACAGTGAAGAGTTTCTGACCTCGTCGCGCGAAGGCGAGCTGGAAGCGCTCACCGAAGAACAGCATCATCGGGGGTGAGGGAATGGCACAGGAACAACAAACCGAACATGTCGGCCTTGCCCGCGTTCTTGGCCCCGCCCATGTCTGGGCGCTCGGGGTCGGCATCGTGCTGGTGGGCGAATATATGGGCTGGAATTTCGCGGTCGGAAAGGGCGGTGCCTATGCGGCGCTGATCGCCTGCTGGTTCGCAGGCATTCTCTACAGCTGCGTTGCGATGATCGATTCCGAGGTCACCTCGACGGTCGCGGCTGCCGGCGGCCAATATACCCAGGCCAAGCATATCGTCGGCCCGCTGATGGCCTTCAATGTGGGCCTTTATCTCGTCTTCGCCTATACGATGCTTGAGGCGGCGAATGCGATCACGGTGGGCTTCCTCGTCGATACGGTGGCCACGATGTCAGGCCATTCCGGCGTGCTGGATCAGCGGCCGTTCATCATCCTGGCGATCATGTTCCTCGCCTGGCTGAACTATCGCGGCGTGCTGGCAACGCTGACCTTCAACCTTGTCATCACCGCCATCGCCTTCTCGGCAGTGATCATCCTGTTCCTCGCGACTTCGGGCATCTTCACCACCAGCCCGTTGCAACATGCGGAACTGATGAGCGGCCCCGCCTCCCTGCCCTATGGCTGGCTTGGCATCCTGGCGGCGATGCATTTCGGGCTTTGGTATTACCTCGGGATCGAGGGCACCACCCAGGCCGCTGAAGAAGTGCGTTCACCGGCGCGGTCGCTGCCCTTCGGCACGCTTGCCGGGGTGATGACCCTGGCGATTGCGGCCACGCTGACCTGGTATGTCTGCTCCGGCCTGATGCCCTGGGAGTATCTTGGCCAGGCCGGGGTGCCGCTGTTTGACGCCGCGCGGCTGTCGGGATCGACCTTCCTGATGGTGCTGTTGGGCATCGGCACGCTGTTCGCGACGCTGGCCTCGGCCAATGGCTGTATCAATGACGCGAGCCGCGCCTGGTTCGCGATGGGGCGCGACCGCTATCTGCCCGGCTGGTTCGGGGCGGTGCATCCGCGCTATCGCACCCCGTATCGCGCGATCATCTTCCTGGTGCCGATCGCGCTGATCTTCGCCCTTGGTGCACCGATCGATCAGGTGATCACCTTCTCGATCCTTTCAGGATTGCTCGGCTATACTTTCATGCCGCTGAACATCATCCTGTTCCGCCGCAAATGGCCGCTCGATTCGATCAAGCGCGGCTATGAGCATCCGTTCCATCCGGTGCCGGCTTTCGTGCTGCTTGCGCTGTGTGGCACCACCTTCTTCGCGGTGTTCCTCGGTTATGGCACCCAGCTTGTGGCGATGATTGCCTTCTATATCGTCGTCTCGCTGTGGTTCCACTTCTGGCGCTACCGCTTCGTCAACCGGGGCGCGCAGTTCACCATGCCCTGGCCGAAACCGCGTGGTTACTGAAATGGAAGCGGGCATTCTCGCCCTTATTCTCGGCGGGGGCTGGTCATTCTGGCCCTCCGTCTTTCGCGCGCGACCCGCGCCCGCCGCACCGCGCGCGAAGGATATTTCGACCTGATCGCTCCGCATATGACCGGCCTCAGACGCGCGGTGATGCCCACGGGTTTCGCCCGCATCTCGGGCCAGATCGGCGGCCAGCTGACCGATCTGCAACTGATCCCCGACACGCTGACCTGGCGGAAACTGCCGGTGCTCTGGCTTCTGGTCACGCAGCCCGGCGCGCTGCCGGTCTCGCAGCGCATCGACCTCATGGTGCGCCCGCGCGGGATCGAGCCTTTCTCGACCTTTGACACCCTGCCGCATCAGACCATCCTGCCGCAGGATTTTCCCTTTGACGCCTGCCTGCGCAGCGAGAGCCCGCTTTCTCCCGCCGAGGCCGCCCTGCTTCAACGCCATCAGCATCTGCTGCAAAACCCCCGCATCAAAGAGCTGATCATCGCCCCCGAGGGGCTGCGCCTGACCTTTTTCGCTGATGAGGCCGAACGCGGCCGCTATCTGATTTTCCGCGAGGCCGAGATGGGCCGCGATGCGCTGGAGCCAGAAACCCTCGCGCCCCTTCTCGGGGCGCTGGCCGATCTGCGCGCCGATATCTTCGCCGGGGCCGCTGACAAAGACGCAAGGAAATCCGCATGAAAACGCCCCCGAACCCCTATCTCGTGCTGGGGTCTGCCATTGTGCTCCCGGGCTCCGGCCAGGTCTGGAACGGCGAGCCGCTGCGCGGGCTGATATTCCTGTTCTTCATCTTCCTGCTGGGCGGTTTCACCCTGATCACCGCCGGGCCGGAAATTTCCTTTGTTGGCCGCTATGCCGGCGGGTTCTTCGTCTGGGCCATGGCGATTTTCGACGCGTACAAGCGCGCCCGCATCCGCACCGAGATCACCGCCCATAAGGCTCGCACCACCTGAGCCCCCTTCGCCCCGCAGCCGTTCCGCGCTATAGAAAGCGCAGGTGTTATGGGGGTGAGGATGGATCTCTGTCTCAATATGATCGTGCGCGACGAGGCGTCGATCATTGCGGAAACGCTGGCAAATATCCTCGACCATATCGAAATCTCGACCTGGGTGATCCATGATACCGGCTCACGCGATGCAACGCCGCAGATCATCCGCGATTTCTTCGAGACGCGCGGCATTCCCGGGCTGCTGGCCTTCCGCGACTGGGAGAATTTCGGCGCCAACCGGCAATATGCGCTGAAGGATGCCGAGGGCCGCGCCGAATTCGCGTTGATTTTCGACGCCGATGACGGGTTTGAAGGAACCCTGCCCGGGATGCCGCAGGATTGTGACTCGCTGACGCTGAACATGAAGCGCGGGGCGATCACCTATCCGACCAAGCTGATCTTGCGCAATGATGGCCGTTACCGCTGGCGCGGCGTGGTGCATGAGGGGCTGTATTTCCAGGGCGCGCCTGACCGTGCGCCCATCAGCGGGCCGGAAAAGGTCGTGCATCTGCCAGGCGATTACGCGGTGATCAGCCGGTCAGCGGGGGCGCGCTCGCGCGATCCGGTCACCTTCCTGCGCGATGCCGCGATGCTGGCGAAAGCGGTGGCGACGCTGCCTGACGCCGACCGCGACCTGCTGCCACGCTACGCGTTTTATTGTGCCAATTCCTGGCGCGATGCCGGCGCCTCGCATGAGGCGATCCACTGGTATCGCCGCCGCATCGACCTCGGCGGCTGGAAGGATGAACTTTACCTGTCCTGGATGGGGCTCGGAATCGAACTGCGCAAGACGGGCGATACAGAAGGCGCGATCCAGGCCTTTATGAAGGGGCATGAAGTCTGTTCCGACCGCGCCGAATGCCTGTTCCATCTGGTGCAGCTGCTGCGGGCCGAAGCGCGCCCGGAGATGGCGCTGATCCTCGCGCGCGAAGGGCTGAAGATCCCGCTGCCGGCACGGACGCGGCTGTTTCTCTGGTTCGACATCTACGCCTTCTGGATGGATTTCGAATATCTGATGTGCCTCAGGGCGCTGAACCGGCTGGCCGAGGGCGAAGAGGCGCTGGCGCGGATGCAGGCAGCCCATGCGCCGGCGCATCTCTTCGCGCTGATCACCGGTTGACCGGGCGCAGTCGCGGCCGATCTTGCCAGGCGCCGGCATATCAGCGATCACGATGATCTCATGCATGATTGCGGGCAGCGGATGACTGGCGATTTCTGCGCGTTACCTGTCCGGGACATCGCCGCGCGGGATCGGGTTGATCGCTGCGCTGGTCGCAGCGATCAGATTATCGCGCCCGGGCGCTGCATCACACAGCCTGAAGGCGCCGCCCGCGATTGCATTTTTCGTGGAGATTTACGCGGGCGGAGGCAGACGGAGGCCATCTGAAGCGCCGTATGGAGGCCACCAAAGACATGCGCTGATCGGGATCTAAAACCATCATGATGGACCGCGTCTTGGCGCCTGAGCACCGCGTGCAAACCGTCCGGGCGCACCTCTCGTCGGAATCCGCGGGGACGGCACTTTGTTCCGACCGTAAGACCTGTGCCCGCCCCTACATCTATATCGTGGGGACCTGTTTCGCCGCCGGCAGCCTCATGCTCGCGGACCGGAGGATAAGGCTTCACACTCCCAGCATTCAGGCCCGGGTCCGTGCCTCTACCCGCACAAATGTCAGTCAAGGCGCGCTCGCCGGGATGCGGCTGGCGGGACCGGCACTTCAGGCCAAGGTTCGGCTCATGTCCGCCGCCTTTCCCACCACCATTTCGCGAGACTGTCCTGCCGCATAGCCAGATTGCGCTGTCGCCGCGCCTTACGCGCCTTGCCGGGGTCTGTTGGCAAAACACCACCAGTGACAACGGCACCTGCACGCGGACGGAATGCGCGCGCCACCGGATCATTGATGGCGTCGGTCACCTGGTCCTGATCGGCGGAAGCTGCGTTTCGCGACCGGGAGTTACCCGCCGCGCCTGCTCCACAACGGCGTCCGGGCCAGTTACAAGAACCTGCGGTCGGGGGAGCGGGCTCGCCGCATTCTGGTTTCAGAGCTGAGATCCGAAGGCGACCTTTCGGCGTGCCCCGACCGCCCTGTTCAAAAATCAGCCGCAATCTCGCAATATCGGCGGCGAACAGGCGGTGTGGAGCGCGGTTCTGCCGGTTTCCCACGTCCCAACCGCCCACATATGCGGCAGTGATCATCTGATTTTCGGCGGGATCCGCGATCTGCTGCCCGACCTTGCCCCCTGGCCGGTGGCCCCCCCGCGCCCCGAAAGCGGCACCACGCTGCGCCTGTCATTTCTGGCGACGGCGCCGACAGGGCAGTTCCGACGCCACCTCGTGATCGGCCGCGATATCAGGGCCAAGGTCGGGTTCAGATATGGCACCGCCGCCCGGATCAAAGATGTAATCTCAAAGCATTCGGCCCTGGGCGCGAGCTATGACATTGATGCCATGGGCTGGGCGTCTTTACAGAGTCGCGCATTTGGCTGATGCCGGGCCGGGAGGCAGACTCATGCGGCAGGATGCGGCCGCGGTCTCTCGCGCGCGACAGCCCCCTCAGAGATACAGTCAGAAACCAGCTGAAAGCGGCGCCGCAGCGCGGCATAATGCGCCTCCTCCCCGAGCGCGCGGGTGGTTTTCACCTCGGCCTTCATCTGTGCAGCCCCTCTCGCCGCAAGCCATAGCTCAGCGCCAGCACCGCGAAGACAAGCGCGCCGATGCCGACCTGTTGCCAGTAAAAATTCCACCCGATCAGCAAAAGGCCATTACGGACCATGCCCAGAAGCAAGACCCCGATCAGCGTGCCATGAACCGAAGGCCGGCCGTCCCTTCGCAAGGTGGTGCCGATAAAGGCCGCGCCGATGGCGTCGAGCAGATAGCCATTTCCCGATATCGGGATGTAGGATCGCACCGTCGCGGTCAGGAGGATACCGGCTATTCCGCTCAGCAGCGCGGCGATCAGCCAGACCCGGGCCAGTACGAAAGCCGTGCTGATCCCGGAATAATGCGCGGCATCGGGTGCGGCCCCGATGGCAGAGATCTCACGCCCCAGCCGCCCGCGATGCAGGATGACCCAGGCCCCGGCCGCCACCAGCACCAGAACGATCACAGGGGTCGGAATGCCCAGCACATCCGAGCGGCCAATCGCCCCCAGAGTTTCGGCGTAAGACCTGTTGCCCAGATAGATCGGGCTGCCGCCGCCGGTCAGCAGCCGCTGCGCCGACTGGCCGATGAACAACAGCGCAAGGGTTGCAAGAAACGGGTTCAGCCGCAGCTTCGCGATCAGGAGCACATTCGCAATGCCGACCAGCACAGCAGCCGCCAGGCCGAGACTGATCGCAAAAGGGGCCGCGACTGCGGCTGAAAGCGCAAAGGCAAAGCCAAAGCTTGCCGCGTCCACAGCCACCCCGGTCGAAAGATCGATGCCACCGGATTTCACGACGAATGTCATGCCGATGGCGACGATGCCGAGGATGGCCACGTTATTGACGAGGATATTTCGCAGGTTACCGGCAGTCAGGAAGGCAGGGGCGGAGAGCGCGAAGAACATAAACAGGAAGGCAAAGGCGATCAGCAGCGCCGAGCCGGCCAGTCTTTCGCCGATCAGCCCGGCGCGGGGCAGCGCGATACTCATGGTTCAGGCTCCCTTTCGGCGGTTCAGGGCCGTGGCCGCCACCACCGCGAGGATAAGCGCGCCCTGGACGCCCGAGACCCAGTTGCTCGACAGGCCTTTCAGCTGGAATCCGTTCGACAGGAATCCGATGAACAGAACCGCGATCAGGGTGCCCGCAACTGTGGGCACTCCGCGTCGTGAAAACACCGTGCCCAAAAGTGCCGCGGCAAGGATCGACAGCAGCATCTCGCCGGTGCCGGTCGAAGAGGCCGAAAGCCGCGAAACGCTGAGGATCGCGGCGAAAGCGGCGGTAAAGCCCGCAACCGCGTAACTGCCCAGCCGCAGGCGCGCGACAGGAACCCCGGCGGCGCGCGCGGCTTCCGGGTGGCCGCCGGTCGCGTAAAGCCGCAGGCCAAGCGGGCTGCCATGGAGGATCAGTGCCGCCACAAGGCTCACGACGATCAGCACCCAGGTCAGGCTGGAAAGACCAAGAAAACTTCCGCCCGAAAGCAGGCTCAGGATCGCAGACGCAGCCGGGATCACGGTGTTTTCCGTCAGCACCAGTTCCAGCCCGCCGACGATATTGCTCATGGCAAGCGTGGCCAGCAGCGGTAGAATCCCAAGCCGCACCACCGCCAGCCCGTTCACCACGCCGACCAGGGTACCAGTGCCCAGCGTGACGGCAAGCGCGGCAGGCTCGCTCCACCCGGCACGAAGTGCGACCGCGAAAACCGCAGCCGAAAGGCCCATATTCGCCGCCAGAGACAGGTCGATGCCGCCGGTCTGCACATCGGAGCCGCCGGTCAGGATCACCAGCGCCATCGCCAGCGCCAGAACCCCCGGGATCGCGGCTTGCTCGACCACGTTCAGGATGTTCCAGCCGGTGAAAAAGCCGCGTGTCGTCAGGGCGAAAGCCACAAAGACCAGCACCACCGTGGCCAGCGCCACCAGCCGCGTGAGGTCTCCGGCGGCAAGCGATCCGGCCCTGGATTTCAGCCAGCGCCTCCCCGCCGCGCCAGGAAGAATTTCGGTCTGCGCCAGGGTCATCCTGCGGCTCCTTCGGAAATGGGGTTGCGCGCGCTGGTGCCATTGGCCGCGGCCAGCAGGCGCTCGGGCGTCAGGGTCTCGCCCTGGAAACGGCCCGCGACCCGACCACGATGGATGATCAGCGCGCGATCACAGAGCCCCGCGAGTTCGAGAAGGTCGGAAGACAGCACGATCACAGCAGCCCCTTCAGCCGCGAGCCGGTTCAGCACATTGTAGATCTCGACCTTGGCGCCGACATCGACGGCCACGGTCGGCTCATCCAGCAGATAGACCCGCGCTTTGGCAGACAGCCATTTCGACAGCACGACCTTTTGCTGATTGCCCCCCGACAGCGCCGCGACCTTTTGCGCAGGCCCGGTGGTGCGGATCGACAGATCCTGAATGCCCTTCGCGGCAAGGCCCTGTTCAGCGCGGCGGTTGACAAGGCCCAGACGGCTCAGAAGCCCGAGATTGCCAAGCGTGATATTCTCGCGGATCGAATGCGAGACCGAGACCCCCTGGCGACGACGATCTTCGGGAACCAGCACCACGCCCTGCCGGACAGCGGCGCGCGCCGAGCCCGGCGCATAGGCCTGGCCGTCGAGGTCAACACGGCCATGATCGGCGGGGGTCAGGCCGAAAAGCGTGGCAAGGATCTCTTTCGCACCCGATCCGAGCAGGCCGGAAATCCCAAGCACCTCGCCCGCGCGCAGATCGAAACTGACATCCGAGAAAACGCCATCCCGGCCCAGACCATCGACTTTCAGCACGACCTTGCCGGGCGCATGGTGGCGGCGCGGGTAAAGCTCGCCTACCTCGCGATTGACCATTTCAGAGACGATTTCGGGGATCGAGGTTGTGGCCACGGGATGCGAGGCGACATGGCGGCCATCGCGGAAAACAGTGACATGGTCGCAGATCTCAGCGATCTCATCCATGTAATGCGAGATGAAAAGGATGCTCAGCCCCCGCGCGCGAAGGCTGCGCAAGGTGCTGAAAAGGCTCTCAGCTTCGCGGCGCACCAGGGCGGCGGTCGGCTCGTCCAGCACCAGCACCCGCGCATCCGAGGCCAGAGCGCGGCTGATCTGGACGATCTTCTGTTCCGCCGCCGAAAGGTCGCGGATCAGCCGGTTGCCGGGGATTGCAAGGCCGAAATGACGCCGGATCAGATCCTCGGCCTGCCGCCTGGCCCGGCGCGCATTGTAGAAGGGTCCGAATTTCGGCTCCTGTCCCAGAGCGATGGCCTCGGCCACGGTGGCGGTTGGCACCAAAAGCCTGTCCTGGTGGATGAAATGGATGCCGCGCCGCTCCATCTCCTCCGGACTGGGATGCCGGACGGGCTGTCCAAACACCCGCACCTCGCCCGCATCAGCCTGTTCGATACCTGCAAGAATGCGGATGATCGTCGATTTCCCGGCGCCGTTCTGGCCGACAAGGCCGTGGATCTGCGCCGGGTGCAGCACCAGATCCGCGCCGCGCAGGGCCTGCGAGGCACCGTAGGTTTTCACGATGCCGCGAAGCTCGACAGTCGGCAGGCGCGGGTCTGGTGCTGTGGTCATGATACGCCCCTTCAGTCGGTCGAAGGCAGGGTCGGGATGACTTCGGCGGCGTTTTTCTTGGTGACGATGATGCCGGGCACGAAGGTCACCGGCGACACGGTTTCCCCGTTCAGATAGGCCGAGACATTGCGGGCCGAGACCTTTCCCATCTCGACCAGCTGCTGCACCACCACGGCGCCGCCGGCGCTTTCAGGGTCGGCGACCTGGTCAAGGAAATCCGGGCTGCCATCGACGCCGTAAGTATAGATGCCCGCGCGGCCCGCGGCGTCGATCGCCTGGGTGGCACCGATCAGCGGCACATCCCAGCACGACCAGATCGCGCTGATATCACCGTCATTGGGGTATTTGGTCAGCATATCGGACACATCCGAAAACGCACGCTGCGCGGTATTCGGGATCACGTCGCGCAGCTCAGGCTAGATCACATTGATCTCGGGGAAGTCCTTGAGAACATAGCGGAACTGATCATAACGGATGCGGCAGGGCGGCACAGAGTTGAAGCCGTTGAACACCAACACATTCCCCTTGGCCCCGATGTCATTCACCAGTTGCAGCGCCAGCGCCGAGCCCAGCCCGTAATTGTCCGAGGCCACCACATTCACCGCCGCTTTCGATGTGGTGTCGATGGTGAAAAGCGGGATGCCGGCCTCGGTCACTTTCGCAAGCCAGGGCTCCAGCACCTCGAGATTTCCGAGGATCTCTATCACCGCATCTGGCTTTTGCGCGATCAGCGTCTGGATATGGGCGATCTGGGTCTGGTCATTGGACTGCGCATCCAGCCCGATCACGGTGCCGCCCAGCGCTTCGACCTCGGCCACAGCGCTTTGGTAGAACAGCCGGTCGGCCTGATTGTCGGCCCGGATCGTGGTGATGCCGATTGTCTTGCCGGCCAGCGGCTTTGCGTCCTCGGCGAGAGCTACACCGGTCAGCGC
Source organism: Gemmobacter sp. 24YEA27 (assembly GCF_030052995.1). Lineage (NCBI taxonomy): Bacteria > Pseudomonadati > Pseudomonadota > Alphaproteobacteria > Rhodobacterales > Paracoccaceae > Gemmobacter > Gemmobacter sp. 24YEA27. The sequence goes on along the minus strand of NZ_JASJPW010000001.1, from coordinate 1,003,826 downwards.
CGTACTGGCGGCCAGCGCCAGAAATGCGCCGCGAAGAGAGGTCAGGGTCATCAGTTGCTCCGGTATGTGGGGTCAGAGGAAGGGGGGAACCAGCGGCGGGTCGGGAAAGGTGGAGGCAAGGGTGCGAAACCCGGCACCCGGATGCGGGGCGCGAAGCCGGTCACCGCGCCCGAAGAGCTTTTGGCGCAGCGTTCCCGGCGCATAGTCACGCGGATAGATGCCGCGCTTTTGCAGCTCGGGAACAAGGTAGCCGGTGACATTTTCAAAGGTCTGATGCGCCGTGACATAGGCGAGGTTGAAACCATCCACCCCTGTCGCCTCCTGCCAGGCCTCCAGCTGATCGGCCACGGTTTCAGGGCCCCCGACGATCACCGGCCCCGCGCCGCCGATCCCCGCCCATTTCGCCAGATCGGCAAGGCTCCAGTCGCGCTGATCCGAGAACCGATCCAGCATCGACAGGCCGGAAGAGGTCGTGACCTTACTCAGCAGATCGTCGGGCGCGTAGCGCGACAGGTCGGTTCCGGTCCAGCCAGAGAGCAACACCAGCGCGCCTTCGGCCGAGACATGGTCAAGATAGCGGCGATAGAGCGCCTGCGCTTTGGCATCACTCTCTTCGACGATGACGGTGGCAAGGGTATAGACGATGAAATCCTCACGGCGGCGCCCGGCGGCGGTGGCAGCCTCGGTCAGGGCAGCGATATAGCGCGCGAGTGCGGCTTGGGTCGGGGTCGAGACGAAGACGCATTCGGCATTTCGCGCGGCAAACCCGATCCCGGCGCGGCTGGCGCCCGCCTGGTAAAGCACCGGGCTGCGCTGCGGTGAAGGCTCGCACAGATGCGGCCCGGGCACGTCGAAATACCGGCCCCGGTGGCGGATCGGATGCACTTTCGCAGGGTCTGCATAAAGGCGACGCGCGGGGTCGGCCTGGACTGCATCCTCCTCCCAGCTGCCTTCCAGAAGTTTGTAGATCACCTCGAGATATTCCGCCGCAACTTCATAGCGGTCATCATGCGCCTTGAGCGCCGCACCGGTGTTGCGCGTCCCGCTTTCAAGGTAAGAGGTCACGATGTTCCAGCCGATCCGACCCTTTGTCAGATGGTCGGCGGTCGAGAGGCGGCGGGCAAAAAGGTAAGGATGTTCGTAACTGGTCGAGGCGGTGATCCCGATCCCCAGATGCTCCGATACCATCGAGATCGGCACTGCAAGCTGCAAGGGGTCATTGACCGGGATCTGCGCGGCCTCGCGCAACGCACCCGCATTCGAGCCGCCATAGACATCGTAACTCCCGATCACATCCGCGATGAAAATGCCGTCGAAACGCCCTTTTTCGAGGATCACCGCCAGATCGGTCCAGTAGCCGATATCCTTATACTGCCGCGCCCGGTCGCCCGGAAATGTCCAGAGACCGGGCGACTGATGCGCCACGCAATTCATCTCAAAGGCATTGAAGCGCAAGCGCCGGCTCATCGGACAGCCTCCCGGGATCGGGGAAGATCCTCTCTTTCGGCGGCGTTAATGTCTATAAAACAGGTCGTTTAAAAATCGACCCGATCCGGCATGGCCTTTTCGCCGCAGGCCCCTGGTTCAGCAATTCTCTCTCAGATGGTGCAAATGTACCTCGAGAGTGCCCCTGGCCGCGCTGCTGGCCCTGGCGGTATTTGCACCTCAGGACAGGGTCGGCGGCTGGCCGGAGATGGACAGGAGGGGGATGGTATTCAACGACCGATCTTCCATTGCCGCGTCCTCGGCGAGAGGTAACGAGGCAATGGGCGATCAGCAGCGATCGCGCGAGTACCCCGGCCCAGATGCCTGAAAGGGCAAGCGGCGCAGTGATCGGGGCGGACTGTCGGGTGTATGATAGCTGTGGAACGCACTGGCAAGGCGCAGATCGACGCTTTTGCCGCTTCGGTCGTGGCAGGGGCTTGCGCCTTTTCTGGCGCTGGCTGAGGCCGATTGAAAGCCAGCGCCTCGTCAGTTCCTGACGCTGTTTATCGGGATTCCGCTGATTTTGGACCTGGTTGCCAGCGTCAGATGCAGAGAAAGCTGTCAGCTGATCCTGGACCAGACGCTGCAAAACCATATCGGAGTTTTATCAGAGCCGGGCTGGCGCAGTCGTCGTGAGCTTCATCCTCGTGTTCAACATGCTCGATAGCCCGGTCGACATTCTGGATGCGGTGCCGAGGATTCCATTGGTTGCTTCGGCATCGCTTCGTCCTGGCACCAGGCCAGAGTTTTACGCTTTCCCGGACCAGGTCAATTCCGGCGTGCTTTCCTGGCTTATGGCGAGGTTCGTCCCGATCCGGCCCCGGGGACGGGGTATGACTTCAGCGCGGGCTGCAACAGCCGTGCCTCAGCCGCGAAAGCCGCCATTCTTCAGAAAACGCGCTTCATCGGGATGGGTTTCACGTTGCAGGATCCGGTTCCTGTGCGGAAAGCGTCCGAATCGGCGGATGATTTCGTGATGGCCCTCGGCATGGGACAGCCAGGGCTGGCCAAGCCGGCGGTTGAGCCGCAGCGCGACCTCCTGATCGGCCAGATCCTCGGAATGCGAAAAGGGCAGCGCGAAGAAAAGCCGCAATTCGGGATCGACATTGGCGGCATAGCCGCGCGCCTCAGCCTCGCGCGCGAATAGACGGGCCTGGGCATCGGTCGCATACATCCGTGCCGTGCCACGAAAGGCGTTGCGCGGAAACTGGTCAAGCAGGATCATCAGCGCCAGCGCCCCTTCGGGCGTCCGGATCCAGCCGTCAGGATCACCCGCTGCCACATGTTCATGCAGCGCCAGAAAGCGGTCGTAAAAAATGCGGTCAAACGCCGGGCGCTGTGCGAACCAGTCACCGCGCCGGCCGGCCTCCTGCCAGAAGGCGACCACCTCCTCTGCTTTGGCTGCGAAGGGCAACATACAGGGCTCCACCAGATAAAAGGCGGCCCGGCCGCTGGGGACGACCGGGCCAGGAGTGGTGGTTACTTCGTGGTGTAACCGCCATTCACGAGGATCGTCTGGCCGGTCATCCACCAGCCTTCGGTGACCAGAAACCGGATCCAGGGTGCGATATCTTCGATGTCCGTCAGGCCGGTTTTCGAGAAACCCGAAAGCGCTGCGGCCGATTTGTGATAGGCCTGCGCGTCAGGCGCCTCCTGGCCGTAGAAGAACGGCGTATCCATCGGCCCCGGGCCGATTGCGGTCACCGAGATCCCGCGCGCGCCGAACTCTTTCGAGGCGGCCCGGGTGAAATGCTCGACCGGCGCCTTGGTGCCGGCATAGCTCGCATAAAACGGCGTATAGGCGCCCAGGAGCGAGGTCACCAAGGTGCAGATCGCACCATTGTCCTGCACCGCGCGCCCGGCTTCTTTCAGGAAGAAGAAGGCGGCTTTGGCATTGACGTCACTCATCTCGTCATATTCGGCCTCGCTGATCTCTGAGATCGGCTTTTTCAGCACTTTGCCAACCGTATTGATCGCAATATCCGGGCGGCCAAGCGCGGCTTCGGCCTCGGAGAAAAACCGGGTCACCGCCGCCGCCGTGGTCAGATCGGCCTGGATCGCAATCGCCTTCGCGCCTGCGGCACGCACCGCCGCGACGGTCGCTTCGGCCTCTGCCGCACTGGCCGCACTGTTGTAATGGACCGCAATCGCCTTTGCTCCGGCAGCGGCGAAGTCGCGCGCCAGCAGCCCGCCGAGGTTCTTGGCCCCGCCCGCGATGAAGATGGTCTTGTCCTTGATGGTCCGTGACATCGTCGCCCTCCTACTGGTTACCGGGCGCAATTTATGTTTTGACGGAATTAAATAAACTCACCAATTCTGGCTTCATATGTCGCAGGATCCGAACAATGGACCAGTTGAGTCTCTTTCAGATCTTCACCCGTGTGGTGGCCACCCGCAGCTTTACCAGGGCTGCGGATACTTTGCAGATGCCGCGTTCCAGCGTCTCGACCGCGATCGCGGAACTGGAGGCACGGGTCGGGATACGGCTCTTGAACCGCACCACCCGCGTCGTCGCCCCCACCGCAGAGGGCGAGGAATTCCATGAGAGATGCCTCGCCTTTCTGGCCGAAAGCGAAGAGCTCGACAGCCTGTTTCGCAGTGGCGCGCGGCAGGTTGAGGGGCGGGTGCGGATTGATCTTCCGGCGCGGATCGGGCGGCTGATCGTGGCGCCCCGGCTGCCCGGGCTCATGGCGCGCTGGCCGGGTCTGCAGGTTGAACTGGGCATGACCGACCGGACGGTGGATCTGGTCGGGGAAAGCGTAGATCTGGCGCTGCGGGTCGGGCCTCTGGCGGATTCCGGGCTCAGGGCGCGGCGCTTGGGCGAAATCGCCCAGATCAATGTCGCAAGCCCCGCCTATCTTGCGCAACATGGCACGCCGCAGGACCCGGGCGAGCTGAGCCGGCACTGGCAGGTCGCCTATGCCTCGCCCTCGACCGGGCGGGTGGCGGAGTGGGACTGGCAGGCCGGCGCGCAGGACAAAAGCTGCGCTGTGCCCTGGCGGGTCTCGGCCAATAGTGCCGAGGGCTATATTGCAGCGGCCCTGGCGGGGCTCGGGCTGATCCAGATCCCCGCCTATGATGTCGCCGCCCATATTGCGTCGGGCGAGCTGGTCGAGATCATGCCCGCCTTTCGCCCGCCCGCCATGCCGATGCATCTGCTGTTTCCCGGCCGCCCGCGCGGGCTGCGCCGGATCACCGCCGTTTCCGACTGGCTGGAAACCGTGATCCGCGCAGAGATCACCGGCTGAAGCCTGCGCCGCGTCTCAGGACACGGCACCGAGGGCTTTCAGCGCAAGATACATCAGCCCCGAAGCCAGCGCCGTTGCCGGCACCGTGATCACCCAGGCCAGAATGATGGTCATGAAATGCGACCGGCGCACCAGCTTGCGACGGCGACGCTCTTCGCTGGCCATTTTGGGCAGCTCCACCGCCCCGGTCATCTGCCGCATCCGCCGTGCCTCCACCGCCTCACGGAAGAAGCCGACGCCGAAAATCCCGCCGATCGCGATATGGGTCGAACTGACCGGCAGGCCGAACCAGCTGGCCGCGATCACCGTCACCGCCGCCGAAAGCGCCACGCAATAGGCGCGCATCGCGTTCAGCCGGGTGATCTGCCCCCCCACCATGCGGATCAGCCGGGGCCCGAACAGCAAAAGCCCGACCGAGATCCCAAGCGCCCCGATCAGCATGACCCAAAGCGGCACCGCCGCCGTGGCCTCGCCGCCATGCAGCAGCGAGACGATGGCCGCCAGCGGCCCGATGGCGTTCGAGACATCATTCGCGCCATGGGCAAAGCTCATCAGCGCGGCCGAAAGCACCAGCGGCACCTGGAACAGCACTTTCAGCGATTTGTTGCGGTTTTCCAGCCCCCGGGAACGGCGCAGGATATAGGGCTTTGCCGCCGCCCAGCTGAGCCCGCAGGCGAGCAGCCCGACCAGCAGCGCATGGCCAAAGCTGAGACCGATCAGATGTTTCAGCCCTTTGAGCGAAAGATAGGTGGCAAAGGCCCCGGCCATCACCGCGATCAGCACCGGCACCCAGACCCGCGCCGCCGCGATCTTGTCCTCGCGGTCGATCACCAGCTTATGCACGACCCACAGCGCCGCTGCCGCCAGCGCCCCACCCAATGCCGGCGAGATGATCCAGCTGGCAGCGATGCGGGACATCCCGCCCCAGTCCACTGCACCGAAGCCGGCGGCGGCCACGCCTGCTCCGACCACGCCGCCGACAATGGCATGGGTGGTCGAAACCGGGGCCCCCACCCAGGTCGCGAGGTTCAGCCAGAGCGCCGATGACAGCAGCGCTGCCATCATCGCAACCACGAAAGACGCCTCATCCCCGAGGCTCGACGGCGCAATGATCCCCTTGGCGATGGTATCGACCACTTCGCCGCCGGCAATCAGCGCGCCGGCGGTCTCGCAGATCGCGGCAATGGCCAGCGCGCCGGCCATGGTCAGCGCATTGGCCCCCACCGCCGGGCCCATATTATTCGCCACATCATTGGCACCGATATTCAGGGCCAGATAGGCCGCAAAAGCTGCGGCCACCACGATCACCAGCCCGCCCGAGCCGCCCCCCGACACCAGTGCCGCCCAAAGCGCGGCCAGCGCCACAAAGACCAGCCCCAGACCCACCGCGACCAGCGGCTGCGCCACATAAGAGGTCGCGAGTTCCAGCCGGGAGATCCGGCTCAGGTCGCGGTCCAGCACTTGCCAGCCGGGCTCGGGCTGATCGCGCAGCTGCGGGTCGGTTCTGTCGCTCATAGGGTCTCACGGCGTGGAAAGTGATGGGAAATCGGGAACCGGCAGCGGAGGGTCCGCCCGGGTGTGATCAGGCGGGTGTGATCAGCTGCGGCGCGGCGCGCAGCAGGCGGGCCAGTTCCGGCTCATCCACGAGGCTCGCGGCCTTTTCCGGTGCGAACCATTCGCGTTTGCGCCGCCCCGCCTCGGGGTAATTGTCAAGCAGCCGGTCAACGCGGATCGCCCAGACATCGACCATCGTGCGCGCCGGCACGTCACCCGAGAGCCGCTTCTGGTACCTGTAGCGGCCAACAAGCTGCGGCTGCGGGTCTTCGATACGGATCCCGGCCTCTTCCCAGGCTTCCTCAAGCGCGGTCCCGGCGCCGTCGCGGCCCATTTGCGGCCAGCCCTTTGGCAGGATCCAGCGGCCGGTGGTCAGCGATGAGATCAGCAATATCTCGATCCCGCCGGCATCCGTCTCGTGCCAGCACAGCGCCGCCACCTGGTAATGCGACGGCCGGCGCAGGATCAGCGCCCCGAAATCGGTCCAGATTTTCCTAAACATACGCACCCCCCGGTTCGGGCCTGTCCCAGGCAGTTCCCCCTAACAGGACCGCGTCCGATGATCGACAGCAAACGTCATAATTTCGTTACAAATTTCATACATTCGCGGCAGAACCGTCTATCTGACGCCAGTACGCCAGGCCGAAATGAAGACCGGGCCGTTCGGGATATGTAAATTCATCTTTACAAACCGGACCCGGATACAGATCAAAGTAAAGAATACTTGCCATAAATCGCCCCCTCCCCCTGCAGATAAGGGCAGCGCCGTGTCGATCCGTATGCTGAAAACGCTGATTGCGGTGGCCGATCACGGCACCTTCAGTGCCGCCGCCGAGGCGGTTTTCGTCACCCATGCCGCAGTCAGCCAGCAGATGCGGGCGCTGGAGGAGGAATGGCGGGTGCAGATCTTCAACCGCGCCACAAGGACGCCGGAATTCACCCCGCTGGGCCGGGCACTGCTGGCGAAGGCGCGCGCCGTGGTCCGGGCCTATGATGATATCGTGCCCTCGGTGATCGGCGATGACGGGCTGAAAGGTGACTTTCTGCTCGGGGCCGCGCCGACCACGCTGACCGGGCTCACGCCTTTCGCCACCGCGATCCTGAAGGCGCGGTTTCCCGATCTGCATGTCGGGCTGTTTCCCGGGCTCACCACCCATCTGATCCATGAGGTCGAACGCAATACGCTGGACGGCGCCCTGGTCTCGCGCCCTGCTTTGCTGCCAAAAAACCTGATCTGGCACCCGGTTGCGGCGGAAGAGCTGGTGCTGATCGCATCTGAGAGGATCCTGTCCTCTGACCCGGTACAGATCCTGCGCGCCCATCCCTTCATCCGCTTTTCGCGCGATGCGGTGGTTGGCACCATCATCGAAGGCTGGCTGCAGAACAACAATATTCAGGTCTCGGAAAGCATGGAACTGGGCGGGCTTGAGGCGATCTACGCCATGGTCCTTGCCGAGCTGGGCGTCTCGATCGTGCCCGAGCCTTGCGTGCATGTGCCCCATTACCTGCCGCTGAAACGGCTCCGGCTGGCCGAGACCGGCGGGCCGGTGCGCCATCTTGGCCTTGTGCATCGCAGAGACAGCACCAAGTCGCGCGTGCTGGAGGAAGTCCTTCGCGCCATCGAGCTGGCCCGCGAGGGCGGGAGTTTCTCTCCCGAAGCCATCGCCGCCGCCCTGGCCTCAGACGTATCGGCCTGAACTCCCCGGCCTGAACTCCCCGCCCGGCCCGAACGGAAAACCCGCATTCGCGGTGGATGCCGCTTGCTTTCACTCGCAAGTCTTATATATGAGTAGATATACAAGATATATGCCACCTATATTGGCCCCGAGGGAGAAAGCCCATGCAGATCGTCGTTCCGGAATTCATGGAAGAGGACATCCTGCGTGCAGGGCTGAGCGGGAGCGGGATCCTCTATGACCCGGGGCTGGTCGACCGGCGGGCCGAGCTTCTGGCCGCCCTGGCCGGGGCCGAGGCGATCATTGTCAGAAACCGGACCCAGGTGAATGCCGAACTGTTGGCGGCGGCGCCGCGCCTGCGGGTCGTGGGGCGGCTGGGGGTCGGGCTCGACAATATCGATCTTGAGGCCTGCAAGGCGCGCGGGGTGGCGGTGTTCCCGGCCTCTGGCGCCAATGACATCTCGGTCGCGGAATATGTGATTTCTTCTGCCATGGTGCTGCTGCGGGGGATACACGCCATGCCCTCGCGTCTGGCAGACGGCGACTGGGCACGCAACGCGCTGATGAACGGGCGCGAGATCAACGGTAAGACGCTGGGCCTGGTCGGCTTCGGCTCCATCGCGCGAGAGACCGCGAAACGGGCGCTGGCGCTCGGGATGGACGTCATGGCCTATGATCCGCATCTGGCGCCGGAGGGGCCGCATTGGGATCTGAAAACCGGGCGCGTGCGGCCGGCCGATCTGGGCACGGTGCTGGCGGGCGCGGATGTGCTGTCGCTGCATGTGCCGCTGACCTCCGGCACCCGCCATATGATCAATGAGGCCGCACTGGCGCAGATGAAACCCGGCGCCATCGTGATCAATGCGGCGCGGGGCGGCGTGGTCGATGAGGTGGCGCTGTCTCAGGCCTTGCGGACGGGCCATCTCTCCGGCGCCGCGCTGGATGTGTTCGAGACCGAGCCACCGCCGCCTGAGGATTGCGCCCGGTTCCAGGGCCTCGCCAATGTCATCCTGACGCCGCATATCGCGGGCCTCAGCCAGGAATCGAACCGCCGCGTCTCGGAGGTCACCGTGGCCTCGGTGCGCAAACATCTGCTGGCAGAGGTGTCGTGATGGAGCGGCTTTCCCTTGCTGCGGCGATCAGTCTTGCCGAGACGGCGCTGACCCGCAACGGTGCCGGTGCGGCGGCGGCGGCCAGCGTGGCGCGCGCGCTTGTCCAGGCCGAGGCGGATGGGTTCAAAGGCCATGGCCTCTCGCGCCTGCCCGCCTATGTGGCGCAGCTGCGGGTGGGTAAGGTCAGGGGCGAGGCCGTGCCGGTGGTGACCCGCCCCCGCCCCGGCGCGCTGATGGTCGATGCCGGTCACGGCTTTGCCTTCCCGGCGCTGGATATGGCGGTCGAGGCATTGCCCGGCGTCACCCATGCCCAGGGCATCGCCTGTGCCGCCGTGACCCGCTCGCATCATTGCGGATCTGCCGGGGCCTTTGTCGAGCGGCTGGCCGATGCCGGGCTGGTCGCCCTGCTTTTTGCCAATACGCCGGCGGCGATGGCGCCGTGGGGCGGCAATCGCGCGGTCCTCGGCACCAATCCGATCGCCTTTGCCTGCCCCCTGCAAGGCGATGCCCCGATCGTGGTCGATATGGCGCTGTCCACCGTGGCGCGCGGCAATATCGTTGCGGCGGCGAAAAAGGGCGAGACGATCCCGCCAGGCTGGGCTTTTGACGCGGACGGCCAGCCCACCACCGATGCCAGACGCGCACTCTCGGGCACGATGGCGCCGCTCGGAGATGCCAAAGGCGTCGCCCTGGCGCTGATGGTCGAACTGCTGGCAGCGGGCATGATCGGCGCCAGCTATGCCGCCGATGCGAGTTCCTTCCTGGATGACAAGGGGCCGCCTCCGGGCACCGGGCAGCTGTTGATCGCGCTGGATCCGGGGGCTTTTGGCGCGGGTGCCCTGGCGCGTTTTGCGACGCTTGCCGGGATGATCACCGACCAGCCGGGAGCACGGCTGCCAGGTGCGCGCCGGCTTGGGGCACGGCGTGCGGCTGAGCGTGACGGGCTGGCGCTTTCCCCGGCGCTGATCGGCGAAATCACCGCGCTCTGATCACAGGAGCGCGGGTAACTCCTTCAGCACGATCAGCAGCCCCGACGCAAAGAGCAACACGATCAGGAGCCGGCGAAAGCGCGCATCGCTGAGCCGGCGATAGACGGTGATCCCGCTCTGCGCCCCGATCAGCGTCGCGGGTAATGCCAGGGCCGTAAGCCAGAGCGTCTCGCGCGTATACTGGCCCTGTAGCGCGAAGGTCAGCATCGCGAGCGCCAGCACCACCACGTTATAGGGCTGCAACACCGCCCGCGTCTCGGCCTTGCTCCAGGGCCGCATCGCGCACCACATGGTCGGAAGCGCGCCCGACAGCCCCGCCGCACCTCCCAGCAGCCCGCCAAGAAAACCCACGCTGCTGTCGACCAGCGGCGTCGGGCGCCGGATCGCCGGAAGTGCGCGGCGAAAGCTGAAAAACGCGCCGTAAAGGATCATCATCGCGGCGATGGTCAGCTTCAGCACCGGTGCGCTGATCATCGCAAGCACCATGGCGCCCAGTGGGATCCCCGGCAGCGCCGGCAAGAGGAACCGCAACAGACGCAGCCGGTTGGCGCCGATCTCGCGCCGGACGATCCAGACGCCTTGCAGGCCGCTGATCACCGACATCACCACCGACATCGACACCGCCTGCCCCGGCGGCAGCACCTGAAGCCAGAAGCCAAGCGCCAGCAAGGCCGTGCCAAACCCCGCGAGCCCATTGATGAAACCGCCAGCAAGCGCCCCGGCAAAGAGATAAATCAGCACCTCCGCAGTCACGTCAGATCACCCCGTCTTTCGCTGGCCGCAGCGGCGCGTGCCCGGTACTCTGCCCGATCTGTCGCATCGTTTCGATCCTTTGATATCGCGCATAAATATGCCCCCGCCGCCGGACGGGGGCAAAACTCAGATGAAACCCCGCTTAACCCGGGAAAGCGGTCGGAAAGAAAATCTCTTTCCAGTCGGTGACATCGGTGGTGATCAGCCCGGCACGGGTCATATATTCGAGATAGGGTCCGATCCCTTCGGGGGTCACCGACCAGTTCACCCGCGGATCGGTGATCAGCGCGATTACCTCTTCCTCGCTGAGATTGGTGGCCTCGGCCGCCATCCAGATCTTCGCCGCCTCTTCCGGGTTTTCGTTGATGAAGGTCATCGCCTCCTGCATCGCCGCCATCAGCACGGCGACGGTCCTGGGATTGCCTTCGACGAAGTCACTTTTTCCCCAGATCAGGTTGAACGTATGCGGGCCTCCGACCACGTCATAGCTGTCGAGCACCTTATGAGCGCGGGGGTCTTTCAGCTCCTGGTCCTGGAAGGGGGGGGCGCCGAAATGGGCGACGATCTCGGATTGCCCGCCCATCAGCGCGAGCAGCGCGTCCGGATGCCCCATCGAGACGGTGAAAGCATCAAGCGCCGCATGCTGGCCTTCCCCGAGATATTTCTCGGCCCCCATCTGCAGCGTGATTGCCTGGATCGAGGTCTTCACCGCCGGCAGCGCGATCTTATGTGCGCTGGTGAAATCCTTGAGCTCCTTCACCTCCGGCGCGGTGGTCACGAGGTAAAGCGGCATCGAATCCAGCGCCGCGATTCCTTTCACCTTCATATTGGCCTGGGTGCGTGCCCAGATCGTCAGCGCCGGGCCAACGCCACCAGCCGCAATGTCGAGATTGCCCGACAAAAGCGCCTCATTCATCCCCGATCCGCCGGTAAAGCGCAGCCATTCGGTCTTAAAATCCAGCCCGGCCTCTTTCGCGTGTTTCTCCAGCAGGCCCTGTTCCTCGATCAGGGTCAGCGGCAGATAGCCAATGCCGAATTGCCGCGCCATGCGCAGCGTATCGACCTCGGCCAAAGCGGGTGCAACGGTGGCCAGCCCGAATGCCAACGCGAGTGACAGTCTCAGTTTCATGTTTCTTCCTCCCTCATGCGGGTGCGGGCGCGCCCCTCCTCCGGGCGGCCCTTTCCCGTTCTGACAGTTTTCGTTTCAGTGCTGCACGCCCCACCGCTGGATGGTCAGGCGTTCAATGGTGCGGAAGATCAGGTTCTCAACGATCAGACCGATGATGATCACGGTCAAAAGCCCGGCGAAGACCTTGGGGATATCGAGCATGTTCTTGTTTTCAAATATGAACCAGCCAAGCCCGCCCGAACCCGAGCTGACCCCGAACACCAGTTCCGCCGCGATCAGGGTCCGCCAGGCAAAGGCCCAGCCGATCTTGAGCCCGGTCAGGATCGATGGAAAAGCCGCCGGGATGAGGATTTTCAGGATAAAGGACGGCCCCCTGAGCCCGTAATTCCGCCCGACCATTTTCAGCGTTCTCGACACGCCCAGAAAGCCCGAATGGGTGTTCAGCGCAATCGCCCAGGTGACAGAATGGACCAGCACGAAGATCAGGCTGCCATTGCCGAGCCCGAACCAGATCAGCGCCAGCGGCAAGAGCGCAATCGCCGGCAGCGGGTTGAACATCGAGGTCATGGTCTCGAGAAAATCGGTGCCGATCCGCGACGCGATTGCCAGCGCCGTCAGCACCGAAGCCAATACGATGCCGAGGCCGTAGCCCATCAGCAGCACCTTACCCGACCCCCAGGCCGCCGCCGGCAGCGTGCCATCCGTCAGCCCGCTGAAAAACGCCCCGATGGTGGCGGTAAAGGTCGGGAACAAGAGGTCGTTGTTCAGTACCCGGCCATAGATCTCCCAGATCCCCGCCAGCACCGCGAGGATCACCAGCTTTCTCAGCCAGGCCTCACGGTAGAGCATCTCGAACCATGAAAGTTTCTGTTCGGTGACGGTCAGCTCGCCCCCGGTGACATCGTCATGAAAGATCTCCGGACGGTCGCCGGAAGAGCCTGGAAGGCCTGGTTCTGCCATATTCCTGAGCCTCGTGACTGGTTCAGACATGCTCCACCTCATCGGGTTCATGCGCGAAGAGCATCTCGTGGATCTGCCGCTCCAGCTCTGCCGCCTTGCGCGGATCGGTGGTGCTGTTCATCTCGGCCTTAACCCGGCCAGGATGCGGCGACATCAGCAGGATGCGGTTGCCGATCTTGATCGCCTCGGCAATCGAATGGGTGACGAACAGAACGGTGAATTTCGTCTCTTCCCATAGCCGCAACAGCTCGTCCTGCATCCGCCGCCGGGTCAGCGCATCCAGCGCCGCGAAGGGTTCGTCCATCAGAAGGATGTCTGGCTCCATCGCCATGCCGCGCGCAATGGCGACCCGCTGCTTCATCCCGCCCGAAAGCATATGCGGATGGCTGTCGGCGAATTTCTCAAGGCCCACCTTGACCACATATTCCATCGCCTTCTCATCCGCCTCGCGGGGGCTGAGTTTCTTCGACGCGGTCAGGGCAAAGGCCACATTCTGGCGGACGGTCTTCCAGGGCAAGAGCTGATCGAATTCCTGGAACACCATCATCCGGTCCGGCCCCGGCTGGGTGATCTTGCGCCCCTTGAGCCGCATCTCGCCCTCGGTCGGCGTGATATAGCCGCCCACCGCCTTTTGCAGGGTCGATTTTCCGCAACCCGACGGCCCAAGAAGGATAAAGCGATCCCCCTGAAACACGTCGAAGCTGACCCTGTAGGTCGCGGTGATCAGACGGTTTGGTGTTTTATACTGCAGGGTTACCCCCCGTACGGTCAGCAGCGGATCATTTGGCTGCATCTCTCCTCCCTCTAAATCTGCCGGAACCGCGCCTCCCAACGCTGTTCCCAGTGGATAGGGGCCCGCCGGTCAGGTGTGGGATACCATCCCACGCCTTTTCCGGCAGGCTTGCGAAAACGGGTCTTTTTGCAGCCCGTTCAGGACGATGTCATTCGGAAATGGCACGAAGCCGCATCGCCGCCCCGGGAAACAAGACGCAACCGAGCCAGCTTCCTGTCTTAAGGTTAGGGGAGAAGGTTTCGCAAGAAAATCTAAAAATCTTAATATCTTCCGTAAGTATTGCTTACACACACCTGGCGCAGAAAATGCCGTCGCCAGGGATCATGCGCCGCCCCTTGCAGACGAAGCTCTGCCCTGGCAAAGCGCATGGCGGCGCAGGGCCTCCTGCCACCACAAGACTGTCAGCCGCCCCGGGGTGAGATCGTACATCGTGACCTCATGCGCGGCACAAACCAGCTGGCGTGACATGGCAGGGTCCAGGTGGCCTTCTGCCATCAAGGCTCATCAGTCCTGGCGGAAAAACGGCGCCGGGATCAGGATTTTTGTCTCGATATGATCGACCAGCGGCCGCATCTGCACGGCGTAATTCTGCCATTCGTCCGAAGCCTGGAGGGCCTTACGCCGCTCCCAGCGGTCATCCATGCTGGCATAGCCCCACATATGGACGATCTGGTTCAAAGGGCCGATATCGGTGAAATAATAGCCGACCAGATTGCCGAGGATGCGGGTCTGTACGGCAAGGCCTTCAGCCTCATAAAGCTTGAGGAATTTGGAAACATTGCCATTCTTCAGCGTATAGGTCCGCATATCAACGAACATGGTCTTGCCCCTCAGAGGTCAGATTTCAAAGATCCGGATCGCCGCCAGCGCGAAAACGGCAAGCAAAACGGTCAGGCCGCAGACGATGCCGATGGCCACACCGCCAACCTCTCCCAGCTTTTTCAGCGAGGTTTTCATGCCAAGCGCGGCAATGGCGGTGATCAGGCACCAGCGCGACAGATCAAGCAAAAGGGCGCTGATTTCGGGCGGGATGACATCGGTACTGCCGATCAGCACCAGCGCCGCGAAGCCAATCACAAAGAACGGGACAGGCAATCGGCCGCCCTGCCCCGCAGCGCCCCCCCGGCTGAACATCAGCGATAAAAGCACCACAACCGGAACCAGCAGCGCAACCCGCAGCAGCTTTACGAAGGTCGCTGTGGCGCCGGCCTCGTCCGAGACCGAATAGCCCGCGCCGACCACCTGGGCGACATCATGGATCGTGGCGCCAAGAAAAACGCCCATCGCATGATCTGACAGGCCAAGCGCCGCCCCGATCATCGGATAGACAATCATCGCGAGCGTGGAAAGTGCGGTCACGGCGATCACCGTGAAGATGGTATCGCGTTCCTGTCCGGGGCCGGATTTCGGCAGGACCGAGGAAATCGCCAGCGCGGCAGAGGCGCCGCAAATCGCCACCGCACCGCCGGTCAAAAGACCGAAGGGCAATGAACGCCCGGTGAACCTCGCCAGCGCCACGCCGGCAAGGATGGTCAGCCCCACTCCGGCAAAAACCAGCAGGACAACGCCGATCCCGGCCGCCGCAATCTGCTGCACGGTGATCCAAGACCCAGAAGCGCCACGCCAAAGCGCAATAGTTTTTTCGAGGCGAATTCAATCCCTTCGGCGGTTTTCATGTCGGGTTCGGCGAGGAAGGTGAAGGCCATCCCGATCAAAAGCGCCATCAGCATCACCGGCGCGCCGTAATGTTCCGAGATGAATTTCGCGGCCAGCGCCACTGTCACCGCCGAAACCAGCCCCGGGAAAAGCCGCCGGCAGCTGCCCGGCACCTCTGCCACGAGGCTGTTCATCCGATCAGCTCGTCGCCACGGTCATCGGTCTCGCCAAAGCGTTTCAGGACAGCCGGTCTGGTGCCCTCATAGATCCGCTCAAGATTCCCGGCGATTTTGGCATTCTCGCGCTCGAAGAGGCAATTGCCGTCAAGGTCGGAGGCCACAAGGAAGGGCCCCATCCGGTTGCAGCGGATCACCCACATCGCTTGGGCAAGGCCAAGTTCCTCATTCCAGTGGACGGCCTCGACATTCTCGACCCCGCGCCCGAGCAGGGCGCCGGTGCCGTAGCCGACCGTCGACAGATAGACCGCGCCATTCGGGACGAAGTAGTCCTTGTAGTCTTTCGAGGACATGCCGCCCTTACCGATGATCAGCTTCGCGCCGGTCTTCGCCATCCATTCCGGCAGCCATTTCGCGAAGCGGAAGCTCGCCGTGGCGGTCACAGCGCCCAGATCAAACGTACCATCCTCGCGGATCGTCGCGGCGGGCGAGCAGTGGAAATTCGCGGCACTTTGCGACGGCAGCTCCATCGGGATATTCGCGCTTTGCTCCAGCGCGCGCATATAGACGCCTTCGCGGGCGGTATACATCAGCCCATTGAGGTAAACGATATCACCAAGGCGCAAAGCCGCGATGTCTTCCGGCGTCGGCGTGGTGGAAAGGATGACCTCACGCGGTTTCATTCTGCGGCCTCCCGCGACATTTCCCAGCCGACGGTTTCGCGGCGCTGATAGGGGGTGAACCAGTCGGGATCGGTGCGATGCTCGACGCGCCCGTCGGGGAAGATGCGGGCGACCGCGCGACGTGACGAGAGACAGAAGGCATGGACCGACATCTGCATGCCGCCGGTATGGCAGTAGCCGACCTCGATATGGGTATCGATCACCATATTCTTGCCGACAAAGCCCATCGCGCCCATGCCGATAGAATTGCCAAGCTCTTTGAACTCTTCCTCCAGTGCCGCGATTTTCGGGTCGGAATTGCGGTCGCCCACTGTGCGCAGGCAGGCCGCGCGTTTGCCAAGCACCATGCAGGTATCCTTGCAGCCACCGAGGCCAATCCCGATGATCGCCGGCTGACAGGCGAGGCCGCGTTTGCCGAAAGCCACCAGACAATCAAGGTAGAAGCGCTTGATCCCCTGGATGCCGTCTGACGGGAAGAGCATCCGGTAATCCGTCCCGAACAGCCCGCCCTTGTGGACGGTGATCAGGTCGATCCAGTCGCCGCCCGGCTCATAGCCATATTCGATCTCGGGCGCGCCGATGCCGATATTGTTGTTGTAATCGGTGCGCCACAAAGGATGTACCCGATTGGGGCGCAGCGGCACCGAAGACGTCGCGTTCGAGGTCGCCCGACGCAAGGCCTCTTCCAGCGCGATCGGCCCGCCCTCGATCCGGGCGTCATTGCCCATCTTCACATACCAGCGCGGCGTGCCCGTATCGCCGCACATCGCGCGGCGGTCCTGTTTCGCGGCCTCGTAATTCTCCAGCATCGCCTGGAGAACGAAGGAGGAAAGATCCCCATCCTCGGTTTCCGCCGCCGCCTTCAGCCCGCCGAGGTAATCCTCGGGATTTCAATCGCGGCTTTGGCCATCAGCGCCTCGGCGGTGGACTGGATCACATTGATCGGTATCACGGGTTGGCTTCCTTTATTCAGGTCGCGACAAGCGTTTCGGGTTCATGCGCGGGCAGCACCGTCTCGCCAGGGCGGACAATGGTGAACTGCACCTGTTCGCGGGTCAGGGTCAGTGCGTCACCCTGCTTGCGGGCAAGGGTGAAGTATGAGCTTTCAAGATCGCCACTTTCGGGGAAATCCTCGCGAAAATGCGCGCCGCGTGAGTTTTCGCGCAGCCCCCCCGCCCGCGCGATGACTTCCGAGACCTCGACCAGAGAGGCCATGTTCAGCCAGTCATGCCAGGTCAGGTTAAAAGCGAGGTTTGCCGGGTCAACGCCGGTCTCCATCAGTTCACTGCGGAGTTCTGCGATGCGTCTGACGCCGCGCTGAATCCCGGCGCCGGTGCGCATCACGCCGACATCTTCCCACATCCCCTCCTGCAGCTTGTGGCGCAGAGGCTGGATCCGATCGGCCTTCTTCGAGAACGGATGGCAGGCACGGGCAACTTCCGCCGCTAGCACCGCTTCATCCGGGTCGCGCAAGGACATCTTGCGGATGTCAGCCGCCATAACATCGCCCGCGATACCGCCAAAGACGGTGGAATTCGCGACCCCATTGCCGCCCAGCCGGTTCGAGCCATGCGCGCCGCCGGCATCTTCGCCCGCGACGTAAAGCCCCTCCATCTCGGTGCGGGTATCGGGGTCCACGACCACGCCGCCCATGAAATAATGCGCGGTCGGCACCACCTCGACCTTGCCCGCCGCAAGGTCAAACCCGCTGTCAGCGCAGCGTTTCACCATGCCCGCGAATTTCTTGCGGACATTGTCCGGCCCCAGATGCCCCATCGAGATGAACATGCCGGTCTGGGTCGGGTCGTTGTTCTTCCGCATCTCGGCATAGATGCCGCGGCTGACCACATCGCGGGTCGCCCGCTCGCCGCGCTGGTCATAATCGAACATGAACCGCTCACCGCGCGCGTTCAAAAGCTGCCCGCCCGCACCCCGTAAGCCTTCTTCCAGCACCGTGCCGGTCATGCGGGTGTAATCGCCCGCCAGAAGACCGGTCGGATGGAATTGCACCATCTCCATATCGCGCAAGGGCAGGCCCGCGCGCAGCGCCATCGCCAGCCCGTCCATCGTCTTATCACCCGAGGGCGTATGGTATTTGTACATGGTAGGGCCCCCGCCGGTGCCCATCATCACGGCCTTCGCGCGGACAAAGCGGAAGCGCCCGGTCCGCATGTCGATGAACAGCACCCCCGCCAGAGAGGCGCCGTCTTTCGTCGGCACCAGCCCGATGGCGCGGTGCTCCTGCAGCTTTTGCACCGGCCGTGCCAGCACCTGCTCCATCAGCCGCGAGATGATCTCGATCCCGGTCAGATCGCCCTTATGGACGGTGCGGTCGGCGGTCTGGCCCGCGAAGGCCTTTTGATGCAGCGAGCCGTCCGGGTTGCGGTCAAAGAAACAGCCAACCTCGTTTTCCAGCTCGCGGATGCGGACCACGGCCTGCTCGCAGAGCCGCCAGGCCATATCCTGGTTCGGCAGCCATTTGCCGCCATTGATCGTATCCATGAAGTGGCGCTCAACCGTGTCGCCACCGCCAAGTGCCACGTTATAGCCGCCCTGCACCATCCGCGTGCAGCCGCATTTGCCGATCAGCCCCTTCACCGCCAGGGTGATCCGCGTGCCCGGGGCCGCGCTCTGCGCCGCATGCAGCGCCGCAAACAATCCGGCCCCGCCCGACCCAAGGATCAGGATATCCGTCTCGTCGCGCTCAATCTCAAACCTGGTCATGGGTTATATCGCCCTGAGAAGAAATGTGCCGGAGATCAGAAACGCCCCCGCAATCGCACCGGCGGCCAGGCTTTTCTGCCGCTGCGACCAGGGCAGGAACTCCAGCGCCAGGAGCCGCAGCCCCCCGAAGAAATGCACCGCCAGCAGGAAGACGAGGCCGAATTCCGCGACTTTCGCCAACGGGTTATCGGCAAAGCTGAGGAACTGATCGAGCTGATCGGGATCGGTCAGTGCCAGCGACAGTACCCAGAAATGCGCGGGCAGAAACAAAGCCAGAGCGAAGCCAGAGGCACGGTGCAGCATATAGGCAAGCCAGAGCGGGTGGCGCCGGTGAGGCCCGATCACAGCAGTGTCACGGCCAGAACGGCGCGTGCTCCCATCACGGTCAACAGGGCCATGACGCCCAAGGTGAAGACTTCCAGCAGGCGGCCCCTCAGGCCTGTGACCTCATGCAGGATCACCCGCAGCCCGATGGCCGCATGAACCGAGACCGCCAGCACAAAAGCGCCGTAGAAGAGGAACCAGGGGATCGAGCCTTTGGTGCGGCCAAGGATCTCGGCCGAAGACAACCCGCCCTGGATCGCGTAAATCATCACCGCCAGATGGCCGATCACCAGCGGTCCCATCACCATCGCACTCAGGCGCTGCGCCATATAAAGCCGGATCCCCAGCATCAGCCTTTCCCCCCGAAAAACGACCGCGCCGCCGCGCGTTTCAGCCCGGCGATGGAGCTGAGCGGGTCCAGCTCATTGGGGCAAAACCGGGTGCAGCTGCCCTGGCTGTGGCAATTGGTGCAGCCCCCGGGCCCGGTCACGCTGGCGAGAACCGCTGCGCGGTCGGTGACTTTGACATCGTTGTAAAGCGTCCAGGCCCGTTGTAACGCCGCCGGACCCAGGTAATCGGGATTGCCGGCAACGGTGTCGCAGGCCGCGTAGCAGACCGCGCAATTGATGCATTCAATCGCCTTATTGGCCTCGACCCTGCCCGGATCTTCCGGTCTGACCTGCTGGATCGCGTCGTCGCGGCTGAGGCCCGGTTTATGGACGCCACCCGCCTTGATCCATTTCTCGAAAAACGGGTCCATATCGGCGGCGAGGTCTCGGATCACCGGCAGATTGCGCAGCGGCCCGACGGTCAGCCTGTCGCCGTTCAGCACCTTTTTCACATGGGTCCGGCAGGTCCAGCGCGGCTGGCCATTCACCATCATCGCGCAGGAGCCGCACATGCCGACGCGGCAGGCATAGCGATAGGTCAGCGACGGGTCGAGCTCTTGCTGGATATAGCTCACCACATCCAGCACGGTCTGATTGTCCTGCGCCGGGACCTGAAAGCTCTCGTAAGCGCCCTCGTCTCCGGACCCGCGCCAGACCGACACGTCCATCACCTTTTCGTTCCCGCTCACAGCGCACCTGTTGGCTCTTCCCTTGAACACGGTGTAGCGCATGTTTTTTCTAACACTAAGGAACTAATTTTAAATAATTTAGTAAGCAAAACTTACATTAAACGAGGTCGCCGCATAAAAAGCCCCGCCACAACGGGCGGGGCAAGGGTCTGGCGAAAAGCGAAAAGTCGTTCAGCTGATCAGATGCAGGCCCGCAAGGATGAAACAGGCAAGGAAGATGGTCTCGACCACGACGAGCCAGATGGCAGAGCCACCCACTTCCATCATCTTCACCAGCGAGGTCTTGATCCCCACGGCGGCGATGGCGGTCAAGAGGGCCCAGCGGCTGGCCTGTTCGGCGAACCAGGCGACAGAGGCCGGGATCACGCCAAAGGAATTCAGCGCGGCCAGTACCAGAAACCAGATCACGAATGACGGCAATAAGGGCGGGCGGATGCCGCCGGTACTGTCTTCACCCAGATGCCCGGCGCGGATCACCAGAGAAAACACCAGCACCACCGGCGCCAGCATGGCAACGCGGATCAGCTTGACGACCGTCGCCGTCTCGCCCACCTCCGGGCTGATCGAGAAACCGGCGCCGACGACCTGGGCGACGTCATGGATCGTCCCGCCAAGAAAAACGCCGGATTCCAGGGGCGTAAAGTCGAACCAGCCGGAAAGCGGCGGATAGGCGATCATCGCGACGGTCGACAGGATGGTGACGGCCATCACGGTGAAGGCAAGGTTGCGCTCGGATTTATCGGTGCGCGGCAACACGGCGGCAATCGCCATGGCAGCGGAGGCCCCACAGATCGCCACCGCCCCGCCAGAAAGCAGCGCCATGCGCCAGCCGCGCCCGAAAACCTTTGCGGCCAGCATTGCGAACAGGATCGTGACCGCCACACCCGCGATCACCAGCAGGATCATCCCGGTACCAAGCTTTGTCAGCATCTCGACCGAGATCCGCGCGCCCAGCAGCGCCACGCCAAGGCGCAGCACAGTGCGGGCGGAAAAGCCGATCCCGGCCTCGGTCCGCGTGCCCTGATCGGCAAGGAAGTTCAGCGCGAGCCCCATCAAAAGCGCCATCAGCATCGCCGGCGCGCCGTAATGCTCGGACAGGAACTGCGCGGTCACCGCGACAAGGATCGCAACCGCAATGCCGGGAAACAGAGTATTGGCAGACTGCCATAGCGCCGTACCACGCAGGCCGGCGGGGCGGGTATCAGAGGCCCGCGTTTCGTCGATTTGTGCCATAGCTTTCCGCTCCGGGCTCAGACCGTATTTCACCGGCCCCGCGACGATCGCGGGGCCGGGGTCCTATAGCAGGTCTAGGATCACAGATCAGGCGCTGCGGTAAAGCTTCGTCATCGAGAATTCGCGATGACCGAGCGCTTCGGCGCAGGTCAGACGACCATTCGCGGTGCGGATGATCATCTCGATCAGCGAGTCGCCGGCCTGATCTATGGTCTTCTCGCGGGTCAGCACACCGGTCACATCGACGTCAATATGTTCCGACATGGTGCGAAGCGTGCGCGGATTGCCCGAGATCTTGATCACCGGAACGATCGGATTGCCGACCACATTGCCCTGCCCGGTCGGGAAGGTGTGGATAACATAGCCGCCCGCCGCCATCAGCGTGACACATTCCGCCGCGGCCGAAGAGCTGTCCATGAAATAAAGCCCCGGCCCCTTTGACGGTGCCTCAGCCGGGCCCATCGCATCGATATAGGTCGAAGTGCGGCCGATCTTTTCCAGGTTGCCGAGCGCCTTTTCCTCGATGGTGGTCAGACCGCCGAGGATGTTCCCCTTGGTCGGCTGGCTGTCCGAGAGGTCATCGGTCTGATGCGCAAAGATCACATCATCCGTATAGGCCTGCCAGATCGCTTTGAATTTGGCGGCAGCTTCGGGGGTTGCGGCGCGTTTCTCGCAGATATGCTCGGCCCCGGTGATTTCCGAGGTCTCGCCAAAGCAGCCATAAATGCCCTGGGGAAGCAGCTTGTCATACATATTGCCGACGGTCGGGCAGGAGGAGAGGCCCGTGGTCGTGTCGCTCTCGCCGCATTTGGTCGAGATCCAGAGATCCGAGATCGGGCAGTCTTCTTTCTGCAGCTCGGACGCCCAATGGACATATTCCTTGGCCTTCCAGCTTGCGGCGCGGATGGTCTCGAAATCGCCCTTCTGCTCGATGGAGAAGCCGGTGACGGGCTTGCCTGTTTTGGCGATGCCGTCGACGATGACCTTGGTCCATTCCGGCTCGATCCCGATCACCACCACAGCGGCGACATTGGGGTTGGCGCCGGTGCCGATGATGGTGCGGAAATGCAGCTCGAGGTCTTCACCGAACTGGAGACGCCCGTAAGCATGCGGCAGCGCCATCGTGCCTTTGACGTTGTTTGACACCGCTTCACAGGCGGCGTTCGAGATATCATCCACCGGCAGGATCAGAACATGGTTGCGGACACCGACGCGGCCATTCTCACGCCGCCAGGCTTTCACCGTCGCATTGCTGAAATCGAGTGCCATCTGATCACCACCGTTTCGTTTTGCAGTTATGGGTATGGACGTGGTCGCCGATGCCGGCATCTCCGACCATGCGGCCAATGTCTTCGCCATATTTGGTGACGGTATCGCCCGCCTTGAGCGGCTTCAGCGCGACCTTGTGACCGATCGGGATGTCGGCATTGGCGACAAGGCGGAAGTCCGAATTGTCATGCGTGACGACGCAGATCATCTCGGTGCCGGCTTTCAGGTTCTCGACGACAACCACGCCGACATTGTCCTCGTGATCATGGACCAGAAGTTGCGGGATACTCATGGGCTCCTCCCCGGGATTGCTGTTCTATCCGATGCTCAACTCGTATCATGTACAATTACTCTTATACAAGAGTTATTCTATAATTCTTGTGCACAGATCGGCCCGCGTGATAGCGTCGGGAAAACACCAGGAACCCGAAATGGCCGCACCGCTTTACCAGACCGTGATCGACCGGATCGTCGCCCAGATTTCCTCGGGCGAGCTGCTTCCGGGCTCGATGTTGCCCAGTGAAATGCAGATCGCGGCAGATACCGGCGTGTCGCAGGGCACAGCGCGCAAATCCCTGATGGTGCTGGAACAGCTGGGTATTGTGAAACGTGAACAGGGCCGCGGCACTTTTGTCACCGCCCGCACACCGGATAATGCGCTCTTCAACTTTTTCCGCCTGCGCGAGGCTGACGGGACAATGATTCGCCCCGAGCTGATGAGCGAGGTGGTGACCAGCCGCGCCTCGACCGAAGAGGAGCGGAAGGTGCTCGACGAGGCACCGGCCCGGGTCTACGAGATCCGGCGGCTGCGCAGCCTGAAAGGTGTTCCGAGCATGCTGGAAACCGCGGTGGTTTCGGCAAACCGCTTTGCGGGGCTTGATCTGCGGGCGCCGCTGCCGAACACGCTTTATGTGCTTTATCAGCAGAATTACGGCTGCATCATCCTGCGCGCCGATGAATCGATCACCGCCGCCGAGGCCGATCGCGAAACGGCAAAGGCGCTGAACCTGAAACCCGGCGCCCCGATCCTTTGTATCGACCGGATGGCTTTTGACATCATGGGCCGCGTTGTGGAACGCCGCCGGAGCCTGTGCCGCACCGACGGGCTGGTCTACCAGGTCTCGCTGACCTGAGAAAAAAATGCGGCCGGCACTGGCGGCACACAGCGATCAGTCAAAGCTTGGATCAGTTACCGCCCCGCATTGAATAGCCCCATGTTTTGTGGACGCCTTCTTTGCTAATTTTGAGGCAAGGAGGCCATGATGGGCACAGCCACTTTCAGCGACGACTTCAGGCGCGATGCGGTCGCTCAGATCACGGAGCGGGGCTACCCGGTCAGCGAGGTTTCTGAACGGCTCGGCGTGAGCAAGCACTCGCTCTATGCCTGGAAGCGCAAGTTCGCGAAGACGGCATCAGGCGAGACCGGGAAGGATGGCGAGATCCGCCTGTTGAAGCGGGAGCTGGCCCGGGTTTGCGACGAGCGCGACATCCTAAATCGAGGAGGGTGAGAAAACAGTCCAGTGGACTGTTTTCCCGACGAAGGGCCACCGCGTATTTCGTCAGGGATGCAAAGTGTGTTTCGGCGTGCAACTTTCACCCCCTAACGGGGGCATCGGCGCCCAATTTTGACCCCCCTGATATTTCGTCAGACCGTTCGCTGCGGGTCAGCGGACGGAGGGGGAGATGAAGCAGGTGGATACGATTGCGCGGGTCCGGCGGGCCTTCTACGTGCAGCGCTGGTCGATGAAGAAGATCGTGCGAGAGCTGCACGTCTCCCGGAACACCGTCCGCAAGATCCTGCGGTCGGATGAGACGGACTTCAGCTACGAGCGGACGCATCAGCCGATGCCGCGGATCGGGCCGTGGCAGGACCAGCTTGACCGGCTGCTCGCGGCGAATGCGGGCAAGCCGTCCCGAGAGCGGCTGACGCTGATCCGGATCTTCGAGGAGTTGCGCGCCCTTGGCTATGAAGGCGGCTACGACGCCATCCGTCGCTTTGCCCGCACCTGGTCGCAAAGCCGCGGGACAGCGGCGGCCGAGGCCTATGTGCCGCTTTCTTATGATCCTGGAGAGGCTTACCAGTTCGACCGGAGCCACGAGGTGGTGCTGGTCTCAGGCGTGACCGTCACGATCAAGGTGGCCCATGTCCGCCTCTGCCACAGCCGGATGATGTTCGTTCGGGCCTACCCGCGCGCGAGCCAGGAGCCTCGCCATCGGGCTCGGACCGATGGCGCCCAATGGCTCGATCTTCGACGCGCATGATCGCGCCTTCGCCTTCTTCCGCGGCACCTGCACGCGCGGCATCTGCGACATCGAGCCATGAGCCGCCACTGGTTCAAGGCCATGGCGAGGGAAGACGGCGGTGGAGGCGGTGTTTACCGGCAAAGAACGGCTCTACATCGTCGATCTGCTCGCGGCCAATGCTCTTCTGCGCGAATTCTCTGACCGCCGCCTCAAAGGCGTGATCGCGATCCCAGTGCGGAATGACTGACCGAAGCATTCGCTTCGGCGCGATCCAGCGCCGTGCCGCTTTTTGCGCTGGGATGGCCCAGCCAAAGTGCTGCGCCAATCTGGCGGTTTCCCGGTAGCTGGCACTGAAAGGCGGGCGTTCTTGACGAAAGTGAACCGTCACGAGCGCGCCCATGAAGTCAGAAAACGGCGCGCGTTCGGTCCGGGCAAAAATCGCCAGGCCTAGATCCATAAAGCCAGCCGGGGCGCGCATCGCGCGCGCCTCGGCCAGCGTGGCCTTGAGCCGCGACTCGGCGCTCAGCTCCGGGCAAACAAACAGCGCCACTCTGCGGCGCAGGCGGTAAAGCAGCGGCATCATGCAGCCTCCGGCTTCTGGGGGGATGGGCGGGGAATGTCCTGAGGCCAGGTCAGGTCCGCAGGCCAGTTTTCATCAAACCAATTGAAGGCATGCTTGTACGCGCTCAGACGGCACTCGCCGTCTTCAGCCAGTCTCGTGAAAAATCTTCCGTGTATGCCGACCCTGCCAGCGACCGTGTGCAGGCCCCGCTCAATGTGAGCGGCATAGGTTTGCGCGAGGGTGAGTAGGTGTTGCGTATCCATACCGCACTCTATGCAAAGTTACAGAGGCATTGCAAAGGTAAATATGCAGAGATATGGAAACAGTCCGTTGTAAATTTACCCGGCTTGTGTGGGCTGACGCATTTTGTGTATTTTTGCATAATGATCGAAACCAGCGCACTATTTGCACTTCTGGATGCCCGGCGGGCGGAACTAGGCCTCTCGCAGGCTGAGGTCGGGCGACGAGCATTCGGTCAATCAGACGGATCGGCCTTGCAGAACATTCGAAGAGGCTCATCGCCAACCTTCGATAAGCTGCAGCGGCTTTGTCAGGTGCTCGGCCTTGAAATAACTCTCGACGGGCTAAGCGGTGCTCCAGCATTGCGAAAAACTGAAGCTGTCAGCGAAGATTTCGCTCATGTCCCGTTACACGCTGTGAGCTTGTCGGCAGGGGGAGGCTTCGCCAATGCGTCGGAGCAGCTCGTCGACTACCTGGCATTCCGTAAGGATTGGCTAGGGAAGATCGGCGTTCCACCGGCTTCCGCGGTTCTGGCCAGGGCGGAAGGCGATAGCATGCAACCGTGTATATGGTCAGGGGATCTTGTCCTGATCGACCAGAGCAAGACGTGTTTGCCAGCGCGAAAAATGGATGGCAAAAGCCAGCGCGGCTCGATTTTTGCGTTCATCGAAGACGGCCATGCGCGCATAAAGCGTATCGATAGAGCTTCTGATGCTGAGCTGCTGCTGATTTCTGACAATCCTGACTACGGGCCACAGTTTGCGAAAATTGAAACCATCAGCATCATCGGCAAGGTGATGTGGTGGGGGCATACAAATAGGGAATAGTGAGATGGGAACCGTTACATGCGCGCGTTGCGGGAGCTTTGTGCAGTCTGCAAAAATGCAGGGCGTCTCCTGTTTGCCGTGCGTTCGCCTAGCCGAGGATCAGATTGCAAGAGAGCAGGCAGCGGCCTTGGACGCTGAGAAAAAACGCGCGCAAGAAATCGCTGCTCAATCTCAATCGGACGCGATGGCGCGCATCATTCTGACAACAGAAACTGCTCACAACCTTCCCGTTGGCCAACGCTTGGACATAGTGACCGCCGAGGTGGTCATAGGCATGCACCTGTTCAAAGACATAGCATCGGCGTTCCGAGATACGTTCGGCGGGCGGAGCGCGACGATGCAGCAGGGCCTTCGGGATGCCCGAAAGACAGCGCTTGATGAGCTGAGGCTCGAAGCGCATGCACTTGGTGCAGACGCTGTTGTTGGGGTTGATCTGGACTACTCCGAGATCAGCGGTGGCGGGAAAAGCATGCTCTTTCTGGTTGCCAGCGGCACGGCTGTGACCCTCAACAAGGCGGCGAGCGGGCAGGAATCTGTTGTAGGTTCACCCACGGCGCAGCCCGACAGCTACAGATTATAAGCTACTGAATTTTAAACAATTTAGCGAACATACAACCGGCGCGGCAAACTTACGGGGAAATTTGTAGGTTCCGCTCCTGGCATCCTCGGCTAACAACGCGCCACGGACGTCTTATCTGCCTGATTTCGTGCTATCTTACGCTGCAACCGTTCTGGCCAGCTCTCGCCGACCTTCCGGCTTCAAGGCCTCTTAAAAGGCCATTTTGGGGCCTTCCTGCATGACACGCCGGTTTGGCCTGTTTTCAAGCTTCGAGCTTGCGGAAACCCCTGATTTTGTTGGCCTGTCCGGGTTCTTCCGGTTTCATCCGGTCTGTTCCGGGTTCCTGAAAGAATGAGTGTCACACGTCAGCCAGTCCGCAACGTCAAGGAGAGTTCGCTGCGCCCGACTCGGGCAACGAGGCGGCGCGGAACGCTCATGCGGAAGTAGAAGACCGCTCCGCGTCTGACGAGTCGTGATGTGGTGCCCATCCTTGGCCCCCGCTGTAGCAGTGTGCTGTAGCAGGAACAGGCTCGACCAGATTTTCCTTGAAAATAACGTTGGCGTTCAATGCCTTGAAGGCCAAGTGGCGGAGACGAAGGGATTCGAACCCTCGAGACCCTTCCGGGCCTGCACCCTTAGCAGGGGTGTGCCTTCGACCACTCGGCCACATCTCCACCGCCTCGTATATTGAGCGAAGGCCGGATAAACAAGGGCTTTTTCACCGGGCCAAAGTCATGCGGACATCGCCTCCGTCCGGCAGGAATTCTCCGGCTGTTCAGGGGGGATCGCCTATATGTCGCGGCTGCACCTGCAGAAAAGCACAATTTATGGGGGCGCCCTGCGCCAGTTCACGCAAAGCCGCAGAAGATCGCAGGGCACCGGTTGCAGACGTTCGCCCTTCCCCGAAACAAAGTGGCCTTGTCACACGTCAACGGTGCTTCAGCGCAGACGGTCCATCACCCGCACCAGCGCTTCGGAAATGCCGGGCTCCGACAGCGCGTGACCGGCCAGGGGCACGAAATGCACCCGCGCTTTGGTCCAGCCTTCGGCGAGGCTCCAGGCCGACAGCGGCGGGCAGACCATGTCATAGCGCCCCTGCACAATATCGGTGTCGATATGTGCGATCCGGACGCGGTTCTGCACGATCCAGTCGTCCTGCTCCAGAAATCCGCCATTGGTAAAATAATGGTTCTCGAGCCGGGCAAAGGCATGGGCGTAATCGGCGGGGCTTTCGCCCATCCAGCCGTCACTGCTGATCGAGGCCAGCGCATTTTCCCAGCCCGACCAGATCCGCGCGTAGCGGATTTCCGTCGTCCGGTCGCCCGAAAAGAGCCGCCGGTGATAGGCCGCGATCAGATCGCCGCGCTCTTCCTCCGGGATCGGATCGATGAAACGCTGCCACAGCTCGGGGAAAAACGTCCCCGCGCCGCCGCCGTAGAACCAGTTGAGCTCGCGCCGCGTCATTAGGAAGACCCCGCGCAGCACCAGGTTCGAAACGCGGTCGGGATGGGTGATGGCGGTGATCAGCGCGAGCGTCGCCCCCCAGCTGCCGCCAAAAGCGATATAGCGCTCGATGCCAAGCGCCTCGCGGATGCGCTCGACATCGGCGACCAGATCCCAGGTCGTGTTGCGGATCACCGAGGCGCGGGGCATCGACCTGCCGCAGCCGCGCTGATCGAACAACACCACCCGGTAATGACGAGGGTCGAAATAGCGCCGCATCAGCGGGCTGCAGCCGCCGCCGGGACCGCCGTGAAAGACAATGACCGGAACCCCATCCGGATTGCCGCATTGTTCAACATAGACCTGATGGCCGTCGCCCATATCCATCATACGCTGGTCGAAGGGCTCGACCGGCGGGTAAAGGAAGTCCGACGCGCGTTTTTGTCCTGATCTCTGGTCCATTGCGGTCTATATAACGTGATGAAAAGACAAAGTCGAACGAGGACATGCGATGTCAGCCGCAAGCACTATCGATCCTGCCGAGGTCGCAAAGTTCCAGGCCATGGCAGAGGAATGGTGGGATCCGAAAGGTAAATTCCGCCCGCTGCATCTGATGAACCCCTGCCGGTTAGACTATATCACCAGCCAGATTGCCGGCGAATTCGGCCGGGATCTGACGGCACCGCGCGCTTTTGACGGGTTGCGTCTCCTCGATATCGGCTGCGGTGGCGGGCTGTTGTCCGAGCCGATGGCGCGGCTGGGGGCTGATGTGACCGGCGCCGATGCGGCCGAACGCAACATCCCGGTGGCCCGCGTCCATGCCGAGACCCAGGGCCTCCGGATCGACTATCGCCACACCACCGCCGAGGCGCTGGCCGCAGAGGGTGAGCGGTATGACGTGGTGCTGAATATGGAAGTGGTCGAACATGTTGCCGATCCTCTGGCCTATCTGACCGCATGCCAGCAGCTGTTGAAGCCCGGCGGGCTGATGATCTGCTCGACCATGAACCGCAATACGAAAAGCTTCGCCATGGCGATCATTGGGGCCGAATGGATCATGCGCTGGCTGCCGAAAGGCACGCATGACTGGGCGAAATTCATCACGCCGGATGAGCTTTATGATCTGATCGGCCGCGCCGGGCTTGACCCGGTGGATCGCAAGGGGATGGTTTTTAACCCGGTCTCCTGGCGCTGGAGCCTGTCTTCGCGCGATCTTACGGTCAATTATGTTACGGCGAGTGTGAAACGGTGAAAGCAGTGGTGTTCTGGCTGGTCCTTGGTCTTGTTGTGGTCTGGGCTGCGGCGGCGTTCTGGGTGCAATTCCCGCATGCACGCCCGCTGGCACTGGCCGGTCTGGGACTTGCGGTCCTCCTGGTGGCCTGGGCGCGGCTGGGGCCCGGCTGGGGCTGGACCGGGCTTGCCGTGCTGCTGATCCTGGTCCTGGGCTGGTTTTTCAGCCTGCAGCCGCGCCAGGACCGCGACTGGGCGCCTGATGTGGCGCATATCGTCAAGGGCGAGGCCGAGGGCAGCCTGGTTCATCTGGAAAACATCCGCACTTTTCGCTGGAAGACCGCCGATGAGGCCGTTGAGGGCTGGACCAGCCGCACCGTCGATCTGGCGAAGCTCGACGGGGTCGATATGATCACCTCCTCCTGGGGCAATCCGAAAATCGCGCATCTGTTGGTCAGCTTCCGGTTCCAGGACGGCGCGCCGTTGACCTTCTCGGTCGAGATCCGCCGCGAGAAAGGCGAGAGTTTCTCTGCCCTGGGCGGATTTTTCCGCCAGTTCGAGCTGTCGCTGATCGCCGCTGATGAGGCGGATATCGTGCAATGGCGTGCGGTGCCGCGCGCTGAAGAAGTGCATCTTTATCCGCTGGATCTGACCCAGGATCAGCAAATCGCGGTCTTCCTTGGCTTTCTCAGGCTGGGCAATGACCTGAACGACCGGCCCGTCTGGTATAATACCGTAACCGCGAATTGTGCCTCGGTGGTGTGGACGCTGGCGCGGGTGCTGTCTTCCGATCTGCCGCTGGACCGCAGCCTCGTGATGCCGGGCCTGCTGCCGGAATATCTCGACCGCCTCGGTGCCCTTGCAGGAACAGGCACGCTGGACGAAAAGCGCGCCCGCGCGCTGATCTCGCCGCGCGCGCGTGAAATGCCGCCGGGCGAAGATTTCTCGACATGGATCCGGCAATGAAGGCGCTGCGCCGGATCTGGCGCTTTATCACGGCGGTGATCGAGCGGATGACCGATGGCCATTTCGGCCTCGTCGCCGCCGGAGTGGCCTTTTACGCCATGTTCGCGGTCTTTCCAGGCCTTGCGGCAGTGGTGGCGATCTGGGGGATGATGGCCGATCCGGTGGTGATCGCGGGCTATCTTCAGGTGGCCGAGCGGTTTTTGCCCCCCGATGCCAGCGCGTTGATCCATGATCAGGTCATGGGGCTGGTCAATGCGCCGCGCACGACGCTGGGCTGGGCCACGGTCCTTTCGCTGCTGGTCGCGCTTTATTCGTCGCGCAACGGGGTTTCGGCGCTGGTCCAGGGGCTTGATGTGGTGCATCGCGCGGTACCGCGCTCCTGGCTGGGTGGCATGGCGCGGGATTTTGTTCTGACGCTCGCGCTGATCGGTGCGCTGATTGGCACGCTGGCGACGGTGGTGGTGGTGCCGATCCTCCTGTCCTGGATGCCGCTGGATGACTTTGCCCCGCGGCTGAGCCGCCTTTTGCCCTGGGCGGCGATGCTGCTGCTGGTGCTGATCTGCCTCTCGATCCTCTATCGTTACGGCCCCAATGTACCCCGGAACGAGCGTTCGCGCTGGTTCTCGGGCGGGGTCATTTTCGCGACCCTGGCCTGGGCGGGGGTCTCGATGGGCTTCTCGCTCTATCTCGAGAATTTCAACAGTTACAACAGGATCTATGGCTCTATCGGGGCCGCGGTGATCCTGATGATGTGGCTCTACCTCTCGGTCTGGGCCATCCTTGCGGGCGGGGCGATCAATGCGGAGCTGGACCAGGCGCGCCGCATCCGGCGCCAGATGGGACGGATCGGCTGAGCCCCGCGCTCATGGCACCAGCCTGATCCAGAGCGGAAAGCTGCGCGACGCGGCGCTGGCGGCATCCGAGAGCGGATCCTCCGGTGCCGGGCGCAGGATCCCCGCCTCAGCCACCTCAGACGCGGCATCGGGCAGGATCACCGCCGTGCGCAGGCCTCCGGTTGGCGCAAAGACTGCCGTGTCCAGCGCCGGATCACCAAGCTGACCCGGATCTGCCGGTGCAAAAGCCGCACGCGGTGCCGGGTCCTGCAGCGCGGAATGCGCAATCAGGCTGCGGATCGCATCATGTCTTCCATCCCCGTCAACAGGGTCGAGATTGCTGATCCCCATCACCACAAAGGGGGGAACCGGCGGTGCCCATGGCAGCCGCCCCTCGATCAACGCGGTCCAGAAGGCGGTCTCATCATGGTTGCGCCGCGCATTCACCTCGACCGGGGCACCGAAAACCGGCGCCGAGCCATGCCAGGTCAACAGCCGCAGCCGCCTGCCATCGGGGAGGATCAGCGGCACCTCCCAATGGCCGGTGGTCGAGAGCCGCAGCACCTCGCGCGCCTCTGAAGGCAGCGATTGCGGCCAGAGCGCGCCGGGAAGATCGGCCCAGAGAAAGGCGCTGAAATCGCGCGCAGCGGCGCTGTCAGTCGGGAGTTTCGACAGGATCACCATGCCGGACTGCCCGGCGAAATAGCCCCAGCCCTGGGCATCGCCCGGCCCGCCGCGCCGCCCGTCAAGATCCAGATCAAGACAGGTCGCGACACCCCGATTGGGCCGCAGCGCGAAGAGATGCGGATAATCCGGCCCGATCAGGGCCAGCCGGTCGGCAAAATGCCGCGCCGCCAGCAGCCCGTGGTCATAATCGAACCCTGCCAGCAGGATCACATCGGCATCAAGATGTGCCAGCACCCGCAGCGCCGCCTCGATCTGAGCATCTTTGCCACTGACGATGTCGCGCAGCAAAAGGCCAGGGCCCCGGCGCTCCAGTTCGATGTTCCACACCGCAAGTTTCACCCCCGTCTCGGCCAGCGCAGCAGAGACGGGCAACAGGATCAGGCAAAGCCAGGCGATCAGATGACCGCAACAATGCCCGGATGTGTGGGCGGCAGATTGGCGACGCGGCGCTGCCGGATCATGGCCGCGATCCGCCCCATGGCGACGCCGCGCATCAAAAGAGAAGCCGGAATGAATGCCCATGCCGCCATCGTCCAGATCAGGGTCTGCGGCGAGGTGAGGGTTACCGGATCAAACCCGCCCGAGACCAAAATCACCACTGCCGGGATCAGGAATGGCAGCAGAAAGCCTAAGGAAAGGTTAAGACGCGCGTCCCGCTCAAGCCGGTCCACCACATCGCCGCCGGCTGTCGGCTCGAATGTTGGCAGATTCACCCAGACATTGAAATCCTTGTAGCGTGACGGCCAGCCTTTCAGCTTGAAGATCACAACGAAGAAAGCCAGCGAAATCAGCGAGATGATATAGGCCGTTCCGGCGGCGCTGCGGACAGCCGACATATCGGCCGGGCTCGCATTTTCCGACATCATCATCGAGGCAAGGCGGACGGGCGAATAGGGAAAGTCGAGCGAATGCCCGATCAACAGGCCAAGCGCTTCGAACAGGCGGGTAAAGGAAGTAGGAGCGATATTGGCCGCCTCGATCACCGACAGAATGAAAACGGTGAGAAACAGCGCGAGGAAACGGATGCGGTTAAAGGGTGGCGCGTCGCGGAATTCGACCAGGCTCGGATAGACGGCATTGTATTCGGCAAAGGTCAGGGCACCGCCGAACAAAGCGATCAGCGCCACCATCTGCTGCGTATCAGGCCCCGTCCCCGGCAGGATCACCGAGGGTGTGGCGATGAGAAGCATCACCAGAAATGCGCGCACAAGGGCGCCGGTCAGTCGTGAGACCACTGCCTTCACTTCCTCAACATGGACGGAAGCGATACGATGCCGCCTCCTGTTTCCCATGATCCCGCCGACATTATGGCGGATCGCCTCAATTTTGTCCAACTTTTGCCTACTTTCGCCGAGTGAAGCAACTATCATCCTCATGAGACCCTGGCCCTGTGGCCGAAACAGGGCAAAGATGTTGCAAGAATGGAGCAAAAGCGACAATCCCCGGTGAAACCGGAAGAAAAAATCACGCGAATTCAACAGATCGACAAAAAACGCGGCACCCCGGGGGATGCCGCGCTGAAATCAACCGCGTCGGGATTGCCCCGGCAAGACTTAGAGGGGCCAGACGTCAGGCCCAGGGCCGGGCGGCCGCGTTTTGCTTCTCGAATGTGTCGATTGCCGAGACTTTCTCCATCGTGAGCCCGATATCATCGAGCCCGTTCAGGAGGCAGTGCTTTTTGAACGCGTCCACCTCGAAGGCAAAGCTCTTGCCATCCGAGGCCGAAACCGTCTGGTTCTCAAGATCCACGGTGATGCGGGCATTGGCGCCCTTTTTCGCGTCATCCATCAGATAGTCGACCGCGTCTTGCGGCAGGATGATCGGCAGGATGCCGTTCTTGAAGCAGTTATTGTAGAAAATATCCGCAAAAGAGGTCGAGATCACAGAGCGGATCCCGAAATCCAGCAATGCCCAGGGCGCGTGCTCGCGCGAGGAGCCGCAGCCGAAATTATCGCCCGCGACGATGATCTGGCTTTCACGATATGCCGGCTGGTTCAGCACGAAATCCGGAATTTCCTTGCCGTCGAGCGTGTAGCGCATCTCGTCAAACAGGTTCACGCCGAGGCCCGACCGCTTGATCGTCTTCAGGAATTGCTTCGGGATGATCATATCGGTGTCGATATTCACAAGCGGCATCGGCGCCGCAATCCCGGTGATGGTGGTGAATTTATCCATTGGGGCTACCTATTGGAGTTTTCGCAGCGCGATGCCCATCGCGATCAGGGCGGCGCCGACAGAGAGAAGTTCGATGGCCAGAAGCGTTCCAAGCAGGATCGCGCTGGCTGCGGGAAGGAAGAAAAGGACATAGAGCCCAAGCCCGACCGAAAGCAGCCCCGTCAGGATCAGGACCCAGAAGCCCTGACCTGCGGATGTTCCGAGACGGAAGGCCCAGACCAGCCGCAACACACCGGTCGCGAAGAACAGCGCTCCTGCCATGATCGTCAGCGAAATCAGGCCCGCCAGCGGGTTGGCCAGCAGCCAGACGCCCAGCACCAGCTGCATCAGCGCCAGCAGCATCAGCCAGCCGCGCGATGGCAGCTCTTTGTCCGAAAAGGCGGCAAAGAGCCCCAGCGCACCCGAAATCAGGAAGGCGAGGCCCACAAACACCGCCACCGCCAATGAGGCAGGAAGCGGAAAGATCAGTGCGATAAGCCCGGCTATTACGGCGAGCACACCTGCAAGAATGCTGGTTGTGGAACCCTTCATGACGACTGTCCTTTGACTGTGTGAAATCAGGCGGTTTCCGCCATGATATCACGGATATCGGTCAGGTGGCCGGTAATCGCCGCTGCGGCCGCCATCACCGGCGACATCAGATGCGTACGGCCGCCACGACCCATCCGGCCCTCGAAATTGCGGTTCGAAGTGGCAGCGCAGCGCTCGCCCGGGGCCAGCTGGTCTGGGTTCATGCCCAGACACATCGAGCACCCGGCCAGACGCCATTCGAAGCCGGCATCGGTGAAGATCTGCGCCAGCCCCTCTTCCTCGGCCTGGAGCCGCACGAGGCCCGACCCCGGAACGACCATGCCACGGACGCCCGGCGCCAGTTTACGGCCTTTGAGGATCCCTGCTGCGGCGCGAAGGTCTTCGATCCGCCCATTGGTGCAGGACCCGATGAACACCGCATCGACCTTTACATCGGTCAGCTTCATGCCCGGCGTCAGGCCCATATAGTCGATGGAGCGCTGTGCGGCCTCGACCTTGCCGCCCTGGAAATCGGCGGCAAAGGGCACAGTCGCGGTGATCGGCAGCACGTCTTCGGGCGAGGTGCCCCAGGTCACGACCGGCGCGATATCTTCGCCTTTGATCGTGATGATCTTGTCGAAATGCGCCCCCTCATCGGTGAAGAGGGTTTTCCAGTACGAGACCGCAGCCTCCCATTTCGCGCCTTTCGGCGCATGAGGGCGGCCCATGCAATAGGCGAATGTCTTCTCATCCGGCGCGATAAGGCCAGCGCGGGCGCCGCCTTCGATGGCCATGTTGCAGACGGTCATGCGGCCTTCCATCGAAAGCTCGCGGATCGCTTCACCGCAATATTCAATGACATAGCCGGTACCACCGGCGGTGCCGGTCTTGCCGATCACGGCAAGGGTGATGTCCTTCGCGGTCACACCGGGCAGCAATTTGCCGGTGATCTCGACCTTCATGTTTTTCGATTTCTTCTGGATCAGCGTCTGCGTCGCCAGAACATGTTCGACCTCGGACGTGCCTATGCCATGCGCGAGGCTGCCGAAAGCACCATGGGTCGCGGTATGGCTGTCGCCGCAAACCACGGTCATGCCCGGCAGCGTCCAGCCCTGCTCCGGGCCGACGATATGCACGATACCCTGGCGAATATCGGTCACCGGATAGTAAACCACGCCGAATTCACGGGCATTCTTGTCCAGCGCATCGACCTGGATGCGTGATTCCTCATTGTCGATATGGGTCTCACGGCCCTCGGTCGTGGGCACGTTATGGTCGGGCACCGCGATGGTTTTCTCCGGCGCGCGCACTTTGCGGCCGGTCATCCGCAGCCCTTCGAACGCCTGGGGGCTGGTGACTTCATGCACCAGATGGCGGTCGATATACAGAAGACAGGTGCCGTCTTCAGAAGTATGGACGACGTGGTCGTCCCAGATCTTGTCGTAGAGTGTTCTCGGAGCGGCCGATTTAGGGGCGGTCATGGCTCTCACCTTTTGGGATAGCTTGTCAGATTGTCTGGTTCACGAGGTCCGGCGGCATCTGGGCAGGTAATCCCGCCCGCCGCGTCAAAGACGTGCGAGAATGTTGCGGGTCGCGCCGAAAAACCGCGCCGGAAGACGCGCATGATCGGTGATGTTGAAATAGATGAACCCTTGCATAAGCTGGTATCTAGCCCCGAATCCTGTCTCAGGCAAGGGTCGGGCCAGATGCGGCCATGGGGAAGGCGGCCAGACCCCGTCTGACGCGGGATGGGAGGCGCGCTCGGGCTATTTCAACGGCAAGAATCACGACGGGCGGACGCTCGGGATGACCAGGCCGCTGATCCTGGCCGTCCAAAGCGAGACCTGGCGGTTCTGGATGCCGGGTTCGACCGCGGACAGGCAGATGAAGCTCCCGGTCCTGGGCAGGAAGGGGATCACCTTCGATGAGATGCCCCGCCCGCGCGGCCTTGCGCTTCAAGCCGGCAATCCGGATCACCCGCCCCCGCGGTCAGCAGCGATAAAGGCGCTGACAGAGCGGGTTGCACCGCGGCGCGAAGATCTGCCCGCCTCGGTGGGCGGGCGGCCAATGGCGGGTCACGTGATGGTCTGGCGCTGCCATTCGGGCACCCGGGCCGAAGTTGCGGCCTTCGCGCTCTGAGCCCTCCGCCGCCACCGCGATGCGACCTGATCCGTCGAATGTTGAGATTACCCGCTCCGGGTGATAGGCTGTCGTGAGATGCCCGGCGCGGGGCTTGCGCGCTGCTTTGGAGGACACTTCCCTGTCCCATACTGACCCTGCAACCGGCCTGCCGGTTGCCCCGCGCGCCGGACGCCCTGCCCAGACGGAATTCAGCTCGGACGCCGTTCGCGATGCCGTCATGTCCTCGGTCGAGGATGACAAGGCCGAGGATGTCGTGCTGATCGATCTGCGCGGCCGCTCGGATGTTGCCGATTACATGGTGATCTGCTCGGGACGTTCGTCGCGCCAGGTGGCGGCGATTGCCGAGAAATTGTCGGAACGGCTGAAACAGGCCTTCGGGATCGTCTCCCGCATGGAAGGCAAAGAAACCGGCGACTGGGTGCTGATCGATTCGGGCGATGTGATCGTCCATGTCTTCCGCCCGGAAGTGCGTGAATTCTACCAGCTGGAAAAGATGTGGCTGCCCGCCGGACAGGTCGGGGCCGCCCGCACCCTGTAAGCCGGTGCGGGTTCATCTTTGTGTGGTCGGGCGGCTGCGTGCCTCGCCCGAACGCGATCTGATCGACGATTACCTTGACCGTTTCGGCAAGCAGGGCCGCGCGCTGGCGCTTGGCCCCGCCGCCGAGATTGAGGTCGAGGACAAAAAGGGCGGCGGCATGGAGGCCGAGGCCGCGCTTCTGACGCGGGCAATTCCTTCGGGCGCGCTGATCTGCACCCTGGATGAGCGCGGGCGGCAGCTGTCATCGCCGGATTTCGCGGGCCTGCTGGCGAAATGGCGCGACGCCGGGCGGCAGGATCTGGCTTTTGTGATCGGTGGGGCCGATGGCATTCACCCTGACCTCAGGGCCAGAGCCGATCACTCGATCAGCTTTGGTGCGATGGTCTGGCCCCATATGCTGGTCCGGGTGATGCTCGCCGAACAGCTTTACCGCGCAGCGACGATCCTTGCGGGCGGCCCCTATCACCGGGTCTGATCCCCGGTTCTGGTCCCCGGTTCTGATCACAGCCGGCAAGACAGCAAAAAGGCGGCAGATCGCTCTGCCGCCTTTGTCATATTCTGCGGTTCTTCCGCGCGGATCAGTTGGTGACCAGCGGCGCGGCTTCGGTCTGGGCGGCCTGGCGGCGCGCGATTTCCTGACGGTAAAGTGCCAGAAAATCGACATTGTCGATATTCAGCGGCGGGAAGCCACCGTCGCGGGTCACATCCGAAATGATACGGCGCACGAAGGGGAACAGAAGGCGCGGGCATTCGATCAGCAGGAACGGATGCAGCTGATCCTCGGGCACACCGTCGATCAGGAAGGTGCCGCCATATTCCAGTTCGAGCAGGAACAGCGTCTCGGCATTGGTTTTGTTCTTCGAGGTGACCTTGAATTTGGTGATCACGTCATACTGGTTCTCGACACTGCGTTTACGCGCATCAAGGCTGACCGCCACCTGCACATCGGGCTGCACTTCGACGCCGGCGAGGCCCTTTTGCACCACGACATTTTCAAAACTCATGTCGCGGATATATTGCGCCAGAACCTGCATCCGGACCTGCGGAGCCTGAGCCCCGTTTGCACCTGTTTCTTCGGCCATCGAAATCCTCCTGGAATTTGCGCGGGCAGAGGCAGTTTGCCCGCCCGGGGGCGCGCCGCGCCAGTCAAAGCTACCGCCCTCCCCTAGCAGAGCGGGGGGCGGCGCTCAATGGAAAGCTCCGGGGTCAGCCCGTGGGGTGGCTCCGGTTCCATGACCAGGTTCAGCTCCCTAGGCAGCTATTCGATTTCGGTCCAGCGCGACGGGCGGTTGCGACCAGGTGCCGCGGGATGTTCGGGCGGCACTTCGACCCATTCGCCATCGAGCGTCACATCACCTTGCTGCATGCTGGCCTGCCCCCTGCCGGCGCCCGCCTGACGCTGCGAAAACGCACCGGCCCCCATGGCGCTGACACGGGCCAGCACTGCGCCTTTCACCAGAGCCTGCACCGGCGGCAGCAAAAGCAACAAACCAAGCGCATCGGTCAGAAACCCCGGCAAAATCAGCAAGACGGCTGCAAGCCCCCGCATCAGCCCGGTAACCGGCGCATCGCCCGCCATAGCTGCTCCGCTCAGCCCCCGGTTCAGGCCACCGTTGAGGCCGTTGCGCAAAAGCCCGGCGCCGCGCCGCGCCACCATTCGCAGGATCACAATGCCGACAACCGCCGTCCCGACCACCCAGGCAAGGGTCGCCCAGAGGCCAATCCAGCCCCCGACAACCACAAACAAACCGATTTCAATCAGTGGCCAGGCCAGAATCAGCAAAAAACGCGGCATTTTGGGGTCCTTGTCGAAAGCATCATTGTCGCAAGGTTTACTTGCGGCCTGCTAAAACCTACATAGGAGATCAATCACGCCTCCCCAAGCCTTTGCCGCATCTTCCGGCCATCGCGACAGGGCGGCGCCAGTGTTTTTTGGCGGGATGACCGATGAATTCCATGCTTATCCAGCTCCTGGTCCTTGCCGGGGTCGCTATTTTTCTGGTCCTCAAGCTCCGTTCGGTGCTTGGCACCCGCGATGGTTTCGAAAAGCCACCGCTCCCGCTCGAGGATACGCAGGCCCCGGTGAAACGTGAATTCGAGGTGATCGAGGGCGGGCCTGACCGTGACATCACCGATCATGTGGCCGAGGGCTCGGATGCGGCAAAGGCCCTCGCGGGCATGAAGAAAGCCGAGCCCTCCTTCGCGCTGACGCCGTTCCTTTCGGGCGCGCGTCAGGCCTATGAGATGATCCTGATGGCCTTTGAGCGTGGCGATCTCGACCCGATCCGCGATTTCCTCGGGGACGAGGTCGAGGCCAGCTTTTCCGAAGTGATCCAGGCCCGCGAGGCGCGCGGCCTGACGGTCGAGGCGAATTTCGTCGGACTGAAGGAAATGGCGCTGCAAGAGGCGACCTTTGACCAGGTTTCCGGCTTTGCCGAACTGACGGTGCGCTTTGTCGGCGAGCTGACTTCGGTGGTGCGCGACAAGGACGGCACGGTCATCGAAGGCGACGCCAAGGCCGTCAAACGTCAGCGCGACGTCTGGGTTTTTGCGCGCAAGATGGGGTCGGATGACCCGAACTGGCAGCTGGTCGCCACCGGCGACTGATCTGATGCCATGCTGCTGCGCCCTCTGGTCATCGCATTACTGGTCGGACTGGCTGCGGTGACGGGCGCCGATGAGGCGCGCGCCGAGATGGTGGAGTTCGAATCCCTGTCCGGCTGGCGCGAGGGCGGACAGCTTGAGGCGCTCGAGGCGTTTCTTGTCACCTGCAACCAGCTTGATGCCCCTTACTGGCGCCCGGTCTGCAAGCTGGCCGGCGACGTGCCGAAAGACAATGCCTCGGCGCGGGCGTTTTTTGAACTCCTGTTCCGCCCGGTGATCATCGGCAAGCCGCCGGCACTTTTCACCGGCTATTACGAGCCGGAGCTGAATGGCTCGCCGGTCCGCACCCCCACCTATGCCTGGCCACTGTACCGCCGCCCGCCGGA
The DNA here is from genome assembly GCF_030052995.1 of Gemmobacter sp. 24YEA27. Taxonomy (NCBI): domain Bacteria; kingdom Pseudomonadati; phylum Pseudomonadota; class Alphaproteobacteria; order Rhodobacterales; family Paracoccaceae; genus Gemmobacter; species Gemmobacter sp. 24YEA27. The sequence goes on along the minus strand of NZ_JASJPW010000001.1, from coordinate 963,038 downwards.
TCTGCAGGACGGCATGGTCTATTACAGCCGTTCCGAGATCGAAGCCGGGGCTTTGCGCGGGCGCGGGCTGGAAATCGCCTGGATCGACGATCCGGTTGAAGTGTTCTTTCTGCATATCCAGGGCTCGGGCCGGGTGAAGATGACCGATGGATCGACGATCCGGCTGGGCTATGCGGGCCGCAACGGCCATGCCTATCGCTCGGTCGGGCAAGAGATGGTGCGGCGCGGCATGTTCGCGGCGCATCAGGTCTCGGCCCAGACCATCCAGGCCTTTGTGCGCCGCAATCCGGCCATCGGAGCCGAATTGCTGAACCACAACCCCTCTTATATTTTCTTCCGCAAGATCAGCAATCTGCCCCCCGAAAAGGGCCCGATCGGCGCGATGGGCAAGTCGATCACGCCGATGCGCTCGCTGGCCGTCGACCCGGCTTTCGTGCCACTGGGCGCGCCCGTATGGATCGAGAAAGAGGGCCAGGCGGCCCTCAGCCGGCTGATGGTGGCGCAGGATACCGGCGGCGCGATCAAGGGCGCGCAGCGGGCGGATATTTTCTACGGCTATGGCGACCGCGCAGGCGATGCCGCCGGGATCGTGCGCGATGGCGGGCGGATGGTGCAGCTTTTGCCCATCGACCGCGCCTGGGCGCTGACCGGGGGGAACTGAGCCTTGGCGCGGCGAAGGGTGCTCCGCCCCGAGGAACGTGACCTCTGGCAGGCTGTGGCGCGGACCCTGCGCCCGATGCATGATGTGCCGAACGGGGCGATCCCCGAGGATGTGGCGCAAGAGGCCATCTTCCCGAAAGAGACCCTGCCGCCTCCCCCGCCGCCAAAACCGGCACTGCCGCGGTTTCGGCTTGGCGAAAAGGCGCCCCCCGTGCAAAAGCCCGCCGCGCCGCCGCCATTGCGGATGGATGCCGGGCTGCACAAAAAGATGATACGCGGCAAGATCGCGCCCGAGGCACGGATCGACCTGCACGGTATGACGCTTGCCGTGGCGCATCCCGAACTGATCGCCTTTCTGATGGGGGCGCAGGCTTCGGGCAAGCGGCTGGTGCTGGTGATCACTGGCAAGGGCAAACAGGTCTATGAGCCGGTGCCGCGCCCCATCGGCGCGCTGCGCCATCAGGTGCCGCACTGGCTGCGCCTGCCGCCTTTGTCGGCAGTGGTGCAGGAAGTGACCGAAGCGCATCTGAAACATGGCGGCACCGGCGCCTTTTATGTCTGGCTGCGCCGGGGCTGACGCCGCGAGGCTGACAGCGGCCGCAATCCGCTCTGGCACCAGGACCCGATCACGGCTATTTCAGGCGCATCCCAGTCGGAAAGGCCCCGCATATGAGCTTCTCGCGCGCGATCAAAATCGCCCCTTCGATCCTCTCAGCCGATTTCGCCAATTTCGGCGCCGAATGCGAAGCGATCGAGGCCCAGGGTGCCGATTGGGTGCATGTCGATGTGATGGACGGGCATTTCGTTCCGAATATCACCTTCGGCCCGGCGACCTGCGCCGCGATCCGGCCGCATATCAAAGGCGTGATGGATGTCCATCTGATGATCGCGCCGGTCGATGCCTATCTCGAATCCTTTGCCAAAGCCGGCGCCGATTTCATCTCGGTCCATCTCGAAGCGGGCCCGCATATGCATCGCTCGCTTCAGGCGATCCGGGGATACGGCGTCAAGGCGGGGATCTGCCTCAACCCCGCGACCGGCATTGAATCGGTGGAATATCTGCTCGACCAGATCGACCTGATCAATGTGATGACGGTCAATCCGGGCTTTGGCGGGCAAAAGCTGATCCTGTCGCAGATCGACAAGATCCGCCGTCTGCGCGCCATGATCGGCGATCGCCCGATCCATATCGAGATCGATGGCGGCGTCACCACCGAGACCGCCCCGCTGGTCGTTGCAGCCGGCGCCGATGTGCTGGTGGCGGGATCTGCCGTCTTCTCCGGCGGGTCGGTGAAAAACCCCGCGCCTTATGGCGAAAATATCCGCGCTTTGCGCGCCGTGGCCGAGGCAGCCCGCCAATGACCGCCGCTGCAACTCCGGTCATCTTCGACCTCGACGGCACGCTGATCGATTCCGTCCCCGATCTCCAGGCCGCGCTGAACCAGGTGTTCCAAGCCGAAGGCCAGGCGCCTTTTGACCTTCCCACGGTCACCTCTTTCATCGGCAAAGGCGTCGCCAATCTGGTGCGGCGCGCGATGGAGACCCGGGGCGTTGACATGGCGCAACATCCCCGGCTGGTTGCCGCGATGGAGGCCGCATATGAGGCCGATCCCACCGCGCGCACCCGGATCTATCCCGGTGTGATCGCGGCGCTTGACGCCTTGCAGGCCGCGGGCCACCCGCTTGGCATCTGCACCAATAAGCCCGAGACGGCGGCGCGGATCGTCCTCGATCAGATGGGGCTGACCGGCTATTTCGCGGCCATCGTCGGCGGGGGCCGCGTCGCGCTGAAGCCGGACCCCGCGCCCCTGCATCTGTGCATCACCGAACTGGGCGGCGGGACCGCACTCTATGTCGGCGACAGCGAAGTCGATGCCGATACCGCGGTCGCAGCCGGGCTGCCCTTCCTCCTCTACACCGAAGGCTACCGCAAATCGCCGGCCGAAGAGATGCCGCAGACCGCGCGGTTCTCGGATTTCTCGGAACTGCCCTGGCTCGTGGCCGAACAGGGCTGAGGCCCGGCGCCCTGTAACGCGGGCGTCAGAACGCAGGCGCGGCGACGGCATCCAGCAGCCCGCGCCCGCCATCCACCACCAGCACCTGGCCGGTCACAAAGCGCGACGCATCCGAGGCGAGATACTGGATCGTCTCGACCAGCTCGTCAGGCGCCGCGATCCGGCCAAGGGGCGTGCCGCTTTCGATCCGTTCCCGCAGCGCAGGCGCCTCTTTCAGCGCCAGTTGCAGGCTCGCGCTCATGACCGAGCCGATCGAGACCGCATTGACCCGGATCCCTTTCGGCGCCAGCGCCACGGCAAGGGTCCGCGTCATCTGCTCTACCGCCGCCGAGGCCATGGAATAGCCCAGCAATTCCGGCTGTACCCGGACCGCCGCCACCGATGAGAAATTGATGATCGAGCCGACAGCGCCATATTCATCCGGCTCGGTCCCCGCGGCGGCCTGGATCATCCGTTTCGCCACAAGCTGGCTGAGCCGCAGCGTCGCCACCACATTCTGCTGCCAGAGCGTCTCGACATGATCGGCATCGGGGTTCAGCACATCTGAGATCTGGCAGCGGCGCGCGGCATTGACCAGTATATCGATCCGCTCAAAGGCCTCTATTGTGGCCGAGACGAGGTTCACCAGCGTCAGTTTTTTCGTCAGATCACCCGGGAACAGTCGCACCGAGCTTTCGTCCTGGGCCGCCTCACCCATTTCGGCCATCAGCCGTGCCTCATCCGCATCGGCCAGCATGACCCGCACGCCCTTATGGATCAGGTGGCGTGCGATGGCGAGACCGAGGCCGCTGGCGGCGCCGGTAACGATGGCGGTCTTGCCGGAAAGAGAAAATGACATGCTGGATCTCGGGGTTCTGGCAGCGCTTAGCGGGTCGGGCGGCGCGGCTTGATGGCGCGGGTCACGCGGAACGCATTGGTCTGCGCGATTGTCTCATATTCCAGGAAATGGGTCGTCAGCGCCTCATCATAGGGCAGATGGCGGTTCGCGACTATCCAGAGCGCCCCATCCGGCGCCAGCATCTTCCGCGCCGCCTGGATGAAGGCCAGCCCCAGCCTCGGGTCAGAGCTGCGGCCGATATGGAAGGGCGGGTTCATCACCACGGTCTCGACAAGGCTTTCGGGGCGGAAATTCAGCGCATCTCCCCAGTGGAACCGGGCGCGCAGGTCCTGAATATTCTCGCGCGCGCAGTCCAGCGAGACTGCTTCGGCCTCGACCAGATCAAGCCGTCTGACGCTGTTGCGTGCAAGGATCGCTTGCGAAAGATAGCCCCAGCCCGCGCCCAGATCGACCACTTTCGGGCCGATCTTTTCAGGCAGCGACTCTGCCAGCAGCACCGATCCCGGATCCGGCCCATCGGCGGAAAACACCCCCGGACGGGTGATGAAACCGCCCCCGATCTCACGCGGGCGGGCGGTCCATGCTGCCAGTTCCGGTCCGGCGGGGAAGGCCGCTATACGACCATGCGCTTTGGAAATCGGGCCCGACAGCGCGACGAGCGGCTTCAGATCCTTCAGCGCGGTCTCGATACCGTCGGTCTTTTGCCCGTCAACCAGCACCGGCCCGCCCGGGCTTACCGCTGCTGCCGCCTCGGCCAGAAGCGCGCGTGCATATTCGCGCGAACGCGGCACGCAGACAAGCGCCGCCGCCCAGGGCCCCTCGCCTTCGACCGCGTAACCGCGCGCCGCAAAATGGTCGCGGTCAGGGCGAAAGCCCGTCAGCACGACGGTACGATCTTTGGGAAGATCTGAGAGGTCATCGCCTTCCTGCGGGCGATAGACGGCAATCTTACCTTCTGAAGGAAGCACAAAAAGGCCCTGTTCCAGGGCCAGCTCTATCCGGGATGCACGCATGTTCCGCCTGTAACGCGAGGGCCAGTTTCGCCCGCCTTACTCTTTTTCCATCGTGCATTGAAGCGGATGCTGGTGACGGCGGGCGAAATCCATCACCTGGGCGACCTTGGTCTCGGCCACTTCGAACGAAAAGACCCCGACTACGGCGAGACCCTTTTTATGAACCATCAGCATGATATCGAAGGCCTGGGCGTGGTTCATCCCGAAGAAGCGTTCCAGAATATGGACCACAAACTCCATCGGTGTGTAGTCATCGTTCAGCAGCAAGACCTTATAAAGCGGCGGGCGCTGTGTCTTCGGCTTGGGCTTGGCAAGAAGCGACGTCTCCTCGCCCGGTGCGCCACCCGACCCACCGGCGCCCGGACCATTTTCGCGGTCAGACAGGGTAAACGGGTTATAGGCCAAATCGGGTTCTCCGGCTGCTGAAAGGATTCGCATTGTCTTGAATCTGACAGGAATATAATCGCTTTTCTCACCACGAAAAGAGCCACGAGAGTGTTAAGATCGCATTGATGCATCAACGCCCGTGTCACAACAACACCGGGGAACCGCCAGATGATCACCTCCATCGGCTTTGATGCGGATGATACGCTGTGGCAGAATGAGGCGTTTTTCCGCCTCACCCAGGAGCATTTCACCGATCTCCTGCGCGATTACAGCGACCCGCATCAGCTGCAAGAGCGGCTGCTTGCGGCGGAAAAGCGCAATATCGGCGCCTATGGCTATGGGGTGAAGGGCTTTACCCTGTCGATGATCGAAACCGCGATCGAGGTGACCGAGGGACGCGTGCCGGCTTCGGTGATCGCGGAACTGCTGGGTGCCGGGCGCGCGATGCTGGATCATCCGGTCGAACTGATCCCCCATGCCCGCGAGACGGTCGAGGCCCTGGCGGGGGATTATCGGCTGATCCTGATCACCAAGGGCGATCTTTTGCATCAGGAGCGCAAACTGGCACAGTCCGGGCTTGGTGATCGTTTCGATGCGGTCGAGATCGTGTCGGAAAAGACGCCCGAAGTTTACCGGAAGATTTTTGCCCGCCATGGCGAGGGGGCAGCGCGCGCGCTGATGACCGGCAATTCGATGCGCTCGGATGTGGTGGCACCGCTGGAGGCCGGTGCCTGGGGCGTGCATGTGCCCAACGGACCCGCCTGGGAGCTGGAATCCGCCGATGAACCTGTGCAGAACCCCCGCTACCGTCACCTTGCGGACCTGTCTTTCCTGCCCGGATTGCTGCAAGACCTCTGCCAAGGCCCCAGGAAATAGCGATACTTGCGACGATTCACCCTGGATATGGCGGGTGAAACATAGCTGCATCAGGTGAAAATTCCGCGAAAACCCCTTGAAATTTCCGGGTTTTCCACCAGGGTGACCTGTGCTAGCCTCTCCGTCAGGCAGAAGTGAGATCCCATAAAAACCGGGGTCCGAAACAGGCAAAGGATCGGCGACGTGGCATCGCTTATCGGGCGGTTTATCCGCAGCATAACGCTATTCATCGCGCTTTTTGCGCTGATTCTTCCTGCGCTGGCGCCGACTCCGGCCCATGCTGCACCCTTTGCTGCGATCATCATGGATGCGCGCACCGGCGAGGAACTCTGGTCGCAGAATGCGGATACGCGTCTGCATCCCGCCTCGCTGACCAAGATGATGACGCTCTATATCACCTTCCAGGAGATCCAGGCCGGGCGTCTGTCGCTTGATACCGTGGTCACCGTGACGAAACATGCCGCCGCGCAGCCGCCCTCGCGGCTGGGGCTCAAGGCCGGGCAGCAGATCAAGGTGCGCTATCTGATCCGCGCCGCCGCGATCAAATCCGCCAATGATGCGGCTTCGGCGCTTGGCGATCATATCGGCGGCAATGAGGCGGCTTTCGCGAGCCGCATGACCCGCACCGCCCGCGCGCTCGGGATGAAGAACACCACCTTCAAAAACGCCAATGGCCTGACCGCGACCGGCCATCTTTCGACCGCACGCGACATGAACCTGCTCGGGCGGCACCTGTTTTACGACTTCCCGCAATTCTACAACATCTTCTCGCGTCGCACCGCCGATGCCGGCATTGCCAAGGTAGTAAACACCAACAGCCGGTTCCTCGACGGCTATGAAGGCGCGGATGGCATCAAGACCGGCTATACCGTGCCCGCCGGGTTCAACCTGACCGCATCGGCCAAGCGTGGCGACAAGCGCATCATTGCCACTGTCTTTGGCGGCACATCGACCGCACAGCGCAACGCGAAGATGGTCGAGCTGATGAACAAGGGCTTTAACCTCGCGAAGAATGGCGTGCGTGAAAAGCGGCCGGCTGCTGCCGGTATCCAGGGCGGCGATGCCATCGCCGCCGACCTGCTTGCCGATAACAGCTCTGCGGCCATCGACACGCCGAATGTGCCCGGCGGCGCTGCCAAGACGCTGCGCGTGTCCGGCGCGATGACCAGCTCGCCGCGTCCGAAAGCCCGCCCCGCCCGGGGAGGCGCCCCCGAGGCCCTGATCGCCGAGGCGGCGCCGGTCGTGGTGCCGGATGCGCTTTCGGCAGCCATTGCAGAAGGCGTCGAATCGGCTTTGGCCGAAGCCACCGCCGTTCCACCGCCGCCCGGCACGCTTGAGGCACAGGCGGTCGAGCTTGCAGCCGCGTCAGGGTCCGCATCCGGCGCCGCAATCGAAACGGTTGACCCGCAAGCGGTCGAGGCCGCACTGGCCGCCGCAGCCGCTGCGGCACCGGTTGCCGAAGAGGCACCGGCCGTGGCGATGGCTGCGGTCGCACCGGCCAGTGCTTCGGCCAGCGCTCCGGGCAGCCTTGAGGCCCAGGCTGCGGCACTGGCCGCTGGTGGTGCCCCGGCAGAAACCCCGGCGCCCGAGGCCGTTGCCCCCGCCGCGCAGGATGTGGCTCTGGCAGGGCTGCGGCCGATGCCGCGCCCCGAACATGTGACGCGGGCAGCTGCAGCGCCTGAGGCTGCCCCTGAAACGCTGCTGGCCGAAATCGCCCCTGAACCCGCTCCGGTTTATGAGCTTGTCGCCCCTGCCGCAGAACCGGCCACCAGGCCGGAGGCCGAAGTGATCCGGCTTGCCGGGGCCAGCGATGTCGCGCCCGATGTGATGTCCGAACTCCCCGCCCCGTCGGGATATGAGGGCGCGCTGACAGCCGTGGAAACCGTGGCGGCGAATGCGCAAACCATGGTCACTGATCCCGAGGCCCCGACCCGTCGCGCGCCGATCTTTGAACCCGTCCGCATGGCGGCGGCAGAGCCTGCGCCCGAAGCACCGGCTGAAGAGCTGGTCGTCGTGTCAAAATCGACCTCGGGTGGGCGCGGTTTTGGGGTCGCGGTCGGCGCCTATAACTCGCATTACGAGGCCGAACGTGCGCTTCTGCGCACCGGGTTGACCGAAAGCGCCACCCTCGACCAGGGGCTGCGCAAGGTCACGCAAAAGGGCGGCAAATACCGCGCCTCCTTCCTTGGTCTCACCGAAGATCAGGCCGATCTCGCCTGCCGCCGGCTGCGCGCACGCGGCACCGCCTGCGAAACGATGGGGCCGGCCTGAGCCCCCCGGGCGATAGCTTTGACACAAAACAAGAAGGCTCCGGGATCAGACCCGGAGCCTTTTTCATTCCCCCTGCCCCGTCTGCCTGCCCCGTCCTTCCGCCCCGTCCCTCTGCCGCGAAACGTCCAGGAACGCCGCACGGTTTTCATCCGCCAGCACAAGCCCGCAAACATCGCCGGCCGCGACGTCCGGAAATCCCGCTCAATCCGGGCGCGGCTTGTCGTCCCAGTCTTTCGTCAGGATCCGGCTGGCATCGCCTTCGGGGTCGTCAAACTGCCGCGACCGCATGGCCCAGATGAAGGCCAGAAGGCCAATCCCCCCCATAAACAGCGAGACCGGGATCAGGATGCCGAGGATTTCCATAAGCGCTCCCTATTTCAGACGCAGGGCGTTGAGCGAGACCGTAATTGATGACAGCGACATCGCAAGCGCCGCCGCAAGGGGGGTCGCAAGGCCGAAAAGCGCCAGCGGCACTGCCACGATATTATAACCTGCGGAAATCCTGAAATTCCCGACGATCCGCTTCGAGGCCTGACGCGAAATGCGGATCGCATCGGCGATGGGCGCGATATTCTGCCCCAGCAACACGATATCCGAGGCCACCCGCGCCGCATCCAGCGCCGAGGCGGGCGAGATCGAGACACAGGCCTCGGCCAGCGCTGCCGTGTCATTCAGCCCGTCGCCGACCATCAGGACCTGGGCGCCCCCGGCCCGCAGATCCCGGATCCGCGCGGCTTTTTCAGACGGCAAAACGCCCGCCGACCAGTCGTCAATCCCAAGCTCTGCCGCCAGTGACGACACCGCCGCCGCATTGTCCCCCGACAGAAGGATCACCCGCTGACCGCCCGCCTTCAGTGCGGCCATCAGTTCGGCAGCACCAGGGCGCAGCCGGTCGGTGAAGGTGAAGGCGCGCGGCGCGCCCTCGCCAGTGGAAAGCCAGGTTGCGGTCTCGCTGCCCGCATCAGTGCCGCACCATTCGGCGCGGCCAAAGCGAACGCGCATCCCTTTCCAGCGGCCTTCGATGCCGTAGCCGGGTATCTCGCGGATCTCCTCAACGCGCGCGGGGCGCACGCCTGCGGCACGTGCCGCCTCGGCAAGCGCCATGGCCAGCGGATGCGAGGAGGCCCCGGCCAGCGCCAGTGCAACCTCGCGCGCGGACAGCGGGTGATCGTCCAGGTTCGTCACCAGCGGCTGGCCCATGGTCAGCGTGCCGGTCTTGTCAAACACCACTGTATCGACCTGCGACATCCGCTCCAGCGCGGTGCCGTCCTTGATCAGCATCCCCTTGCGGAAGAGCTTTCCGCTCGCCGAGGTCAGCACCGCCGGCACCGCGAGGCCAAGCGCACAGGGGCAGGTGATGATCAGCACCGCCGCCATGATATTGACCGACAAGCGGAAATCGCCGCCGGTCCAGATCAGCCAGCCGGTGAAGGCGACCGCCGCCAGCACATGCACGATCGAGGAATAGGCATGCGCGGCGCGTTCGGCCAGCGAGGTGTAGCGGGTCTTTGCGGCCTCGGCCACCGCGACCAGATCGGCCATCTGATGCAGCGAGCTGTCCTTGCCCGCCGCCGTGACGCGCATAGTCAGCGGGCCGGTCAGATTGACCTCTCCCGCCGAGACCAAGGTGCCGGGATGGGCCGCGACCGGCAGCGTCTCGCCGGTCAAAAGGCTGCGGTCGATCTCGGAGGCGCCCTCTGTCACCACGCCGTCAACCGGCATCCGCCCGCCGGGACGCACGAGGACCAGGTCACCGGCCGCAACCTCGCTGATCGGTTTGACCAGTTCGGCACCCTCCGTCAGCACGATGGCGCGCGGCACTTCCAGCGCGGCCAGCTCCTGCGCGGCAGACCGCGCAATCGCCCTGGTGCGGTGGTCGAGGTAACGCCCGATCAACAGAAAGAAGGTCAGCATCACGGCGGCATCGAAATAGGCATGCGGCCCGGAATTGATGGTCTCGAAAATCGAGATGCAACAGGCCAGCACAATCGCGAGACTGATCGGGAAATCCATCCCCAGCCGCCCCGCCTTCACCGACCGCCAGGCGCCCCTGAAAAACGGCTGTGCGGAAAACACCACCGTCGGCAGCGCGATGGCGCCGGAAATCCAGTGGAACATGTCGCGCGTCGCCCCATCGGCGCCGGACCAGACCGCCACCGACAACAGCATGACATTCATCATGGAAAAGAAGGCGACACCCATCCGCATCAGAAGCTCGCGGCCCTGTCGGTCGGTCTCGGTCACCGATAAAAGCCCCGGATCCAGCTCATGTGCCTCATAGCCGGCGCGATCCAGCACCTGAACCAGGTCGGTGGGCGTGATCTCTGGCCCGGCATCCACCGAGACCCGCTTCAAGGTCAGATTGAGCCGTGCCGAGCGCACCCCCGGCACCGCCTGCAGCGCCTTTTCCACCGTCGAGATACAGTCCGCACAATGCGCTGCGGGCAGTGACAGCACGATCCGCGCCTCCTTCACCACCCGCGCCAGATCGGCGGCGGCGGGGGCCACGACACAGGCCGGGCAGGCCGAAATGCCGCCGGGGCTCTCAGACATCCGGTTCAGATCGCTGGCCGTCATGCTCATGATCTTGACCTCAGCCCTTTGGTGCCACGGTGAAATCCAGCCGGCGTTCGAAAGGCGTGCCATCCTGCGCGATGGCCTGCACCTTCATCATCCATTCGCCAGAACCAAGTTCGACCGCCGCCTCATAGCCTTTCCCGGTCCAGCGGAAATCGGGGGTCTGGTCATCCCTTGCGATGGTCACGCGGCCGATCAGCGCCTCAAGCGCGCGCGCCTCGACCGGCTGGCCGACGGCATCGGTGATCGTCAGGGACATCCGGCCCGGCTCGTAAACCTGCTCGATCCCCCAGCCAAGCGCCTCCTGCGCCTCGCGACGGCCGTCGAATCCCCGGCCCGCGACGTAAGAGCTTTGCACTTCGAGCCCCGGAAATGTCGATACCGCCTTGAAGGCCATGAAGATATTCACTGCCGTGACGATCCCGAAAAAGGACAGCGTCGCGACCAGCACTTTCCCCCCTGTCAGCCTGCCGCGCCGGAACCAGAGGCCAAAGCCGATCACCACCAGAACCAGCGGGACGAACAGAAGGAAGATCGGCTGAAAGCCCGAAAGCTGGAAGTTGCTCATGGTTGGTCGCCTTTGCCGTTGAGGACCGTGTCTTTCGACACAAGATCGGTGGTATCTTTGACGCCGGGCACCGCCTCGCCCTCAATCCAGAGCCGGATGTCGCTGCGCTGCGCTCTGGCCGCCGCCGTCCCGGGTGCCGCCGTTACGTAAAGCCGCACATGCGCAGTTTCATTGGCCGGAACTTTTATCCGCCCCCCTGTGCCGCCTTCGACCGACAAAGCCAGCGCCGGGTCTTCGACAGAAAAGGAGAACCAGCGGGCCTCGCCTTCCATATTGCGCAGACGGATCTCGTAAGTGTTGCGGATCGTGCCGTCCGAGAGCGTCACAAAGGTCGGATTGCGCACCGGAGTGACGTTGACATCAATCGGGCTGCGCAGGAACAAAGCCGCCACCAGCGCCGCCCCGACCCCGGCCCAGAGCAAGGTGTAAAGGATCGTGCGGGGGCGCAGAACATGTTTCCAGGCCGGAACAGCAGGCTCACCCCTGCGCTCGCGGGCCTCGTCGGTCAGCGCGAGATAGTCGATCAGCCCGCGCGGCTTGCCGATCTTATCCATCATGTCATTGCAGGCGTCGATGCAAAGCCCGCAGGTAATGCAGGCCAGTTGCTGGCCGTCACGGATGTCGATCCCCATCGGGCAGACATTGACGCAGGCCATGCAGTCGATGCAGTCGCCCTTGTCAGAGCCTGGCTTGCCGCGCGGCTCGCCGCGCCAGTCGCGATAGGCGATGGTGATGGTCTCTTCGTCCATCATTGCGGCCTGGATACGGGGCCAGGGGCACATATAGATGCAGACCTGTTCGCGCATGAACCCGCCAAAAACGAAGGTGGTCATGGTCAGCGTCAGCATTGTGATCCAGGCGACGGGGCTGGCGCTGAGCGTCACCAGGTCACGCAGCAAAGTCGGCGCATCAGTGAAGTAAAAGATCCAGGCACCGCCGGTTGCAAGCCCGATCAGGAACCAGGCGGTCCATTTCACCGCGCTTTTGCGGATCTTCTCTGCCGTCCATTTGCTCCGGTGCAGGCGGATTCGGGCATTGCGGTCCCCCTCGATCCAGCGTTCGACCAGGATGAAAAGGTCGGTCCAGACGGTTTGCGGACAGGCATAGCCACACCAGACCCGCCCGGCGGCGGAGGTGAACAAAAACAGCCCCAGCCCCGCCATGATCAACAGACCCGCGACGAAATAGAATTCATGCGGCCAGATTTCGATCATGAAAAAGAAAAAGCGGCGATTGGCCAGGTCCACCAGCACCGCCTGGTCGGGCAGGTTCGGCCCGCGATCCCAGCGGATCCAGGGCGTGATGTAGTAAATGCCCAGCGTGATCGCCATGATCCACCATTTCGCCGTGCGAAAATGGCCTTTGACGCGGCGGGGAAAGATCGGCTCACGCGCCGCGTAAAGGCTCGGCGGGCTGGCTTCTGGTATGGACACGGACTCGCTCCGGAATCGGCTGTTGCAGTTTGGTATCGCAGACCGGCAGCAATCCGGCTTTGACATGCGTCAAATATTCCATGAGCGATTCAAGTTTGATCCTGTGCGGTGCCGCAGTGCGCAAATGCCGCAGCCGTGACTGAAAGGTCAGCGGGCGCGGCCAGGATCCCGACCCTGACCAAACCCCGGAACGCGCGAACAGGAAGGGTTGGGCCAGGGTCGCCCCCCGCCGTCTTCGATGGGGTTCGAAAAGGCGGGGCGGTTTCTTAATGCCAAAAGCGCCGCGTCCGGGCCTTGACCTGGATCAATCCCACATGTGGGCCCCAGTCAGGCCGCTCGCATACTCTCGCGCAAGCCGGCCCTCAGCGCCCGCGCCCGGCGAAAATCGCCTCAAGTTCACCGGTGGTGATCACCCGGCGCTCACCGGCAAAGGCGTAGAAGTCCGGCTTTTCGTCATGGCTGATCTCGGCCGCAAGCCGCAGCCCTTCGGTCCGGTCCAGCAGCCCCACAGAAAGCGAGATCATCCCCGCCATCGCATCGGGCGCAAGGTGGCGCGTCAGAACCGGCGTGCCGCAGGTCCGGCAAAAATACGAGACCTCACGCGCCGAGACCTGGTATTGCGCCAGATTGTCCCATCCCGCGAATTCCGTGCTTCCCGCGCGCAGCATGATCGTCAGCGCCACGCCGCCCGCACGTTTGCGCGACGCCGCGTCATGGCTGGCAAAGACCATCGAGACCGGCTGGCCCGACCGGAAACTGACCTGGCCACAAAGACAGCGGCCAGTAGCGAGACCATTTTCACCTTCGGGAACCGGCGCGGACAAAAACCCCGGCAATGTGTCGCACGCCAGATCCTGTGCGCCCGCGACATGGCGATAACCATCAGATTCCGGAGAGATTTCCGGGACAGGAGTGGCGCGCTGCGGGCTTGCCGCGAAAGACGCGCCTGCCTCTCCACCAAAGCCGAACGGGCATCTGGCGCCGCCCCCGGTTGCATCCTTCATCGCATTTCCCTGACTTAACGCTGCTGGGGTGGTCTGCGCCGCGATCAGCGCGGCGACCATCGCGGATCGCGGCATTCTAGCCGCGAACAGTGGCGGCGTCACCATCCGAGGCAGACCGCAGTCGCGGATCAACGATCAGAAAGCACTTCGGTCTCGCGCTCCGGCCGGCGTTCGACTTTTGTGGCAGTCCTCGTCAGAGGTGATCCTGTCCTTGCAGGTGATCAGCACGCGCGAGGTCTGACGCAGCCGCGCACGCTTTCACGCAAGGCCTGAACAGTCTGTTGCCCCAGATCAGCGCAGTGGCGTGGCCGGTGTTGGGGATCCGGCCTTTCAGCGGAATATTCGGGTCAGTGGCGCCCGGCCTGTCAATCAGGTCGCGATATTGCAAAATGTCGGCCTCACAAAAAAGCCTGATACAAGCCGTGCTTTCCGGCGAAACAGAACCGCTGTCCGCCAGACCAGGCGGATGCTGCCCCCCGGAGACGAGACGTCTCACGGCCATCCCGACCGCCCGTCAATAGCCCCCCACTGCTTTGCGCAGCTCACCGGGATCGGGATCCACTTCGGGATCACTCCCAGACGCCTTCCCCGGTCGGATCGTGGCAACCACATTCGCACGCAGCGCCCCGAGATCACCGCCCTCGGGCTGCTGTTTGGCGAGATCAAGCACGGTCGCGGTCTGCTCAGCGAGAAAGTCATCGAATATGCGCCTGATTTCTCTGGACAGATCAATGACCTGGCTCTGTTTCAGATCATCGGTCGCCGAGCCGATCCCGGCCTCGATCAGGCTGCGATAGCCGGCGGCAAGCGTGGCGGGGTTCCTGCCACGCAGCCACCAGCGCCTCCACCAGCTGCGGCGGAGGGTGATGGTGATGGTTTTGCCCATCACCACCGGCGGCGGCGCTTTGGGCACCTGCGGCGGCTCGATCCGGAACCCGCCGACCGCCGGCCCCAATGCGCCGGCACAGACCGCGCGCAGATCACTTGCCGCGCAATAGAACACCGTCTCCACCTGCGCCCGCGCCCGGGCCGAAAACCGGTCACAGGTCGTGCGCAGCACCAGCCGCAGCCCCGAGGAATTGAAGGTCCAGCTGTCATCCGTGCCGGTTTTGCACAAATGGCCGGTCAGAGCGTCGGTGGCGCGGAGCACATAATCCTGCTGCACCTGGGTCAGCGCCGGTGCCAGCTCGCCCTCCAGCCGGGAAAGCGTCTCTTCCAGTTTTTGCCGCGCGCGACTGACAACGGCATCAAGATCGCCGCGCAGCTGTTCCGGATCGACAGCTGCCAGCCGTCCTGCAGTATCGCGGCCGCTGACCAATGCCTTGCGGGCGGCCCTGGCGGCGGCGATATTGGCAAGCCTGCCGCGCATCGCCGCCAGATGGCGGGCGCCCGACCCCTCAACGATACGCTCATTGATGCAGCGCATCAGCTCGGGAATGCCGGACAGCTTCCACAGATGCGCCATATTGCGCGGATCGGCCCCGACATCGCAATTGCGGGCCCAGTCGGACAGCGCAGTCTTGCCCGCGTCGTCACGTTCCGGGCGCGCGCCCCGCAGCGCCATCTCAGCCCAGCGGGCCGAACCGAATACCACCTTCACATCCCGCAGACGGCCATAGGGGCGCAGCGTTTTGTGGATGCTCTCATAGATTCCGGCCACCTGCTCTGAGGGCGTATCGAGCTCGTCGATACGGTTGACGAACAGCACAAGCTGACGCGATTCCGAGCTTGAAATCAGCCGGATCAGCGCAAGATCGGTGGTGTTCAGCGCCTCATGCGCCGAGAGAACCACGACACAGACCTTTGCCCCGCGCAGCGCCTGGTGCGTGACCTGTTCGCGCATGGGGAACGTATCATTCACTCCGGGCGTATCGCGGAACAGATAGCTGCCCGGAAGCTGCGGCACATCCAGCCAGATCTCTGCCGATCTGGTGATATCCGCAAACTTGCCCTGCTGGCATTGCGGGTTCAGCTGCTGATGATCAGCGTCACCGGCGCAGAGATAACGCCCGATCAGTTCGCGATCGACATAGCTGAATTTGTGGCTTTTGCCCGAAAGCGCCTCGACATCCGCCGAAAGATGGCGGTGCGCGGTGTCGCGCATCATCCTGTCCCGATCGCCGGGGTCAAAGAACCGGAACAGGGCACGGGTCCGGCGGCTGGCCTGCCGCGCATTGACATGCAGCTCAGTGACAACCGGGGTCAGGGCGGACCCATCCTCCGGCAGCAGTCCGGGCCGACCGCTCAGCACATTGACCAGCGCGGTCTTGCCGGCCCTGAACTGCCCCACCAGCGTGACCGAGGCCTCGAAACTGCCAGTTTGCTTTGCAAGCGACACAAGTTTGCGGCTCATCGCGCTGTCGCTCTCGCGCGCCCTGGCAAGGACGGTGTCCCGCAAGGTCTCAAGCGTCTGGAGTAACGGTGTGATGACCTCGGCACCCCGGCTCAGCAGGTCGAGGTTCGGCGGGCAGCCCGGCCCGGAGGAATTTGTTGCGACAGAGGCCGATCCGGAAAGCGCTGATCCGGCGAAGGCACCATTTGCGGTGGTTTGAATGTCTTTCATGTTCCCCTTCCCCTGTGCCGGCGCACAGATCGCAGCATCGCAAGGACAGCTGCGTCCCCAAGGGGGCACAATCTGCCTGAAATTCCCAGGGGATCAGGAAACAGGCGGGCCGCCGGCTGAGGACAAAGGACCAGAAAGAGCAAAAACCGCTCCGACACGAGAACCATCACACATCCGGAGAAGCCGGCCAGATGACCTCCTCCTCGTACAAGATGAAACTGTCCCGGCTTTGTGAAGAATTTGTGGATCTCCGGAGGATTTTCTTTGTTCCGGGATCGCCTTTCCGCCGCGTTAAAAAGCCACGAAAAGCGACGGAATTCACAACGGAGAATGGCGGGAACCGACGGTCTGAGAACCCGTTCCCGCCATATCCGGCTCCCCGGCCAACCAGCCTGGCGTACCAGGCCGTCCGCCCCCGGTCAGGGCTGCCCGTCTGTCAGGCCGCAGCGGCGGCCCGCGTCACATCCGCCTGCGCCAGCGCACTTTCCACGGCTGAAAGGTTGATCAGCCGGCGCTCCAGCACCTCCATCTGGCTTTGCAGCCGGTGGACGATGCGGCGGCGGAAATCGGGGTCATTCACGACCATTTCGAATTCCACCATGTCTTTCTTCAGCCGGTGCACCCGCTCATTCAGCGAGAGCTCGAACATCCGGAGCATCACGCGGAGCCGGTCGATGCCGGCATCGGCGCGTTCCACCTGGGCCTCATTGAAGGCGGCCAGAAGTTTTTCCATCGGCGGGCGCAGCTCTTCTGCCGCGATCATCTTCAGCGCGGCAAGGCTCTTTTCGACATTGATCCCGGGCCGGCGCCAGAAAGCCCAGCTGCGATTCGAGATGAAATTCACCCTGAGCGACCGTTTCGCCAGCGTCAGCGTCGAGACGAATTCATCATAGGGCAGATCGGAAAGGTCGATCCCCTCGGCCCGTTCCTGGAAGCGGTCTTTGATGGTTTGCTGGCACGATGACAGCCCGTTCGAAAGAACCACATCGGTGCCCGCGCGCGAGTTCCTCCAGGCAGAAGTAAGCTCGCGCTCCATGACTTTTTGCAAAGGCGAGAGGTCGATTTCCATCGCCCGCGCCGTCTCGCCACGCAGCTTTCCGGCCATGATCCGCGCCTCGAATTCCGGCTTCTGATCTTCAATAAAGCTCTCGATCATACCAATCAGCCGGGTTTCCAGCCTGGACCAGGACCTGGTCAGCACTTTCTCGATCTGCACCTCGGCATTCTCGACATGGCCTTCCAGCTCGGTCTGCACCTTGCGGATGGCGTCGATCTCCAGCTGAAGATCCTCGATCGCCATCGTGGCGACCTCACTGTTGACGCTGCCGGCCTGGGTTTGCAGCGAGGCCCGTTCGCGCCGCGCCACAAACAGCGCGCCATTCAGCTCGGCCCGGATATCGGCCTTGATCTGCGCCATTTGCGACCGGCCGACACCTGAATCGATCAGCTGTGACAGCGCCACTTTCACGTCGCGCATGCCAGAGGCGAGCATCAGGCGCTCGCAGCGGTCATCGGGCAGATAGCCGTAGCGCGAATGGATATAGCGCGCGAGGCGGGTGTCATCGAGAGCGGCGCGATCGGCCTCGGCCTCATCCCGTCCTGGAGCGTCAGATCCGCCATCCAGGCCGAACCGGCCACGATGGTGAAATCAATATCCGGGATCGCACCGCACAGACGCCGCGAGACATCTTCGATCACGCGCGGCACATCGGTGTCGTAATCGTCCAGCTCGTCGATCCGGTTCACGAAGACCAGGACATCCTTGTTATCCTGTTTCGCGAGGATCCGGATCAGCGCGATATCGACATCGGTCAGCGGCTGATGCGCCGACAGGACGATGACAAAAACATCCGACTTGTCGAGGCTGCGACAGGTGAATTCATCGCGCACAAGGAAGGGGTCATTCACGCCGGGCGTATCGGTGATGATGGTCGGCACCTGGAATTCCGGCAGCCGCATATAGACATTCGCGACTTTGGTCAGCATCGCATAACGCCCTGCCGCCGTCGGATCGGTCTCATCTTCGGCCCCGGCGCAGACATAGCTGCGCAGCAGATCGGAGGAAACGTAGTCGTAATCATGCGCCGTCCCCAGGAGATCGGCATAGCGCTTGCCAAGCCGTTCCTCGGCGCGGCGGCGCATCTGGTCGCTTTGTTCGCGCAAAAGCTGGGTGTCAAAGCCCGGCAGCAACTGTTCGGTCAGCTTGCGGATGCGGCTGTCGCCATTGACGATCTCGTTCCAGTCAGCATTGCCGAAGAATTCGAATTTGGCCCCCATCACCGGGTCACCGGGCAGGTTCACCCTTATATTGGTGACGACCGAAGTCCAGGGGTTCACATCCGAGGGCAGGAAATCATGGCTGTAAAGGAAAGCGTTCAGAAAGGTCGATTTGCCGGCCTTGACCTGACCGATCACCGCGACTTTTGCGGCCCAGTTGTCCAGCCGCTCGCGCAGCGCGCGAAAGCCCGGACGCATGTCACGGCTGATGACCTTGTCGATCCCGTCAAGGGAATCCCGAAGAAAATTCAGTTCCTGGCGCTGGTCAGGTGCAATTTGCATGTCAGCTCCTCACTCACAAAAATCCGCAGAGAAACCGGCACGTCCGGCACCACTGGCAGAGCCACTATTCACAGAGTTACTATTCACAGCGCCGGCCTGGGCGGGCTGCGCATCCAGCCGGGCGATAAAATGATCCACAGCGGCGAGCAGCGATTCCGGATCGCTGTGGTCAACGCTCTGGCTCATTTCGTTCCAGAGGCTGCGCGCATGCCCGCTCTCTGCCCCGGCCAGCGCGGCACGGACCAGAGCCGCGCGTGCCGGAGGCGGGGTTTCGGGCGCGGTTTCGGGCGCGGCCTCCTCCGGGCGGCGGTTGCGCACGAGCTGCAGGACATTGGCCCCGACCGCAGCGCGCGGTGATGTGGAAAGATCGGGGGTCTCCCCGGCCTCATTCTGCGCTTTCAGGGCAGGAGCGGGCTGCGGGGCCGCAGCCCCGGTCGCAACGGATGCGGTCGCCGGCTCAGGCGTCGTGACGCGCACCGGCACCGAGGCCGCGAACTGGCCGATCAGCGTATTGGGCGCCCCATCCTGCCGCACACTGCCGCTGACCATACGCAGACGGGCCGCGATGCGGTCAAGATCTTCGCGCTGCAAGAGAGACGCCATGAGGAAGCTCTCGAAAAACGCGCCGGCCTCGCGCTGGACGCGCTGCAACACGCGGTCTGCCATGGCCGGGCTGCCCAGCAGATCGGCATGGGTCACCACCATGGTCGCATTCTGCCGCAGCCGCGCCGGCATCGCCTGCCAGACCGCCTTTTCGCTTTGCCGCCAGGCCTGGGTTGCATTGGTGCACCAGACCACTGCATCGGCAAATTCAAGCATGCGCTGCCAGGTCTCGGCCGCCATGTTCGGATCGGAATTGCCGGGCGTGTCGATAATATCCATCCCGGTCAGGACGGGTGCCGGATGCGCCATCAAGCAATATTGGGTCTTTTCCAGATCGACAGTGTTCAGATCGGCCAGCGGCTCGCCCCGGCCGGAAAGGCCAACACGGATCAGCGCCGGTTCGCCGCGCACCAGCCAGACCGGCGGCAGCGCGGTCGCGGTGACATTCGACGGCAGCACCGGGCCGCCGATCAGCCCGCCGACCAGCCCATTGATCAGCTGGGTCTTGCCGGCGCTGAATTCGCCCGCGATCAGGATGCGCGGCTTGCGCTGCACCGGAGCACCAGGGCGTTCAGCCACCGGATCGGCCGGTTTCCTGCGGTTCCAGAAGCTCCTCACGCCGACAACCTCCGCATCTCGGCCAGACGGGCGAGACTGGTCTCATCCGACTGCCCGGCCTTGTTCTCGTCCGGCCCCTTTTCATGCAGCCGCTCCAGCAGCGCCTCGCAGAACCGGCTCTGATCCAGCGCAAATCCGGTGACGATTTCACGCGTGGCTGCGACCGCCGGATCAAAGAAATCCGTCAGCAGATTGTCGATCAGCGGCTGGGTCTCCTCGATAATCAGCGCACGGTATTTCTTTTCGACCTTCTTCGCCTGGCCAAAACGCAGGAAGCGCCCTGCCAGCCTGCCGGTCGCGCCGGTATCCCAGATCCGATGCCACCAGGTGCCCTGAAGATCGAAGGACAGCGTGCGGGCCAGCACGGTCGGCGCGCTATGTTGCTGCTGTTCCGGAAAATCGATGCTGGCGGCATTGCGATAGACGCCAAGCTCGTTTTGCAGCACGTCCTGCACTGCATCAAGCACCGATTCAAAGCTGATCTCGCCCTCGCGGCGAAGTCTGGCACAGGACGAAAGATAGGCCGTGCGCATCATCATCCGCAGGCCGGTCGGGTCGTGATCCCAGGAGCCGGTCTCGCCAAAGGCCTGGATATGCGATTGCAGCGCCTCGACCGCGGAATCGACAAAGGTTTCGCGGGCGCGGGTCAGGCGTTCGTGCAACGCGCTGCGCAGATCAACGGCTGCCGCGTCAAATGTGGTCATCACCTTTTGCAGCGAATCTGCCACCTTCAGCATCAGCTCTTCCTGGCTGATGGTCAGAACCGCCATCCCGGCATCGCGCAACCGCGCCGCCGAATCCACCGCTTCGCTCATCTCGATGATGAGTTTGATCTCGGCTTCGATGTCTTTCAGGAAAGCCGCCCCAGGGCCATCGATCACACGTTCGGCAATCAGCCGGTGCAATGCGGGCACGCCCGAGGCCTCGAACGCCGCCTCGCGCAGCGCCTCATGGTCGGTGATATCCAGATCGGGATGCAGCTGTTGCAGCGAGGCAAGGCTGCGCGGCATCAGCGCGCCCTTGCCCGAGAGCGCGAAATTCGCCCAATAGCCCGAGCCGAACAGGATCGGGATATCCTGATCCAGCCCCAGCCGCGCCAATGTGCGGCGGATAGAGGCGCGGATCTTTTCCTCTTCGGCCTTCGGATCGGCCAGCTCGTCGATCCGGTTGACGAAAATCACCACTTCGCGCGCCTCGACGGCACAGATGATGCGCAGGATCGCCACATCCATGGTGGAAAGCGCCTGATGTGCCGACAGCACAACGACGCAGATCCGGCTGTCCTGGATCGCGTTGAGTGTGATCTGCTCGCGCATCATGAATGTGTCATTCACGCCGGGCGTGTCGCGGATACACAGGCCCGACGGCAGCCCTTCGGCGTCAATATAAAGATCGGCGGTCCTGGTGATATCGGCATAGACGCCGTCGCCCGATGCGTCCTTCAGGTCGGACGGGTCACCGTAGCAGATGTAGCGGTTGATCGTTTCCTTATCGAGGTACGGGAAAGAATGGTTCGACCCGATGATACTGGCGAAATCCGCCCCCAGCCGCGCCTCGGTGCTCTGGCGCATCTGCGTGACCTGCGCGCGCACCTCATCGGCCTCCTGCTCGAACCCGGCGCGGGTGGCCATCTCGCCAAGCCGGCCCCCGGTTGCGACCAGCCGGTCCCATTCATGCTGGTCGAAAAAGCGAAACAGCGCGCGGGTATTCATCGGCCGGTGCCGGCTGTTCAGATGCAGCGCGGTGATCACCGAAGTCCAGGGGTTCACATCTGAGGGCAAGAGATCGGTCTCGCCCACCAGCGCATTGACCAGCGTGCTTTTCCCGGCCTTGATCTGGCCGATCACCGAGACCGACGGCTCAAAAGACCGGATCTTGTCCAGCACCCGGTCAATCGGCTCTTCGACAAAGGCCAGCGAGTAATCGTAGAAATCCTCGACCGCCTTCTCAAGATCCGCCAGGCGCGACCAATAGCGGTTCAGTTCCCCGAACCCCTCGCGATGCTTCAGCCTGATGTTACCCTTCGTCATGAAGGCCTCTCAATTTGCTGCGGACAGGCCGCTTACAGACATCAAAACGGACCAGTCCCTGCACGCCAGGGCTCGTCCTGCCGGTTGCTACAAGGCTCCGGCCTGGTCTTTGGAGGCGGTCTCACATGCCATGTCCTGTCCGGGATCCTGGCCGCTCCCGCCAGTCCTGACCGCACCACGACCGGCCCGCCGCGACCTGAACTCAGCCGGCTGGGGACTGGACAGGCGCGCGAAGAGATCCGTCTGCCCCAAACGCCGTGCTCTGACCGCCACAACAAACCGGTGACCGCCTTCTTCCTCAAACTGCAAAACCTGGCCTGACATTTGCCTGCCCTGACTCGTGACTGAACATGGTCAGACCATGTCCATTGTTTTGGGCTCAAATCGGGCAGGTTCGCGGTGCTTTCAGGACGAAACCCCCGGGAGATCGCGTCAGGGATCATGATTTTTTATATGAAATGTTAATTTGTTAATCGGATGCGCCCCCCTCCCCGATCCTGCCGCTACTGCCATGGCGCGGCCACTATTTGCCAGCCCGCCCCCTCAGGTTGCGTGGGCCGCGCGCACTCGCCCGCGGCTGTCGGAGAATCAAAAACCGCCCCCCGCCCTCGCAGCCGGCGGGCCTGGCGGCTTCTGCGCCCCCGGATATGAAAACGGGCCCCGAAGGGCCCGTCTCATGTATCACTCGCCACCGCCAAGACTGTGAACATACCAGCTGACCGCGCGGATATCGGCCTCGGACAGCCGCCCCGCCCAGTCGGGCATCACCCCGAACCGCGCATTGTTGACGCTATAGGTGATCGCCTCGCGCGAGCCGCCATAGAGCCAGACCGCATCTGTCAGATCGGGCGCGCCCTGTTCGCGGTCGCCCTTGCCGGTCCCGGCATGGCAGGAGGAACAGTTATCGGCAAAGACCGTCGCCCCCGCCAGGGCCAGCACGGCGTCATGCTCCTGGCCCGAAAGCTGCAGCACATATTCCACCACTTCGGCGATCTGCGGTTTCTCCAGCAGCTGATCCTTTCCGAAAGCAGGCATCTGGCTGTAGCGCGCATCCGGATCGGTCGTATTGCGGATCCCGTGGCTGACGGTCTGATGGATCGCCTCCATCGAGCCGCCCCAGAGCCAGTCATCATCCAGAAGGTTCGGATAGCCGAGGCTCTGAATCCCGGCCGCACCTGCACCATGACACTGAACGCAGTTGGTGCGAAACACCGCAGCCCCTGCATTTTCGGCAAAAGCCGCAAGCTGAGGATCATCGCCGATCGCGTTCAGATCGGTCGCCACCAGCTTTTCACGGTTGCCGGCATTCCTCGCATTCCAGTCGGCGATCTCTGCCGCGACATTGGCGCGTTCGTTATTGCCGATCACACCCTGCGTCGCACGGGTCAGCAAAGGCCAGGCCGGATAGGCGATGGTATAACCGATGCCCCAGACGATACAGGCATAGAACACCCAGACCCACCAGCGCGGCATCGGATTGTCCAGCTCCTGGATGCCATCCCAGTCATGGCCGGTGGTCGGAACGTCACGTTCGACTTTGGTAATCTTTTTGGCGCACATGAATCACGCCTCCGTCTGCTGGCTGTTGCGGGGCTCCGCGGGGCCCGCCGCGGAATTTTCAATCCGGGGGCGGTCCTCATTGCGGAAAATCGAGCTGGCAATCTCGTCATGGGTCTTCCGGCTGCCCGGGCGGAAGGCCCAGAACGCGATGCCGACAAACATCAGGAACATAAGCAGAAGGCCCCAGCTGTCGGCGGTGGCGCGCAGGAATGAATAGAGTTCCATCCTTTACCCCCCTCAGCGTGTCGGATCCGGGGTGAAGGTCGAGAAATCGACCATCGTCCCCAGGACCTGCATATAGGCGATCAGCGCATCCATCTCGGTGATCTTCGGCGAGCCGTCAAAGTTCCGGACATTGACCGCGCGGCCGAAAGCGGCCTCGCCGTAACGTGCCTCCAGGCCGGAACTGTCGGCATCCGGATTGGCCTGGGCCAGGAAATCGGCCTGCGCGTTTTCGATCATCTCAGTGGTGTAAGGAATGCCGACGATGCGGCTCGCCTTCAGGGAATCGGCGATATATCTGCCGTCGATCACCTTGTTCTTCAGGAAGCCATAGGGCGGCATCAGGCTTTCCGGCACCACCTGTTTGGCATCGGTAAAGTGATCCACATGCCATTCATCCGAATAGCGCCCGCCCACCCGGGCCAGATCCGGCCCGGTGCGTTTCGATCCCCATTGATGCGGCTTGTCATACATCGATTCGACGGCAAGGCTGTAATGGCCATAGCGCGTCACCTCGTCCCGCATCGGGCGGATCATCTGAGTGTGGCAGTTGTAGCAGCCCTCGTTCTTATAGACCTGCGCGCCCGCGAGTTCGAGCGGGGTATAGGGGCGAACCCCTTCCACCTTCTCGATGGTGTTCTCGAGATAGAAAAGCGGCACGATCTGCACGAGACCGCCGATCGCGACCACGATAAAGGCCAGCACCATCAACAGCGTCGCGTGGGTTTCGATCTTTTTATGTTTGTCGAGTATGGACATTTAACCCTCGCTCACGCCGCCGGAATGGCGTTGTTGGCATTGACAGGTGCTTTCGCTTCCTGACCACGGACGGTCATCCAGAGGTTCCAGCACATGATGAGCGCGCCCCCCATGTAGAGAAGCCCTCCCAATGTGCGCACCACGTTCATCGGATATTTGGCGCCCACGGTGTCGGCAAAAGCGTTGACGAGGAAGCCATTGGCGTCGACTTCGCGCCACATCAGGCCCTCCATGATCCCCGAGACCCAAAGCGCCGAGGCGTAGAGAACGATGCCGATGGTCGCCAGCCAGAAATGCCAGGACACCAGCGCCAGGCTGTAAAGCCGCTCGCGGTTCCAGAGCCTCGGCGTCAGATAGTAAAGCGCGCCGAAGGTGATCAGCCCGTTCCAGCCAAGCGCGCCGGAATGAACGTGACCGATGGTCCAGTCGGTGTAATGCGACAGCGAGTTCACCGATTTGATCGACATCATCGGGCCCTCGAAGGTGGCCATGCCGTAAAAGCCAAGCGCCACAACCATCATCCGCAGAACGGGGTCGGTGCGCAGCTTGTCCCAGGCGCCCGAAAGCGTCATCAGACCGTTGATCATGCCACCCCAGGACGGCATCCACAGGATGATCGAGAACACCATGCCAAGGGTCGAGGCCCATTCCGGCAGCGCGGAATAATGCAGGTGGTGCGGGCCGGCCCAGATATAAAGGAAGATCAGTGCCCAGAAGTGGATGATCGACAGCTTATAGCTGTAGACCGGGCGTTCGGCCTGTTTCGGCACGAAATAATACATCATGCCAAGGAAGCCTGCGGTCAGGAAGAAGCCCACCGCGTTATGGCCATACCACCACTGGATCATCGCATCCTGCACGCCGCCGGTGACCTGCACCGAGGTCGACCCGAAGATCGAGACCGGCACCGCCATGTTATTGACGATATGCAGCATGGCGATGGTGATGATGAAGCCGAGGTAGAACCAGTTCGCCACATAGATATGCGGCTCTTTGCGCTGCATCACCGTGCCGGCATAGACCGCGAGGAAGGCGACCCAGACGATGGTGATCCAGATGTCGATATGCCAGGCGGGCTCGGCATATTCCTTGGCCTGGCTGCCGCCGAGGACATAGGAGCTCGCCGCCAGGATGATCATCAGGTTCCAGCCCCAGAACACGAACCAGGCCAGATTGCCGCCCCAGAGCCGCGTGGCGCAGGTGCGTTGCACCACGTAGAACGCGGTACAGATCAGCGCATTGCCCCCAAAGGCAAAGATCACGGCGCTGGTATGGAGCGGGCGCAGACGCCCGAAATTGCCGATCCCCTGCAGGAATTCGAAATTCAGCCAGGGCCAGGCCAGCTGGCTCGCGATAACGACGCCGACCAGAAAGCCGACAACGCCCCAGAAGGCGGTGGCGATCACGCCGGCGCGGACGACACCGTCCAGATATTCGTTTTTGTTGATGACCTTCGGTTCACCAACGCCGCGCAGCACCACCACAAAGGTGATAGCGGCAGCCAGCATGACCGTGATCGCATTGACCTGATAAGCCAGATCGCGCGCGAAATTGGCCGCGATCGCGGCGAGAACCGCGATCAGGCCAAGCGCGATCAGTTTGACGTAATCCCACATAAGGCGTTCCCTCGTCTTATATCCACGGCGTCTGAGGGGGTTGGATCCCCCCTGACAGACCTCCGGACTGTTTGCCTTGTGCTATAGACGGGGGGCGCGCGCCTTGATCTGCGTCAACACGTCCAGGCGCTGTGGCATCTTGCCACGGCCTGAAACACAGCATCGGACACGCACAGGAATTTGACCTCCATCAAAGCGGAACCCGGGCCGGGCCTCTAGCGTTCTGGTTGTGAATGAACCTCCGACAACCCTGCGGGAGACGGGTCATGGCCTATAAATCGCTTCTCACCATCGCCAGTTCAGAGACCGGCACGCGAACCGCCGTGGATGCGGGCACGAAACTCGCGCTCGCGATGGATGCGCATCTTGAAACGCTCGCGCTCGGGGTGGACCGCTCGCAGCTGGGTTATGCCTATATCGGCACCGGTGCGGTGATCATGCAGGTGGCGATGGAACGCGCCGCCGAAGAGGCAGCCTTGCGCGAAAAACGCCTGCGCGCGGCGCTCGAAGCCCAGGGCCAGGACCTGCGCTGGTCGCTTGATTCGGCGGTCTGTCAGCTGGGCGCCCTCGGAGAGCTGGTCGGTGCCCGCGCGCGCTACAGCGATCTGGTGGTGCTGCCGCAGCCCTATGGCGATGATCAGGGCGCCGAAGGCGAAGCGGTGCTTGAAGCCGCCCTGTTCGACGGCGCAGCGCCGGTCCTCGTGCTGCCCGCCTCCGGTCTGCCTGCGGCTTTGCCGAAACGGGTCGTTCTGGCCTGGAATCAAAGCCGCGAGGCAATGGTCGCCGCGCGCCGTGCGATGCCTTTGCTCAAGCGCGCGGAAGAGGTGGTGATCACCGTGGTCGACCCGTCGGCGAACGGGCCCGAACGATCAGACCCCGGTGGCAATCTGTGCCAGATGCTGGTGCGTCACGGGGTCAGGGCCGAGGTTTCCGTGCTGGCGCGCACCCTGCCGCGCGTCTCGGATGTGCTGGCGCGGCAATGCCAGGATATCGGCGCCGACCTGCTGGTGATGGGGGCCTATGGCCATTCCCGGTTCCGCGAGGCGATCCTGGGCGGCGCCACCCGCAATATGCTGGAAAGCGCCGAAGTCCCTGTATTCATGGCACATTAAACGCCCGGAACCGTGGCGGGCGGCTCAGCGCCGCTCGCCAGAGGCCGGATAGACACCGAGGATATTCAGCTCGGTGGTGAAATAGCTCAGCTCCTCCAGCGCCCGCGCCAGCGCCGGATCTTCGGGATGGCCCTCGACATCGGCGTAAAAGGCGGTGGCGGTGAAATGGCCGCCGACCATATAGCTTTCCAGCTTGGTCATGTTGACGCCATTGGTCGCGAAACCTCCAAGCGCCTTGTAAAGCGCCGCCGGAATATTGCGGACCTGGAAGGTGAAGGTCGTGACCATTTTCTCGGCCCGGCGCCGGTGATCGGGCGCGCGGCTCATCACCAGAAAGCGGGTGGTATTATTCGCGTGATCCTCGATATGGCGGGCCAGCACGTCGAGCCCGTAGATTTCGGCCGCAAGCTCGCTCGCCAGCGCCGCATGGGACGGGTCATTCGCCTCCGCCGCCTCACGCGCGGCCTTGGCATTGTCCGAACTGATCACGCCGCGGATATTGTGCTCTCTCAGGAAACCCGCGCATTGCGGCAGGATCACCACATGGCCATGCGCTTCACGCACATCCGCCACGCGCGCGCCTTTTACCCCCAGAAGGTTCACATGCACCCGCACGAAAGTCTCGTCGATGATATGCAGGCCCGAATTCGGCAACAGGCTGTGAACATCCGCCACCCGGCCATAGGTCGAGTTCTCGACCGCAAGCATTCCCAGATCTGCCCGACCGTCGCGGACAGATTCGACCACCTCCTCGAAAGTGCCGCAGGGCAGCACCTCCATCCCCGGCCGCGCCTGAGCGCAGGCCTGGTGCGAATAGGCGCCAGGCTCGCCCTGAAAGGAAATCAGGCCGGATCTGGTGTCGGCGACCGATGCGGACATGGCATGAACTCCTGAAAAATCGCGGGTTTCGCACATGAGAGGCGATTGGTCGCGCTCCTACACCTTGCAAGCCATGCAGGGAAGCGGCTAATACCGGGCAAGACGACCAAGGGATGCGTTCGACATGTTCGACACAATGACGATGACCAAGGCGACCGGAGCTGTCTGTGGCGCACTTCTTGTGCTGCTGCTGGGGGGTTGGGCTGCGTCTGCACTTTACAGCACCGCGCCGCATGGCGGCGGTCATGGCGAAGAGGTCGCCCAGGCCTATACGATCGACACCGGCGCAGCTGCCGGCGGCGACGAACCGGCCGAGGTGGTTGATATTGCCGCGCTGATGGCGACGGCAGATCCGGCCAAGGGCGAAAAGGTCTTCAACAAATGTAAGGCCTGCCACAAGCTTGATGGCACCGACGGCACCGGCCCGCATCTGAACGGTGTGGTTGGCCGCCAGATCGCCAGCTCTGCGGGCTTTGCCTATTCCTCCTCGATGGCGGATCACGGCACCGATGGCACGAAATGGGATGCGGAAGAGCTGGACCATTTCCTGCGCGCGCCGAAATCCTTTGCCGCCAATACCAAGATGTCTTTCGCAGGCCTGCCGAAGCAGGATGAGCGCATCAACCTGATCGCCTTCCTGGAACAGCAACAATAACGGATTTCCCCGCCATCCGGGGAAAAATTCCGCTGAAAACAATGGCCGCACCTTTCTGGTGCGGCCTTTTTCAGTCGCGCATCACCAGAGTAACGCATTCGCGCCTTTCCCCCCGCGCGGCATGGCTTTAGCATCACAATCCGGAACTGGCAGAAACCGGGGGATGGAATGGCGGCAAGGGCGGATCGCAGGGGCGACAAAGGCCGGATGATGGCGGGCAAACCCGCGATCATGGTCCGGGATCCCGCCCCCCTGTCCCGGATGCGTGCCGTCCTGCTGACCGGAACCCTCGCGCTGGCTGCGGCCCTGATGACCGCCGGCGCCCTGCGCGCCCAGGAGGCCGCTCCGGCCGAAGTCACGCCGACAGCCGCGCCCGCCGATGCACAAGAACTCGTGGCTGAGGCCGAAACCGGCGTGATCATCTCGCATGGGATTGCCACCTTCAATTCCGACACGCTGCTGCATCCGGCGGATATGCCTTACCTGCCTTATGTGAACCCCGACGCGCCAAAAGGCGGCGAGTTCAGCATGCAGGCCATTCAGGACGGCTATGATTCGATGAACCCCTTTTCGGTCCAGGGCCGCGCGGCCCAGGGCGCCACGATGATGCTGGAAGGGATCCTGACCGGCACCGCCGACGAGATCGGCTCATCCTATTGCCTCATGTGCACCACGATGGAATTCCCCGAAGACCGCTCCTGGGTGATCTTCAACCTGCGCGATGATGTGCGGTTCTCGGATGGCTCGCCGCTGAGTGCCGAAGATGTGGTGTTTTCCTACAACGTCTTTCTCACCAAGGGCCTTGCCGAGTTTCGTCCGCAGCTTGAGGCCCAGGTGGCCTCGGTCGAGGCACTTGACCCGCTGCGGGTGAAATTCACTTTCCAGCCCGGCGTGCCCAGCCGTCACCTGCCGGCGATGGTTGGCGGGCTGCCGGTCCTCTCAAAGGCCGATTACGAGGCGCGGGACATGGATCTCGAACAGGGCTCGATGCAGCCCTTCCTTGGGACCGGCGCCTATGTGCCTGTTCTGCCAGCGAAAAGCCCGACCACGATCAGCTATCGGCGCAATCCCGATTACTGGGCGCAGGATCTGCCTTTCGGCATAGGCATGAACAATTACGACGTGATCCGCTATGAATATTTCGCCGAGGCCAATGCCGGTTTCGAAGGATTCAAAGGCGGCGCCTATACTTTCCGCCAGGAAAACGTCGCGCGGCAATGGTCGCTGAACTACGATTTCCCCGCCGTGCTGAATGCAGCGTCCGCAAGGAAGAACTGCCCCGTGACGGAGTTTCCAACGGCCAGTCCTGGGTCTTCAATCTGCGCCGCGGCATCTGGCAGGATCCACGACTGCGCGAGGCCGTTGCGATCCTGTTCAACTTTGAATGGAGCAACGACACGTTGTTCTTCGGCAAATACCAGCGGATCAATTCCTTCTGGGAAAATTCCTGGTTGCAGGCAGAAGGCCCGCCCGCGCCGGAAGAGGTCGCGCTGCTGGAACCCCTGGTCGGGGAAGGATTGCTGCCGCCCGGGATTCTGACCGACGCGCCCTATTCGCAGCCCGTCTCGGATGCCGGAAAGCTGCTGGACCGGAAGTCCCTCCTCAAGGCGTCGAAACTGCTCGATGAGGCGGGATGGCTGGTGGATGACAAAGGCATCCGCCGCAATGCAAAAGGCGTGGCGCTGCGGCTTGAGATCCTTGACGACAACCCGACCTTTGAAAAGATCCTGGCGCCCTTTGTCGAAAACCTGCGCGCGGTCGGCATTGATGCCGGCGTGAATCAGATCGATTCCGCGCAATATGAGGTGCGGACCCGCAACCCGGATTATGATTTCGACTTCACCAGTACCTTCTTTGTCTTTGACTACTTCCCCGATTCCGGCCTGCGCCAATGGATCGGATCGGCCGAGGCGGATGTCTCGGTCAGAAACCTTGCCGGGCTGAAAGATCCGGCGGTGGACCGGCTGATCAATGTCATCGTCGCGGCACAGTCCCGCGACGAGGTCACCACGGCGGTTCATGCCCTTGACCGGGTGCTGCGCGCCGACAGGTTCCGCGTGCCCATGTGGCACAAGCCCGAGGTCTGGGTCGCGTATTACGACATGTATGAACACCCCGCCGTGCTGCCGCCCTATGCCACAGGCGAGCTGAGCTGGTGGTGGGTCAACGCGGAAAAAGCCGCTGCTCTGAAGGCCAGCGGCGCGCTGCGACAGTGATCTCTCTTCTGACCGATCCTCTCACGACCGAATTTTGAACGAACAGGCGGGACGACCTTGGGCTCCTATATTCTCAGACGGCTGTTGCTGGTGATCCCGACCCTGTTCGGCATCATGCTGATCAATTTCGCCCTCACCAATGTGGTGCCGGGCGGCCCGCTGGATCAGATCGAGGCACGGCTGCAGGGGTCTGGCGATTCCATTGCAGGGATCGCCGGGGCGGGCGGTGATGCCGGAACCGGCGACGCGGGCCAGTCGGGCTATACCGGCGCGCAAGGCCTTTCCCCCGAATACCGGGCACAGCTTGAGGAGCAATTCGGCTTTGCCCGTATCATCTGTGACGATGGTTTCACCGGCAGACGCGACATCCGCAACGAGGCCTGCCACAAAGAAATGATCCCGTTCTGGGAGCGCTTTGGCATCATGATGTGGAACTATGCGCGCTTTGACTTTGGCGAGAGCTTTTTCCGCAAGATCTCGGTCGTCGATCTGATCATCGAGAAAATGCCGGTCTCGATCACGCTGGGCCTGTGGTCGACGCTGATCGCTTATCTGATCTCGATCCCGCTGGGCATCCGCAAGGCGGTGAAGGACGGATCCTCGTTCGACACCTGGTCTTCGGGCATCATCATCGCCGCCTATGCGATCCCCGGCTTCCTGTTTGCGATCCTCTTGATGGTGCTGTTTGCCGGGGGCACCTACTGGCAATGGTTCCCGCTGCGGGGGCTGACATCGGACAACTGGGACAGCCTGTCCTGGATCGGCAAGGTCGGCGATTATCTCTGGCATATCACTTTGCCGGTGACGGCGCAGCTGATCGCCAGCTTTGCCACGCTGACGCTTCTGACCAAGAACAGCTTCCTTGACGAGATCCGCAAGCAATATGTCATGACCGCCCGCGCCAAGGGCCTGTCAGAACGCCGCGTGCTTTACGGACATGTCTTCCGCAATGCGATGCTGATCGTGATTGCGGGCTTTCCGGCACTGTTCCTCGGGGTTTTCTTCGGTTCGTCGCTGATCATCGAGATGATCTTCACGCTGGACGGTCTGGGGCTGCTTTTATACCGTGCCACGATTGAACGCGATTTTGCGGTGATGTTCGGCACGCTGTTTGCCTTTGGGCTGATCGGGCTGGTCGTGGGGATTATCTCGGATCTGATGTATGTGCTCGTCGATCCCCGTATTGATTTCTCGAAGAGGGCGGGCTGATGGCACTTTCGCCGCTGAACCAGCGCCGCTGGCGCAATTTCAAAGCCAACCGGCGGGCCTTCTGGTCACTGATCATTTTCGGCGTGCTTTATGTGCTGACGCTCGGGGCAGAGCTGATCGCCAATGACCGGCCTCTGCTGGTGCGCTATCAGGGCAGCTGGCACATGCCCTTCCTCAAATTCTACCCGAGACCCGCTTTGGCGGTGTCCTGCGCACCGAGGCCACTTATCGCCAGCCCGAGGTGCAATGTCTGATCATGACCGGCGGCAGCGCGGAATGCGAGAATGACACTGCCGCTGTCATGGCCGAGCTGAACGAGAAGGGTACCGTCATGGGCGAGCCGGTCCGGAAGGGCTGGATCCTCTGGGCACCGCTCCCCTATCAATACAGCACCATCGTCGATACCGGCGGTCGCGCCCCTGCCGGCCCCTCGGCGCAGAACTGGCTGGGCACCGATGAGGCCAGCCGTGACGTGCTGGCCCGCGTGATCTATGGCTTCCGCCTTTCCGTCACCTTCGCGCTGATCGTCACGGTGCTGAACGGGCTTTTTGGTGTCGCAGCGGGTGCTGTCCAGGGATATTTCGGCGGCAAGACCGACCTGATTTTCCAGCGCGTGATCGAGCTCTGGGGCTCGATCCCCTCGATCTATGTCATCATCATCCTGACCGCGATCTGGGCGAAGAGCTTCTGGCTGATGGTGTTCCTTCTGGTGCTGTTCGGCTGGACGGGGCTGGTCGGTGTGGTGCGGGCCGAATTCCTGCGCGCGCGGAATTTCGAATATGTGCGGGCGGCACGCGCCCTTGGGGTGCCCGATCTTCAGATCATGTTCCGCCATATGCTGCCGAATGCGATGGTCGCCACGCTGACCATGCTGCCTTTCATGGTCACCGGCACCATCGGCACGCTGGCGATGCTCGACTACCTGGGCTTTGGCCTGCCCTTGTCGGCGCCATCCCTTGGCCAGCTCTCGCGCCAGGCCCAGGCCAATCTGCAATCGCCGCATCTGGCCTTTGTCGCCTTCTTCACCTTCGCCATCATGCTGACGCTGCTGATCTTCATCTTTGAAGGCATCCGCGACGCATTCGACCCGAGAAAGACCTTCCGATGAGCCTGCTTGACGTAAAAGACCTGCGCGTCAGCTTTTCCCAGGACGGTCGCCAGATCGAGGCGGTGAAGGGCGTGTCTTTCTCTGTGGGCAAGGGCGAGACAGTGGCCCTGGTCGGCGAAAGCGGTTCCGGGAAATCGGTGACCGCGCTGTCGACCGTGCGGCTTCTGGCCGATAACGCCACGGTCTCGGGCACCATCTCCTGGCAGGGGCGCGACATCGCGAAACTCTCAGAGGCCGAGCTGCGCCAGATGCGGGGCGATGATATCAGCTTCATCTTCCAGGAGCCGATGACCTCATTGAACCCGCTCCATTCGATCGAGCGGCAGATCACCGAAAGCCTGGAACTGCACCAGGGCCTGCGCGGCGCCAAAGCGCGGGCGCGGGTGATTGAGCTTTTGACCAAGGTCGGCATCCGCGACCCGGAAAGCCGGCTGAACGCCTGGCCGCATCAGCTTTCGGGCGGGCAGCGCCAGCGCGTCATGATCGCCATGGCGCTGGCCAATGGGCCAGAGCTGTTGGTCGCGGATGAGCCGACCACCGCGCTGGATGTGACGATCCAGAAGCAGATCCTTGAATTGCTGGCCGAGCTGAAAGCGTCCGAAGGCCTCAGCCTCTTGTTCATCACCCATGATCTGAACATCGTGCGCCGCATCGCCGACCGGGTCTGCGTGATGCAAAACGGGGTGATCGTCGAACAGGGGCCAGCCGCCGAGGTATTCGGCAACCCCCAGCACCCCTATACGCAAAAACTGCTGGCGGCCGAGGCCGCAGGCCACCCCGGGCCGGTGGCAGCTGACGCCCCGGAAGTGGTCCGCTCTGAACATCTGAAAGTCTGGTTCCCGATCACCAAGGGCTTCCTTCAGCGCACCGTCGGGCATGTGAAAGCCGTGAACGATGCCAATGTCGCGGTCCGTGCCGGGGAAACCCTGGGCATTGTCGGCGAAAGCGGCTCTGGCAAAACCACGCTGGCGCTGGCCCTGATGCGGCTGATCGGCTCGGAGGGGCCGGTTTTTTTCATGGGCAAGGATATCTCGCGGCTGCGCGGCCAGGCACTGCGCGATCTGCGCCGCGACATGCAGATCGTGTTCCAGGACCCGTTCGGCAGCCTCTCGCCCCGGATGACGGCGGAACAGATCATCGCCGAAGGCCTCGGCGTGCATGGCGTCGAACCGGGCCGCGACCCGCGCGATATGGTGACAGACATCATGCGTGAGGTCGGGCTCGACCCCGAGATGATGACCCGCTACCCGCATGAGTTTTCCGGCGGGCAACGGCAGCGTATCGCCATTGCCCGCGCCATGATCCTGCGCCCGAAACTTGTGGTGCTGGACGAGCCGACCTCGGCGCTGGACATGACGGTACAGGTGCAGATCGTCGAACTCCTGCGCGGGCTGCAACGGAAATGGGGGCTGGCCTATATCTTCATCAGCCATGACCTGCGGGTGATCCGCGCCATGTCGCATAAGGTCATGGTGATGCGGGCGGGGGATGTGGTCGAATCCGGTACGACCGAACAGGTTTTCCGCCGCCCCGCCAGCGATTACACCCGCGCGCTGATGGAAGCCGCCTTTGGTGATCTGCGCCCGGTCAGCGCAGAAGAGGCTCCCGAAGGCGCTGCAACAGGCTCCCTCGGGGAGGATGCGTGAAGATCCTCTTTGTCCACCAGAATTTCCCTGGCCAGTTCCCACATCTGGCGCCGGAACTGGTGCGGCGTGGACATGACTGCCGCGCGCTGACCGATCACGGGAATGACCGGCCCTCGCCGGTTAAGACCTGGCACTACAAGTTCACGCCCGACCCGGTCGATCCCCGTGCCACGCGTCTGGGGCGCAATTACACCACAAATTCCGACCGGGGGGTGGTTGCGGCCCGCGCCGCCATGACCATCCGCGACCGCGAGGGGTTCTCGCCCGATCTGATCATCGGCCATTCCGGCTGGGGCGAGACGCTCTTTCTGAAAGAGGTCTGGCCCAAGGCGAAACTGCTGGTCTATTCCGAATTCTACTATCGCGGCGCCGGTCAGGATGTGGGCTTTGACCCCGAATTTTCGCCCGGCGGCTTTGACCAGGTGATGATCGCCCAGGGCCGCGCCGCGCATCTCGGTCAGGCACTGGTTCATGCCGATCGCGGGCTCGCGCCGACCGAATGGCAGGCCTCGACGCTGCCCGCCACGCTGCGCCCGATGGTGGATGTGATCTTTGACGGCGTCGATACCGACATCGTCCGCCCCGATCCGCGCGCGCAGTTCACCACGCCATCGGGCCAGGTCTTGCGGGCCGGGGACGAGGTGCTGACCTTCGTGAACCGCAATCTCGAACCCTATCGCGGCTATCATATCTTCATGCGG
This sequence comes from Gemmobacter sp. 24YEA27, assembly GCF_030052995.1. Lineage (NCBI taxonomy): Bacteria > Pseudomonadati > Pseudomonadota > Alphaproteobacteria > Rhodobacterales > Paracoccaceae > Gemmobacter > Gemmobacter sp. 24YEA27. The sequence goes on along the minus strand of NZ_JASJPW010000001.1, from coordinate 927,340 downwards.
ATGCTGCCGCGCCTGATGCGCGAACGCCCCAATGCCCAGGTGGTGATCGTGGGCGGCGATGAGGTGAGCTATGGTGCCGCCCCGAAGGGTGCGAAGGGCTGGAAGGATATCATCCTGGATAAGGTGAAGGACCGGCTTGATCTATCCCGCGTGCATTTCACCGGCAAGCTGCCTTATGCCGATTATCTGCGGCTGATGCAGGTCAGTCGGGCACATGCCTATCTGACCTATCCTTTCGTGCTGTCCTGGTCGATGGTCGAGGCAATGGCGGCGGGCGCTCTGGTCGTCGGGTCACGTACCGCGCCGGTCGAAGAGATGATCCGCCATGGCGAGACCGGGCTTCTGGTGGATTTCTTCGACCAGAAAGCATGGGCGCGCCAGCTTGCGGAATGCCTGGCCGAACCCGGGCGGTTTGACGCGATCCGCGCCCGCGCCCGCGCCGAGGTGGTCGCGAAATATGATCTGAAGCGGGTCTGCCTGCCAGCCCAGGTCGCGCTGGTCGAAAGCCTGGTGCAGGGCGCGTAAGGATCAGACCGCGGCCGAATGCTGCGCCTTCGCGCTGTCATAGGCGTCAAACATCCGCGCGATCATCCGCGTCAGCGGCCGGCCGCAGGGCGGGATGATCAGGTCGGCGCCGTCGCGCAGGACCATATCCCCGAACCGCAGGCTGACCGCGTCAAACAGCGCCGCAAGCCGGGTCGGGCTGGCACCGTAATCACGCGTCAGTTCCGTACCCGAGACGCGGAAGTCGCACATCAGCGCCTCGATGATACGGCCCCGCATCAGGTCTTCGCCCTGGAAAGCATGGCCTTTGGCAATCGAAAACCGCCCCTCGCGGATCGCTTTCGTATAGGCGGCCGTGGCGGGGGCGTTCTGCGCATAGCCCTGGGGAAAGCGCGAGATCGACGACGCGCCAAGCCCCACCAGCACCCCCGACTGATCATCGGTATAGCCCTGGAAATTCCGCCGCAGCCGGCCCTCTTTCCAGGTCTTCGCCAGGCCATCCGAGGGCAGCGCGAAATGATCGATGCCGATCTCGTCATAGCCATCGGCGGCAAACAGCGCCCGGGCGGTGTCGAACAGAGCCAGGCGTTCCTGCGGAGTCGGCAGGCTTTCCGAAGGGATCAGCTGCTGGCGCCGGCTCATCCAGGGCACATGGGCATAGCCGTAGAGCGCCACCCGGTCCGGCCCCAGTGAGAGCAGCTTTTGCACCGAATCAGCGATGCGGGCGCGGTCCTGATGCGGCAGCCCGTAAAGGATATCGGCGTTCAGACTGGTGATGCCACGGGCGCGCAGCCCGTCGGAAATGCGCTTTGTCAGCGCGTAGCTCTGGTCGCGGCCGATGGCTTTCTGGATCTCGGGATCGAAATCCTGGACCCCGATCGAGGCCCGGGTCATCCCCGCTTGCGCCAGCGCATCAAGGCGCGCCTCATCCGCCTCATTGGGATCGATCTCGACCGAGAATTCGCCGCCCGGTGCCATCGGAGCGACCGAGAAAATCGCATCCGTCAGACGCAGGATCTCGTCCGGCGGCAGCAAGGTCGGCGTGCCACCGCCCCAGTGCAGCCTGGAAAGCGTAACATTCTCAGGCAGATGCCGCGCCAGCAGTGCGATCTCGTCGCGCAGTGTCCGGGCATAGGCGATCACCGGGTCTTCGGATTGCGTGCCCTGGGTGCGGCAGGCGCAAAACCAGCACAACCTGCGGCAGAAAGGCACGTGAAGATAAAGCGATATGCCCGACCCGGCCGGGATCTGCGCCAGCCAGGAGGTAAACTCAGGCGCCCCGATCCCGTCCCGAAACTGCGGCGCGGTCGGGTATGAGGTATAGCGGGGCACCTTCGCGTCAAAAAGTCCCAGCCGTTCAAGTTGCTTATCTGGCGTCATGGCTCTACCCTAAAGCGGCGCAGGCTCTGCTTCCTTGACGCAGATCAATGATTTTGAATGAGGCACCCGGCGTGAATTTGACGCTGCACGACAAACAGGCTTTGCACATGGAGTGCGGCGGTTGCCCGATCCGCCATCGTGCCGTTTGCGCCCGTTGTGACAGCGACGAGATGGATACGCTGGAGCAGCTGAAATATTACCGCAGCTTTCAGGCCGGCCAGACGGTGATCTGGTCGGGGGACCGGATGGATTTCGTGGCCTCGGTGGTCTCAGGCATCGCCACCCTCACCCAGACGATGGAAGACGGGCGGCGCCAGATGGTGGGCCTTTTGCTGCCCTCGGATTTCGTCGGGAGGCCGGGGCGGGCAACCGCGACCTATGACGTCACCGCGACGACCGATCTGGTGATGTGCTGTTTTCGCCGCAAACCCTTCGAGGACATGCTGGTGAAAACCCCGCATGTGGCGCAGCGCCTGCTGGAAATGACGCTCGACGAGCTGGATGCGGCGCGCGAATGGATGCTCCTGCTGGGCCGCAAGACCGCGCGTGAAAAGATCGCCTCGCTGCTGGCGATTGTGGCGCGGCGCGATGCGTCGCTGAAGGTGCATGAGACGCTGGGCAAGGCCTCGGTCGAGCTGCCGCTGACCCGCGAAGAGATGGCGGATTACCTTGGCCTGACGCTGGAAACGGTCAGCCGCCAGATCTCGGCGCTGAAGCGCGACGGGGTCATCCGGCTGCATGGAAAGCGGCTGATCGAGATCCCGGATTATCGCCGCCTGCTGGAAGAGGCCGGCGACGATTCCGATGGCGGGATGCCCGCCTGACCCTGATGCCTTAGGCCAGTGATACCTGAGACCTGGCCCTGATGGCTCGCTTGCCCCTGGTCAGCCAGCGCTTTCCAGCCAGCGCTCTTCGATCATCTTCGCGAATTTGCCCATCTGCCCGTCCAGCCTGCGCTGCGTGCGGCCCTTGACCAGGCGCAGCGACTGGATCAGCAGCCGCGCTGCGATGGTCTTCGGGCGGGTCTCGGCAACCAGCAATACCCGCGTGCGCTTCGGCGCGAGGCTCAGCAATTCCAGCCGCACCCCGCCCGCCACGGAAGGGCTGTCGAGGTCGAGGTCAAGCGCGTTGGGCGGGCTCAGCTCGGCAATGCGCAAGAGCACCTTTCGCGGCTTGCTTTTATAGGCAAAACGCAGTCGCCAGGCCATGCCGGCCTCCGGGCGTTTCAGATGATCGATCCGCTCGACCTCTGCACCGCGCCGCACGGCCATGCGCTCGAAATGTTCGAAATCGATGACTTCCTGCCAGACAAAGTCCAGTGGTGCCTCAATATCCTGCTTCGCGCTGAATTTCATATGTCAGAACCTGACTGTCAGTGTTGTTATATGCCAGACCGCAGACCGCCACAGCTGCGAGGCGAAACGGCGGGTGAAAACTGTACCGGCGCAACCTTGCCGGAGATACCGCGACCTTAAACCCTGGCGCGGTGTTATTTCAGATATATCCTGTGTATCGTCAGATATTTCGCCGTAGTTTTATGCCGGCTTTCACCACCGGATTTGCAACAATCCCCTTAATCCAGCCGGTCGGCAAGCCAGCTTTCGATAAGATAGCGCGCGATAGAGCCCTGGCGTGGCGGTCGCACCGCCTCATGCGTGCCATTGACCACCCGCACCATGTCTTCGCGGCTGACCCAGAGCGCGTGATCCAGCTCGACCGGGTCGAGAATGATCTCATCGCTGAGCGCCTGAGCATGACAGCCCAGCATCAGCGAGGCCGGGAAAGGCCAGGGCTGGCTGGCAAGGTAGCGCACCGCGCCGCAGATCACGCCGGTCTCTTCCTGAACCTCGCGGCACACCGCAGCCTCGACGGTCTCGCCCGGCTCGACAAAGCCCGCAAGCGTCGAATACATGCCCTCGGGCCAGCCCGGGCTGCGGCCGAGCAGAAGGTCATTGCCCCGGGTCACCAGCATGATCACCACCGGATCGGTGCGTGGAAAATGCATCGCCTTGCAAGACGGGCATTTGCGGTGCCAGCCGGCGCCGCCGGTCTCGGATTTCGCCCCGCAGGACGGGCAGAAGCCATGGCTGCGGTGCCATTCCAGCAGCGCCCGGGCGGTTGCGGCCATCTCGGCCTCGTCCGGGTCAAGCGCTGCCATGATCTGGCGCAGTTCGATGAATTGCCGCCCCGCCGGTGCCAGCGGATGCGGCTGCCGCCCGGCATCGAAAACCGTCTCGGTCGGCAGGCCCTCTTCCGGCTTCCAGGACGAGACATCAGCGGCAAAAACACCCTTCTCGCGCCAGAGACCCAGAAAAACCGGTGGCGGGGCATCGGCCAGCAACGGATCCCCCGTCGTCACAAACCCCAATGTGGTGTCATCGGCCAGCGGCATCCCGCGCCATAGCGGCAGGATCAGCCCGCCTGCAAGAAGCGCCGCCAGCGCCTCGGCGTCAGAGCGCAACTCATGGCCCCTGTCGCGCCCGGTGCCGCCAAAAGTCACGGAACTGGCCTGTTGCATCACTTGCTCCACCGCATTAGCCTTCAGGGATCTTCAGGCGGTGATGACATGCCGGACAGGCGCCGAAAAGCCCCTTCGCCACGCATCCGGCAGAGTTTTCCGTGGGGGCTTGCGGCTGAGCCAGCGGCGTGACAACCTTCAGTTGTTCATTTGAATGTCGACCGTGTTTCAATCAAATATGACCGCAATGGTTGCACTCTCACCCCCTTCGAAGGCATGGCAGCATGTCTTCTGAACCTGACAGGCTCTGGTCCGGAGGATTGGTCTTTGCCCGCGAAACGCCGCCTGACGGCTCCGGCCTGCTGAGGATCATCGCGACCAGCGACCTTCACGCGCAGCTGCTGTCCTATGACTATTTCGCAAATCGCCAGCTTCCCGGCACCGGCCTCGCCCAGATCGCCTGTCTGATCGCCGAAGCGCGCCGCACTGCGCCCGCTTCTCTTTTGCTCGACAACGGGGATTTTCTGCAGGGTGGCGCCCTGGCCGAGATCGGAACGACGCGGCGCGGCAGACGGCCGCATCCCGCGATCACAGCCTTCAACGCCCTTTCCTATGATGCTGTGGCGCTTGGCAATCATGAATTCGACTACGGGCTCGAAACGCTGAGCTGCGCGATTGAGGGTGCCGCTTTTCCGGTGATTTCCACCAATGTCCTGGTGGAGAAGGCGTCAACGCCGCTTGCAGACCGGCATTTCACCACGCCTGCAACATTGTTGACCCGCGAGATCGCACTTCCGGACGGGACGCGGCGCGCGGTCACTGTCGGAATTTTCGCCCTGACGCCGCCCGAGACGCTGCAATGGAATGCGCGCTGGATCCGGGACCGGCTCGAGATACGGCAGATGGAGGAGACCGCCCGCGCCTGGGTGCCAGAATTGCGGGCGCAGGGGGCGGATATCGTGATCTGTCTTGCCCATACCGGCATCGCGCAGCCGGTTGCAGGTGTGTCCGAAGACAACCAGGCGGTCGAGATTGCCGGGATCCCCGGGCTTGATGCAGTGATTGCCGGCCATAGCCACCTGACCTTTCCCGACCTGCGCAGCTATTCCGACCCAAGGGTGAACGGGATCAGCGGCCATATTTCCGGCAAGCCGGTGGTGCAACCGGGGCATGAAGGCTCGCATCTGGGGGTGATCGACCTCTGGCTGAGCCCGGTGAGCGGCATCCCGAACCGCCGATGGGAGGTGACGCGCAGCCGGGCGCACCTGATCGCCGGCCAGGAAACGGTTGCCGGGATGCCGTCGCGCACGATCCGCGAGGCTTCGGCCCCCTTGCGGCTTGCGCTGGCCCAGGATCACTCCGCCGCGCTTTTCCGGATGCGACAGCGGCTTGGGACGGTCGCGATGCCGGTCTCGTCCTGGTTTGCCAATGTCGCGGACGGCCAGGCGATGCGTCTGATCGGGGCTGCACTAAGCGCGCATGCCCGCGCACGCCTCGACGGCGGGCCATGGAGCAAACTGCCGATGGTGGCGCTGGTTTCGTCCTTCCGCTCTGGCGGGCGCGGCGGGCCGATGAACTACGTCGACATTCCGCAGGGAAATGTCTCGCTGCGCCACGTGTTCAGCCTTTATCCGTTTCCAAATACGCTGACCGCGCTCCTGACCACCGGAGCGGAGCTGGCCAGGCGGCTTGACCTTGCCTGCACACTCTTCAACCAGATCCTGCCGGGCAAACCTGACCAGATCCTGACCAATCCAGTGATTCCGGCCTTCAGCTATGCCGCTGCCATCGGTGCCGTCTATCAGATCGACCTGAGCCTGCCCCCTGCCCCGCCCGGGATCGCGCGCCCCTTCGGCAAGGGCCGCATCAAGGGCCTCATGATCGACGGCCGGCCGCTTGGGCCAGACGATCCTGTGATCCTCGTCGTCAATAATTACATAACCGACGACCCCCGCCGCCCCGCCGGTGAAGTGGTCCTTGATGAGGGCCGCAACTGTACCGGGATCATCGCCGATTATATCCGCGAAAAGGAGCGGATCGTCTCAGATGACCACCCCGGCTGGCGCTTCACGCCGATGCCGGGCACCTCGGTGCTTTTTGACAGTGGAAGCGGCGCCTGCGAGCGGCTCGACTCCGCCGCCTTGCTGCGTCCCGAGCCAATCGGGCTGATGCCATCAGGCTTTTCGCGCTTTCGTCTGCATCTGTGATGGTGCAGGGTCCGGCCAGCGGATTCAATGGCTGAGGATGAATATGTTTGACGCGGTTTTCTTCGATCTCGACGGCACTCTGGTCGATACCGAGGCGCTGGCGCTACGCTCTAACATGCGGGTTTTTGCGGATCATGGCCATCCGGTCGAACCCGATTTCCTTCATGAGCTGATCGGCAAGGATGAGCCCGCAGTCACCCAATATCTGCGTGAGACGCTGCCGGGACTGGACGCCGTACAGCTGCAGACCGATCTGCACCGCGCCTTTTACGAAGATCTCGAAGCGGGCCTTGATCTGAAACCCGGCGCGCGCCAGCTCCTTGACGGGCTCGCGGTGCCTGCGGTGCTGGTGACTTCGTCGGGGCGCCCGGGCGCGCTGCGCAAGCTTGAGCTGACCGGCATCCATGCGGCCTTTGCCGGGGTGATCACGCTGGACGAGGTGACGCGGCCAAAGCCCGATCCGCAGCCCTATCTGATGGCGGCAGAGATGCTGGATCTCGACCCGTCGCGCTGCCTGGTCTTCGAGGACAGCGAGACCGGCGCTGAGGCCGGCCATCGCGCCGGCTGCACCGTGGTGCAGGTGAAAGACGTCGTCAGCCCGACAGGCCGCTGGGCACATCACATCGCCGATGACCTGCTGGCGGGCGCCCGCCTTGCCGGTCTCGCCATCTGAGCCCCTCTTGCGTCAGCCTTTCAGGCCGCTTATATCGGACTTGAGAGGTTGGCGCGGGTGAACGCCTCGCCAACCCGGTCAGGTCCGGAAGGAAGCAGCCGTAACGAGATCCGTTTGGGTCGTTGTCCAGCCTCTCACCTTTTCCCCTGCCAAGCCGTTGATGCGAAATAGCACCCTTGAAAACAAGGGCTTACTGATATTTCTTGGTCGGGGTCGCCTGCCGGAACAGGGTCAGGGATGGCGACACTCGGCAAATGCTCTGATTGAGCCGGTATTTGCTGCCAGCGCCGCGAAAAGCGTCACCGGCTTATACTGCGCCAGCAGTCCATTCCCCCTCGCCCCAGCCGGTCGGGAGATTGTCAAGGGCGAGCGGGATGAACTCCGCCCGGGGCCAGCGCATTGCAGGTATGCGAGCCGACAGAGCCCGCGCCCTCAGACATTGTAGTAGTCACGATACCAGGCGACGAAAGCCGCCACCCCTTCGGGCACGCGGGTTTTGGGCTGATAACCGGTCAGGCTTTTCAACAGGTTCGCATCGGCCCAGGTCGCGGGTACGTCACCGGCCTGCATCGGCATCAGATTGCGGATCGCCTTGCGCCCGGTGGCGGCCTCGATGGCTGCGATGAAATCATCCAACTCCACGGCTTCGGAATTGCCGATATTCACCACACGCCAGGGCGCCACCGGCGAAAGGCTGTCGCCTTCGGACACCTGGCCATTTTCCGGCGTCACAGGGGCAGCGTCGATCAGAAGGCGGATCCCTTCCACCAGGTCGTCGATATAGGTAAAGTCGCGCTTCATCTCGCCATGGTTATAGACGTCGATGGGCTCGCCTCTGAGAATTCTCGCGGTGAATTTGATCGGCGCCATATCCGGGCGCCCCCAGGGTCCGTAAACCGTGAAAAAGCGGAACATCGTCACCGGCAGGCCGAAGAGATGCGCATAGCTGTGCGCCATGCCTTCCGTTGCCTTTTTCGTCGCGGCATAGAACGACATCTGATGATCGGCGCGGTCGGTTTCCGCATAGGGCATCTTCGTATTGGCGCCATAGGCCGAAGAGGTCGAGGCCAGCAGCAAATGCTGCGGTGGGAAGGCGCGGGCTGCCTCTAATATCTCGAAAGTGCCGACGATATTGCTTTCCAGATAGGCGCGCGGGTTGTCGATGGAATAGCGCACCCCGGCCTGGGCGGCGAGATGGATCACCACATCGGGGCGATGGGTTTCGAACAGCTGCATCATCAGGCCGGGTGTCTCAACCGAATCATTCACGACCTGGAAGCCCGGATCCTGGCTCAGCATCGCCTGGCGGCGCTGTTTCAGTGTCACGTCATAGTAATCGGACATATTGTCGAGCCCGATCACCTGGAAGCCATCTGCCAGCAGGCGACGGCAGAGGTGATAGCCGATAAAGCCCGAAGATCCCGTCACCAGCGCTTTGCGTGTCTCAGCCATAAATCACCTTTATCCGATCAGCTCTTGCCTCAGCGCCGTCAGCCCGCGATCCATCAAATTCCGTGCTGCAACCGCATCTTCCGCCTCGGTATAGAGCCTGAATTCGGGCGCATTGCCAGAGGGGCGCAGATGCAGAATGGCGCCGGTCGCCAGGGTGATCCGCAACCCGTCTGTCAGATCGACAGCTTTTTCCTCCTGGCCAAGCCCGGCGAGAAAGGCCGCCCGTGCGCCCGCATCCCGGACCAGCCGCGTGAGAAAGGGGCCCGAGCGCTCTGGCGCGATCTCTTGCAGCCGGTCCGACAGGGTCACGACCGGTGGCTCACCCGCCACAAGGGTCGAGACCGTGCCGCCCTGCGCCGCAATCAGCACCATCAGGATCGGCAGCAGGAAATCGCGGGTCGGCAGCGCCTGGATCACGCCACCGGCCAGCGCCGCGTCAAAGCCCAGCAGGAAGCCGCCATTGGCTTCATATCCCACCACGCGCCCGCCCGCCGCTTCCATCGCAGCGATCACAAATGGCGAGCCGATCCTGGTGCGCCTGACCGAGGCAAATCCCTTGCGCATCACACCCGAATTCGAGGAAACCGGCGTCACCACCGTATCTGCCCCAAGCGCCGCAGCCGCGATCTGGCCGAGGATATCGCCGGGCACGATGCGCCCGGTCTCATCTGCCAAAAGCGGGCGGTCGGAATCGCCATCGGTCGAAATCAGGGCATCAAGGCCGTTCTCTGCCACCCAGATCGCGATCTGGCGCGCAACATCGGGGTCAACGGCTTCGGTATCGACCGGGATGAAGCTGTCGGAATGGCCAAACTCAATCGCCTCGGCGCCAAGTCCGCGCAGCGTTGACAGCATCGCCTCGCGTCCGACCGCCGAATGGCTGTAAACGCCGATCCGCCGCCCCTGCAGCGCATCAGGGCCGAAGACCGACACATAGCGGTGAATAAAGGCAGTATTGCCCCCGGCCTCCTGCAACCTGCGGCCGTCAGGGGCGGCATTACCCGGATCGCGGCCAAGGGCCCCAAGGATCGCGGTCTCATCTTCTTTGGTGATCTCGCCTGCAGGGGTGTAGAATTTCAGCCCGTTGCGATCGGCGGGGATATGGCTGCCGGTCACCATCACCGCCGCCGCTCCGGCCCGACGCGCGAGACAGGCCAGCGCCGGCGTCGGGAGCGCGCCACAGGCGGTGACATCAACGCCCTCCTTCAGCGCGGTCTCGATCACCACACGCGCAATGCCAGGGCTTGAGGGCCGCAGATCTTCGCCGACAAACAACCCGCCGCCCGAGCCGCCTTCCGTGGGGCAGGCCGCGAGAAAGGCGCGGGTGTAATCCGCCACCAATGCGTCGGTCAGTTCAGTCACGAGGCCGCGCAGGCCGCTGGTGCCAAATTTCGGAGCCATAGCTTCGCCTCCAGTCAGGATCGCCCTGAGTTTCCAGTCGTTTTCGGTTTTGGCCATAATCTGCAAATATATGCATCACAACCTCTGCGGTCGCGAAGGGGCAGAGGCGGGCCAGAAATTCCTGCCCTGCCCACTCTTCCGGGAGATTGGCAAAATCGCAAAACGATCCGGAAAAGCAACCACTTGCAGATCATAAACACTTGCAGTTCGCGGGGCGCCACCCCATCTGTGGGTGGTGACATCGCGGCCATAGTGCCGCGAAAATCCTGCCGCAGAAAAGAGATTTTCATCGGAATGTCTCATGAAACTGCGATCCATAGTGCCGCTGTCCTGACACTGGCATCTCGACACTGGCGCCCCGGGGCGCGACTATGCCGGAAAATGGAAAAGATCGGAACATGGCCGCAACGACGACCCCTTCCCGCCCCGGACCTCCCTCCCGCCCCGAGCCACCCTTTGCCGGGGAAACGCGGCACGGATATCGTCGCCCGCTGATCACCGATATTTCGGCGGCGCGCTGGCTCTTGCTCGCGATCCTCGCGGCCTCGGTCTATTTCTTCTACGGCTTTATCGTGCCCGTACTGGCCGCCACCGTGATCGCGGTCGCAAGCTGGCCCCTGCGCGAACGCTCGCTGCCAAAGCTGGGGCGCACCCTGACCGCCACGGCACTGGTGCTTGTGCTTTTGTGCTTTCTGGTGCTGCCGATCCTTGCGGCGCTGTTCTACGCCTTCCACGAATTGCGTGACTGGATCTCCTGGGGGTTCCGCATCAACAGCACCGGCACACCGCCGCCGCACTGGCTGGTCGAACTGCCGCAGGTCGGCGGCTGGATAGATGACAAATGGCGCGCGACCATTGGCCATCCCGGCGGCCTTGGGGAATTGGTGCAGCTGATCTCGGGCGAGAATATCGGCTCGATCTATCGCGGCGTGCTCAGCGCGGGATCGACCGCCTTCCACCTGTTCCTGAACCTCGTTTTCATGCTGATCGCGCTGTTCGTGTTCTATCGTGACGGCGACCGCGTGGTGGAACAGATCGACCGCGTCGGTGCCCGCATCCTCCCCGAACGCTGGAACCGCCTGTCGCGCATCGCGCCCGCCACCATTTCGGCCACAGTGACCGGCATGACGCTGATTGCGATTGGCGAAGGCGTGGTTCTGGGCATCGCCTATTACTTCGCGGGCCTGCCCTCGCCCGTCACCTTCGCCGTCATCACCGCCGTCATGGCGCTGATCCCCGGCGGCGCACCTTTGTCCTTCACCCTTGCCTCGCTGTATCTGGTCGCCTCGGGCTCGCCCTGGGCCGGGGTCGCGCTCTTCACCTGGGGCACGGTCGAGCTGTTCATCGTCGACAAGACCATCCGCCCGATGCTGGTCGGTGGCCCGGTGCGGCTGCCGTTCCTGCCGACCTTCTTCGGGTTGATCGGCGGGGTAAAGACCATGGGCATTGTCGGGCTTTTCGTCGGGCCGGTGCTGATGGCGCTTCTGATGTCGATCTGGCGGGAATGGCAGCGCGAAATACTTGAAGACGAGGCGCGCCGCCAGCCGCAGACGAATGCCTTGCCGCCGCTGGTGCCGCCGCCGGTCACAACCGCTGACGGGTAAGGCCCCCGCGGACTGCCCGATTGGCGGGCAGTTATTGCCCGGATTTGCGCCAATTGCGCGAAGAGATGGCAAACCCCCCTTGTCTGGCCCGGATTTGCCCTGAACTCTGGGGTTCCGGGCCGGGGGTGGAACATGTTGCCGGCCGCCAACAGGAAGTTCCGATGTCGATCAAGGCCGCAATCCATCACCTGACACATTACATCTATGACCAGCCGGTCCTGCTTGGCCCCCAGGTGATCCGGCTGCGACCGGCGCCGCATTCGCGCACCCGGGTGATCAGCCATAGCCTGAAAGTCAGCCCCGGCGGTCATTTCGTCAACCACCAGCAAGACCCTTACGGCAATTGGCTGGCACGTTTCGTCTTTCCTGAACCCGTGCGCGAGCTGAAGATCGAGGTTGATCTGGTCGCCGATATGACCGTCTACAACCCGTTTGATTTCTTCGTCGAGGAAAGCGCCGAGACCTTTCCCTTCACCTATCCCGACGATCTGATCCAGGACCTGTCGATCTATCGCCAGGTGGAGCCACAGGGCGCCGAATTCGACGCCCTGCTCGCCTCGATCAGCCGCGCGCCATTGCGCACTGTCGATTTCATCGTCGGGCTGAACGCGCGGATTGCCTCAGAGGTGAACTACCTGATCCGGATGGAGCCGGGCGTCCAGACGCCGGCGCAGACGTTGCAACTTGCCTCGGGGTCGTGTCGCGACAGCTCCTGGCTGCTGGTCAATCTTTTGCGCCATCTGGGGTTCGCTGCGCGCTTTGTCTCGGGCTATCTGATCCAGCTGAAACCAGATCTGAAGGCGCTGGATGGCCCCTCGGGAACCGAGGTCGATTTCACGGATCTTCACGCCTGGGCCGAGGTCTATCTGCCCGGCGCCGGCTGGATCGGGCTGGACCCGACCTCGGGCCTTCTGACCGGCGAGAGCCATATCCCGCTTTCCGCGACACCGCATTACCGGAATGCCGCCCCGATCACCGGCGGTTTTACGGGGCAGGCCAATGTCGGTTTCGATTTCGACATGCGCGTGACCCGGATCTCGGAGCATCCGCGCATCACCAAACCGTTTTCCGATGCGGCCTGGGAGGAGTTGACCGCCCTTGGCGCCCGCGTCGATCAGGCGCTGGCGGCGGGGGATGTGCGGCTCACCATGGGCGGCGAGCCGACCTTCGTCTCGATTGATGATTTCGAAAGCCCGGAATGGAATTCCGAAGCCGTCGGGCCCCAAAAACGCGCGCTGGCCGATCAGATGGTGCGCCGCTTGCGCGACCGTTTCGCGCCGGGGGGCTTTCTGCATTACGGCCAGGGCAAATGGTATCCGGGCGAGACGCTGCCGCGCTGGACCTTTTCACTTTACTGGCGGCGGGACGGCCATCCGGTCTGGCAAGATGCCAGCCTGATCGCCCCCGAAGGCGAGGATCAGGGCGCGACGCCCGAACAGGCGGCGGCGCTTCTGTCGGAAATCGCGCTACAGCTTGATCTGCCGCAGGATTTCATTCTGCCCGCCTATGAAGACCCCGCCGAATGGCTGGTGAAAGAGGCGATGCTTCCCGAGAACGTCACCCCGGAAAACCCCGAGCTGAAAGACCCCGAGGCGCGGCATCGCATTTCGCAGGTCTTCGCGCGCGGGCTGACGGAGCCTGTCGGCTATGTCTTGCCGGTGCAGCCCTGGCAGGGGCGCGACCACGGGCGGAAATGGGTGTCAGAATTGTGGTCCATGCGTCGCGGCAAGGTCTTTCTGACCCCCGGTGACAGCCCGGTCGGCTACCGGCTGCCGCTCGGCAGTCTGAAGCATCTCTCCGCCGCAGAATACCCCTGGCTGAACCCTGCCGATCCGACCGAAGCCCGCCCCGACCTGCCGAAACCCGACGCCAATCCGCAGCCCCGCGCCAGCTTTACCGCCGCGCCCGGAGGCCAGCAGATCACCGAACAGATCGCCGGTTCCGAACTGGGCGGTGCCGTTCGCACCGCGCTGTCGATCGAGCCGCGCGAGGGGCGGCTTTCGGTTTTCATGCCCCCGGTGGTGCGGCTTGAGGATTATCTCGACCTGCTGGCTGCAACTGAGACGGCGGCGGCAAAACTGGGTCTGAAAGTCCATATCGAGGGCTATCAGCCACCGCATGATCCACGAATGAATGTGATCCGCGTTGCCCCCGATCCGGGTGTGATCGAGGTGAATATCCACCCGGCCACCTCATGGGAAGACTGCGTCGCGATCACCAATGGCGTCTATGAGGATGCCCGCCAAAGCCGTCTTTGCGCCGAGAAATTCATGATCGACGGCAAACATACCGGCACCGGGGGCGGCAACCATGTCGTGGTCGGCGGTGCCACAACGCTCGACAGCCCCTTCCTGCGCCGCCCTGACCTCTTGCGCTCACTGATCCTGCACTGGAACCGGCATCCCTCGCTGTCTTACCTGTTCTCAGGCCTCTTCATCGGCCCGACCTCCCAGGCGCCCCGGATCGACGAGGCCCGCCATGACGCGCTTTACGAGATGGAAATCGCGCTGTCGCAGATCCCCGCGCCATCCGAGGGAGAGCCGCCGCTGCCCTGGCTGACCGACCGGCTGCTGAGAAACTTGCTCACCGATGTGACCGGCAACACCCACCGCGCCGAGATCTGCATCGACAAGCTCTATTCTCCGGATGGTCCGACCGGCCGGCTGGGCCTTGTCGAATTCCGTGGCTTCGAGATGCCGCCGGATGCGCGGATGTCTCTGGCTCAGCAACTCCTGATCCGCGCCCTGATCGCACGATTCTGGAACGCTCCGTCCTCCGGCCCGCTGACCCGCTGGGGAACCAGCCTGCATGACCGTTTCATGCTGCCGCATTTCGTCTGGCAGGATTTCCGCGATGTGCTGGCCGATCTGCGCACCCATGGTTTTGATCTGAAAGAGGAATGGTTCAGCGCGCAGGCAGAGTTCCGTTTCCCCTTCTGCGGCGAAGTGGATTATGAGGGCACCCATATCGAGATCCGCCAGGCGCTGGAGCCCTGGCATGTTCTGGGCGAGACCGGCGCCATTGGCGGCACCGCGCGCTATACCGACAGCTCGACCGAACGGCTCCAGGTGAAACTGACCACCGCCGACCCATCCCGCTATGCCGTGACCTGCAACGGGCGCGAGCTGCCCCTGACCGCTACCCGCAGCGGCGAGGCGGTGGCGGGCCTCCGGTTCAAGGCATGGGAGCCGGCACTGGCCATCCATCCGCGCCTGAAATCCCAGGCGCCTTTGTCCTTTGACCTTTATGACCGCTGGTCGGGGCGCAGTCTGGGCGGCTGCACTTATCATGTCGCCCATCCTGGCGGGCGGAATTACGACACTTTCCCGGTCAACGGCAACGAGGCGGAGGCACGGCGCCTCGCGCGGTTCCAGCCTTTTGGCGGCACCGGCAATCTCTGGCAGCCACAGGCCGAGACCCGGCACCCGGAATTCCCGCTGACCCTTGACCTGAGACGCCCCATCGGCATCTGGTCCAGCCATGACTGGTGACTTGCCTTCCCCTTCGGTTCCGGCCAGAGCTTCGCCTTCCGGATCAGAGCCGCGTCACGATTTCGGCCTGGCAGCGTACCGCCCTTTGCCCGGCGTCCCCGATGAGCTGATCGGGCCGGACGGGCAGATGCGCCCGCTCTGGCGGCCCTTAATCAACCATCTGGAAACGCTTTCCGACACTGATCTGACCCGTGCGATCGAGCGCGCCGATCTTTACCTGCGCGATTCCGGGGTGATTTACCGGCAGTATGACACCTCTGCCGGTACGGCTTCGGTCGAGCGCCCCTGGCCGCTGAGCCATCTGCCGGTGCTGATCGACGAGGCCGACTGGACCCGGCTTTCCGCCGCGTTGATCCGGCGCGCCGATTTGCTGGAACTGTTGATGGCGGATATTTACGGGCCAAACCGGATGGTCGCAGAGGGGCATCTGCCGGCCGAATTGCTGGCGGGCAACCCCGCCTGGGCGCAGCCGATGGTCGGGATCGCGCCACGCTCCGGCCATTTCCTGCATTTCGTCGCCTTTGAGATCGGGCGCGGCCCCGACGGGCAATGGTGGGTGCTCGCTGACCGGACCGAGGCACCTTCGGGCGCGGGTTATGCGCTTGAGACCCGGGTCGCCACCACCCGCGCCTTTGGGCCGCAGCTTTTTGGTCCGCAGCTGCACCGGCTTGCCGGGTTCTTCCGCGAGTTTCGCGATCACCTCCTGTCGATGCGGACGGATCCTGCCGCGCGGGTGGCGATCCTGACACCAGGGCCCTGGAACGAGACCTGGTATGAACAAGCCTGGCTTGCACGATATCTGGGCATCAGCCTGGTTCAGGGCGAGGATCTGACGGTCGAACACGGCCGGCTGATGCTGCGCACTGTCTCGGGCCTCAAGCCGCTGGATGTGCTGTGGCGCAGGCTCGACGGGTCTTTCGCCGACCCGCTGGAGCTGGACCCGGCCTCACGGCTTGGCACGCCGGGCCTCGTCTCGGCGCTGCGCCAGGGCGGGCTTTCGATGGTCAACCCGCCGGGATCGGGCGTGCTGGAGACGCGGGCTCTGATGGCCTTCCTGCCGCGCCTCGCGCCGGTCCTGACCGGGGAAAAGCTGATGCTGCCGAATATCGCGACCTGGTGGTGCGGAGATGCGGCGGCCCGCCAGGCCGTGATGGCAGCAGCAGATCGCATGATCCTGTCGCCCGCGCTTGGCACCGGCCTGCCCTATGACCGGATGGATGACCCGCTGGCGGCGGCCAGCCTGACGCCAGACGCCCTGAGTGACCGGCTGGAACGTGACCAGGGCGCGCTGGTGGCGCAAGAGGTTGTGCGGCTTTCAACCACCCCCGCCCTGGTCGATGGCAGGATCACGCCGCGCCCGATGTCGCTCAGGGTCTATCTCGCGCGCACCGCTTCGGGGTGGAAGGTGATGCAGGGTGGTTTCGCCCGGATCGGCGCCACCACCGACCCGGCGGCGCTGGCGATGCAGCGCGGCGGAGGGGCGGCGGATGTCTGGATCATCTCGCCTGACCATGTGGACGGCGATACGCTGATGAGCCGCCCGGCAGGGCAGAGCGGCATGCCCGAACCCGATGAGCTGCCCGCCCGCGCCGCTGACAACCTGTTCTGGCTGGGTCGCTATGTCGAACGCAGCGAGGGCATGGTGCGGCTGTTGCGCGCGCATCATGGCCGCATCGCTGTAAGCGGCACCGGATCACTGCCGCTGCTGGCCGAGACCGATCAGCTCCTGGAATTTGCCGGTCTCGACCCTGCCGATCCGATTCCCGAGGGGCTTTTGGACACGATCGGGCGCGCGCTCACCTCGGCGGCGCAGCTGCGCGACCGCTTCTCGACCGATGGCTGGGCGGCGCTGACGGATCTCGATAAATCGGCACGACGCCTGGCGCAGCAGGTCACCCCGGGCGATGATGCAGCCCAGGCGCTGTCGGCGCTGTTGCGCAAGCTCGCGGGCTTTTCGGGCCTGGTGCATGAAAACATGTACCGGCTGATCGGCTGGCGCTTCCTGACGCTGGGCCGGATGCAGGAACGCGCCCGGAATATGGCGGGCTGGCTGGCGGCGCTGACAGATCCCGAAGCCGACCCCGGCGGCATCGACCTGTGTATCGAGCTGGGCGATTCCGTCATGATCCATCGGCGCCGCTATTCCATGAGTTCGGGGCGCGGGCCGGTGATCGGGCTTTTGGCGCTGGACCCGCTGAACCCGCGCGCGATCCGCAACCAGGTCGATGGCATGATGGATCTGATCCGGATGCTGCCCGAGGCCCTGGTCGAAAACCGGCTGAGCGCCCCGGCACGCGCATTGCTGCGGCTGCAGACCGACCTCGCCACCGCTACGCCGGAAACGCTCGACAGTGCAGCGCTCTATGCCGTGCAGATGCGGCTGGGCGAGGTTTCAGACCTGATCTCGGAGCGCTATTTCCGATGAGCCTTTATAAGCTGCGTCTGCAGATCAGCTATGAATTCGACCGGCCCAGCGGCGCCGGGCGGCAGCATTTCCGCATCCTTCCCGCCACTCTGCCCGGGCGCCAGCGTCTTCTGGGATCCCAGGTCACGCTGGAGCCGGAACCGGGCGAGCTGGGCTTTTTTACCGATTTTTTCGGCACTGCTGTCGTTGAGGCGGCGATCCCCGCCGGGCTGACGCGGCTTGAGCTGCGCCTTGAAGCCGAGGTCGAGCGGCTGGCAGAGCCCGGGGGCCTCGACCTCTCGATGCCGGTCACCCAACTCGGCCCCGAGATCGCGCAATGCCGCAGCCTCGGGCCGACATCGCCGCTGCATTACCACTTGCCCTCGCGCCGCATCCCAGAGGTGGGCGCCATCAGCGATTTTGCGGCCGGCGCGCTGAGGACGGGAGACAGCGTGGCGGTGGTGACAGAACGGCTTGGCCTCATGCTCCATGACCATATGAGGTTCGAGACCGGCGCCACCGATGTCAACACGTCGCCGGCCGAGGCCTTTGCCGCACGCCATGGCGTCTGTCAGGATTTCGCGCAGATCATGGTGGGCGGCCTCAGGAGCCTCGGCATTCCGGCAGCCTATGTGGCAGGCTATCTGCGTACCCTGCCGCCGCCCGGGCGAAAGCGCCTCATTGGCGCCGATGCGATGCATGCCTGGGTCAGGGCCTGGGGCGGCAGCCAGCGCGGCTGGATCGATTATGATCCGACCAATGCCTGTTTCACCGGCGCAGATCATATAGATGTCGGCATGGGTCGCGACTATGGTGATGTGGCGCCGGTGACGGGGATGCTGCGGCTTGACGGCCAGCAGGAGGGCCGTCATTCGGTGGATATTACCGAGGCCGGGGAGGGCTGAGATGACACAAAGCGAATTGCCGGTCGCGGTGATCACCGGTGCCGGATCGGGGATCGGGCGCGCCGTGGCACAGGCGCTGATCGCGGCGGGCTATCGCTGCGCGCTGATCGGCCGTCGCGAGGCGCCCCTGGCGGAAACGGCGGCGCACAGCGCAGATCCCGACCGCGCGCTGATCGTCACCGCCGATCTGAGCCAGTCCGACGCGGTCCGCGAGGCTTTCGCGCAGATCGTCGCGCGTTTTGGCCGGATCGATTTCCTCTTCAACAATGCCGGTGCCTTTGGCGGCCAGGCGCGGGTCGAGGATACCACGCCGGACAGCTGGGATGCGGTGATTGCAATCAACCTGAACGGCGCCTTCTATTGCGCGCGCGAGGCCTGGCGGCAGATGCTGGTGCAAGATCCCAAAGGCGGGCGCATCCTCAACAATGGCTCGATCTCGGCCTATGTGCCACGACCGCAGACGATCTCTTACGCGGCGTCGAAACATGCGGTGACCGGGCTGACCAAATCCCTCGCACTTGAGGGGCGCGAACATGGCATAGCGGTCGGCCAGATCGATATCGGCAATGCTGCAACGCCGATGACGGCTGAAATGCCCAGGGGCATGCTCCAGGCCGATGGCAGCATCCGCCCCGAGCCGGTGATGGATGTCGCCCATGTCGCCGAAGCCATCGTGATGATCGCGCGCCAGCCGCTGTCGGTGAACACGCTTTTCACCACGATCATGGCGACCGCGATGCCCTATGTCGGGCGCGGCTGAGCCTCACGGCTGATCCTTGCCGATCCGCACAGAGCCTGTGACGCCCGGGCCGTAATGCGTAACACTGAATGCATGGATCAACAGAAGGAAGCCTTCAAATGTCCAAGCTGGAAGTCGCCGTCCTGGTCGGAAGCCTGCGCGCCGGGTCTTACAATCTCTCGGTCGCCAAAGGGCTGCAGGCCCTTGCACCCGAGGGCATGACCCTTGAGATCATCCCGATCGGGGATCTGCCCTTTTACAACCAGGATCTGGACGAGGGCACCCCACCCGCTGCCTGGACCGCATTCCGCAAGGCAATTGCGGCGAAACAGGCGGTGATCTTTGTCACGCCGGAATATAACCGCTCGGTGCCGGCGGTGCTGAAAAACGCATTGGATGTCGGCTCGCGCCCCTATGGGCACAGTGTCTGGGGCGGCAAGCCAGCTGCAGTGATCTCGGCTTCGATGGGCGCGATTTCGGGTTTTGCCGCCAATCACCATCTGCGCCAGTCGCTGGTCTTCCTCGACATGCCAACGCTGCAGCAGCCAGAAGCCTATCTGGCCCAGGTGCAGAACATGCTGGATGACAAGGGCGGGCTGAAACCAGAGACCGCAAAATTCCTCGGCACCGTGCTGGAAAAATTCGCGACTTTCGCCGCGAAGAACATCTGACCCTCCAGGGCGCGCGCAACCAAAAGGCCCCGCCATGTAAACATGGCGGGGCAGTGGCACCCCAGGCGGACCGGGGCGCAGGCGTTCGTGTATCTTATGGGAATCGCGTCAGTTCGGGCGTGCAACTCCACCTGCATCGGCCCCCATCTCGGCCCGGATCTGCTGGCGCAGGATATCGATCGGGATCATTTTCCCGTCGCGTTTGAAATGCCAGTAGGTCCAGCCATTGCAGGACGGCGCACGCTCATAAGCCGCCCCCACCTGGTGGATCGAGCCCTTGACATCATTGCCGATCAGCGTGCCATCGGCGCGCACCTTGGCCTTGTAGCGATTGCCCAGCGACCAGAGCTCCTCACCCGGGCGCAACATGCCGCGCTCCACCACCTGGCCGAAGGGCACCCGCGGTTCAGCCCGTTTCGATCCGGTGATCTCCAGTGCCGAAGCGTCATATTTGCGCACCCGTGCCAGCCGCTCCAGCGCGGCCTTGCGATAGGCCTCCTCGCGCTCGATCCCGATGAAATCGCGGCCCAGCATCTTGGCGACAGCCCCCGTGGTGCCGGTGCCAAAGAACGGATCCAGCACAACATCGCCCGGATTGGTCGTCGCCAGCAATACCCGGTGCAACAGCGCCTCGGGCTTTTGCGTCGGATGCGCCTTGTCGCCATGCTCGTCCTTCAGACGCTCATGCCCGGTGCAGATCGGGATCACCCAGTCCGAGCGCATCTGAATGCCTTCGTTCAGGGCCTTCAAGGCCTCGTAATTGAAGGTATATTTCGCTTTCTCGTCTTTCGAGGCCCAGATCAGGGTCTCATGCGCATTGGTCAGGCGCTTGCCTTTGAAATTCGGCATCGGGTTCGATTTGCGCCAGACCACGTCGTTCAGAATCCAGTAGCCCTGGTTCTGCAGCTCGGCACCCAGACGGAAGACATTGTGGTAAGACCCGATCACCCAGATCGCGCCATTGGGCTTCAAAAGCCGCTTTGCAGCCGCCAGCCAGCGTTTGGTGAATTCATCGTAAGTGGCAAAAGAGGCGAACTGATCCCAGTGATCATCCACCGCATCGACCTTGGAATTATCCGGCCGGTGCAAATCGCCCTTCAGCTGAAGGTTGTAGGGCGGGTCCGCAAAAATCAGGTCCACCGAGCCCGCCGGCAGGCTCTCCATGATCTCGATGCAATCACCCGCAAGAATTTCGTTCAGCGGAAGCGCATGCTCCGCCGGTGCTTTTTTCGTCGCCATATTCTGCCTCTGCTCGCGGCAATTCTTGTGTGCCGTCTTGTGGATAAAGATGAGTCAGAACTGATTCGACGTCAAATTGTTTATTGAATCAAAGGCTTACATAAACATCTTGATACAAGATGTTGTGGATAGGTTTGAAGGAGCGTCTATGCACGGGGGTCACGCCAAAATCCAGGAGCGCCTGGAGATGCGCCTTTGTCGGGTAGCCGGCATTCCGCTCCCAGCCATAACCGGGAAACTGTTGCGCCAGATCCACCATGATCCGGTCGCGCGCAACCTTGGCGACAATTGATGCGGCGGCAATCGACTGGCAGCGGGCATCGCCCCTGACCAGCGCCCGGGCAGGGATCGTCAGACCGCGCGGCAAAAGATTGCCATCGATCAGGGCGAAATCGGGCCCCTGCCCCTGCCCCTGCCCCTGCCCCAGCCCCGCCACCGCCCGTTCCATCGCAAGATGGCTGGCACGCAGTATATTGATCTCGTCAATCTCTTCGACACTGGCATGCGCGACCGAGACGGCCGCATGGGTCAAAAGCCAGTCTGACAGCCGCTCGCGCGCCGCCTGGCTCATCGCCTTGCTGTCCCTGAGCCCCTCGGGGATATTTCCCGGATCCAGCCGCACCGCCGCCGCCGTCACCGGTCCCGCAATCGGTCCGCGTCCGACCTCATCGACACCCACGACACAGGTGGCGCCACCTGCCAGCGCCTCCGCCTCAAAACTGAAATCCGGAACCGTCACCATCACGCCTCGCCCAGGCCCTGTTCCGGCCCCGCTCATTTTCTGTCTCTTAAATATCCCCGCCGGAGGCTCCCGCCTCCAGCACCCCGCTCAGCCCTCAGCCGCGAGGATCCCCCGCAGCCCCGCCCGGTAATCCGGATATAAAAGCCGCACCCCCAGCTCGTCCCGGATCCGCGTATTCCGGACCCGCCGGCATTCCTCATAGAAACTGCGCGCAAGCGGCCCCATCTTCGCCTCGGCAAATTCCACCGCCGGCGGCTCCGGCAGGCCCAGAAGACCGGCGGCAAAGCTCAGCACCTCGGCGGCGGATGAGGGCAGGTCGTCGCAGACATTATAGATCCGCCCCGGCCAGGGCGCCGCCATCGAGGCCCGCAGCACCTGCACGATGTCATCGACATGGATACGCGAGAACACCTGGCCCTCTTTCAGGATCCGCCGGGCCGAGCCATTGCGGATCTTCTCAAACGGCCCGCGCCCCGGCCCGTAAATCCCGGCCAGGCGAAACACCTGCACCGGCAGCCCGCTCGTCAGCCAGTCGCGCTCGGCGCGGACCCGCTCGCCCGAACGCGCCCGCGCCGGCAAAACCGGCGAGGTCTCATCCACCCAGGCGCCACGCGTATCGCCGTAAACTCCGGTGGTCGAAAGGTATCCCATCCATTCCACCTGCGCCTCGCGAATCCCGGGCCAGGCGTTCAGGAACGGATCGCCCGCCTCATCGGGGCTCGCGGAATGCAGGATATGCGTGGCGCGCGCCAGTGCAGGCGCAAGATCCGCGCCCCGCGCCGGATCCCAGACCAGAGGCTCGACGCCCATTGCCTCAAACGCCGCCGCCTTTGCCGCATCGCGGGTGGTGCCGATCACGGTCCAGCCCTCGGCCAACAGCCCGCGCGCCAGCGCGGCGGCGCAATATCCATGTCCAAGAGAAAGCAGTGTTTTCATGGCCGCGACTATCTCTCTGCACGCGCGCCACTGCAAGCGCCCCGCTCGGCCCCCGCGCCCCGTTACCTGGAGTTCACTTGCCTCAGCGCCCCGCTTTGCGCTTAACTCAGCCAGATGGCCCGCCGGATGTCTCTCCCGATCATCCGTCAGGCCGCAGCGATCCAAAGGACAAAACGGACAAGTGTCGATCCTTCTTTTGCCAGACCCGAGCGAAGCGCAAAGCTTCACCGATGCCACCGAAGCCGTTGACCGGCTGCATGTGCTTTATGACGAGGCCACCGCCCATCTGATCAGCCAGTTCCGCGAGGCGCTGATCACTGGCCGACCGACAAACCGGATCCGCGCCTATTACCCGGAAATCCGCCTTGTGGTGGACAGTTTCTCGAATGTCGACACCCGCCTGTCCTTTGGCCATGTCGCGCGGCCAGGCACCTATTCCACCACCGTGACCCGCCCTGATCTGTTTCGCAATTATCTGATCCAGCAGATCGGCCTTCTGGTCCGCAATCACGGGGTGCCGGTCACCATTGGCCCCTCGGTCACGCCGATCCCGCTGCATTTCGCGGTGGCGGGTCAGCCCGACCTGATCATCCCCCAGGCCGGCGCGCTGGATTTCCCGCTGCGCGATGTGTTCGACGTGCCGGACCTCGCGACCACCAATGACGACATCGTCAACGGAACGCTCGAACATTTCGCCGATGGCTCGATGCCGCTCGCGCCCTTTACCGCGCAGCGCGTCGATTACAGCCTGGCACGGCTGGCGCATTACACCGCAACCAGCCCGCGGCACTTCCAGAACCATGTTCTGTTCACCAATTACCAGTTCTATGTCGATGAATTCGAGGCCTTCGCCCGCGCGGCGCTTGATGACCCGAATTCCGGCTATTCCAGCTTTGTCGCAACCGGCGATCAGGAGATCACCTCCGGGGATGGCAGGATCCTCCTTCCGTCGAAAATGCCGCAAATGCCGACCTATCACCTGAAACGCCCGGATGGCGACGGCATCACGCTGGTCAATATTGGTGTTGGCCCGTCGAATGCCAAAACCGCCACCGACCATATCGCGGTCCTGCGCCCGCATGCCTGGCTGATGGTCGGCCATTGCGCCGGGCTCAGAAACACCCAGGCGCTTGGCGATTACGTCCTCGCCCATGCCTATCTGCGCGAGGATCATGTGCTGGATGACGACCTGCCGGTCTGGGTGCCGATCCCGGCGCTGGCCGAGATCCAGATCGCACTGGAAGACGCGGTCGAAGAGGTCACCCGGCTGGAAGGCTACGAGCTCAAGCGCATCATGCGCACCGGCACGGTCGCCACCATCGACAACCGCAACTGGGAATTGCGCGATCAGTCCGGCCCGGTGCGGCGGCTGTCGCAGTCGCGCGCGGTGGGGCTGGATATGGAATCGGCCACCATCGCGGCCAACGGGTTCCGCTTCCGGGTGCCTTACGGGACGCTGCTTTGCGTTTCCGACAAACCGCTGCATGGCGAGCTGAAGCTTCCCGGCATGGCGACCGAATTCTACCAGGCCCAGGTCGGGCGGCACCTGCAGATCGGCATCCGCGCGATGGAGCTGCTGCGCGAAACCCCGTTGGAACGCATCCATTCGCGCAAATTGCGCAGCTTTGAGGAAACCGCATTCCTGTGAGACATAGGGAATTCCGGTGAAAACCGCTGATTTCCAGCCCCGGCTGCGTTCTGGGGCTTGATTTCGCCCCACTTTCCAGGTGACTGAGCGACAGCCCTGAAAAGGGGGTCCCGAAGCCGCAATTGCAGGCCCGGGATCAGAAGGACAAGCCGAACGAGAACAGGAGACACCAATGTCCAAGCCGATGACCAAGACCCAGCTTGTGGCTGCCCTTGCCGAAGCAATGGGCGCCGACAAGAAAACCGCTTCGGCCGCACTGGATGCGATTGCTGATGTGGTGGCAAAGGAAGTCACTGCAGGTGGTGCAGTCACCCTGCCGGGCCTCGGCAAAGTGGCCTGCAAAGAGCGCCCCGAGCGTCAGGTCCGTAACCCGGCCACCGGTGAAACCATGACCAAACCGGCCGACAAGCAGGTGAAATTCACCATCGCCAAAGCTCTTAAAGACCTGGTCAACGGCTGATCTTCGGATCAGGCCAGAAGACCGGTTGCAAGACGGATGGGGTCGCCCGGGATCAGCCCGGGACGGCCCTTTTCTTTTGCGCTCCGCCGTTCGGGAGGCGATACTGCGATAAGCGGCGGAGACGGCAATGACAGATCTTTTCGGTGATGCAGACCTCCCGCAACGGGGTCGCGAAGACCTGGCCCCCGGTGCGGTGCTGCTCAGGTATTTTGCAGGCCCCGAGGCCCATGCGCTGACCGATGGGATCGCGGCGGTCGCCGCCATCTCGCCCTTCCGCCATATGGTCACGCGCGGCGGCTTTGCCATGTCGGTTGCGATGACGAATTGCGGCAGCGGCGGCTGGGTCAGCGACCGGCGCGGCTATCGCTATCAGGCGCTTGATCCCGAAACCGGCGCGCCCTGGCCCGCTATGCCGGCCGCCTTCCGCGCCCTCGCGCAGGATGCCGCCACAGAGGCCGGCTATCCCGGCTTTGCCCCGGATGTCTGCCTGATCAACCGGTACCAGCCCGGCGCAAAAATGGCGCTGCACCAGGATCAGGATGAGGCGGATTTCTCACAGCCCATCGTTTCGGTCTCGCTGGGCCTTGCCGCGATCTTCCGCTTTGGCGGGCTGAACCGCAGCGACCCGGCGCGGAAGATTCCGCTTTTACATGGCGATGTCGTGGTCTGGGGTGGCCCCTCGCGACTTTACTTCCACGGGATCGATGCGCTGAAACCGGGCACCCACCCGGTTTGCGGTGACCTGCGGCTGAACCTCACCTTCCGCCGCAGCTGACGCCGCCCGAAACGACCCTGAAAGGATCGCCTTCCAAATCGTGCTGACGAAATTCAGGACCAGGGCGGTTACGTCACGCTGTGCCTGCCCCGTCCCGGTGGCGCCATTTGATGCGCCCCTCAGACAGGGCATGAGACGATACCCTTTCTTGCGAAACGTGAAAGGCCTTCTTCTATGCACCCGGAACCAATGCCGGCGCAGAAATTCCTCATGACTTTGGCAGTGCCGACAGCCTTTCTCTCGGCCGAAATGCACTGTCCTAAGCTCACGCTACATCGTCATCACGGGCAGCGTAAGTTCGAAGCAGATCGCTGATGCCCTCGAATTCCATGCCTGCAGTCACGCTCTCTGCTGGTCTGCGGGCAGCAAGCTTCCGGTCGAGATCCTTGCTGGTGCCCCGGTCAGTTCCCCGGTCGGGCCGGGCATCTCTGGCAGCAGCTCCACCAGCACCCGCATCGTGATTAACGGGTCACTGACGGGCATTGCGAGCGGGAGACTCCCTGGCTCTGACACCGCCGTTCAGGTCAATGCCGGCCTGATCAGCGGCGTAGCTTTTGGTGTGTTTGACGTCGATGGCGGCGGCGGCGACGTGGTGCTGATCGCGTCCCGCAGGCCGGGGCGGTGATCGCGGCGGCAGACCGGCATCTGATCTGGCGTCGCACCCGTCACCACATCGGAACTCACGGTGCCGCTCAGCGCCGGCGGGATCCCCTCGCAGAGGCCAAACAACGCCCGGACATCAGGCAAGGGCGCAGCCTTCGCGCGGTCAAACCCGTTCCTGAATGCGGGGTCACAGCTCAGTCCCTGGCCAACCGCCACCTGCGCAGAATGGCGAATGGTTTTCGCTTCCCAATGCTGGTGCGGATCGCCGAGCCCCCCTGGATTGGCGGCGGGGTATGCGGTCGGCGGCCTCTTCCACCATCGCCATCGCGAACGTCTCACCGCGAGATGATCGATAAGCGCCGATGGCTATGTTGCAAATTTCAGCTGACGGTCGAGTTTCGGCTATCCCGGGACGGCCTGATCGCACGGCCTTTTTCCGAGATGTGCCGAAGGTGGTGTCGCGATTCTGAACGGTCACAGGGACCTGCAGGTCAGCGACCTTACGACCAAAGTCATGCGCCATGAGGCGGTGGCGCAAGAGTTTCAGACAATGCATTTTCGGTTCGGCGCGGCTCCGGCGGTAACAGCCGCTTGAGCGTCCCCACAAATCGCGACCGAGGAATTTGAGGGCCCGCAGCACCTGATTGCGCGTAATCGAGCCGGCGGTAACGGTCTTCCCTGGCTTCGCGATCCTGCGCGCGGGGGGAGGAGGGCATGAACGCCATTTGCGGTGAAGCAGGCAATCTGATAGTCCGGCGGGATCTGGCCGGGCAGATCGGGCAGGACCGACGCGCCGCCGATATGGCTCACCGTGATCCCGAGAGACCGAACCTCGGGCAGACCCGGGTCTGGGCCCTGGCGTCCAGCGAGGTGCTGTCCTAAAGCAACCTCAACGCCGTACTCAGGCCAAGGATCATGACGATCACGCCGGTCACGATCTCGGCCGCCGCAAAGAGGCGCGGGCTGGCGCCGGGCAAGGCCAGCGTCAGACCCTGGCGGGTCAGCCCGCGAGGGTCGCCGCAAGCGCTGTGATCAGGAAGGTGCCCGCCGCCATCACGATTGTGCCAAGGATCCCCAGCCCGTTGATCCCCAGCCTCCAGGTCAGGACCAGAAGGAACAATGCGCCGGTACAGGGCCTGAACGCGATCCCCGCCACCAGCGCCAGAACCTCGCGCCAGCCGGAGGCGGCGGCAACCTGTTCGGGGCCGGGCGCATGACCATGGCCGCAGCCACAGGTCTCGTCATGGTGATGATGCGTATGGACCATTGCGGGCCGCAACCGCCGCAGCCCGCGATGCAACAGCATGGCCCCGAGACCGGCGATTGCCAGCATTGCGAGGGGCTCGATCACCATGGCCAGCCCTTCGATCCGGTCGCGCGCGCCCTCGAACATCCAGATCCCGCCATAGACCAGCACAATCGCAACCAGCGCCTGGCCAAGCGCTGCAAGCCCGGCAATCCAGATGAGACGTCGCAGCGTGGCGCGGCTTGCGAAACCATAGCCGGCGATCAGCGCCTTGCCGTGCCCCGGCCCAAGCGCATGAAAAAAGCCATAGGCAAAACAGAGACCCAGGAATCCGGTCGCGGCCCCGGCCTCTCCGGCGCGAAGCGCCCGCAGCGACTGACCGAGCGCATTCTGAAACTCACGCTGGACCTGGATCAGCCGGCGCGCCAACCCGTCATCCAGCCCCGTCGTAAAGACCGCGACCGCGATCAGGGAGACCAGCAGAACCAGCCCCGGCAGCAAAAACCGCCGCCCCCTCATGGTGTCTCGCAGTCAAGCAGCACTGTATCGGCAAAGGCGCCGCCGATTTCGGGATAGGTCCCGGCCTCCAGCTCTGCATCGCTCAGCTGTGCGAGGGCCTCATCATAGAGCTGTTGCGCGCGGCGACTGTCGGCGGGCTCAACCCGGGCGCGGCAGCCAGGTTGCCCCTGGACGCCAGGCGTTCCGGCCAGATCATAAAAGATGTAATAAGACGGATCATAGGCCTGGAGGCGGATTTCGCCGCCGGCCGGGTCGCGTCGCTCGGGCAAGGCGCGGATATGGGTCATGCGGATCCGCCCCTCCCATAGGTCCGCCGCCCCCTCCTGCGGGCGCGAAAGCGCAACCGGCCTGCCTCCCTGGCTCAGCCAGAGATTGCCGTCGAAGCCCTCGGGCCAGTTTGTCGCCATCTCGTTCAGCCTCTCCGCCTCTTCTGCCGTCAGGATGCCGTCGCCATCCCTATCCATGCCCAGATCGCTCAGGATCAGAAGCGAGGTGAGGTCGTCATAGACCCATTCGACCGACACCGCCGCCAGCGATCCCTGATCATCGAACCGGAAAGTGAGGCCGGTATCGACAAATTCATGCGGATGCGACCGCGCCATCTGCGGCAGCGCGAGCCAGGCGAGGAGAGAGAGGAGCCGCAAGACCATACTCCTTCATACCCGCCGCCCCGTGGCGGCCGCAATTCACCGCCCCGTGAGACCAGCGCCATTGCGCAAGGGATCATCCGGGCAGAACGCCGCGCCGCCAGAAACAAGCCCTGGAATTGCAGTCCCGGCGGGTCGGGGCGTTTCCTGGCGTGGCCCACCCCAGATGACAGGCGCATCGCGCGAAATCAGTCTCTGTTCTGCCTGATTAAGCCGTTCCAGCATCCGGGCAAGGTCTCCTCCGGTTTCACGCCGCAGCCGCGTCCAGAGCCGCAGAGCGGAATGCGGGCTCCAGGGCAGCACCGCCTGCGACAGCCAGCAGCGCAGATCGGGCGGCAGGCGGTCAAACCGCTCCATCGGGCGCGGGCGGGCGCGTCCGCGCAGGCTTGTCACCAGATTGCGCGTCATGGATCAGACCGCCTCGCGCCGGGACCAGTCGGGGAAGGGATCGGGCAGATCGGCCCAGGTCGTCCCTGCCCGTTCTGTCCCGGCCTCCGGCATCAGCGCCGCATCAAGGCTTGCCCGGATCGCCGCCTCATCCATGCCCGCGCCGATAAAGACCAGCTCCTGCCGGCGATCCCCCCAGGGTTCGGCCCAATGCTGCATGACCTGATCCAGCCCCTCGGGATGGGTCGGCCAGCGATCACGCGGCACCGTCGCCCACCAGCGCCCCAGTGGTGTGACCCCTGAAATCGCGCCTGCAAGCGAGAATTCCACCGCCCAGTCCGGGCGCGAGGCGATCCAGAAATGCCCCTTCGCCCGGATCACCCCCGGCAGATCGCCATTGAACAGGTCATAGATCTTTTGCGGATGAAACGGCTGACGCGCGCGGTAAACGAATGAGGAAATGCCGTATTCTTCGGTCTCGGGCTGGTGATCCGCGAAGCCGTAAAGCTCCTTCGCCCACATCGGATGCAGATGGGCGCGGTCGAAATCAAAAAGCCCGGTATCGAAGATGTCCGAGGGCGAAACGCGCGAGAAATCGGTCTCGATCAGCCGCGCCCCGGGGTTCAGGGCACGGATGATTTTGCGGGCCTGATCAAGACGCACCGGCCCCGCCAGCCCGGCCTTGTTCAGGACAATCAAATCGGCAAATTCGATCTGGTCGGTCAGCAGGCTGACCAGATTGCGGGTGTCAGCCTCGCCAAGGCTCTCGCCCCGATCGGCGAGGAAATCATGGCTTGAGAAATCCGCCGTCAGATTGACCGCATCGACCACGGTGACCATCGTATCCAGCCGCGCCAGATCCGAAAGGCTAGCGCCGTCACTGTCGCGAAAGTCAAAGGTCGCGGCGACCGGCAGGGGTTCGGCAATTCCGGTTGATTCGATCAGCAGATAGTCGAACCTGCCTTCTTCGGCGAGGCGCCGGACTTCGCTCAGGAGATCATCGCGCAAGGTGCAGCAGATGCAGCCATTGGTCATCTCGACCAGCTTTTCCTCGGATCGCGACAGTTCGGCACCGCTGCGCACAAGGTCGGCGTCGATATTCACCTCGGACATATCATTGACGATGACGGCGACGCGGCGGCCCTCGCGATTGTTGAGGATATGGTTCAGGAGCGTGGTCTTACCGGCGCCGAGAAAGCCCGAAAGCACGGTCACAGGCAGGCGTCGATCTCCGGAGCGGGGCAGGTTCGGATGGGGGCTGGCGGGCATGGCGACCTCAATACGTTATGTTATTACATCTTATATCGAGTGAAACCAAAACCGCAACCGCCTGAAACACCGGAGCGCCGGGAAACTGGGCGACACCGGCTGATTCTGCCCCCTCAAAGGCGATGCTGACCGGGGGAGGGGAATATTCTTCTCCTCCCCGCGGGGCCGGCAAATGGCGCTCGCTTTAACCGGTGGCCTCTTCAGAATGGCCTGAAACGGCTTTCCCGGCCAGATTTGACCCATGCAAACGCCGCCCTGGCAGCCTGTGACAACCCGGAATGAGACCATTATGACCCTTCGCAAACTGACCACCACCCTGACTCTTGCTGGCCTGCTTGCCGGCGTCTCGCTGCCCGCTTTCGCCGAAACGCTGCGGATCGGCTGGCAGCAGATCGTCGAGCCCTCGCGCGTGCCCCAGGCCGACAAAACCTATGAAAGCGCCACCGGCGCCGATGTCGAATGGCATCTGTTCGGCGGCGGCGCCGATGTCATCGCAGCCGTTGCGGCGGGGTCCATCGACATTGGCTATGTCGGCTCGTCGCCGCTGACCGCAGCCGCCTCGCAGGATCTGCCGATCGAGACCATCTATATCGTCGGCAATATCGCCGAAGCCGAAGCGCTGGCCGTCAAGGGGGTCGAGAAACCGGAAGACCTCAAGGGCAAGAAGATCGCGACGCCTTTCGTGTCGACCGCGCATTATTCGCTGCTGACGGCGCTGAAACACTGGGGCATCCCGGCTTCAGAGGTGAACCTTCTGAACCTGCGCCCGCAGGAAATCGCGGCCGCCTGGGAGCGAGGCGATATTGACGGCGCCTATATCTGGGATCCGGTGCTGAACCAGATCAAGACCACCGGCGGCACGGTTCTGGCCGACAGCTCTGACGTGGCAGCATGGGGCGGCCCGACCTTTGACGCCTGGATCGTGCGCAAGGATTATGCCGAGGCGCATCCCGAAATCGTCACCGCTTTCGTCAAAGTGACCGGCGAGGCGACCGATGCCTATATCAAAGACCCCGCCGCCTGGGGGGCCGACAGTGACGCGGCGAAGAAGATCGCCGAGCTGACCGGCGCACCTGCGGCAGACGTGCCGGCGCTGTTGAAGGGCTATGTCTTTGCCGGGCTGAAAGACCAGACCTCAGATGCCTTCCTTGGCGGCGCCACTGCGGCAGCCATCAAAAACACTGCCGCCTTCCTGCAGGAACAGGGTTCGGCGACCGCCAAGGATGATTACAGCGCCTTTGTGAACAAAGGCTTTGCCGAGGCCGCGCTGAAGTAATCCGCCCGGGCGAAAAGCCCCGGATCCCGGCGCCTTTCCCGGCGCCGGGCTTTGCCGTTCTGAAAGTCGCATCATGTCTGTTCTCAGCCTGTCGCATATCTCCCTGACCTATCCCGGCACTGCCACCCCGGTGCTGAAAGACGTCACCCTGTCGTTGTCGCAGGGTGATTTCATCTCGGTCATCGGGCGGTCGGGATCGGGGAAGACCTCACTGATGAACCTGGCTGCCGGTTTTTTGCAGCCCAGTTCCGGTCAGGTCAGCATCGGCGGTGCCCCTGTCACCGGGCCGGGCCCGGACAGGGCGGTGGTGTTCCAGGATGACGCGCTGTTTCCCTGGCGCACCGTGGTCGAGAATGTCGCGCTGCCGCTGAAACTGGCCGGGGTGGCGCGGGACGAGCGCGAGGCCACCGCCCGGCGCTGGCTGGCGGCGGTGCATCTGGAAGGTCAGGAAGACAAACATATCTGGCAGCTTTCCGGCGGGCAGCGACAGCGGGTGGGGATTGCCCGCGCGCTGGCCTCGGGGCCGGATTTCCTGTTGATGGATGAACCCCTTGGCGCGCTTGACGCCATGACCCGCGACCGGATGCATGAGCTTTTGCTTCAGCTTTGGGATCAGAGCCATACCGGCGCGCTTCTGATCACGCATTCGGTCGAGGAGGCGCTGTTTCTGTCGACCTCGGTCGTGGTCCTTGCGCCGGATCCGGGCCGCATCAGCTTTCAGGAAAGCTATGACTATGGCCGCCGCTTCATCCGGGGCGAAGACCCGCGCGCCCTGAAATCCGAGCCCGGCTTTATCGCCGCCCGCGAACGCCTGCTGGCCGCGATCTATGAGAAAGAGCCCGCCTGATGACCGACAATACCGCAGATACCTCCGCCCTCAGCACGCCGCACACCAGGGGCGACCGGCCAAAGCTGCGCCTGCCCTGGGGGCTGCTGCTGGGCACGGCCACCATCGGCGGGCTGATCCTGATCTGGGCACTGACCTCCTGGGCGGGCTGGGCCTCGCCCGTGTTCCTGCCCTCGCCCGCAAAGGTCTGGGCGGCGCTGACCCGGGTGGCCTTTGACGGCTACGCCAATGCCACGCTGCTGGAGCATATGGGCGCGAGCCTCTGGCGGGTCTTTGCCGCGCTGTTCTTCACCATGCTGATCGGGGTGCCGGTCGGACTTTTGATCGCCACGTCCAAGATCGGGCGCGGCATCCTCGATCCGCTGGTCGAATTCATCCGCCCGCTGCCGCCGCTGGCCTATCTGCCGCTGATCATCATCTGGTGCGGCATTGGCGAAGGCTCGAAAATCCTCGTGATCGGCATCGCCATGCTGGCGCCCATCGTGATCTCGACCGTCTCGGGCGTCAAAGCCGCGGGCGAAAACCAGATCCGCGCCGCCCGCACCTTTGGTGCCACCCGTGCGCAACTGATCCGCGAGGTGATGTTGCCCGCGGCCCTTCCATCGATCTTTACCGGCATGCGTATCGCGCTCGGGGCGGGCTGGACGACGCTGGTCGCGTCTGAACTGGTCGCGGCAACACGGGGCCTTGGCTATATGATCCAGTCGGCGGCGCAGTTTCTGGTGACCGATATGGTGATCGCGGGGATCCTCGTGATCTCGGCTCTGGCCACGATCTCCGAGATCCTGCTGCGCTGGATGGAGCGGCGCTTCCTGCCCTGGATCGGCAAAAGCTGAGACAGCGAAGGAGCTCAGTCGAGCCAGGAAAGCCGCATCTCCAGGCGCGCTCTGGCCCGGCTGAGCGCCGGTTTCAGCCAGTCTGGCAGCCCCGGCCCCGCCCCGCTCAGCGCCAGCTGAGCGGAGACCAGCGCCTGCCGCTCGTCAGAGGCCAGCGAGGCGATCTGTTCGGGCAGGACCGCAACCCCCAGCCGCCCGAGCCGCGCCGCATCGCGCGACCAGATCTCATACCAGACAGGCGAGGCCAGCCGGAGCTCGCGCCCGGGCGGCAGGCTGATCTCCCCATCCCCCGCCCGCCGCGTGGTCAGCCGCAGCGCCAGATCCGCGAGGCTCCGCGCAAGGCCGGAGGGGGGAGACTGACCGGCATCTCTGGCCGGGCCGGCTGCGTAAGACATGGGGTCACCTGTGGTTTCAGGCGAAATAGTCTCGATTCCGGCAAGGCGCGGCAAGGGAAGGGGCCAGTCAGACTTTGCGCCCCGGCAGGGGAATTATTCTCTTCTCATGGGTCAAAGGAGAGGCATTTTCTGCGCCCCAGGACGATTCGCGCGGCGACCCGCCAGTTCAGCACAAAGCTTCGGCCAGAAGCTTCTGATAATAGGGCAAATGATGCGCCAGATCGCGTTTCATACGCGGATGCGTCAGGGCGAGAGCGTCAAATTTGGTGCGCGCTTCCCCGGCCTCGGTTGCGCTCAGCGGGCGGATCCCCTTTGAAGCGCTGACATCCCCATGCCAGCCGCCGACCTGATCCCAGTCCTTCGGCTTTTCATCCTGCCAGGTGAAGGCACGTTCGGAAAATGGCAGCCCGACCGCCTGCCAGAACCGCGCCATCGTGCCGCGACTGTCCTCGCGCACCGCCTCGGCCCGAAGCACAACCGGGTTCCGGCCTGCCGCCTTCAGCGCGCTGTAGTGACGCCATTGCGCCTCGAGCCCGACCTCGTCGAGGCTGACCTCCGGGTCGAGCCTGTAGTAAGAGGTGATCGAAGCCAGCGGGTCGCGGATCAGGAAGGCATTGACCAGATGCGGCGCAAAGGCCGCATCCGCCAGGATATGCGGCATCACATAATAAGACATGTCCTTGAAGAAAACCGGCCCTTCGCCGCCCGCGCCAGCAGATGGTCGCGGATCGCGGGATAGCTGACCGGGTGATCCGGACGGACATCGAAATGCGGCATCTGCCTTATCGCGCGATGGACATAGTAGTCATACATGAACGGCTCATGCGCGCAGTCGAGGTCCCCGCGCTCGCGCATCACCCGCTCCATCGCGGTCGACATCGACCGCGGATGTGACCACAAAGCGTAGATCCTGTTCATCTGACCCTCCTCTTGCCCTTTTGCGTCATGTCTTCCCGCCGGATTTCCCTCCGGATCTGCCGTCTGGCGCCCGCAACAGCTGGTCCGCGACCAGTGCGATGGCGGCGATGATGCCCCCGGGATCAGCCCCGCTCCGGCATCGGCCTTTGACAGGGCAACACAGACCTGCTGGCCCAGCTCGCGCGTGCCCACCAGCGCCGCGATCACCATCATCGACAGCGCCGCCATGATGGTCTGGTTCAGCCCAAGCTGCACCGAGCCCCGCCCAGATCATCTCTTCCCGGGTGAAATGCCGCATCACAGTTCCTCCCTGCCAGAGGCATCACGCCGCAGCACCGCCAGAACCGATTCGGACTCAAGTACCATTCCCCGCGTGCCGGCGACCGCGAACTTCCGCTGCCCGCTGGCAAGATCGGGCAAAAGCGCCTCTGACAAGGCTTCAGGCGCGACCTCGGGGCCGTCTGCGGCACCCGATATCCCGCCGGGGCTCATCAGATCGCGCACCCGTATCACCCGGCTCAACGCCACCTCGGCGGTGAAGCGCGCGACATAGTCATCAGCCGGGTGCAGCAGGATTTCAGCCGGTGGTCCGATCTGGATGATCTGCCCGCCCCGCATCAGCGCAATACGATCGGCAAGCCGGCAGGCCTCCATAATGTCATGCGTGATGAAGATGATGGTCTTTTTCAGCTGGGGCTGCAGCCGCAGGAATTCATCCTGCATCTGCCGCCGGATCAGGGGATCCAGCGCCGAAAACGGCTCATCAAGGAACCACAGTTCCGGGTCCGGCGCGAGGCTTCTCGCTACGCCTTGCAGTTTCAGCGGGAAGGCGACGTTTTCCAGTGCCGTCAGATGCGGCATCAGCCCAAAGCTCTGGAACACCATCCCCATCTTGCGCCGCCGGATTTCGGTCAGTTCACGCCCCGAGATGCGCGAGAGATCCCGTCCTTCGAATTCCAGCACCCCATGTCCGATATCCGGCAGCCGCGAGAGGCAGCGCACCAGCGTCGATTTCCGCGACCCGGAAACCCCATGATGACGAAAATCTCGCCCTTGCGGACATCGAATGTGGCATCCGCCACACCCGGAATATGCCCCTCCTGCCTGAGGCGCGCGACCAGCGCCTCTGGGTCGATCTGGCAGCCGGTGGTGTCAAAGTAGTGGCCGGGCCGTAGTCCGAATACCTTCCACAATCCCCGGGAGCTGAGCGTGATACTGTCTGATGCCACGGCGCTCATCACCGCCCCGGCCTCAGTTCAGCGCCTGATCAAGCCAGGGGCGCCAGATCGCCTCATGCGCGGCGACCCGTTCGGTTGTCACCAGATCCAGCGACTGGCCCTTTTCGTCGATCGCCAGCATCATTTTCTGCTGATCTTCGGTGGTGATCTCATAGGCGGCAGGCCATTTCGGCACAAAGCCCGACCAGACCACCTTGTTGACGTCGGGCGGCATGATGCAATGCTCATTGGACTGATCCTTGCAAGGCGGCATCCCGATCCAGCCGGTCTCGCCCTCGGCGAGGATGAAATGCGGTGCCCAGAACATCATGACCAGCGGTGTCTTCGCGGCTGCCGCTGCGCGGAGCTCGGCCAGCTGCGCCCCTTCCGACCCCGAAGGCGTCGCGGTCAATGGCAGGTTATTGTCCAGGATGATCGTCGCCGCGCGCGACCCCCAATCGGCCGGGTAATCCAGAAACCGCCCGTTCGGCAGCGTGTCAGGCATCGCGAGCAATGCCACGCATTCCGGATCATTCAGCGCTTCCCATGACGGCAAAGCCGGGCAAAGCTCCTCCATAAATTTCGGATAGAGCGAGCCCTCATTCGTGGCCAGGCCAAGACTGCCAATATCCTCGAATTTGCCCTCAGCGAGGACTTTCGGGTAAATATCCCCAACATTATTCAGCCAGATCCCGACCGAAGCCGCGACATCTCCGTCCGCAAGCCCCTGGAAATGCGGGTAGTTCCCGGCGGTCACATAGTCGACCTTATAGTCCGCCTTTTCCTGGACCTTGCCGGCGATCTGCGCGCCCGTCCATTCCAGCATGGCGAGCTTTATCGGCTCATCGACAGCGCCGGGGTCAGCCGCCAGCGCCGGCCCACCGGCCATGGCGGCCAATGCGAGAAGTGACACAGCGGCATTCATGCTCTTCTTTGTCATTGCAATCTCCCTGTCGGTTGTCTGGTGTGTTCTGCCCACCGGAAACGCTCACCAGAGCGCGCCGCCGGTGATCTTCACCTCCTCCATAGTGATGCCTTTGGCGGCATCGGTGATCAGAAAAGCCACAAGCTCCGCGACTTCGCCGGGCTGGATGATGCGGCCCTGCGGGTTTTCAGCGGCAATCTCTGCGCGGGCCTCTTCGACGCTCCGGCCCCGGCCCTCACGGGCCACGACCTGCGCCAGATCAGCGGCCATCATCGGGGTATCGACCCAGGTCGGGCTGACCATCACGCAGGTCACGCCATGCGAAGCCCCCTCCAGCGCGACACAGCGCGTCAGACCCAGAAGCCCGGCTTTCGAGGCGCAATAGGCCGGATTGTCCTTCCATCCCACCGTTGCGGCGGTGGACCCGATATTGACGATCCGCCCCCAGCCCCGCGCCTTCATTCCCGGCAGACAGGCCCGGATCATCCGGAAGGCACCGGTCAGATTGGTGTCGATGATGGCTCGCCAGAGCGCATCGCCATGCCCCTCGACCGGCTGCTCGGCGGTGATCCCGGCGGCGTTGATCAGCACATCCGCCGGGCCGAAACGCTCGGTCGTGCGCTCGCAAAACCCGGCAACCGAACCCGGATCGGTGAGGTCGAGCATATCGGCCCTGACCTCGCCGCCGCCGGCAATCGCCGCCCCGGTCAGTGCGCCAAAAGCATCCAGCCGCGCCCGGCTTTCCAGATCACGCGCGCCGACCACGACGCGGTAGCCGCGCGCCGCAAGATCCAGCGCCACGGCATGACCGATGCCGGAAAGGCCGCCGGTGACGATGGCAACCGCGCGCGGCACCGGGGGGCTCATGTCACTCCGCTCCGCAGCCGGAGATTGTCCGGGTCGAAAGGCGGACGATCAAGGATCCGCACCTTGCGGCGGGTGCCGAGAATCTCAACCTCCAGCCCATCCCGCGCATTCCGGTCGCGCAGATAGGCAAGCGCCAGAACCTTGCCGGTCCGATGCCCGGTCGCGGCCGAGGTCACGATGCCGACCGGGGCCGCGCCCTGCCAGAGAGAATGCGCGTAATAGGGCTCGCTTTCGCCGGGGTCGATTTCCAGGAGCACCATCTCCCACCGCGCAGGGTCGGCCATACGGGCCAGAAGCGCCTCGCGGCCAGGGAAATCGTGATCGGGTTTCACAAGGAACCCCATTCCGGTTTCGGCGGGTGTGCGTTCGGTGGTGAAATCGGCACCCCAGGCGGGATAGCCCTTTTCCAGCCGCATCGCATTCATCGCATAAGACCCGAAACAGCCGATCCCCTCGGGCTGGCCTGCGGCTTCCAGCGCGAGGAACAGCTCTGCCGCGCGGGCGGCGGGGACATGCAGCTCCCACCCCGCCTCACCGATATAGGAAAGCCGCAACGCGCGGACCGGGATCCCCGCGACCGTCATCTCACGCACCGACATCCAGGCGCCGAACGGGTCAGAGGTCAGCCGCCCGAGGATCGCGGGCGCCGCCGGGCCCATCAGACCGATCACCGCAAAATCGTCACTGACCCGGCTGATTTCCACATCAGATCCGGGTGCCCGGGCACGCAGAAGATCATCATCGCGCATCTCTGCCGCCGCAGCCGAAGTCAGATAGAAATGATCCTCCGCAAGACAGGCGACCGTGAATTCCGCCTCGGTGCCGCCCGCCGGGCTCAGCGCATAGGTCAGCCCCACCCGCCCGGTCTTCGGCGCCATATTGCAGCCAAGCGCATCGACAAAGGCGCGCGCCCCCGGCCCTCTCACCTCGAATTTCGAGAAGACCGACATATCGGCAAGGCCCGCGCCTTCCGTCACCATCCGGCATTCCTGCGCCACAGCATCGAACCAGTCGGGCCGCCCGAAGGTGAGCCGCGCGGGCGCGCCGAACCAGTTCGGGCGCTCCCATCCATAAGCCGCGCCCATCTGTGCGCCACGCGCCAGCATCAGGTTATAAAGCGGCGTCAGGCGTTTGCCGCGTGCGGCGGGGCGTTCCTCATGCGGGTAATGCACTCCGAACTGGAGGCCAAAACATTCAACCGCCTTTGCCACCCGATACTCGCGATCCGCCCATGGGCCAAAGCGACGGCTGTCGACTGCCAGCGCATCCATCGGCGGCGCGCCATGGGTCATCCAATGCGCAAGGAACCAGCCAGAGCCGCCGCCCTCCATCACTCCCATCGAAGACCCGGTCAGAAGCCAGGCGTTTTCAAGACCCCAGGCCGGCCCGATCAGCGGATTGGCATCGGGAGTAAAGGTGATCGGGCCATTGACCACCGATTTCACCCCGCCGGTTTCCAGCGCCGGGATCCGCGCCATCGCCGCCATCAGGATATGTTCGACCCGGTCCAGGTCCGGCTCCATCAGTTCGGCCCCGAATTCGGGCGGCACGCCGTCAACCGACCAGACCTGCGCCTCTTTCTCATAGGGGCCAAGGATCAGCGCATCACGCTCCTGGCGGACATACCAGCTTTCCTCGGGGTCGCGGATCATCGGCAGTTCCGGCAACCCCGCTTTGATCCGATCAGCCACCGCAGACACCGTATCGGTCACCAGATACTGGTGCAGCACCGGAACCGAGGGCACATTCGCCCCCATCATCCGCCCGATCTCGAACCCCCAGGTGCCGGCGGCATTGACGATATGCTGCGCCCGGATCAGCCCCTGCAACGTCTCGACCGCCCAGACGCCGTTTTCGCGCCGGATCCCCAGCACGGGATTGCGCCTGAGGATCACAGCGCCGCGTTCGCGGGCGACCTTCGCCATCGCATTGGTCGCAAGCGTCGGGTCGACATGGCCGTCATCGGGCTCATAAATCCCGCCGATGATCCCTTCGGTCCGCGCGAGCGGATGCAGCGCCGCCACCTCTTCGGGCGAGTGCAAGAGCCTGAGCTCATAGCCGGTGAATTTCGACAGGCCCGCAACATGGGCAAATTCCGCCATCCGCTCGGGGTTCGACGTGATCCGCATCGCGCCTGACGGGTGAAAGCCGCAATCTTCGCCGGTCTCGGCGGGCAGGATATCGCGGTAAAGCCTGACGCTGGTGGCGCGCAGCTCCTGGATGGTCGGGTTATGCGCGAAATGGGTGCAAAGCCCGGCCGCATGCCAGGTTGACCCATGGGTGAGGTCGTTTTTCTCGGTCAGGATCACATCGGTCCAGCCTGATTTCATCAGGTGATACATCAGCGAAACGCCCATGGCGCCGCCGCCGATGATCAGAACCTGTGCGTCGCGCGTCATGCCTTCATCCTCTCGCCCGAAGGGTCGAACGGCGGCCGGGTCAGCGCCAGTGCCGCATAGTGTTTCCCTGCGATTTCAATGGTAAACTGCCGCAGGGCCGTCGCCTGCGGGGTCTCGCCCGGCGCGATATCGATAAGGCCAAGCGCCAGGGTCTTACCTGTCCGCGCCCCCCGCGCGCCCGAGGTGGTCAGCCCGACCACCCGGCCCGAGTCCCGGATCGGTTCATCATGCAGGACCAGAGGGTGATCGGGCAGATCGAACAGCACGAGGCGGCGCCGCAGACCCGCCATGCGCTGCGCCTCCAGCGCCGCTTTGCCGATGAAGTCCTTCGACCAGTCGATGGTAAAACCGAGCCCCGCCTCAAGCGCCGAAATGTCCTGGCCCAGATCATGGCCCATATGGCGAAAGCCTTTTTCGATCCGACAGGCATCCAGCGCGTAATGGCCCAACGGCGCCGCCCCCGCCGCCCGCAGCGCCCGGAACACCGCCGGGGCGAAGGCGTTGGGGATGTAAAGCTCCCAGCCGAGTTCGCCGACAAAGCTGACCCGCTGCGCCAGGCAGGATTGGCCCGCGATCACCACCTCGCGCGCGGTTGAAAAGGCGAAATCCTGCCAGTCATCCGGCGACAGCCCGGCCAGCAGTGCCCGCGCCCCTGCCCCCATCACGCCGATAACAGATTCAGCTTCCGTCGCATCGGTGATCGTGACGTCAAAGCCAGCGGCACGGCGGCGGAGCCAGGCCATATCGCGCCAGCGCGTCGCCGCACCGGACACCAGGCGGAAGTGATCCGCAGCCCGGCGCACCGTCACATCACCCTCGATCCCGCCCTGCGCGTTCAGAAGCAGCGTATAGGTCGCGCGGCCAGGCGCCACATCCATATTGGCGGTGGTGATCTGTTGCAGGAAGCGCAGCGCATCGGGCCCGGCAATGTCGAATTTTCCGAAAGGCGTAAGGTCGAGCAGCACCACCCCCGCCGCCATCTGTGCCGCCTCGCGGACCGCAATCGGATACCAGGGCTGAGCGCCGGTCGACAGCGGCAGGGATTGTTCCGACGGGGTTTGCGCATACCACAGACCGCGCTCCCACCCGGCGGTAAGGCCGAAGACCGCACCCGCGTCCTGCCATTCATCATGCAGCGCCGATTTGCGCAAACCGCGCCCGGCTTTCGGCTGTTTGAACGGCCAATGCAGCGCAAAAGCATCGGCCACGGCTTCTTGCATCCGGGTCTCGACATGCGCGGCCGCGGCCGCCAGCGGATCGGCGCGGGCGATATCGGTCTCCCAGAGATCCATCGGCGCATGGCCGGCCAGCATCCAGTCGGCCAGCACCCGCCCCACCCCGGCCGATGACATCACGCCCACCGAGTTCATCCCCGCCGCAACGTAAAGCCCGTCAACCATGGGCGCCTCACCCAGAAGCATCCTGGTGTCGGTGGTGAAACTTTCGGGGCCGTTCATGAAATGCTGGATGCCGACATCGGCAAGGCCCGGGATCAGCGCAAGGGCCGCCTCCATAAAGGGAGTAAACTGCTCCCAGTCCTCGGGCAGTTCCAGAAACGGCCGGTCGCCCGAAGGGCCGAACGCATCCCAGCATTTGGCATCGGGTTCGAACCCACCGATCACCAGCTTGCCGGCATCGCCCTTGATATAGATGCCGCGATCAAGGTCGCGCAGCACCGGAAAAGGATGCGGCATCAAGGGCATGGCTTCGGTCACGACATACATATGCTCAACCGCCTGCAAGGGCAGCGCGACGCCCAGCGGATCGGCCAGCCGCTTTGACCAGGCCCCGGCGCAAAGCGCGACCTGATCGGCCTCTATCACCTCGCCATCTGCCAGCAACACGCCGGTCACGCGGCTGCCTTCGGTCAGGATCCGGTCAACCCTCGCGCCCTCGCGGATCTGCGCGCCCTGGGCCTTTGCCAGCCGCGCATAGGCCATGCACAGATCGACCGGGTTCACATTGGCGTCTTCCTCGACCGCCATCGCGCCGATCACGCCGGTC
This sequence comes from Gemmobacter sp. 24YEA27, assembly GCF_030052995.1. Lineage (NCBI taxonomy): Bacteria > Pseudomonadati > Pseudomonadota > Alphaproteobacteria > Rhodobacterales > Paracoccaceae > Gemmobacter > Gemmobacter sp. 24YEA27. The sequence continues at coordinate 885,296 of NZ_JASJPW010000001.1, read as the reverse complement.
AGATCGAGCCCCGGCACATTAACGTCTTCAGGCCCGGTAAGTGTCGGGTGCAGCCCGAAATGCCGGCCAAGCGCCGCAATCCGGTGCAATTCATCCATCCGCGCCGGATCGCGCGCCAGCCAATAGCCGCCGGTGCGACGATAGCCGGTTGAAAGCCCGCTTTCTGCCTCAAGCTTTGGAAAAAGCTCGCCCGCATACATCGCGAGCCGTGTCGCATTGGGGGTCGCGCGCAACGGCCCGACAATCCCGGCCGCATGCCAGCTGGTGCCCGAGGTCAGGCTGCCACGCTCCAGCAGCGTGACCGAAGCGGCAGCGGTCTTTGTCAGATGATATGCGAGGCTGAGCCCCACCGCACCGCCGCCGATAATCACGATCTTCCGCATTCCAGGCGCCCCGTCTCTTCTGGCAAAATCAGACAGAGGCAGCGGCATTCGCGCAAGGATGGACAGGCATCATTAGGGATACTAATTCTTAGCAGAACAACAACCCGGTTAAGATCATGCGCGAACGCGGCAAAGACGAACCTGATATCAACCTGTTCCGCGCCATCGAGGTTTTCATGGCGGTGGCCGAGATGCGGCAGGTGACGGCGGCGGCCTCGGCCCTGCGGATCACACAATCGGCCGCCTCGCAGCATCTGAAGAACCTGGAGCTGATCTTTGGCATGGCACTGTTCGACCGGTCGACCCGGCCGATTGCCCTGACCTATGCCGGCGAAACGCTGCAGCGGCATGGCTTTCGGCTCCTGAACCAGATCGACGATCTGAAGCGCGACATGCAGCATCTGGGCGCCTCTTCGCTGCCGGCGCTCAGGGTCGGATTGCTGGCCTCGACCGCGACCACACTGACGCCGGGGCTTTATGATCTGGTCAATAATGCGATGAAAGTGCCCGAGCTGATCCTGTCGGCAGGCCTCGCTACCGACCATTTCGCGGCACTGAATGACCGGCGGATCGACATGGCGGTCACCTCTGAACGGCTGCAGGACGGGCCGGGATTCAGCTTTATCCCGATCCTGGATGAGCCGTTTTATCTTATTCTGCCAGATAGTTACACAGGACCCGCTGACGACATTCACGCCATTTCCCGCAAGCTTTCCCTCGCACGTTTTGGCACAACCACCCCGGTCGGGCGCCGCACCGACCAGCATCTGCAACGCTGCCGCCTTGATCTGCCCCGCGCGATCGAGGCCGACCGTACCGCGATGGTGATGGCAGGCGTCATCACCGGCAAATGTTTCGCGATCCTGTCACCGACGCTTCTGATCGACGGCGTCGCCGAAGGGATGCGTCTCAGGATCGAGCCGCTGCCCTTCGCGCCGCTCAAGCGCACCATCCGCCTGGTGTCGCGTCGTGATGATCTTGGCACCATCCCGCTGCGCATCGCGCTGGAAAGCCAGAAGATCCTGAAACGTGCCTTCGATCGTCATTTCCCCGCAATCTCCGGCCAGGTGAGGTACCACGAGATCGCTAATCCGTCTCATTAGGATTACCGATAGTATAAGTTTAACCTTTGCAGAGCTTCGCGCCCCGCTATCGTCTGCCCGGCAACATGCCGATGGAGACCGGGATGCAGGAGAGGCGGGGCCGCAGTGCCCGGATGCAGGAGAGAAGCGCGAGGAACAAGGTCTCGTCGCCCTATGTGCTGCGCCGCATCGGCATTGTCAGTCTGATCGACGACGAATCCGTCGCCATCATCGAAAGGAATGCAGACCGCATCCTCGACGAGATCGGCATGGAATTCCGCGGCGATGCCGAGGTGCTGGAGATCTTCCGCAAGGCCGGTGCGCGGGTCGATGGCGAAAGGGTGCGCTTTGATCCCGGCTGGTGCCGCGACAAGATCAAAACCGCGCCCAAGGTCTTTACCCAACATGCCCGCAACCCGGGTCGGTCCGTCCAGATCGGCGGCGAGGCGCAGCTTTTCGCGCCCAGTTTCGGCCCGCCTTTCGTGCATGACATGGAAAAGGGGCGCCGCTATGCCACGATCCACGACTTCCGTGAGATAACCAAGCTGCATTACAGCCTGAACGCCGTGAACCATTCCGGCGGAGTGGTGGTCGAACCGGTCGATCTGCCGGTTCCTGTGCGCCATCTTCATATGGCCCATACCCATCTGACCCATTCTGACAAACCCTTCATGGGGGCCGTCACCGCGCCCGAACGCGCCCGTGACACGATTGAAATGGCAAAGCTCGCCATGGGGGCAGAGTTCGTCGACGCGAATTGCGTGCTTTATTCCGTGGTCAATACCAATGCGCCGCTGGTGCTGGATGAGACCATGCTCTGGGCGCTGAAGGAATATGCCAGGGCCGGGCAGGCCACGGTCGTTTCGCCCTTCGTGCTGGGGGCGCGATGTCGCCGGTGACGGTCGCGGCAACTTTGGCGCAGGTCCTGGCCGAAGTGATGGCGAGTGTGGCGCTGATCCAGTTGATCCGGCCCGGTGCGCCTTCGGTTTTTGGCACGTTTTTCTCACCGCTGAGCCTGCGCACCGGTGCCCCCACCTTTGGCACGCCCGAAGGCACCCAGTTCCAGATGTGCGCGAAGACGCTGGCGGATCGCCTTGGCCTGCCCTTCCATTCGGTCGGCGCGCTGACCGCGTCGAAAGTGCCCGATGCCCAGGCCGGATATGAGTCACAGGCCCAGCTGATGGGCGCCGTGATGGCGGGCGTGAATTTCATTATCCATGCCACGGGCTGCCTCGAAGGCTTGCTCACCACCGGTTACGAGAAGATCGTGATGGATGCCGACCGCTGCGCCGCCATGGCGCGTTTCACGCAAGGCATTGATTTTTCAGAAGCCGCCCAGGCGATGGAGGCCTTTCACGAAATCGGCCCCGGCGGCCATTTCCTCGGCGCCGCCCATACCCGCGAGAACTTTGAATCCGCCTTCTGGCTGGGCGAGATGTCGGACAACGGCACTTACGAGCAATGGACGGCGGAAGGCGGGCTCTGGCAGCAGGACCGCGCATCGGACCGCGTCAGACAAATCCTGCGCGATTACGAGGCGCCCGCGATGGACGAAAGCATCCGCGAAGCGCTCGACGATTTCGTCGCGCGCCGCACATATGAGATCACCGGAGAGATGGCATGACGCTTCACACCAGCTGGAACCTCGAGGAAACCGCCGTCCGCCGCGACCGCTATTATTCGGCCGCTTTGCGCAAATTCGTCCCCTTCCGCGAGCCGATGGTGTTTCGCCGGGGCGAGATGCAATATCTCTGGGACGAGGCGGGCCGCCGCTACACCGACCTTCTGGGGATGAATGTCTGCATCTCGGTCGGCCATTCGCATCCCGAAGTGGTCAAAGCCGCGATGGATCAGGCGGCAGAGCTGACCCATTGCACCACGATGTTCTATCATCCGGTGCCCGCGCATTTCGCCGAGGAACTGGCGGCAACCATGCCGAAAGGCCCCAGAGGCGATATCGAATGGGTGGTGCATTTCACCAATTCCGGGTCCGAGGCCATCGACCTCGCGATGGCGATGGCGCGGGGATATACCGGCAATCTCGATCTGATCGCGCTGCGCACTGCCTATCACGGCCCGACCTCTGCCGCGCAATCGGTGACCGGGATCGCGGGCTGGCGGCATCCGGGGATGCCCGGCAATGTCGCTTTTGTCGCCGAGCCGAACCAGTATCGCGGCATCTTCGGCGAGAATGCCGGCGCCGCCCCCTATCTTGATGAGATCGAGCGGGTGATCGAAAGCGCAACCTCCGGCCAGGTCGCCGGGATGCTGGTCGAAAGCGTCCAGGGCTATGGCGGCATCATCGAAATGCCGCCGGGCTATATGTCTGGCGCGGCCGAACGCATCCGTGCGGCGGGCGGGCTTTACATCGCGGATGAGGTGCAATCGGGCTTTGGCCGCACCGGCGATCATTTCTGGGGCTTCGAGGCCGACGGCGTCATCCCCGATATCGTCGTCATGGCCAAGGGCATCTCGAATGGCTTCCCGCTGGGCGCGGTGGTGGTGCGGCGTGAGATCGCCGAGCCGATGGCGGAACGCTTCATGTTCCACACCTATGGGTCAAACCCGACCTCCTGCGCCGCCGGGCGCGCGGTGCTGGAAATCCTGAAACGCGACCGGATGCAGGAGAATGCGAAAGAGGTCGGCGCCGCGCTGCTCTCGCGCCTGCGCGAACTGCGGCAGAAATATCCGGTTATCGGCGATGTGCGCGGTCGCGGCCTGATGCTGGCGATCGAAATGGTCTCGGACAGGGCGAAAAAGACCCCAGATGCCGAAACCACCGGCGCGGTGTTCGAAGCCTGCCGCGAAGCCGGGCTGATCCTGTCGAAATCGGGGCCGCACCGGTCGACTTTGCGGATGGTACCGCCTTTGTGCCTGACACTGAAAGATGTCGATCAGGTCGCCGAGGGGCTGGACCGCGCCTTTGACCGCGCCAGACGCGGCTGACCATCAACTCGGGAAATTTTCTCTGTCACAGGGCCAGATCCCGGGTCGAACAGAACAGATATGCCCAAAAACCGTGTATCCGGATAACAAACCTTCTGTCCGGCTCCAGGCTTTGGAATGTCCCTTGACCACCTGCGATGCGATAAAGCGCTGCAGGGAATGACGGAAACGCGCAGCCACTCCCATACCCAGACAGGACAATAGCAATGCTGACCGCCTCCCGCCTTTTTGCCGCTCTGATCACCTCTGCGAGCCTCGCGCCCGGCCTTGCCCTGGCCGAGAAACTGGTGATCCCGGATCCGAATTACGCCTCGGGCCGCGCCACCGCCTTCGCGGTCAAAGGCATCATCGAAGAGGCGCTCGGGCTAGAGGTCGAAACCGTGCCGGTCGCCTCGGTCCCGGTGGTATGGGAGGCAATGTCGCGCGGCACCGGCGAGGTCGATATCTGGACCGAGACCTGGCTGCCGAACCAGAGCGCGCCCAAAACCAAATATGCCGATGAGGAAAAGCTGGTCACCGTCGGCGAGAAATCTTTCCCCGCCGTGCAGGGCTATTGCGTGCCGAAAGCCGCCGCCGAAAAGCACAATATCCGTTCGGTTTTCGACCTCGCGAATCCCGAGATTGCCGCGCTGTTCGATTCAGACGGCAATGGCAAAGGCGAGGTCTGGATCGGCCCGCAGGGCTGGCTGTCGACCAATATCGAGACCATCCGTGCCCGCGATTACGGCTTTGCCGAGTTTTTCGAGCTGCAATCGACCGATGAGGCCATTGCCACGGCGGGCCTCGATGCGGCGGTGAAAGCCGACCGCGCCTGGCTGGGCTATTGCTACGGCCCGCACCAGAATTTCGCGATTTATGATCTGGTCCTGCTGCAGGAACCGGCGCATGACCCGGCGAATTTCGTGATCGTGCAACCCGACCAGGACCCGGACTGGCAGGCGAAATCCCATGTTGCTTCGGCCTATCCCGAGACCACGGTGCACATCTCCTGGTCGGCCAATCTGGCGACGCGCGACCCGGCTTTGGTGACGCTGCTGCAAAACATCCAGCTCAGCGCCGATGATGTGAACAAATGGTCGCTGGAGATCATCAACGGCAAAGACCCGAATGAGGTCGTGAAACCCTGGATCGAGGCCAATGCGGCGCAAATCGCCGCCTGGACCGCGCAATAATCCATCACCCATTGCGCCTTCGGGGCCGGAGCGGTCTTGCCTCTCCGGCTTTCCGCTTTTCCGCCGCCCCCGCGGCCAGTCAGACGGAACAGAACAGTGAGCGACCCCGTAATCGAACTGCGCTCGGTCTGGAAAGTCTTCGGCCATGACGCCCGGGCGGCGCTGGCCGGGGCAAAATCCGGCAAAAGCAAAGCCGAACTGATGGCCGCTTCTGATGCGGTGATCGGCGTGCGCGACGCCGGGTTTTCCGTCTCGCGGGGCGAGGTCTTTTGCGTCATGGGCTTGTCGGGCTCGGGAAAATCGACCCTTGTGCGGCTGATCAACCGGCTGATCGAGCCGACCGAGGGCGAGATCCTTCTCGAAGGCGAGGATATCACCCGTGCCAGCCCAGCGCGCCTGCGCGAGCTGCGATCGTCCCGAATTGGCATGGTATTTCAAAGCTTTGGCCTTTTGCCGCATCGCACGGTGCGCGAAAACGTCGCCCTGCCGCTGGAGATCCAGGGCGCCACACCGCGTCAGCGCTTTGATCAGGCCGAGATCGCGCTGGCAAAGGTTGGGCTGGCCGGCTGGGGAGACAGCCTGCCGACCGCACTTTCCGGCGGCATGCAGCAGCGCGTCGGCCTTGCCCGTGCCCTGGCCGCCGACCCTCCGATCCTTTTGATGGACGAACCCTTTTCCGCGCTTGACCCGCTGATCCGCCGCCAGTTGCAGGAGCAGTTCCGCAATCTCGCCCGGGAAATGGGCAAGACGGTGATCTTCATCACCCATGACCTTGACGAAGCCATCGCCATCGGATCGCGGATCGCCATCATGAAAGATGGCGAGATCCAGCAGATCGGCCAGCCGGAAGAGATCGTGACCCGCCCGGCCACCGATTTCATCGCGGAGTTCACCCGCCATGTCTCGCCCTTGCAGGTCTTGCGCGCGGGCACGGTCATGGAGCCACTGTCCACAATGCCGGAAGGTCTGACAGAGGATCCGGCGCGGGTCGATCAGAACACGGCGCTTGCCGCGCTGACGTCGCATTTCGCCACCAGTGACACTCCGGTTCTGGTCTGCCGCGACGGCATTCCGGTCGGCCTTGTTCATCAAAAGACGCTGCTCGCCGCGATCAGCACTCAAGGGGAGGCCGCGCAATGACCCGACCGGATCCGCTTGTCGCCGAATTCGTACAGCGCGGCGCCGCGTTTTACAGCCGCGCATTCGCGCTGCTGGATGAAGAGGCCCGGCCGCGCCCGCGTTTCAACCCAATGGCGGCCCTGTTCGGCGCGTCCTGGCTTGGGGCAAGGTCGCTCTGGGCCGCTTTCTGGCCGGCGTTTTTTGCCACTGTCGCCAGTGTGGTCCTGCTGGCCATTGCAGTTCTCGGGGACCCCGGCGCTGATGCCCGCGCCAGGGCCGACCGGCTCGAGGCACAATCCGCAAACCGCCTTGCCGCTGCCGAAACTGCCATTGCCAGTGGCGACCCGCTGGGCGAGGGCATGAAACGCTCGGCCGAAGGCATCGCTAAGGCCGCCACAAACGCCCGGGCCGAGGCCGAAGCGGCGCAATCGCAATCCTTTGGCTACGGCCTTGCGGGCGGGCTCGGGCTGATCGCCGTGCATCTGGCGACCGGATTTCTGGGAACCATCCTGCTGAACCGGCGCTTCCGGCGCTGGCGGGCTGACCGCCGGCTCGGGCATGGGCTGCCACCAAAACGCGCCGTTTTCGCGGCCAGCCTGACCCTTGCCAGCGCAGCGCTTTCGGCCTGGCGGTTCGCCTTTACCGACCCTCCCGCCTGGCTGACCGGTTTCCCTTCCTCCCCCGAGATCTACAACGCCTGCGCGCGCTGGCTGGACCGCGGCTTCAGATCTGCTGCCGACGGGCTGGGCGGCCTGTTTCGCGCCATCGCATCGGGTATCAACGCCATCCTCGCATTGCTGGAACTGGCGCTCGTGGCCACGCCCTGGCCCGTTGTGATGGCCGGCGTTATCCTGATCGCCTGGCAGGTGTCCGGCCGCCGCGTCGCGATCTTTTCCGCCGCAGCCCTGGCCTATCTCGCGCTGTTCGGCTTTTGGGAAAAGAGCATGGCAACGGTCGCCCTTTTGGGAACCGCCGCGTTCCTCTGCGTCTTCTTCGGCCTGCCTTTGGGCATCTGGGCGGGTCGGGACCGCCGTGTCCTGACCCTGATGCGGCCGGTGCTCGACCTGATGCAAACCATGCCGGCCTTCGTCTATCTTATTCCGGTCATTGCATTTTTTGGGATCGGAAAGCCCCCGGCATTATCGCCACGCTGATTTTCGGGATGCCGCCGGTGATCCGCCTGACGGCACTGGGGATCGCATCGGTGCCCGAAAGCATCCGCGAGGCCGCCCAGGCCTTTGGCGCCTCCCGCCGGTTCATGCTTTTTCAGGTCGACCTGCCCATCGCGCGCCCCTCAATCATGGCCGGCGTGAACCAGACGCTGCTGATGTGCCTCTCGATGGTGGTGATCGCGTCGCTGATCGGGGCGCGCGGCCTTGGCGAAGATGTCCTTTCCGCATTGCAATATGCGGCGGTCGGAAAAGGCGTCCTCGCCGGCCTCGCGATTCTGGCCTGTGCCATGGTGATCGACCGTATCGTCCAGGGCCGTAGCAAATGAGGGCGCAGCCGTCAGGAAGTACCGGCCCCGCCTCTGGCCCAGGTCATTTGTGAATAGCCCCATGTTTCATTCAGGCCTTCTTTACCGACCCTGAGACAAGGAGGCCAAGATGGGCATGGGCGATTTCACTGACGCGTGCAGGCGCGATGCGGACGCGCAGATCACCGGGCGGCACTATCCGGTCGGCGCAGGCTCGCGAAGGCGGCGCCGAGAGGCACCGAGAAGGATGCCGGGATCCGGCGCCTCTGGAGATGCGCCTTCAATCGGTGTCGAATTCTGGCCGGTCCGGGGAACAGACATCACCTGCACCCGGAGCCAGGAAGGCATTGCCTGTCTCGCGCCTCGCCACGGTCTCCCGGACCAATAGCGTCCCCAGGGCCCAATCATCGCCCCCTGTTTCCGGCGCGTGATTCGGCTGGTCGCAGTAAACCAGATGTCGTTTTGCAGGCCCTGCCCATGGCTGTCTGGCGGCGCGAGCCGAAGAACAAGCTGCTGTTTTACTCCGGCCAGCGCAGCCAGTCACCAGTATAGACCGGGCAGCGTTGTCTCACGCGCCCATAATCCCGATCATTCCATGGGCCGCAGTGGCAACTGCCTCGACAACACTGTCTCGGGGCCCTTTCAACCTGCTCTGGCGCGAACGGATCACGCGCAAACCTCTCCGGACCAGAGAATACGCCAGACAGGACGTGTTCGACTGAGGCGGAATGCTCTGCAACCCGAGGCGCAAACATGCGAGGTACCGGACGCTGTCGCCCGCCGGGTCCGAATGGCCACAAAAGAGGAGACGCGAAGGCGTCCTGGAAACCTGGGGCATCTGCCTGTCAACCGGACGGTGTTTGTTCACGCAGGCCCCATTGCCCTAACTGTCCTGTCTCGCGATCTCGGTGATCAGCACATCATTGACCATCTCACCAAGCACCGTCCTCGCTTGTTCCAGCAGGGCTTTGCGGAGGACAATAAGATTTGAGGAATCCGTGAAAGACCCCCGGAATCCCCCGGAATTCGCGTGATCGAACATGACCTGAAGAAAGGCGTCCTGCAGTTTTGGCTCGCGGGCAAAGACCATGTCAGACTGCCCTGCAACAATCTCCAGGCTCAGCGAGGCGGCGATCAGAGACACGATCCGCCCGCCCTCCATCACCGGCACGATGAACTGATTGTTGAGCCGCACAAACTCCACTTTCGCAGGATCAGTAGTTTCGCTCGCCTTGCGATCAGAACCTTCCTGAGCCAGATCCCCCGCCGGTGCCACGCGCAGGAAGTAGCCGGCACCACCGCCGAGCGCGAGCCCGATCAGGGAAAGAAGCAATGGGACAAGCAGCTTTTTCATGTTCAGAACGACAGCAGAATATCGGTGATCTGCTGCCCATAGCGGGGCTGCTGAACATCTGTGATCTGTCCTCTGCCGCCATAAGAGATCCGCGCTCCCGCGATCTTGTCATAGGTGATCTCGTTCTGGCGCGAGATATCGGTCGGCCGCACATAGCCCGTGACGATAAGTTCGCGAAGTTCGTTATTCACCCTTACCTCCTGTTGCCCCTCGATACGCAGAACGCCATTTGCCAGTTGTTCGACCACCGTGGCTGCGATGCGGAGGGTCAGCTTCTCCGACCTCGACACGTCACCACTGCCAGAAAATGTCGATGAAGAGCTGGTATCGACCGCGTTCCCCATCGTCGCACCGGCGGGAAGTTTTTCGTTGATCCGCTGCGGGATTCCGAAAAGCTGCGGGATCCCCATTTTTTGCGCGCCGGTGCGCGACCGCCCGGTCGAATTCGAGATCTCGGCGCTGTCGTCGATTTCGATCACGACCGTCAGGATATCACCCCGCATTGCAGCACGCCTGTCGCCCAGGAGAGATTCCGAACTGGCGTTCCAAAGAGAGGAATCATAGGCCACGCCGGAAGGGGTTGTCGTCCGGGGCATTGGCGTCGAATAGATCGCGTGATGCTGGTAGCTGCCCTCCAGCGGGCTGAATTCAGGGGCTTTGCCGACCTGAGAAAGGTCGCCGCACCCCAGCAGAGCGAGGGGCGACAAAAGAATGAATGGGTATTTCACGGAAATCCTCCGACCAGGATCTGACCATCGGCACCGATGCGGCCCGAAACGGTGGTTTTTGACGCCAGGTTCATGACGCGGATCATCTCCCCTGCCCCTCCACGGGCAAGCGCGCGGCCTTCGGCTCTGATCACAAGCCCGCCTGCCCGGTATTCCAGCGCAACGATTGCGTTGCGCTCGATCAGGGCAGGAGGACCGATATCGCCTCCCCTGACAGGCCTGCCGGCATAAATGGCAACGCGGGTCTCCTGGCCGATGGCCTCGGCAGGCAGTGTGAGGGCGCCACTGATACTGGTCGCAACCTGCATCAGATCGCCTGGTGCAATGATGGTCTGCGCCGGCAGATTTCGGGCCGCGACAAGGCTTTCGGCGCGGGCTGCACCAGCCTGGATCAGGATGGGCAGGATAAGTAGTGCAAGGCCCCGCCGCATCAGCGCAACTGCGTCGTTGCGCCGAGCATCTGGTCGGCGGCGGTGATGACTTTCGCATTCAGCTCATAGCCGCGCTGTGCCTTGATCAGATCGGTAATCTCGCGCACCGCATCGACGGAGCTTTCCTCGAGATAGCCCTGGCGCAGCGTACCGAGACCTTCGGTTCCGGGCTCGTTCACAATCGGCGGGCCGGAGGCGGCGGTTTCAAGAAAGAGGTTCGAGCCGATGGCCTCCAGCCCCTTTTCATTGGTGAAATCGGTCAGCGTGAACTGGCCCAGAAGCTCGGGTTGAACACGGTCGCTGAAATAGGCCCAGACCTCTCCGGCCGCATTGATCGCAACCGAGCGCGTTTCGGGCGGGATGGTGATCCCCGGGACCACCGGATAGCCGTCCGAGGTCACGATCAGCCCATCCGCCGAGCGCTTCAGCGCGCCATCCCTGGTATAGCCCGAGACGCCCGAGGGCAGCTCAACCTCGAGATAGCCATTGCCGTCGATGGCAACATCGAGGTCGCCATTGGTCTGCGAAAGCGAACCTTGCTGCAAAACGACGGAAACCGACGAAGGCCGCACGCCGAGACCGATCTGAACCCCGGTCGGCAGCATGGTGCCATCACTGGCCGAGACCGTGCCGGGTCTGCTATATTGCTGATAATGCAGATCCGCAAAATCGGCGCGCCGCGCGTTGTAGCCGGTGGTCGACATATTCGCGAGGTTGTTCGAGACCACATCGACCTTCATCTGCTGGGCCGACATGCCGGTCGCGGCGATATGGAGTGCTTTCATCGTCTCACCTATTGACCAAGGGTCTGGATGACGTTGCGGGCGCGGCTGTCCTCGGCTTCGAGGAATTTCTGCCCCATCTCATAGATGCGCTGCACCTCAATCATGCGGGCGATTTCCGCGACCGGGTTCACGTTGCTCTCTTCGAGAAAGCCCTGCATGATCTTGCCGGTAGCGACCGGCTCCACCACGCCGCCGTCAAACAGCGTGCCGGCGCGGTGGCGCAGCGCCAGCGGATCGCCGGGCTGCCAGAGCCCGATCTGCCCCACCGCCTCGCCATTCGCGGAGATGGTGCCGTCTTCCCCCACCGCGATCGCAGCACCGGGCGGCACGAAAACCGGGGCGCCGCCGGCATCCAGCAGCTGATAGCCTTCGGGGTGACCAGCTCGCCATCGACCGAAGGCGTAAAGCTGCCGGCGCGGGTCAGGCGTTCCCCTTCGGGCGTCATGACAAGGAAAAAGCCATCGCCCTGGATCGCGAGATCAAAAGCACCGCCGGTCATGGTCACACCCGCCTGGGTAAGATCGGCGATCCGCGCATTGCCATGGCTGAGCGAAAGCGACGCTTCCCGGTCCAGCCGCGCAACATGTTCGGCAAAGACGAGGCCTTCGCGCCGGAAGCCGTTGGTCGAGATATTGGCAACGTTATTCGCCACGATCTGCATTTCCCGCATCAGCCCGGATTGCCGGCTGAGCGCGACGTAACCTGCGGAATCCATGGTCAGCCTCCTTCGATCAGCGGGATGATGACGTCCCCGTAAAGCGCGGTCATCGAACTGGTCATGAAGCCCATCGAGATCCAGAACGCTGCCAGCATCGCCGCCAGTTTGGGGACAAAAGTCAGCGTCATCTCCTGCACCGAGGTCAGCGCCTGGAAGAGGCCGATCACCACGCCCGTCACCAGCGCCACGACAAGGATCGGGGCGGATATCTTCACCGCCACCCAAAGCGCCTGGCGCAGCACATCGAAAAAGGCGGCCTCGGTCATACCGGCATCCTCAGAATTTCCTGATAGGCCTCGACCACCTTGTCGCGCACCGTCGCCACCGTCTCGACGGCAAGCTGCGACGAGGACAGCGCTTCGACCAGCGCATGCGGGCTGGCCTTCCCGGCCATCGCGTCGCGGGCCGTGATTTCGTGACGCATCAAGGTATCGGTGAACTCGCCCGCAACCGAAGCAAAGCTCAGACCGCTGCCGGAGCCAGGCGCTGCGGCCGTTCTGGCCTGCGCGTAATGTGCTGCGGCAAAAGAAGTGTTTACATCCATTCTGGTGTCTCCTAGCGGCGCAGAACTTCAAACAGGCTCTGCATCATCTGCCTTGCCTGATCGAAGAGTCTGACATTTGCGTCGTAACTGCGCTGCGCCTCGCGGGCGTCAGCGATCTCGATCATCAGATCCACATTGGACCCGTTGTAATATCCGGCCTCATTGGCCATCGGATGGCCGGGGCTGTAAATCTCGGGGAGTTCGCGCGGATCGAGGCGGACCTTTCCGGCCCGAACTGTCCCGCTTTCGACCACCTGGTCAAAGCTGATCACCTTGCGGCGATAGCCTGGCGTATCGGCATTCGCGATATTCTCGGACACATGGCGCAACCGGTTGGCCTGGGCCTCCATCCCCGAGGCGGAGGCGGCGAGTGACGTGGTCAGATCATTCATCCTGTCAGCCCCTAGCCATTGCGACCGAGTGAGGCGCGGATGACGCCCGAGGTTGCGCGATAGATCGCCAGGGCCATTTCATGGTCCTGACGGGCGGTGGCCGATTTCACCATCTCCATTTCGATTGAGACATCATTGCCATTGGGCGCCTCGCTGCCGCTGCCGGTAATGATCTCGCCACGCGCCGCATTGCCCCCTTTGGCGAAATGGCCGGGGCGCGTCGCGCGCATGTCGGGTTCACTTTTATAGACTTCGGCAAATGGCCGGAGGTCATGCGCCCGGTATCCGGGCGTATCTGCATTGGCGACGTTGCGGGCAATGACATCCATGCGCGATCCTGCATGCGATGCCAGGGCCTGTGCCATTCTGGTCAGTTCAAGTTTCGCGAACACCGGGGTTCTCCCTTTGGATGCGGTTTCCCTCATCTGCTTCACCAAGGTTTAAGGGTGATTCCTTTAGAAACCGTAATTGGCGGAACAGGGGGCTCCGGATGGCATTCGCATTTGATTCACTTCGTGCAGAAATCGCCGCGATCTCTGCGGTGCGAGAGGTGGGCCGTATCACCGGGAACACGATGGGAAGCCTTATTGTCAAAGGCTTACACGGTGCCTCCCCCGGCGACCGCGTGCTTGCAGGCGCGGTGCAACTCGGCGGCGAAGTGATCAGTGTCTCGGAATCAGGCGCCCTGATCCTGCCCGAAGGCGAGACCGGCGGCCTTGCCATCGGCAGCCGGGTCGAGCTGGTCGGAAAGGCCGGCCTTGCGCCCGATTCCTCCTGGCTGGGCCGGATCGTCGACCCGCTGGGCCGGCCGCTTGACGGACGCCCCCTGCTGGCGGGGCCTGAACGGCGGCCGATGGTCGCCAGCCCGCCAGACCCCGCGTATCGGCGCGGCTTTGGCGCGCGGCTTTCAACCGGGGTCGAGGTGTTCGACACGCTGCTGCCGCTTGTCCGGGGGCAGCGGATCGGGCTTTTCGCGGGATCCGGCGTCGGAAAATCATCGCTGCTGGCGCGGTTCGCGCGCGGGGTCCAGGCGGATGTGGCGGTGATCGCCCTGGTGGGGGAACGCGGTCGCGAACTCAGGGAATTCACCGATAAGGTGCTTGGGCCAGCGGGAATGGCGCGCTCGGTCGTCGTGACTGCAACCTCGGATCAGTCCCCGCTGATGCGCAAACGCTGCCTCCTCTCAGCGATGACCGTGGCCGAGCATTTCCGCGACCTTGGCAAACATGTGCTGCTTCTGGTCGATTCCGTCACCCGCTTTGCCGAAGCGCATCGCGAGGTTGCGCTCGCCTCGGGCGAGGTGGCCTCGCTGCGCGGCTATCCGCCCTCGACCGCCCATGCGCTGATGTCTTTATGCGAACGGGCGGGACCGGGTATCGAGGGGTCCGGCGATATTACGGCCGTGTTTTCAGTGCTGGTCGCCGGGTCGGATATGGAGGAGCCGATTGCCGATATCATTCGCGGCACGGTGGACGGCCATGTCGTGCTCAGCCGCGATATTGCCGAGCGTGGCCGCTATCCGGCGGTGGATCTGTTGCGCTCGGTCTCGCGCAGCCTGCCCGCTGCGGCAACAGACCCGGAAAACGAGGTGATCACCGAGACGCGCAGGCTCTTGTCGGCCTATGATCAGGCCGAGATGATGATCCATGCCGGTCTTTATGTCGCCGGAAGCGACCCGCGGATTGACCGCGCGATCCGGCTCTGGCCGGGCCTTGATGGGTTTCTGGCCGAACCTGCGCCGCCAGGCGGCAATAAGGCGAGTTTCGAGCGGTTGCAGATCCTTCTGAAAGCGTGAGGTGCCGGGACGACAGCCGCCCCGGCACCGGACTATTCCGCCGCCAGACCGGGATCAGCCCCGACCGAAGCCCAGCGGTTCGCAGGCCGTTTCAACCCGAGATTTTCGCGCAGGCTCCGCCCCTCATATTCGCGGCGGAAGATACCGCGCCGTTGCAATTCGGGGATGACAAGCGTCACGAAATCCTCAAGCCCGCCCGGCAGCCAGGGCGGAAGAATGTTGAACCCGTCCGCGCCCTTGCCGATAAGCCATTCCTCCATCAGATCGGCGATTTCGACAGGCGTTCCGATCAGCGTCAGATGGCCGCGCGCGGTGGCAACCCAGGCATAAAGCTCGCGGATCGAGAAGCCGGTCTCATCCGCGATACGGCGCAAAAGCTGCTGACGGCTTTTCATCCCCTCGGTCGCGGGCGCCTCGGGCAGCGGACCGTCCAGAGGATAGCCCGACAGATCCAGCGTCCCCCGGTCAACGCATTCAGAAGCCCGATCCCCTCTTCCGGCAGGATCAGCGCATTCAGCGCGTCATATTTCGCCTGGGCCTCGGCCTTTGTCGCCCCGATAAAAGGCGCGAGGCCCGGCATGATCAGGATCTCATCCGACGCCCGGCCAAGCGCCGCCGCCCGCCCCTTCACATCGGCATAAAACGCCTGGGCCGAAGCCAGATCCTGCTGGGTGGTAAAGATCACCTCGGCCGAGGCGGCAGCAAAATCGCGGCCCGTCTCTGACTGCCCGGCCTGGACAATCACCGGATGGCCCTGTGGCGGGCGCGGCGCATTCAGCGGGCCTTCGACGCGGAAAAACGCCCCCTCATGCCGGATCGGTCGCACCTTTTCCGGGTCAAAATAGACCCCCGTGGCGCGATCCCGCAGGAAGGCATCATCCTCCCAGCTGTCCCAGAGCTGTTTGACCACATCGAGATGCTCGGCCGCACGGGCATAGCGCGCGTCATGGCCATATTGCGCCGCAAGGCCGAAATTCCGCGCCGGCCCGTCCCCATGCGAGGTCACCACATTCCAGGCCGCCCGCCCGCCCGAGATCATATCCAGCGAGGCGAAACGGCGCGCGACGTGATAGGGCTCCTCATAGCTGGTCGAGGCGGTGGCGATGAACCCGATATGTTTCGTGGTGACTGAAAGCGCCGCAAACAGGGTCAGCGGCTCGAACCCGGCGGCCTTTGCGCTGCCGCCCTCGCGCCCGCCGATTTCGGCGGAAAGCGTATCGGCAAGGAAATAGGCGTCGAACAGCCCGCGCTCGGCCAGGGCCGCGAGCTCCTGGTGAAAGGCCAGACTGACCGCGCCGTCCAGCGGCTGATCCGGGTGGCGCCAGGCCGCGACATGCTGGCCGCCGCCAGGCAGAAAGGCGCCAAGGCGCAGCTTGCGGCTCATGCGCCTCCCTCCGGTTTGTGGTCGGCGGCGATGGAAAGGGGGCGCTGCGCCTTCAGCTCCGCCACCAGCGGCTCCAGCTTTTCCAGTGCGCGATCAACCGCGATGGCGCCAAGTGCCAGCCGCAGCGGCGCATCATCGCGCGCGAGCTGCGCCAGGACCAGTTGCACCGCGCGTTCGGGATCTCCGTCTTCCTGGCCCGCGCCGGCCCGGATCGAGGCCGGACGCTGATGCGCGACACGGCCATGATAGGCTGCGATCTGCGGCGCCGAGAGGATCGAGCGTCCGGCGAAATCGGTACGGAACGGCCCCGGTTCGACCAGAAGCACCCGGATCCCGAACTCTGCCACCTCTTCCGACAGCGCCTCTGACAGCGCCTCGACCGCGAATTTCGTCGCCGCGTAATAGCCGACACCAGGCTTCGCCGCGAGCCCGGCGACCGAGCTGATATTGACGATATGACCATAGCCGCGCGCCCGCTGCCCCGGCAGAACCAGCCGCGTCAGAGCCGCGAGCGCAAAGACATTCACCTCGAAAACCTGACGGATTTCGGCGTCCTGGCCTTCCTCCTGGGCCGCAAGATAGCCAAACCCCGCATTGTTCACGAGGACATCAATCGCCCCGAACCGCGCTTCGGCGCCGGCGACCGCCGCCTCGCGCGCTTGGCCATCCGTCACATCCAGCGCGAGCGGCAGAACGCGCTCGCCAAACCGCGCGGCCAGCGGCTCCAGCGCGCGGATGTCGCGCGCGGTTGCGACCACACGATGCCCGGTCTCAAGCGCCTGGCGGGCGAAGATCGCGCCGAAGCCAGTGGAGGCGCCGGTGATGAACCAGACAGAATTATCCTTTAATGTCATAATCTTGATTCCTTATGCCACCGCCGGTTTGGCATCCGGGTGTATCGCGGCAATCCATTGCGGCGGCGGCGTGGTGCCATTCACCGCCCAGTCGCCAATGATCCGGTCCTTGTAGATGCGCGGATTATGCGAGGCGAGGGTGCGGGCATTACGCCAGTGGCGGTCGAGCCCCAGCCCGCTGCGCGTGGCCGAGGCCGACAGCGCATCAAAGAGCGAGGTCGTCGCGGCAAGGATCAGGTCAATCACCACCGATTGCGCCTGGGCCGATTCCAGTTCGGCCACGATATTCGCGGCGTCCTCCGCAGCCTCGTCACCGGCAAAACGGGTGGCGAAGGCGCGTCCGACCGCCTCGGCCGCTTTCAGCGTGATCGCCTGGGCGGCATAGACCTGGGCGCGGAGCTTGCCCAGCACCGCCAGAACCTGCGCATCATGGCGGGGCAGCGCGGCATTCGCATGGCTGAAGGTGCGCCGCCGCAACCCGAGCTCGGCCACGGCATCGCGCACCAGCGCCCGCCCGATGCCCACCAGCGTCGCGAGATGGTAAAGCTGGTAATAGGCGGTCGAATAGCGCAGCCGTTCGGCCCCTTGCCAGAGATTGTCGGGCGCGACTGCGACAGTCTCGTAAATGCTGGTGCCCGAGGCCGAAAGCCGCTGGCCGAACCCGTCCCAGTCATCCAGAACGGTCACGCCCGGCGCGGTGCGGGGCACAAAGGCAAAGACCGTCTCGCCCTGATCGTCGCTGGCGGAAATGTCGATCCAGTCGGCGTAAAGCGTGCCGGTGGTATAGAATTTCTTGCCGGTCAGCCGCAGCCCGTCAGCCGTCTGGCTGAGCCGGGTCGAGAAACGGTCGGTCTTTGCCTCGCCGATTTCGGTAAAGCCGACACCGACCAGATCCCCCGCCGCCAGCCGCGGGGCCCAGAGCGCGCGCCGCGCCGGATCGCGCTGGTTCAGCACATCCTCGACAAAACCGAAATGCACCCGCAACGCCTGGGCGATGTTCGAATCCGCCTCGGCCAGTTCGATGATCAGGTTCAGGAATTCCGGAAAGCTGAGGCCCTTGCCGCCTTCTGCAACCGGCAGCCGCGTCGCGGTAAAGCCGCTTTGCTTCAGCGCCGCGATCTGTTCCAGCGGCAGGCTGTGCTCGCGCTCGCGCCGGCCAAATGCATCGGTGATCGCGGCCAGGATCGGGCGAAAGCCAGACGCGACCTCCTCATATCGGCTGCCAGGATCCATCTGCGCGGCAGGGGGGGCGCCCCAAAGCTGGTCAATCTGGCTCATTCACTTTCTCCTTCGTCTGGTCAGAGACGGCATCCCGTTCCGACCCTATAATTTCTGCAATTTCCACGGCTTGCCGCGCGATATCGGGGATGGCGGTGCTCTCCCACCAAAGCCCGCGCAAAGGGGGGCCAAGGGCAAAGAGCCGATGCGAGCGCCGCCCATCCCGGTCGGTGATCCGTCCATCAGGCGCCGCGTCGATCCCCAGCGACAGCGGGCCGGGTCGCACCAGCCCGCGTTCAAGCAGGTTCTGAACCAACGGGCGGCCGATCCGCCGCCAGTCATATTCCACCCCGGCAGAGAGGATCACCGCATCGAAGCGCGAAGCCGTTACCGCATGACCGCCGCGCAAACGGTGGCGGATCGTCACGCCCCGGCCCTCCCTGATCCCCTGCACGGTCGAGGCGACCTGATGCAGCCGCCCCTCACGCGCGGCCGCACTGACATGGGCATAACCGATGGGCGGGGCGCGGTGATGGTGGACCTCCCACAGGCTGCGGACATGGCGCTGAAAGCGCCGTTTTTCACCTGGGTCAGAAGCCCGCCACCAGCGCCCGATATGGGCCCGCACCAGATCCAGCGGCGATTGCCAGTCGCCGCCCGAGGCCTGCGCGAGCCGGCATTCCCGGACCACCAGCGCGAAAAGCGCGCGGATGGTGATGCGGTCAGGCAGGTCGGCGAGGTAATCCGGCCATTCCGGCGCCAGCCGACGCGGCTCTGGCCGGCGGCCGTGGCGCGAAAACACCGTGATATGGCCGTGATGGCCCGCCTCTGCCAGCGAAGCCACCGCATCGACCATACTCAGCCCCGAACCGATGATCGCCACTTCCGCCCCCGGCGGCAGCGCGCGCATCCGCGCGATGTCCCAGGGGGCAATGGCTTTACCCGCAGCCTGGCCTGCATCGGGGCGCGAAAAATGCAGCCCCGTTGCCAGCACGGCATGGCTGCCTGGAAATTCGCGCCCATCCGCCAGCCTGGCACTGAACCCGCCCGCCTTCGGCGAGAGGTCGGTGACCTCACCCGTGATGCAGGTCAGGCCCCCATTCAGCGCAGCCGCCTCCAGGATCGAAGCGGCATAACGCCCGTAGAGCCAGCGCGGCACAAAGACATCCGCCGCCCGTGCCTGCGGCCCGCCCCGGGGATCGGACCACCGGCATAGCGGTGCTCCAGCCAGCGGCTGAAATGATCCGGGTCAGCAGGGTCAGCGCTCAGCGCCGAGGCCGGACCGTTGGCCTGATGGATATCCGCACCCGCGGCATAGGCAGTGCCCTGCCCCGGCCGGCCATTCTCGCCGATCAGGATCACGGCGGCGCCCTGGCGCAGCAAAGCCGCCGCCACGAGCGCCCCGGAGAGCCCATCGCCGATCACGAGTACCGCCGTTGTCGCCTGGCTATTCATGGCTGAAATCATCAGCCATGATCAGGATTTCGCGAAAGGCGACGGGCCTTCGAATGGAATCCGGTAATGTTCGGCATATTGCGCCGTCACCGCCTCCCATTCGCCATTCTCTCTGGCGGCTCTATAAGGCGCCGGATAATCCCAGCCCGGAGGTTTCTCAAACCCGTTCCATTCATGGTCAATATCAAGCGGAGTCACCTGTGCCTGGGGATCCCAGTCTTCCGGGTGAAGAACTTTCGACATCCGGCGATAATCAAAGGGCAAGACATCGCCATTTTCGACATGGCGCGCGATATAGCCGTCGACGTTTTCCGCCGTAACGATCAGAGATTTCCAGTTTTGCATCCGCTCGGAGGCGCGGGGTTGCCAGCCATTCAGAACATCATAAAGCCGCGAGGTGAAAAGGCCCGCCTGATAGGCCGGGGAATTGGCCGAAGTGGCCAACAACTGCCCGCTTTTTACCGCCAGCAGCCCCTCGGCCGTGCCATCAGCGGCAACCACCAGAACATCCTCGCCCGGCACCAGTCCGGCTGCGCGCAGCGCCGCGATCACCCCCATCGCCACATCGTCATTCTGCGCCACGACGCCCCTTATATCGGGGTGGCGGGTCAGCAGGTCCTGGGCGGCCTTGAGCGAATCTTCGCGGTTGAAGAGGCCCGGCAGCTGGTCGGCAAGCGTGGTTTTGGGGAAATCGGCAAAGGCCGCGTCGCGACCCCGGCTGCGCACCGTATCGGTCGAGAACCCGGGCACCCCGGTCACCCCGATAATCTTGCCGCCGCCAAAGCGCTTTGTCACCTCATCAAGCAGGATCCGCGTCACCGCGCCATGGGCCGTGAACTCTTCGGGCACGGCATAGAGCGTGTAGTAATCACTGACATCGAAGGGGGTCAGCCAGGGTAACGTCGCCCAGACATTCGAGAAATAGGTCTTGTTCTGCGCCGAATATTCCGCGATCCGCCGCACTGCACTGCCATCGGGCGCATGCAGGATGATCGCATTCACGCCAAGGCCCAGCTGCTGCTCAGCCTGGTCCAGCTGGGTCTGGCTGCTCATCTGCCCGTCGAGATAGCTGTAGGAAAAGCCAAGCTCACGGGTGGCGGCTTCGGTCGCGCGGCTCGCCTGGATCATGAATTCGACCCGGCTGGTCCAGGCCAGATAGGCCAGTTTGCCATCCGCCGAGGCAAGCGCCACATTCGGCAGGCCGCTGATCCCGGCGAAAGCGGTCGCCGCCAGCCCCGCCGACCCGAGCGCCAGCAGATCGCGCCGCGAGACACCTTTCGTGTCGAGCCGGTCAAGGTGACCGTCAACCGCCGCAGTATCATCGGGCGAAAACCATCCGCCGGCCTGTTTCAGGAATTTCATGGATATCTCCGCATCTGATGCCGGCCTCCCGCAACGCTTGTGGTCAGGGGCCTGGCGCCGGAACAGATGACACGAAGGGCACAGTCATATCTTTATCATTCTAGGCGTCGATCCGGGCAATTCTTGCCAATTAGCCGGGTCGAATTGGAAGGAATGCGCTCAACAGAAGATATGATCTGTTCGACACCACTTAAGGCGAAAAATATTCTGCACCTGCAGGAAATAGCCACGCGCCACCCCTCGGATCTGTGGGCAATAATCTCTCAGAATCGATCCGTAATTTCAGCAAAATGCACCTGACAGGCGAGGCAGAGAAAATATCGCCTGTAAGAATCGTGATTTAAGAATGCTGCATTGCCGCAAACGGGGTTTGTTTGGAAACACTTACTCTCTGATCTGCCTATATTCACCGGAATGAGGCTGCGGAGGTCCGTGGCCGGTGGCGAGCCAGACTTTTTGTCCCCGGGCAAAGAGAGGCTCGTCGCATCCATCCCGGAACAGGCGAAATGTCATCCAGATCAGAATGGAACTCCATCCCGGCGCAGAGGCCGGGGGACGCGGCACACACTGGCGGCAACCTGCTGGAAGTGCGCAACCTTTCGAAATCCTATGGCCCCGTGCAGGTGATTTCGGACGTCTCTTTTGACGTGCCGCGCCGATCGGTGGTGACCCTTGTGGGAGAGAATGGCGCCGGGAAATCGACCATATTCAACATCCTTTCGGGCCTGACTGCGCCCGATCATGGCACGCTGCACCTCGCCGGCGCCCCTTTTAGCCCGCCGAGCCACCGCGCGGCGGTGGCGCAGGGCATCACCCGCGTCTTTCAGGAACAATCCCTCGTCCAGAATGTGCCGGTCTATGAAAACCTGCTTTTGGGTGAAGAGGCGCGATTCACCCGGTTCGGCCAATGGGTTGACCGTGATGCGATGATCCGCGCCGCGCGGGAAATCGTTCAGGAGGCGGGGCTGGATGTCGATGTCCGTCGCAAGACCGGCGATTATGATTTCTCGACCCGACAATCCATCGAGATCGCCCGCGCCTGCCTGACGCCGAAACTTCTGCGCGGGGTCACGGAACCTCTGGTGCTGCTGGACGAGCCGACCTCGGCGCTGGACCGGCGCGATGAGGAAAGCTTTTTCAATCTGGTGCGCAAGATCCGGCAATATGGCTCGCTTCTCTTCGTCTCGCACCGGCTGACCGAGGTGCTGGAGATCTCGGATGTGATCTATGTGCTGAAAGATGGCGAGATGGTCACCCGCGTCACGCCGCAGGAAACCGACGAGCACCGGCTGCATGGTTTCATGGTCGGGCGCGAACGCGCCACTGACTATTATTACGAGAACCGGCAGCAAACCGCCCTGCCCGCCAGCCCTGCGCTGCGTGCGAAAGGGCTGCGGGTGCTGGCCGACGGGCCCGAGGTCAGCCTGGAGATCCGCCCGGGCGAGATCCTCGGCATTGGTGGCCTTCTCGATTCCGGGAAATCGCGGCTGGGCAAATCGATTGCCGGCGTGATCCGCCCGCTTGCCGGCGAGGTCGCACTTGGCGCGCGCCCGTTCCGCCGCCCCGAAATCGGCCGCGCCACCCGCGAAGGCCTCGGCTATATCCCCGCCGAGCGTCTCGCAGATGGCATCATCGCAAGCTTCCCCACCGCCTGGAATTTCTCGACCGGCAGCGGCGGCGATCTGTTCTCGAACCGCTTCGGGATCTGGCGCGGCCGGAAAGAGCGCCGTGCGGTCCGCAGCCATATCGACACGCTGGCGATCCGTTCGGCGACGCCGGACCTTGCCATGTCGCGGCTCTCGGGCGGCAATCAGCAAAAGGTGGTGCTGGCCCGCTGGCTGGAGCGCAAGCCCGATGTGCTGATCCTCGACAACCCGACCCGCGGGGTCGATGCCGGGGCGAAACAGGAAATCTACCGCGTCTTGCGCGACCTGACCGATCAGGGCGTCGCGATCATCCTGATCACCGATGAGCTGCTGGAACTGATCGGCCTCTCGAACCGCATCCTGATCCTGCAACATGGTGGCGTGGTGGCCGACGTGCCTGCCCCCGCCGATGACAAACCCTCGGAACAGACCCTTGTCGGCCTGATGCTGAGCGATCCCGGCCAGGCCGCGCCCCCGGCGCAACCCGTGGCCGCCCCTGCCCCTGACGCCAAAACCGCCGCACCTGAAACACAGCTGGAAGCCGCAGAATGACCACCGCCCCGCATCCGGAAGGCCGCACCTTCCTCTCGCCCCTCACCGGCCTTTTTGCAAAGGTCGAGACCTCGCTCTGGTTCCCCATCGGGGTCGTGCTGGCGCTGTTCGTCTTCTTCAGCTTTGCCACCGACAGCTTCGCCACTTTGCGCAATTTCTCGGCTGTGAGCGGCCAGGCGGCGACGCTGCTGATCGTCTGCCTTGGCGCGACCTTCATTGTGCTGATGGGGTCGATTGACCTCTCGGTCGGCGCGATTGTGCTGCTGGTGGGCGCGGTCTCGGTCTCGGTGCTGAATGCGCTGAACATCGGCTGGCTGGTGATCCCCTTTGCCGCCCTTGTGGGCGCGGGCCTCGGGCTGGTGAACGGGCTGATCTATACCCGCGGCAAGATCCCGTCTTTCATCGTCACCCTCGGCACGCTTTCGGTGTTCTCCGGCATCGCACTGACGCTGCTTGATGGCCGCGCCATCCAGTTCAACGCGCCGGGGCTGGAGAATATCTCGATCGGGCAATGGATCCCGCGCCTGCCGAATATCGCGCTCTGGGCGATCCTCGCCTGGGTGGTGCTGGTCGTCATCGGGAGCCGCACCCGCTTTGGCCGCTATATGTATCTGATCGGCGGCGGCGAACAGGTTGCGCGCACCGCCGGCGTCCCGGTGGAGCGGTACAAGCTTTACGCCTTCGCGCTGTCAGGGCTGCTGGCGGGCTTTGGTGCGATCCTGGCGGTCGCGCGGCTTGGCGCGGCGGGGCCATCGCTGGGCTCGGATCTTTTGCTGAACAGCCTTGCCGCCATCGTGGTCGGCGGCACCTCGCTGGCCGGTGGTGTCGGGGGCGTTCACCGCACGCTGATCGGCGTTCTCATCATCGCGATCCTCGACAATGGCCTCAATCTGATGGGCGTCTCGCAATTCCTGCAGATGATCATCAAGGGCCTCGTCGTCATCGCTGCCGTTCTGGTCAGCCGCAAATCCGGCGCCGATCAGGTCATCAAATAAGGCAAATCCCCATGACCAAACGTCTTATCCTCAACGGGTTCGTGATGAATTCCGTCTCGCATATCCATCACGGCCTCTGGCGCCGCGATGATACGCTGCAAACCGAATTCAACGATCTGAACACCTGGACCACGCTGGCAAAAGCGCTGGAGGCCGCGAAATTCGACGCCCTCTTTTCCGCCGATATCATCGGGGTCGACCCGGCCTATAAGGGCGGGTGGGAGACCTATATCGAAGAGGCCGTGCAGATCCCGATCAATGATTCCGGCGCGCTGATTGCCGCGCTGGTGGGCGCGACGGATCAGCTGGGGCTCACGCTGACCTCGTCGATCCTGCAGGAACATCCGTTCAATTTTGCCCGCAAGATCTCGACGCTGGATCACCTCTCAAAAGGGCGGATCGGCTGGAACCTCGTGACCTCGGTCAGCCATAACGCCGCGCAGAATTTCGGGCTCGACCGCATTGTCAAACATGATGAGCGTTACGCCTGGGCCGATGAATATATCGACGTGGTCTATAAGCTCTGGGAAGGCTCCTGGGACGAGGGCGCGGTGCTGGCCGATAAGAAAGGCAACCGCTACGCCGATCCGGCGAAAATCCACCGCATCCATCATGAGGGCAAACGCTACAAGGTGCTTGGGCCCCATCTGTCGCAACCCTCGCCGCAGCGGGTGCCGCTGCTGTTCCAGGCCGGGTCCTCGACCGCTGGCCGCGCTTTTGCGGCAAGGAATGCCGAGGGCACCTATATCGTCGCACAAAAGCCCGAAGGCGCGCGCCGCCAGATCGAGGAAACCAACCGCTATCTGGTCGAGGCCGGGCGCAAGATCGGCGATCTGAAATATATCCAGGGCATGAGCTTCATCATCGGCTCGACCGAGGAAGAGGCGGCACGCAAGGCGCGTGACATTGCCGAGGATGTCAGCCTCGATGGTTACCTCGCCCATCTCAGCCGCGATCTGGGCATTGATCTGGGCGTGCTGGATCCCGAACGCCCGGTGAAAGAGCTGGAGATTGAGGGCGTTCAGGGCGTGGTGCGGGCCTTTGAGGATTCGAACCCCGGCGTCATCCCGAAAGTGCGCGATCTGGGCCAGGTCTATGCCAAAGCCGGTAATATCATCGGCACGCCGGAAAGCATCGCCGATGCGCTGGAAGTCTGGCAGGAGGCCGGGATTGACGGCGTCAATGTCAGCTATCACCGCCTGCCGGCGTCGTTCCTGGAATTTGCCGAACATGTGGTGCCGGAGCTGCAAAAACGCGGCCTCGCGCAGCGCGACTACGCCCCCGGCACCTATCGCGAAAAAATCCTCGGCGAGGGCGCCCGCGTCAACACCCGCCACCCGGCCAGCCGCTATCGCGGTGCGTTTGCGACATCCGCAGCGCCCGTCGCAAAAGCCGCGCCCGTCCCCGCAGAGTAACTTTTACCAACCTGAGCCAAGGCACTACGCTATGAACTTCAAAGACCTCGCCCGTCGGATGCCCGACTTCACCAGCCGCAAGGTGATCGACGCCCATATGGAGCGGCTCGACACCAGCGGCGTGTCGCGGCGCGATTTCCTGTCCTTTGCCTCGGCAAGTGCTGCGGCAGCGGCAGGGGCGGCTTATCTCGGCCTGCCCGCCACCGCGATTGCCTCGGAAAACGGCAAATTCGCCTATCTCACCGGCTTCCTGATCAATGAATGGAACCAGACCTTTGACCGCACCGCGAAAAAGGCGGGTGAGGTCCTCGGGCTGAATTACAGCTCCTTCGACAGCTCGCTTGATGGTGAAAAGCAATATAACCAGTTCGAGAGCCAGGTCGCCGGCGGCACCAATGGCGTGATCTTCAACCTGGCGGATGGCAGCGCAATCAAGGGGATCTCGCGCGTCGCCTCGCAAAACAAGATCTATGTCGCCAATGTCTGGGACAGCCTGCCCTGGTTCACGCCCTTTGACGCCGATGAATATTACACCCTTTTCGCGGTTTCCGAAGAGGTCACGGCGCATCGCGAAATCACCGAAGTGCTGCTGGCAGAAGTCACCGAGAAATTCGGCGGCGGCGATATCATCGGCGTGACCGGATCGAAAGGCAGCCTGCTGGAGCTGCAACGCAACCGGGGCCGCGATCAGGCTTTCGAGAAGTTCCCGAAAACGAAGCTGGTTGATGAGCTTCCGGGTTTGTGGAACCGCGAAGATGCGCTGAAGGCGACCGAAGATCTGCTGACCCGCAACCCCAATGTCGTCGGCATCGTGACCCAGGACGACGATATCGCACTTGGCTCCATCGCGGCGCTGAAGGCCGCCGGTCTGCGCCCGGGCGAGGATGTCCTGGTCGTTGGCACCTCGGGCACCGGGCTCGGCTCAAAAGCGGTCAAGAGCGGCGAACTTCTGGCAACCAAAGGCAATACCGGCGCCTTTGCGGCGGCCCTTTTCACCACCCGGATTTATGACGTGCTGAATGGCTGGGTGCCGCGCGCGCCGGAACGGCTGCTGAACTGGCATACCGTGACACTGGATCAGTCGAACATCGACGGCTGGATCGAACGCTATGTCGACAATGGCGATGTCGAACCGTTTGATTACAAACGCATGTCGAAAGTG
This sequence comes from Gemmobacter sp. 24YEA27, assembly GCF_030052995.1. Lineage (NCBI taxonomy): Bacteria > Pseudomonadati > Pseudomonadota > Alphaproteobacteria > Rhodobacterales > Paracoccaceae > Gemmobacter > Gemmobacter sp. 24YEA27. The sequence continues at coordinate 858,327 of NZ_JASJPW010000001.1, read as the reverse complement.
CTGCACCCGGAAGACTGGGATCCGCAGAACGAGGTCTATCCGCTGGATATCGACAATAACTTCGCCGGGATCGACAAGCCCGAGGGGTATGAATACCCCGCCGCCTATGTCGCCGCGCGCGAGAATGGCGAAAGTGCTGCAGTCGCGGCGGAATATGCCGAACACTACAAAATCAAATATGACGGGCCTTCGCCGAACAAGGCCTGACCCCCATCCCGGCCCGTTACGGGCCGGGTCTCCCCGCCCCGCTTTTTCCAGGCCCTTCGCCCGCAGGTCGCGGCGCGATGTGGCCGGTTGCACCCTCACGGAGGCCATCATGGTCCGCAAAAGCTTTAACCCCCGGCATCTGCCCGATTTCACGCAGAAAAAGATCATCGACCGCCATATGGAGCGGCTTGATACCAGTGGCGTCTCGCGCCGCGATTTCCTGTCGCTCGCCTCGGCCGGTGTGGCGGCCAGTGCGGCGGCGGCGGCACTTGGCATGCCCAATGTCGCGGTGGCCTCGGGGTCGAACAAAGTGGCCTATCTGGCCTGGAGCGCCAGCACCGAATATAATCAGCTCGTCAGCCTCGGCGCTGAAAAAGCGGCATCTGCGCTTGGGCTGAATTACAGCTTTTTCGACGGCCAGATCGATTCCGGGCGGCAGCTTTCGCAGTTTGAACAGTTGGGCACCGAACAGGCGATCGGCGGGTTCTTCAACATCCTCGACGGATCGGCTTTGCGCCGCGCCGGGCAGTTTGCCGAAGACAACCAGACCTTTTTCGCCGCGATCTGGGACAGCGTGCCCTGGTTCACCCCCTTTGATGTTGGCGACTACTTCACCGTCTATCTGAACCCGCATGAGGACGAGGCCCATCGCGGCGTTGCCCGCGCGGTCTATCAGGCCGTGACCGACAAATTCGGCGAGGGCGAGGTCGCGGCGCTGACCGGCACCCCCGGCAACTGGTGCGAAATCTCGCGCAATGCAGGCCGCAATCTCGCGCTGGAGGAATTCCCGAATATCCGCCAGACCGACGAGCTGCCGGGCAAATGGCTGCGCGAGGAATCCCTGCGTGCAACCGAGGATCTTCTGACCCGCAACGGCAAGCTGAGGGGGATCGTCGCGCAGAACGATGACGAGGCCCAGGGGGCGCTGACCGCGCTCAGGAATGCCGGGCTCAGGCCGGGCGAGGACTTCTTCGTCGGCGGGGCAGATGGCACCTCGCTCGGGGCAAAGGCAATCCAGGAGGGGCTGCAGACCTCGACCAGCGGCAACAGCCCGGTCTTCACCGGCGCCTTCCTGACCAGCTGGCTTTATGATGTGGCGAATGGCTGGAAACCGCGCGCGGCAGAACGTCAGCTGTTCTGGAAACCGACCGTGGTGACGAAGGACAATGTCGATGCCTATGTCGAGCGTTATGTCGACAATAACGGCGTTGACCCCTTTGATTTCCGCAAATTCTCGCGCGTCCTGAACCCGGATGACTGGGATCCCCAGGCCTATGTCTACCCCGCCGAGACCGAAGAGATCTGGAAAGGCTATCCGCGCCCCGAAGGCTGGAGCCTGCCCGCGCCTCTCGCCGAGGCAAAGGCGAAGGGCGAGTTCGACGCGGTTCGCGAGGATTATGCCGCGCGCAACAAGATCAAATTCGACGGGCCTTCGCCGAACAAATCGGCCTGAACCGCCAGAGGCCCGGGCTGCGGGCAGGATCCCGCCCCGGCAGAACAGAGCAAAAGGAGACGAAAATGGGCAAAATCAGCCTGCCGCGCTGGATGCGCGATCTTGATGACCCGAAAGCCGTCGGGCGTCATATGGAGCGCCTCGACACCCATGGTGTATCGCGGCGCGATTTCCTCGCGATGGCATCGGCCGGGGCCGCAGCCTCGGCCTTTGCGGCTGCGGCGGGGATGCCGAATGTCGCGCTGGCCTCGGGGAATGGCAAACTGGCCTTCATCTCGGCCTTCATGTCGAATGAATATAACCAGATCCTGAATGGCGCCTTTGAATCTGCGACCAAAGCGCTGGATTTCTCGTATACCGGGCTCGACAGCCAGTTCGACGGCGAACGCCAGTTCAACCAGTTCGAACAACAGGTAACCTCGGGTGTGCAGGCCGGGATCTTCAACCTGGCCGATGGCGGCACCATCCGGGGCGTGAGCCGGCTGGCCCAAGAAAACAAGGTCTGGGTCGCCAATGTCTGGGACAGCCTGCCCTGGTTCACCCCGTTCGAAGCCTCGGATTACTGGACGCTTTACACCGTGCCCGAGGAATTCGAGGCCCATCGCGCGGTGACCGCGAAACTGCTGGCGGCTGTGACCGAAAAATTCGGTGGCGGTGATATCGTCGGCGTGACCGGCACCAATGGCAATCTGACCGATCTGCAACGCTCGCGCGGGCGGGACGACGCGTTCCGCGATTTCCCGAAGACAAGGCTGGTCGACACGCTGCCGGGCAAATGGAACCGCGAAGATTCGCTGAAGGCCACCGAAGACCTCCTGACGCGCCACCCCGGCCTGAAAGGCGTCGTGGCGCAGAATGACGACGTGGCACAGGGCGCCATTGCGGCGATCCAGGCCGCCGGTCTGCGCCCGGGCGAGGATATCCTCGTGGTCGGTGCCGATGGCACCAGTCTTGGCGCCCAGGCGATCCGCGACGGCAAGCAGCTGGCGACTTCGGGCAACAGCCCCGCCTATGCGGCGGCGATCCTGACCGGGCGCATCTATGATGTCAGCCACGGCTGGGTGCCGCGCGCGTCCGAGCGGCTGCTGAACTGGCGCTCGCTGACGGTGACGGCGGAGAATGTCGAAACTTATATCGAACGCTATGTCGATACGAACGGCCTTGATCCCTTTGACTACCGCAAGATTTCTAAGGTTCTGCATCCCGATGACTGGGACCCGCAGGCCGAGGTTTTCCCGCTGGATGTCGACAAGGCCTGGGCCGGGGTCGACCGCCCCGAGGGCTGGGAATATCCGGCACCTTATCTCGCGGCGCGCGACAATGGCGAATGGGATCAGCTGCGCGCGGAATATGCCGATCACTACAAAATCAAATTCGACGGCCCGTCGCCGCATAAAGCGACCTGAGCGCAGTCTTTAACCAACACTCACGCCGGGCGGTGAACAGCTTGCCTCACCGCCCGGACCACGGCCCTTGGTGACCGAACCAGGCCCGGATTCTGCGCAAACCAACTTTTCGCGAGATAGCCGCGCCTGGGCGGCTGGCACAGGCACGGTCGAGCATGCGCTGAACGGGCGCGGTGCGGTCCGACCCGGAACGGAACGGCACAAAAGGTGATCGCGGCGGAGCGGGCGCTGAACAGGCCGCGCCTGATCCCGACGCGACATCACGGGATCTTCCGTATGGAAGTGCTGCTGCTGAAACCGGAACCCTTTCCGGCCACGATATCGGCTTCGAATGGTTGCTTTAAGACAAACGCAATCAGGGCAAGGATGACAAAACCGGCACCAGTAGAACTGGCCGATAAGCCCCCCGAAGGTCACCGGTTCGAGCTGTCCTGCCGCGCTGCGGCCCCGGCGTTCGAATTTCACCTTCGACCCGGATCAGGTACGCCGCAGCCCTTGCGCCGTCAGAACACGCAGCACCAGACCATCTCGGCGCGGGCAGAAAACCGCTTCCACCTGTCGGATACGAATACGATCACCGCCTAGGCTCCAGACTCATTAACTTTAGAGCCAGAAGAGGACGGTTGCGGCGAGGGCTATGGCCGATAGGAAGACAATGGGGCACCTGTCGTATCGGGTTGCAACTCGTCGCCAGTCCTTGAGCCTGCCGAACATGATCTCGATGCGGTTGCGGCGTTTGTAGCGGCGCTTGTCGTATCGAACTTTCTTCTTGCGGGTTTTCCGCCCCGGGATGCAGGCGCTTATGCCTTTGTCTTTCAACGCATCTCTGAACCAGTCGGCATCGTATCCCCGATCCGCCAGCATCCACTCTGCCTTTGGAAAGCTGCGTAGCAGAGCAGCGGCTCCGCTGTAGTCGCTGACCGGACCGGCTGTGACAAACAGGCTGATCGGGCGGCCTTGGGCATCGGCAACGGCGTGAAGCTTGGTATTCATACCACCCTTCGTGCGACCGATCAGGCGACCACGCCCCCTTTTTCACCCGCAGGCTGGAGGCCGTGCGATGAGCTTTCAGGTATGTCGCATCAATCATGATGGTCTTCTCGTCGGCAGCCTCCGATGCCAGACCGTGCATTATTCGGGTGAACACCCCCATCCGGCTCCAGCGCTTCCAGCGGTTGTAGAGCGTCTTTGGTGGACCATACTCGAGAGGGGCATCACACCAGCGCAACCCATTGCGATTGATGAAGATTATGCCGCTCAAGACTCGGCGATCATCGAAGCGTGGACGGCCATGGCTCTTGGGGAAAACGGCTCGAGCCGCGCAATCTGCGCGTCAGTCAGCCAGAATAGATTGCTCATCAGAAGGGGCTCCTGACACCTTCTGAATCACCGAACAGCAGCACAATCAATGGGTCCTGACCCTAGGTCGACTGATACGACACGGACAGCACCTGTGGCGATCTGACCTTCGGCCCGGTGGCCAAAAAAAGCCAGAAAAATTGGCCTTTATGTCCAGGCGCGGCCTGAACCGGTCGAGGGTCTGTCGGGCTCTTTCGGGCTTCTCTGAGGTGACCAGAGCTTTACCGGCATCCCGGGCCGGAAGGGCGGCAATTTGCGCACGCGCTGCTCGCAATGCAGGTTCAAAGTGAACGGCGCCGGCACCGACAGCTGGCGCGCCATGGATTCTGGAACCCCTCTCGGCGGCGTGCTGGCCATCGAGGCGCAGCACAGCCGGAGGGCAGCGCCTTTACCTTTGGCGGCTCGGTCAAGGCGGCAAAGGCCAGTGGCCACATGGATGCCATGGTCAATAAAACCATCGCGAGCTATGCGGGACTGAACCTCTTCACGGAGTATCAGCCGCCTGCGGTCGAGGACCTGGTGAACCGGGCCGAGACCAAGAACCTCTGCGACAGGACCTGTGCCGACCGCGCCATTTATGGCCAGGACAAAGGAAAAAGGCGGGATCATCCGCCCCTGTTTCAAAGGTAAGGGCAGTTCGGCATCCTCGAACAGCGCGGCGCCCTGGTCTTTGGTCAGGAAGATGTCCGGGTTGTCTGTCACCGGCACACCCGCCAGACGGGTAAGGGCTGGCCAATCATAGGCGAAACTGCGCCGCAATGCGAAAGCAACGCGCCATAATAGACGGCAAATCGGCGGTTTTCGATATCGAGCGCCTCAATCTCCTTATCGTGGATCTTACCTGCGCTGCCTTCGCGGATTACGTGTCCGGCCTGCATCGCGATGAACCGGTCGGAACAAACCGAGGCGCAATTGATGTCATGCAGCACCATCACGACAGTCTTGTTCAGCGCCCTGACCGCCGTTCGCAAGGCCAGCATCATGGCGCGGGCATTCTTCACATCCAGATTGTTCAGCGGCTCATCCAGAAGGGTGTAATCGGTCTTCTGGGCCAGAACCTTCGCCATAAAGGCACGTTGCCGCTGACCGCCGGAGAGCTGATCGAGAAAGCGGTCGGTCAGGTTGAGCCAGGCCAGGAGGCCGCTCAATAAGCCCCGAGCATGCCGCGATTGGTCACGAGGCTCAGCGCGGTGCCGGAATGGGGCGCCACCGATTGCAGAAGCGCGCTGCGGCTCCCGATGAGCATCAGATCCGCGCCGGCGGCCAGGCGTGGCCGGAGAATGAGGGGGTGAGGATCATGATGTCCCTTTTCGGCCGGACAGGCTGGCGTCAGGCAAGGTCTGGGGCGAATTTCCATCTGTCCCCGTGTAATTTATCAGGGCAATCCACCCAAGGGCCGGCGGCGAAGTGCAAGTGTCCAGCCCCGGACTGAATTCATGAAATCCAGTTTCACATGGCCACCCAAGACTCGCGATTCATGCTTGAAGATTCGCTGAAACTACCGATTTATATGAAAAGTATTTCCAATGGCAGGGCTGAAATGGCCGATCCTCGACTCATCCGCTATGATATCGCCGATCCTCAGGCCGGCGGCAGCCGCCGCCCCTTTGCCCGCGCCGTCCGGGCCGGGGACTATGTTCATGTCTCGGGCCAGGTCCCCACAATCGATGGCGAGGTCGTCCAGGGTGGCATCATCGCCCAGACCGAGGCGGTGATCGAAAACCTGAAAGCGGTGCTGAAACTCGCCGGTTGCGGGCTGGAGGATGTGATCAAGGTCACCTGCTGGCTGGAAGATCCGCGCGATTTCACCAGTTTTAACGCGGTGTTCGAGAAGCATTTCATCGACCACCCGCCGGCGCGTTCAACCGTGGAATCGCGGCTGATGGTCGATGCGAAGATCGAGATCGACGCCATCGCCTGGAAACCCCTGTAACGGGCTGAGGAGACCGGCATGAAGGTTCTGATCCTTCCCGATGCGGGCGCGGCGACCGAGCGCGCGGCGGGGCTGATCGCCGAACGGCTGCGCGACAGGCCCGAAACGGTGCTGGGCCTTGCGACCGGTGGCACGATGGAGGCGGTTTATGCGCGCCTGATCCGGGACCACCGCGGGGCGGGGCTCAGTTTTGCCGGGGTCACCAGTTTCAACCTTGATGAATATGTCGGCCTCGCGCCCGATCACCCCTGTTCCTACTGGCATTACATGCGCCACCACCTGTTCGACCATGTCGATATCGACCCGGGCCGCGCCCATCTGCCGCGCGGCGATGCCCCTGACCCCGAGGCCGAAGCCGCACGCTATGAGGCCGCGATCCGGGAGGCCGGCGATATCGGGCTGCAACTCCTTGGCCTTGGGCTGAACGGGCATATCGGCTTTAACGAGCCGACCTCCAGCCTGAATTCGGTCACCAGGATCAAGACGCTGACCCGTTCGACCCGCGATGCCAATGCGCGGTTTTTCGCCCGCCCCGAGGATGTGCCGCGCCTTGCGATCACCATGGGGATCGGCACCATCGCCCGCGCGTCAGAGGTGCTTTTGCTGGCTTATGGCGCGGCCAAAGCCCAGGTGGTGGCCGCGATGATCGAAGGGCCGCTGACCGCCGCCTGCCCGGCTTCTGCCCTGCAATTGCACCGCAAGGTGACGGTGGTGATCGACCGCGCGGCGGCGGGCGCGCTGCGACTGCGTGACTATTACGAACTGGTGCATCCGGACGGGCGCGAGGCTGAAATCTGATCCAGCTTTGCCCTGAGCGCCGCAACCTTTGCCCGGTCAGTCCTGCGCGCGCCTGCAGGCTGAAAGCCGAATTCCGCCACAGCGGCAATCCTGGGCAGCGGCAGCGGCGCTGATCCCGAAGCATGGATTTCGCGCAGATCCAGCACCGCCGCCAGGGCTCCCGCGTTTTCCGCCGAAACCCCGCCGCCTGGCATCACCCTCACCCCGGGTGCCGCCCGTTCCATCGCCCTGAGCCGCGCGATCCCCGCAAGCGCGGTCAAGGCCCCTCCCGATGACAGCACCCGGCGAATGCCGAGCGCCTTCACCAGCCGCATCGCCTGATCGGGGTCCGGCGTCAGATCAACAGCACGGTGAAGGGTAATCTCCAGGCCAGACGCCTCCGCCACCAGGCGGCGCAGCGCCGCTTCATCCAGCCGCCCGTCGGGCAGGGAGGCGCCGATCACCACCCCGGCGAGCCCGGCAGCGCGACAGGCGCGGATCTCGGCGACCGAGGCGTCCAGCTCGGACCCGGTCCAGCAGAAATCCCCGGCGCGCGGCCGGATCATCGCCATCACCGGCAGATCGCAATCTGCCGCCAGCGCGATCAGCCCCGCCGAAGGCGTCAGCCCGCCAACGGCCAGCGCCCCGCAAAGCTCGATCCGGTCGGCGCCGCCCTCACGCGCGGCCCGGATCCCCGCCGCGTCATCGACACAGATTTCCAACGTGATCCGGGTCATCTCCGTCCCTCCAGCCCCAAAAGCAAACCGGCCCCCAGCACGCCCGCCACACCCGACAGGATCGAGGCCGCCGGATAGCCGCCGATCCAGGTGCCAAAGGCGAAGACCGCCGCGCCAAAGGCGCCACCAAGGAACATATTCACTGCGATCAGCGAGGCCGAAAGCCCCGGCCGGTCCCAGATCATATCCAGCAGATAGCTGATCGGCAGCGAGATAATCCCGGCGGCGGCAAAGCCCGCGATCAGGCTTGCGACCCAGATCTGCCAGACCGCCCCTGCGAAAGCCAGCGCGGTCAGATAGACCAGATAAAGCGCCGCAGTGATCGCCAGCGCAGGCACAAGTGCCATGGATCGCGTCATCCGCGCCCAGAAAAACATGAAGATGACCTCAAGTGCTGCGACCATGCCGACGATCTTGCCGACCGTGCCCGCCTCCCCCCGGCCTGGCCGGTCAGGATCAGCGGCAACACGGCTGAATTGACATGCAGCACCTGGCTGATCAGCGCCACGCCCAGCACACGGCTGAGGATGCCGGGATGCAAAAGCCGCCCGATACCGGCAAAGCTCGCGCCCGCCATGCGGACCTGGGCGGGCCGGTCCGCACGCCCGGTGGTCGGCGCCAGGCGTGAGGTGCCGGTGCCGCCCTCGACCGTGGTTTCCGGGCGTGGCTTGTGGTCGGGCTCCAGCCAGAACAGGATCGTGGCAAGGCAGGCCGCCGCCAGCAGCGCCGCGATCAGGTAGGATCCGATCATCGTCTTTTGCCCGGCAAGGATCAGCCCGACCGCGCCCGGCACCAATACCCATGACAAAGAAATCATCATCCGCATCAAGGCGTTGACGATAGCAGCCTCTTCCGGCTGGAACCGCGCGGTCTGGGCGCGGACATTGCCGAACAGCATCGAATTCGTCACATGGAACAGCGCCAGCGGCGCGATCATCGCAATGGCAAAAGTCAGCGCCGAGGGCACAGCCCAGATCATGCCATAGCCGATGATCCCGAATGAGGCGACGAAGATCAGCGGGCGGCGATAGCTCTGGAACCGATCCGAGATCAGGCCGAACCCGATCGCCAGCAGGACATTGGTAATCGAGGCCGCCAGCGCGATCAGCGCATATTGACCATCGCTCAGCCCCAGCTCGCGGATGCCGACCAGCGCCTGATAGGGCACGGTCGCCGCCCCTGCAAAGCCGTAAAGAAAGATCGCGGCGGCCGAGGCGCGCACGACCCGATGGCGGCGAAGGGTAGAAATCCAGGGGTTCATCTTAACACCTGAACCGCTGCGAGATTTCGGGCACAGGCTGGTAATCCGCGCCCGGATCAAAGGGCAGCACCCGCAGCGACCGGTGGTGATTGGCAAGGGCCGCTATGTCCTGGCTGACAACGCCATCAGTCAGCGCCATCAGGTTCGGCCGCGCCAGCGGTGCAAGTTCTGGCGAAAGATAGCCCGATTTCACCACAAGCAGCCCTGCCGCGCGAGGATCCAGCCCGAGCCGGTCGAAATCCGCGAGCGTATGATAGGGCCGCCGCCGCGCCGCCAGCACAAGGGTGATACCGCCGATCCGCACCACCGCCTGACGCGCACCAGGATCGTCGCCGCCATCAAGCAAGACCACCTCGGCCATGGTCGCGACGACGGCACCGGCCGGGTCAAGGCTCGCCCCGATCCGGAGCGGCAGCCGCGCGCCGGTCCCGGCTTTGAAACAGGCCTCGACCGCAGGCCGGTCGGTGATGCCCGCGACCAGCGCCCCCTGCCATCCGCGCGCGATCAGGGCGGCGAGCACATCGGCACGGTCCCCCACCCCGCCGCCGGTCGGGTTGTCACCACTGTCGGCGAGGATCACCGGCTGCGTTCCCACCACAGCCGCGATATCCAGCATCTCCTCAAGCGGCCCTGTTTTTGCGCCGGAATGGAACCGGTCACGCGCGGCCCAGAAATCACCGGCAATCTGTGTCCCCGCAGCCGCCATCGCCACAGCGTCGGTGCCCGTCACCATGGCGCAGGCGGTGGCGCGCGGCTCATCGGCCCAGACATAACCAATCATCAGATCCGCGCGCCAGATGCCGGCTCCCTCGCGCGCAGGCAGCGCGGCGTATAAAGACCGTGCCGGCTCGTCCCCGGTCGAAGTCCGCTCGCCGGGCAGTAAAAGCGGCACCGGCACCCGCAAAACGCCGGGCCGCACGCCGGTTTGCAGAGCGCGCAGGAGCATTGCAAAAGCCGCCTCCATCGTCTCGGGCGTGTCGATATGCGGTGCGGTGCGATAGGCGGCGAAAATGTCGATCTGATCGACCACTTTCGCCGAGACATTCCCATGCAGATCGTAACTGGTGGCGATCAGCATATCCGGCCCGACCGCCTGCCGCACTGCCTGAAACCAGTCGCCCTCGGCATCCCACAGGCCTTCGACCTTCATCGCGCCATGCATCGCGAGGTAAACCGCATCAAAGGGCTTCGCTGCCTCGAGACGTGCCAGAAACCCGGCCCGGAACGCCTCGTATACCGCGCGCGAGACCGGGCCACCCGGCACCGCACGCGCATGAAAGAGCGGCGCGATTTCAACAGGATGGTGGCGCAGAAAGGCGAAGTAATCGCTTTCTGTCAGCTCTGCCCCGCGCAGCACACGGAAATCCTCTGCCTGCATCAGCACCGGCGAAGAGGTGGAACATTCGGTATGGATGCCGCCGACGGCGATGCGCATTTCAGCCTCTTACAGTGTCGGGTGCAGCCGGGCCTGGGCGGCAAAGCGCAGCCAGTCCTTATTCTCCGGCAGGGTCCAGCCCGCCTCGGCCACCGCCAGAAGCCGCGGGAAAACAAGATCGTTGAACCAGGCGTCAGAGGTGAAATGCTCGCACCAGATACAGGCCTGAACACCTGTCATATGATGCGCCAGTTCGGGCGGAAAATCGCCCGCCGCCTCGTAAGAATAGCATTGTTCGGGCGTCACCGGCCCGGCCCAGCCGGCGCCATTTTCCAGCCAGTCCGGCCCCTGCACCATGTCGAGATAATAGGCCTGGCCCGGCACCATCACCACGTCATAGCCCTGCCGCGCCAGCGCGATCCCGATCTCGGGCCTTTCCCAGGCCATCAGGAGCGTGTTCTCCGGCGGCACCCCTCCGCCCTGCGCGACCTCGTTCCAGCCGACAAGGATCTTTCCCCGCGCCTCGAGCATCGCCTTGATCCGGCGCAGGAACCAGCTTTGCAGGTTGAGCGTTCCGGCAAGCCCCTCGCGCTGCATCAGCACCCGGGCGCGCGGACTGTCGAGCCAGGCATTGCGCGCCACCTCATCGCCGCCGATATGGAACCAGCGCGACGGGAAAATCGCACATAGCTCGTCGATGATGGTTTCCAGCACCGTGAATGTCTCAGGGATACCGGGATTGAAGCCGTTATTGGGGAAGCCCTGAACCGGATGATAGCTTTCCGGCGGCTCGTCCGGATCGGCCAGCTGCGGCAGCGCGGCGATGACACAGGCGGCATGGCCCGGCGTCTCGATCTCGGGCATCACCTCGATCCCAAGCGCCCCGGCATGGGCCACCAGGGCGCGCATCTCATCCTGGCTGTAATGGCCCGTCGCAGCCCCGGGCCCATCCCCAAGCTGCGGCTGCATCGCAGGCAGGCCGGCGGCACGGGTGGCGCCAATTGCGGTCAGCTGCGGGTAAGCGCGGATCTCGGCCCGCCAGGCCTCGTCATCGGTCAGATGCCAGTGAAAGCGGTTGAACCGGTTCCATGCCATGATATCGACCACGCGGCAGACCTGGTCAAACCGCCAGAAATGCCGCGCACAGTCGAGATGGCAGCCGCGCCAGCCATAGCGCGGCGCATCCGCGATATGGCCGGTCGCGGGGAAGCGGAACTTCGGGTCACTGATGGCGCCTTGCAGCATCTGCGCCAGCGCGATCAGCCCATAGCGCCGCCCGAGCGCCGAGCTTGCCGCAAGGGTGATCACCGGGTCGAAATCGAGACGGAAGCCCTCTTCGGGGATCGCGGCGCTATAGGCAAACGCCACTTCACGCGATCCGGGCACGGGCGAAAGCTGCAGGATCCGGCGCCCCGCCGGGAACAGCCGGCGCTGCAGATCAGACACCGACAGCGCAAGACGCTGATCCGCGAGGCTGGTCCCCGGCGCGAGATGCAGGATAACCGGCGGAGGATCCGCCGCTGGCCCGGGTTCCGCCGTGATCGCATTCGGCCAGGGCATCAGCGCGAAGGGCAGCGTCAGCCGCCCCTCGGGCAGGCGCGGCGGCGGATATCCGGGCGTGACGGATTGCAGCATCAGATCCCCGACCATACAAGGGAGATGACGGCGATCCGCAAGCGTGACCCAGGCGGTTTTGGCCGCGTCATTGCGGTGAAATGGCGAGCGGTTCAGGCCGGTGATCTTGAATGACCAGCTTTTGCCCGGCGCGACAACCAGCCCTTCGGGCGGCGCGATCTGGTGGAAATTCGCATTGCGCAACAATAGCCTCGCGCCGGTGATCTCGTGATCCGCCAGCACGCGGGTGATTGAGGTCAGCGAGAGGCTAAAGCCCTCCAGCGCCTCATCGGACAGGTTGGTCAGCCGCAGCGACCAGGTCCCGGCGGGCAGTGGCATTTCGGACCAGGAATTTTCCAGGAGATACATCGCACCCCTCACCAGTCGGCCGATTGCGTAAAGGTCCGCGCGAGCGATGGCGTGCCCGCCGTCAGCCCGCAATCGACCGGCAGGCAGATGCCGGTGATCGCCGCCGCCAGCGGTGAGGTCAGAAAACCCACCGCCTCGGCCACATCCCCGGGGCGCGCAATGCGGCCCAGCGGATAATGCGCGGCAGCCTCGGCAAAGACATTCGGGTTTTGCGCCGCGCGCGCCTCCCAGGCGCGGGTGCGGACGGTGCCGGGCGCCACCGCATTGGCCCTGAGCCCGTGGCGGCCATATTCCACCGCGATCAGCCGCGTCAGATGGATCATCCCGGCCTTGGCCGCCGAATAGGCGGGGTGGCCATAGACCCCCAGCCCGTTGACCGAAACGACATTGACCAGCGAGCCCCGGCCCAGGATCAGCTGCGGCGCCAGCGCCTGGAAGGTCAGGAAAGCGGCATCAAGGTTCAGCGCGCGATCGGCCTGCCAGTCGGCCACTGATGTCGAATGCAACCCCGCCGCCGTCACGCCGCCCGCATTATTGACCAGGGTCACCACCTGCCCCAGGCGCTGCGCCCCGACGGCCATGGCCGCGCAGCTGGCGGCATCGGTGACATCGGTCTGCCAGGGCAGGAAGCCCTCGCCCAGCTCCGCCGCCGCGCGCGCAACCGCGTCCAGGTCGAGATCGGTCATCAGCACGAGATCATGATCCTGGCGCAGACGGCGCGCTATGGCTCGGCCAATATCGCCGGCACTGCCGGTGATGATGGCGAGACGCGGCAAAGCCGCAGATGCGGCGGCAGAAGGCTGGTCAGCAGGGCGCGGGTCCAAAAGTCACATCCTTCGCGGCAAGATGACAAGGACCATCGGGGCGGCCGCCATCGTGCCCCGGGCCCGGCTTCAGTCGCCCAAAAGCTGGCGGTCGTCGCCGTCGCGGTGACGGATCAGTTGTTCCTTGATGCCGCGCAGGATCCGGGCAGATCGCGGCTTGTCGGCATAGGCCACCAGGTTCGCGATGATATCGACCACCGCGAGAAAGGCGAAACGGGTCGAGGTGGCGCGGAAGATATTGCGCCCTTCGGGCAGGTCGATCGGGATCACCAGATCAGCGGCCTCGGCCACCGGCGTTCCGGGCTGGGTCAGCGCGATGGTCGCAATGCCGCGCTCGCGCAGCAGCGCGAAACAGCGCACCATCTCGTGGTTGCGGCCCGAAAGCGAAGATCCCACCACCACCGTCCCCGGCTCTGCCGCCGCCGAGATCATCAGATGCATGCCATGGTCATTCGAGGCCGAGATCCGCACCCCCAGCCGGAACAGACGGTTCTGCAGCTCGGTCGCGATCATCGCCGAATTGCCGCCCGAGCCAAAGGCATGCACCATCTGCGCAGAGGAAATCAGCGCGACCGCGCGTTCCACCGCTGCCAGATCCAGCGCCCGATGCATCTGGAACAGCGCGTTCTGCGCCTTGGTCACGATGTCTTCCGCCACCTCGGCAGGGGTCGAGGTCACCGATTCCGGCTTGAGATAGCGCAGCCCGACATAGGCCGAGCGCGCCAGCTGCACCTTGAAATCGGAAAAGCTGGAACAGCCCAGCCGCCGGCAGAACCGCGTCACCGTCGGCGGCGAGACGCCCGCCCGCGCCGCAATCTCGGTGATCGAGGCATTGGTCGCATAGGTCATATCCGCCAGCACCACCTCGGCCAGGCGCTTTTCCATTGCGGAAAGCCGCCCTTCCTCGTCGCTGAGCGCCGAGATCAGGTCCGGCGCAGTCTCGTTCGGGGTGCTCATTCGGATCTCCATGGCCGCAGCCCTGCAGACAGGGACGGGGCTGTTTCACCCCCCACGAAACCTGTCAGAGCGACCTGGTCAAGCATGCGCTGGAATCCGAAATTCATTTTCGTTTCTCCTTGACATTCAGGCATAATCCTTTCGATTATTCCAGAGAATAAGCGATCAAGCTGAAATAATTTTCACGGAGCCGCCCGAATGACCGCCCGAATGACCGCCAGGCGCGACCCATTCGCGAACCCTTTCCCCGAAACGGACACCGATCGCCACGCCATCTGGGAGATGCTGGTGCGCCGCGATATCGACGCCTGGACCACGGCGGACTGGGAGAGGGTGGCGGGCGATTTCACCGAAGGTCCGTTTACCGGGCTTTCCGGCAATCACCAGCCCGATCCGCAGGGCTTTACCTTTGCCTTTCCCAGCCTCGACATCTACCGCGCGGAATGGCTGCGCCAGGCCCAAAGCTACCTGACCGAGTGCGCCGCAGGCATGTTTGACGGTGATCCGCGCCCGCATATCTACGCGGCAACGCGGCTGGACGAGATCGGGATTACCGGTGACGCGGCGCTCGCGCGCAAGAAATTTGACGGTTGGCTGCCGCGCGCCGATGGCAGCCGCGACCGCATGAACTGGCAGACGCTTTACATCTGCCGCCGGGAAGGCGGGCAGTGGAAGATCGGGGGCTTTATGGGCTACCTGCCCCATATCAGGGAGTGATCATGGTCAGCACGGCTCGGAGAAGGGTCTTCGTGGCGGCGCTGGCCACGGAAACCAACACATTCTCTCCCATCGTGATCGACCGCAAAGGCTTCGAGGAGTCGCTTTATGCGCCCCCGGGCCAGCATCCGGTGACCCCGACGCTCTGCACCGCGCCGATCCCGGTCGGGCGCAGGGTCTGCGCAGAAAAGGGCTGGGACCTGATCGAGGGCACCGCGGCCTGGGCCGATCCGGCCGGGCTGATCGCGCGAGGCGCCTATGAGGGGCTCAGGGACGAGATCCTTGCCCAGCTGCAGCGCGCGTTGCCGGTGGATGCGGTGGTTCTGGGCCTGCATGGCGCGATGGTGGCCCAGGGCTATCTCGACCCCGAGGGCGATTTCCTGGCCCGGATCCGCGAGATGATCGGGCCGGATGTGATCCTCTGCGCCGAGATGGACCCCCACAGCCATCTGACCGCAAAACGCGTTGCCGCGCTGGATTTCTTCACCGTTTTCAAGGAATTTCCCCATACCGATTTCGTCGATCGCGCCGAGGATCTCTGGCGCATCCTCGTCGACACGCTGGAAGGTCGGGTCAGCCCGGTGGTCTCGGTTTTCGATTGCCGGATGATCGATGTCTTCCCCACTTCGCGCGAGCCGATGCGCAGCTTTGTCGACCGCATGATGGCGCTGGAGGCAAGCGAGCCGAAGCTTTTGTCCCTGTCCGCGATCCACGGCTTCATGGCCGGTGATGTGCCCGAGATGGGGACGAAAATGGTCGCCGTGACCGATGCTGATCCGGCCCTGGGCGCGCGCCTTGCCGAGCAGTTCGGGCGCGCGCTTTTCGCCAATCGCGGCAGGCATATGATGCCGCAGATCAATGAGACTGAGGCCGTCTCGCGTGCGATGGCGGCGCAGGCCTGGCCGGTCGTGATCGCCGATATGTGGGATAATCCCGGCGGCGGCACGGCGGGGGATGCAACCGTCATCCTCAAGGAATTGCTGGCACAGGGTGCGCGCGGCGTGGCCATTGGCACGATCTGGGATCCGGTGGCGGTACAGCTTTGCTTCGTCGCCGGCGAGGGCGCCGAGATGCCCCTGCGGTTCGGCGCCAAATCCGCGCCCGAGACCGGCGAGCCCTGTGACGCGATGATCCGCGTCCTGCGCCTGAACGCGGCCGCTGAAATGCGCTTTGGCGAGAGCATCGCGCTGTTTGGCCCGGCGGCGCGGATCGCGCTTTTGGACACAACCGGCGCGGAAACCGGGATCGAGGTCATCCTCAACACGGTTCGGGTGCAGAGCTATGACCCCTCGCTCTTCACCGCCCTCGGGATCGATCCGCTGGCGCAAAAGATCCTCGTGATCAAATCAACCAACCATTTCTACGCAGCTTTTGCGCCCATCGCCTCGGAAGTGCTTTATTGCAGCGCCGGGAAGCCCTATCCGAATACTCCGGCAACCAATCCTTACCGGCTGGTCCGGGCGGATATCTGGCCGCGCATGGATGACCCTTTCGGAGAGATGTGATGAGCTTCCCCCCTTCCGGCCTTCCCGCTCCGGGTTTTCCCTGGCCCGAAGCCGGCACGCCGCTGGCAGATGTGGCCACCCCGCTGCCGGTGATCGACGAAGACCGTCTCGCCGCCAATATCGCGCGGGCGCAAGACTATATGGCGGCGCATGGGCTGAATTTCCGGCCCCATATCAAGACCCATAAGATCGCGGCGGTGGCCCGCCAGCAGGTCGCGGCCGGGGCTGTGGGCCTCAATTGCCAGAAGCTGACCGAGGCCGAAGCCTTTGCCGATGCCGGGTTCGACGATATCCTGATCACCTATAACATCCTCGGGCAGGTGCGGATCGCGCGTCTGGTCACGCTGAACGCCCGCGTGGCGCGGCTGGCGGTGACGGCGGATTCGGCGGTGACGATTGCGGGGCTGGCGGCGGCTTTCCCGGCGGAAAAACCGCTCACCGTTCTGGTCGAATGCGATACCGGCGGCGGGCGCTGCGGGGTGCAAAGCCCGCGAGACGCTTTCGCGCTGGCACAGATGATCGCCGCCGCGCCGGGCCTGAATTTCGGCGGGCTGATGACCTATCCCGGCCCTGGCGGTGCCGCGCGGGTCGAGGCTTTCCTGCAAGAGACCATGGCACTGCTGGCGCAGGCGGGAATCCCCTGCCCGATGCGCAGCAATGGCGGCTCGCCCGATCTGTGGAAGGCGCATCTGGTGCCCTCGGCGACCGAGCACCGCGCCGGCACCTATGTCTATAACGACCGCTCGATGGTCAGGGCGGGCGAATGCGGGCCGGGGGATCTGGCAATGCATGTGCTGGCCACCGTGGTTTCGCGCCCGACGCCCGACCGTGCGGTCCTCGATTGCGGATCAAAGGCGCTGACCTCGGATCTGCTGGGCTTTACGGATTACGGCGAGATCGAAGGCCTTCCGGGCGCCAGGATCACCAGCCTTTCCGAAGAACATGCCGTGGTCGATCTGAGCGCCTGTACCGGCGCACTGCCTGAGATTGGCGAACTGGTGCGGGTGGTGCCGAACCATACCTGTGTGGTCTCGAACCTCTTTGACCGGATGGTGTTCCACAAGGACGGCCTGGTCACGCGGGTCGAGCCTCTGGCCGCGCGGGGCACGGTCTGGTGAGTATGGGCAGCGGCACCCTTCACGCAGGTCAGATCTTCGATGGCGAGACCTGGCATCAGGATGCGGCGATCAGCTTCAAAGCAGGTCGGATCACCGCGATCGGCCCCTCGGCTGGGGCGTCGGCCGGCCCCCGTCTGCCCGGCCTGATCGCGCCGGGCTATATCGACCTCCAGGTCAATGGCGGCGGCGGAGTGCTTTTCAACAATGACCCCACGCCTGAGGGGATCGCGACGATCTGCGCCGCCCATGCGCGGCTGGGCACCACGGCTGTGATGGTGACGCTGATCACCGACCGCCCCGATATCACCGGCCGCGCGGTCGCGGCGGCGGAAGCGGCCCGGGCGCCCGGCTTCCTCGGGCTGCATCTCGAAGGCCCGCATCTGTCGCAGGCGAAGAAAGGCACCCATGACCCCGCCCTGATCCGGGTGATGCAGGATCAGGACCTCGCCGCGATCCTCACTGCGGCGGGCCGTCTGCCGCATCTGATCGTAACGCTGGCGCCTGAATCGGTCACGCCGGATCAGGTTCGCGCCCTTGCCGCAGCCGGGGTGACGGTAAGCCTCGGCCACAGCGATTGCGACTATGACACCGCGCGCGACTATATCGCGGCGGGTGCCCGGATGGTCACCCATCTCTTCAACGCGATGAGCCAGCTCGGCCACCGCGCCCCGGGGCTGGTCGGCGCCGCGCTGACGGCGCCCGGCCTTTATGCCGGGCTGATCGCTGACGGCTTTCATGTCGCCGATGCCGCGATGCAGGTCGCGCTGCGGGCAAAACCCGGGGAGGTGTTTCTCGTGTCAGATGCGATGTCGACCATTGGCAGCGATCTGACCGGTTTCATGCTTAATGGTCGTGAGATTTTGCGTGCCGGTGGGCGGCTGACCCTGGCAGACGGCACGCTGGCCGGTGCCGATATCGCGCTTTCGGATGCGGTGCGGTACTGCCATATGCGGCTGGGTCTGGACAAGGGCGCGGCACTGCGGCTTGGATCGGCGGCGCCAGCGGCGGCGCTTGGGCTGACCGATCGCGGCCATCTGCGGCCCGGAGCATGGGCGGATCTGATCTGCCTCGACGATGCGCTGCAGGTCCTCGGCTGTTGGATCGCGGGCACGCCATCCGGCGGCATTGCGGCACAGGAGGCGCGGTCGTGATCCTGTGTTTTGACATTGGCGGCACCAGCATCAAGATCGCCGAAGCCTTTGGCCTTGACGACATCAGGCCAACGATCCGCGTTCCAACCCCGGCCCGGGATTTCACCGCCTTCACCGCCGTCTTGCAGTCCGCCATCGACGCGGCACCCGGGCGGCCCGACTGCCTTGCCTTTTCCATCGCCGGGGTGATCGACCCGGAAACCGGCCTCGCGACCGTGGCGAATATTCCCTGCCTGAGCGGACGGCGCCTGCGCGCTGACCTCGAGACGGCGCTCGGCCTGCCGGTGGTTCTGGGCAATGATGCCGATTGCTTTGCGCTGGCCGAAGCCACCATCGGCGCCGGGCGCGGCCATGCGGTCGTGTTCGGCATCATCCTCGGCACCGGGGTTGGCGGTGGCGTCGTGGTCAGGGGCCAGCTGATCAATGATGGAGCGGGATCGGGCGGCGGCTTTGCCGGCGAATGGGGCCATGGCCCGGTCGCCCAGCGCATTGTCGGGGAGACCGTGCTTCCCGCCTTTCCCTGCGGCTGCGGCCAGACCGGCTGCCTCGACGCGGTCTGTTCGGCGCGCGGCATGGAAAAGCTGCATCTCGCGCTTGGCGGCGCGGGACGTACCGCAGAGGACATCATTGCCGCCTGGCAGGCTGAGGAGCCGGCAGCCTCGCGGACCATCGCGATCTGGCTCGATCTGCTCTCTGGCCCGCTCGCCATGGTGCAAAACATGCTTGGCGCCGGGATTATGGCAGCAGGCGGTGGCCTGTCTAACGCGCGGCCCCTGATCGAGGCGCTGGATAAGGCGGTTCGGGCACGGATCCTGCAACGGCTTTCCCGCCCGCTGATCGTCCAGGCACAGTGCCCGATCGAGCCCGGCCTTGTCGGCGCGGCGGTGCTTGGCCTGAACCGGAAGCACGACGGCTGACCCACCCCATATTTTCCGGTTTCCCGGCGGAGTGATTTTCCGCCGGTTTTGCGTGGATCAGTCACCACCATGAAAACAAATTACATAACTTAAGCACATCATCGAAAATTCATTGACGAACATCGCGACAACCCTCCATGATGCAGAAAAAGAATTTCTCCCCAGGGAGTGAATTATGCGAGTCGCGATTATCGGCCTCGGCTTTCGTCTCGGCTATCTTGGCCATGTATTCCGGGAGATGGACCCGGATTTCGAGATCGTGGGCTATTACGATCCGGCCCCGGCCGGCATGGCGACCCTGACCGAACACGGCATTCCCGCCGGCATCCCGCATGAAAGCCCCGAGGCGCTGGTTAAGGCCGGCGGCTTTGATCTGCTGATGATCGGCTCGCCCAACCATTTCCACCTGCACCATATCCGCCTGGGGCTGGAGGCGGGGGTCAAAGTCTTCAGCGAAAAGCCCCTCGTCTCGTCACTTGAGGACACTTATGCGCTGGCCGCGTTGCTGGCGAGATACGGGCACGAAAACCTCTCGGTTGGCCTCGTCTTGCGCTATGCGCCGCTTTACCGCGACCTGCTGGCCGCGCGTGACGCCGGCACCCTGGGCAATATCGTCTCGGTCGAGGCCGCAGAACATATCTACCCTTATCACGGCGCGTTTTTCATGCGCGACTGGCGGCGCTATGAGAAATGGTCCGGCAGCTTCATGCTGGAAAAGTGCTGCCATGATCTCGACCTTTACAACGGTCTGATCCAGGCGCGACCCGAACGGGTGGCCTCGTTCGGGGCCGGAAGACCTTTATCCCGGCGAATGACCCGCGCACTTATGGGGTTAACGACATGGATATGTTCCACAAAAAGCCCTCGGGCTGGAACGGGTCGGACAAGGTCTTCGATTCCGATGGCGATATCATCGACTATCAGGTGGCCATCGTGGAATACACCAATGGCGTGGGGATGAATTTCCACACCAATCTGAACGCCCCCGATCAGTTCCGCCGTTTCGCGGCCTTTGGCACCAAAGCCCAGGCCGAGGGCGATTTCATCCGCGGCTTTTTCCGCGTGACCGATGTGCTGTCGGAACAGCGGCTGATTGACCGCGAATACAAGGCCACGGCCCTGTCGCAACATTACGGCGCCGATGAGGAAATGGCCGCCGGGATCGTCGCGAATGTCACCAGAGGCGCGGCGCTGCCGGTCTCGACGCTCGACGCGCTGGAGGCGGGTGTGCTGGCGCTTTCCATGGATCAGGCGCGCCATTCCCGCCAGGTGGTCGATCTGCGCCCGGTCTGGGACCGTTATGACGAGGCCCTGACGCGGAAGGGGCTGCATGACCAGTTCGCGATCCGCCTGGATCTTCGCCTGGGCGCTGCTGGCCCCGGCGATCCTCTATGTGCTGGTGATCGTGGCCTGGCCGCTGGTCGAGACCTTCCGCCTTTCCTTTACCGATGCGAGCCTGCGCAAGGTGACGAATTACGTCGGCACCGCCAATTATGAGAAGATCTTCAACGAGACCTTCTTCGGCGTGATCTGGCGCACCTTCACCTGGACGTTTTACTCGGTGGCGCTGAAAATGATCATCGGCACCTTTGGCGCGGTCCTGCTGAACGCCGCCGTGCCGGGGCGCTATCTGTTCCGCATCCTGACCATGCCGCCCTGGATCGTGCCGATGGCGATTGGCATTTTCATGTGGGGCTGGATGTATAATGGCCAGTTCGGGATGATCTCGGGCCTGTTGCAGCGCTTTGGCCTGACCGACGGGCCGGTGGCGTTTCTGGCTTATGGCGAGACCGCCTATTGGGCCACTATCGTCACCGATGTCTGGATCGGCGTGCCGATGGTGACGATCTATTTCCTCGCCGCCATCCAGTCGATCCCGAAAGACCTTTACGAGGCCGCCTGGGCCGATGGTGCCAGCCGCTGGACCCGCTTTCGCCGCATCACCCTGCCTTTGATGCTGCCGGCGATGATCACAATGTCGATGCTCTCGCTGATCGCGACCTTCAACTCTTTCGATATCATCTGGATCCTGACGCAAGGCGGGCCTTCGGGGTCGACCACCACCATGATCATCGACACCTATCACACCGCCATCGGGTCGAAAAAATACGGCGAAGGTGCCGCGCGGGCGGTGGTGATCTGCATTTTCCTCTCGCTCTTCTGCCTCGCCTATTTCCGGGTGACGCGGCGGCTGCAGACCATTGGCGGAAAGGAATAGGCCATGGCTTTGTTCCATGACAAAAACACGCCGATGATTGATCGCTACCACTGGTGGGAGGTGATCGCGATCTATGCCGGGATCTTTGTCTTCCTGTTCTTCCTGCTGGCACCGTTCATCGAAGGCTTCCTGGTCAGCCTGAAGCCGCTGGCCGAGCTCTTTTCCACCCCCTACAGCTTCTGGCCGGAAAACGGCTCTTTCGCCGCCTATTCGACCATGTGGGAGCGGGTGCCTGGCTTTGCCTGGTATGTGTTCAACTCTTTCCTGATCTCGACCGCGGCCACCGTGATCGTGCTGCTTCTAGTGGTGCCCGCCGCCTATGCCTTTGCGCGGTTCGATTTCAGGGGCATGGGGCTGGTGCTGGGCGGCTTTCTCGCGGTCTCGATGTTTTCCGGGGCGGTGCTGCTGATCCCTTTGTTCCGGCTGATGCGCAGCCTTGGCATGCTCAACACCTATTGGGCGATGATCGTTCCGGGCGCGGCCTTCCTGATCCCTTCGGCGGTCTGGCTGTTGCGCACCTATATGATGCGCATCCCGTCTGAGCTGAACGAGGCCGCCTGGACCGATGGCGCCAGCCAGTTTTACATCTTTCGCCGGGTGGTGCTGCCGATTGCCAGCCCCGGGATCGTGGTGGTCGCGATGGTCACCTTCATCGGCGCCTATAGCCAGCAATTCATCTTCGCGCTGACCTTCAATTCCAAGACCGAATATATGCCGCTGCCGATTGGCCTTTATGCCTTTTTCGGCAAGCAGGATGTGGTCTGGAACGAGCTGATGGCCGCCGCTTTCGTGGGCATCGCCCCGGCCATGGTCATCATCTTCTTCCTGCAAAGATACCTTGTCGGCGGGCTGACCGCCGGGGCGGTAAAATAAAAACCCTTCACAACCGGGAGTATGTGACGTGTCCAACCTGCTTCGGAATAGCCTGATCGGCGCGGTGCTTGCCACCACGACCGCGCTGCCCGCCCTGGCTGAAGACATCAGCTGGATCTATTGCGGCGACAAGATGGACCCGGTCCATGAGAAATATATCAAGGAATGGGAAGCCGCCAATGACGGCTGGTCGGTCAAACCCGAGGTCGTGGGCTGGGGCCAGTGCCAGGACAAGGCGACAACGCTGGCGGCAGCCGGCTCGCCCGCCGCGATGGCCTATGTCGGCTCGCGCACGCTGAAGGAGTTTGCGCTGAACGACCTGATCGTCGAAGTGCCGATGACGGATGAGGAAAAAGCCGCCTATTACCCCCATATCGTCGATACCGTCACCTTTGACGGCACCCAATGGGGCGTGCCGGTCGCGTTTTCGACCAAGGCGCTTTACTGGAACAAGGGGCTCTTCAAAGAGGCCGGGCTTGATCCGGAAAAGCCGCCGGTTACCTGGGCCGAAGAGATCGACTTCGCCAAGGTCATCAAGGAAAAAACCGGCAAGGCCGGCTATGGCCTGCCCGCCAAGACCTTTGACAATACCGTCCACCAGTTCCTGCACTGGGTCTACACCAATAACGGCCAGGTGATCGATGCCGGGGGCAAGATCACCCTCGACAGCCCCGATGTTCTGGCCGCGCTGACCGCCTATAAGGACATCACGCCTTACTCCGTCGAAGGCGCCACCGCCTATGAGCAGAACGAAATCCGCGCGATCTTCCTGGATGGTCAGGTCGGCATGATCCAGGCCTCGGTGGGTGCGGCCTTCCTTCTGGCCGATACCAAGGTCGACTGGGGCGTAACCGATCTCCCGCTCGGGCCATCGGCCAGGGGAAAGGGCACGCTTCTGATCACCGACAGCCTTGCGGTGTTCAAAGGGTCGGGGGTCGAAGACAAAACCATAGAATTCGCGAAGTTCATCACCTCACCCAAGGTGCAGGAGGAATATGAGGCCGGTGGTGCTGCAGGGCTGACACCGCTGCGCCCCAGCCCGGCGGTGGATGCGATGCTGGCGGCCGCGCCCTATTGGAAGCCTTTTGTTGACGGGATCGAATTCGGCGGTCCGGAACCTTTGTTCACCGATTACAAAGGCTTCCAGAATGTCATGATCGAAATGGTGCAATCTGTCGTGACCGGCACCGCCGAACCTCAGGCGGCGCTGACCAAAGCCGCCGCCGCTTTGGAAGAATACAAGTAAGGCGCGGGGGCCTGCCTCCTCGCTCCGGCTGGCCCTTCTCCCTGTCACGGCGGCACATCTCCCCTGCCGCCGTGATCCTTGCATGAAAAGGATCCGCTCTTTGGGCCAGTTGTCGTTGAAAAACGTGGTGAAGACCTTCGGCCAGTTCGAGGTCGTCAAAGGCGTGAACCTTGATGTGACGGAAGGCGAGTTCATCGTTTTTGTCGGCCCCTCGGGCTGCGGGAAATCGACGCTGCTCAGGATGATCGCCGGGCTGGAACATACCACGGCCGGCGATATCGTGATCGATGGCAAGCGGGTGAATGATCTTGCCCCGGTAAAACGCGGCATCGCGATGGTGTTCCAGTCTTACGCGCTTTACCCGCATATGTCGGTTTTCGAGAATATCGCCTTCCCGCTGCGCGTCGAACGCGCGCCCGAGGCGGTGATCCGCGAAAAGGTGACGGCGGCGGCAAAGATCCTGCATCTTGACCAGCGGCTGAAACAAAAGCCCGGCCAGCTTTCCGGCGGTCAGCGCCAGCGCGTCGCCATCGGCCGTGCCATCGTGCGCGCGCCCGAAATCTTCCTCTTTGACGAGCCGCTCTCGAATCTTGATGCCGCCCTGCGCGCTGATATGCGGATTGAACTCACGCGGCTGCATAAACAGCTTGGCGCCACGATGATCTACGTGACACATGACCAGGTCGAGGCGATGACCATGGCCGATCGGATCGTGGTGCTGAATGCGGGTTACATCGCCCAGGTCGGTGCGCCGCTGGATCTGTATCACAAGCCGCAAAACACATTCGTCGCGGGGTTCATCGGCAATCCGCGGATGAATTTCCTGCCCGTCACCTGCACCGGGGTCACCGATGCCGGCGCGGTGATTGACTGGCAGGGCAAAGCGGTGACGATTCCGGTTCATGCGACTGCGGCCGCAGCCGGCCAGACCTTCACTCTCGGGATCCGGCCAGAACATCTTACCCTTACGGGAAGAGAGATGCAGCTTGGGGTGACGCCTTCGGTGGTCGAACATCTTGGGCAGCAGACCATCGCCTGGGCCAGCCTGAACGGCACAGCTGAAACCTCATTCTGCATCGCTTTGCCCGGCGACCAGGCGATAAAGGCGGATCAGGCGGTCACCCTCGGGTTCAGTGCAGCCGACTGCCATCTGTTTGACGCGGCAGGCGAGGCGCTGGACCGCCGCCTCTTGCCCGGAACATCCAATGGCTGAGCCTCAGCTCTCCGCCGCATCCACCGCCTTGCGCATCGCGCTCACGGCAAGATGGATGTTCGGCGGATCGGCCAGCAGGCTGCCGCCCAGCAGATAGACGACATCCTGGCCATACATCCGCACCATGTCAGCGGCACGCTCCACGCTCATCCCGCCACCGGGGCTGGGGAGCATTGCCGCCCCCGGCCCGTCGGGCGCGCGGCAGGCATCGGCGATTTGCAGGCATTCGGGCGCGGAAAAGCCGAACCGCCCGCCGACATTCGGGAAAACGGAAATATCCGCGCCCGCAAGCCGCTGAAGCGTGCCGAAGATCACGCCGTGATCTATGCCGGTATCGGGCGAAAGCACCCAGGGGCCCAGGAAAGACGGATGCGTCATCACCGGCAGGTCAAGGCCCGCATCCTGCGCGATGCGATGCACGAGGCCAAAGCCCAGAAGCCCCGGCATCACGATCACGCCGCCCGCCCCGGCCTCCTTTGCAAAGCGCAGCCGCGCCTCGATCTGATCCGCCGGGCCGGAGAGGTTCGGGATATAGATGACACTACGCCCATATTCGGCATTGGCCTTTGCGACAGCCTGCGCCACCGCCTCGACCCGTGCCTCGAAGGGTGCTGCCGCCTGGCCCGCAAGCCCGTGGTCTTCCTTGATGATGTCAGCCCCACCGCGCACAGCGCCCGCGGCCAGCGCGGCAAAGGCCGCAGGTGGCTGGCCCATCGGCTTCAGCACCGGCGCAATCATTCCGCCTGTTGCGCGACCGCAGCGCGCCCGGATGCCTTTGATGCCGAAACGCGGGCCGGGAAAGCGCGCCAGCATCGTCTCACCCGGCTCAACTCCGGTCACCCGGATCCCCTGCTGGATCGAGGAATTGCCGAAAACCACATTCAGGAACTGGCTGAACTCCTCTCCGGCGCTGTCGGGCGAGTAAGAGATTTTCGCCTGAAAGACGCCCTCCGACAGCGTGCCGGTCTCTTCAACCCGGCCGAGGATCTCGTCTTCGATATAGCCCGGCGGCACCACCGCGCGCGGGATCTCGACCGTCTGTTCCAGCGCGATTGCATCCGCGCGGGCGCGGGCTTCGGCCAGATCACCGGCGCGGATGCGGTAGGTGACGGTGAAGCGCATCAAAGCGCCTCGGCCTTGACCACCGAATGCACCGCCTCGACCCGGACCGCGCCTAGCGCGTCTTCGTCAATGCCGGTCTGCTGCCCGGTCAGGCGTTCGACCGCGCGAACAAGGCTCAGCGCATCCATCCCGTAATAGCGCATGAGATAGGGGCGCGAGCCGCCATGGGCATAGGTGTCCTGCAGCCCCAGCCGGATCAGGCGGCGCGAAAGCCCGGCCTCGGCCAGCGCCTCGGCCACCATCGAGCCGATACCGCCGGTCACCAGATGGTTTTCCAGCGTGATGACGCCGTGTTTCACCTGTTCCGCATGGCCGATGATCGTCGCCGCATCAAAGGGTTTCAGGGTGTTCAGATGCAGGTGACGCACCGAAACCCCCGCCCGGTCCAGCGCGGCCCTTGCCCGGATCGCCTCTTCGGTGGTGATGCCGGCGGTGATGACAAGCACATCGGTCCCTTCCGCCAGAACGCGGATCTTGCCGATTTCCAGCGGGGTATCGAAAAGCCGTGGCACCGCGCCGCGCAGGATGCGGCAATAGACCGGGCCATCGACAGAGTCGGCGGCGGCGACGATGCTCTCGACCTCGGTCGCGTCCCCGGCCTCAAGCACAGTCATATTGGGGATGGTGCGCATCACCGATATGTCTTCGATTGCCTGATGCGTCATGCCGCCAGGCGTGGTGATCCCCGGCAGAAAGCCCATCAGCCGCACCTGGCGGCGCGGATAGGCTATGGAGGCCATCAGCTGGTCATAGGGCCTGCGGTAAAGGAACACGCCGAACGAGTGCAGGAAAGGCCGGAACCCCGCCAGACCAAGCCCGCCCGCAAAGGACAGCATGTTTTGTTCGGCCATGCCAAGCGACAGAAACTGGTCCGGATGGCGGTCGCGAAAGCCGTCGATCTCGCAGCTGGAGGTCAGATCGGCGGAAAGGCACAGAACCTCGGGGTGCTGCACGGCGTAGTCCTCGAAGGCCTTTGCATAGGGGCGGTTCACCATTTCCATCTTCAGTGCCCTCCCAGGTCGACGGGTGCGATGCCAAGCTCGGCGGCAATGGCGATGTTCATTTCGCGGCGTTCCTCGTCAGATTTGAACCGCACATAATGCAGGCGCGGGAAGCGCTTCATCAGGAATTCCATGCCCTTTGTCGGACTGGAATGGGCAAGGACGATCAGCGGCTGGCCCTCATGCGGGGTCGCTTTGGCCTGACGCAAAGCGGTCAGGTCATGGGCGTCAACCTCGGCGACCACCGCGCCGAAATTGCGGAATTTGGTGGCGATGTCGCCAACGGTCATCACCGAATCCATCGCGCCGTCGCATTGCTGGCGGTTGACGTCCATCAGCGCCCAGAGATTGTCGATGCCGTGATGGGCGGCTGCCTGCACTGCCTCCCAGGTCTGGCCCTCCTGGACCTCGCCGTCTGACATATAGACACAGACCTCGCCGGTCTCGCCACGGCGTTTGCGCCCCCAGGCAAGGCCCGCGCCGGTCGAAAGCCCGATGCCAAGAGTGCCATTATGCACCTCCATCCCCGGGGAATGTTCGGCACCGATCATCTCGACGGATGACCCGTCCTGGTTGAACATCTCAAGCCCTTCGGGGGCCATGCGACCGACCTCGATCAGGCAGGCATAGGCCACCAGCGCGTAATGCGCGGGCGCGATGAACAGACGGTCATGCACGGCGTCGAACGGGCCGTTATAGCCTGCGCCGGTGCGGTAATCATGGTTCGCGGCCGAGGGCACCCCGCCAAAGGGCGGCGGCACCAGCGGCATGGTCGAAGGACCAAGGTTCAGCGCCTCGTTATACAAAAACGCCAGCTGCTCGGCGGCGGAACAGGCCTGGCTCAGATAGCCACCATTATTGCGCATCGAATGTTCGAACACGCGGCAGCGGATGCCATGGGCCACATCTTCGGTGGTACGGGAGTTTTGCATCTGTGGCCTCATCGAATTGTATCGGGGCCGGTCAGGCCGGCCCCGCAAGTCAGATCAACGCGCGGGGAGCTTCATCCAGGGGCTCACCGACACTTCGGCATGGACGAAAGCCGGCATCTTCGCGCCCAGCTCTTCCATATTCGAGATATCGAGCTCATTGAGCTCGGCCTGGGTGATCAGAGTCGGCGGCACGATGACCTGGGCCGCGACCGTCTCACCGGCCAGAAGCTGCGCAAGGGTGCGCACCGAAACCTCGCCCACCACGGCGGGGTTGGTCGCGGCAGTGGCTTTCCAGCTGGAACCGTCTTCCCGCATCAGGGCGATATCGGCGGTCGAAACATCCGCCGAATAGATCGCGACATCCTGGCCCATGCCGGCCTCGTCCACAGCGATTTTCACGCCCTTGGCGAATTCGTCATAGGGGGCAAAGACGACCTGGATATCGGGGTTGGCCGACAGCACCGAGCGCGCCTGGTTAGCGACCGAATTGGCAATCGGGTTGTCCATGGTGCCGAACATCGCCTTTTCGGTGATGCCCGGATATTTCGCCTTGAACTCTTTCCAGGTCTCATCACGGCGGTCGAGCGGGGCGATGCCGGGGACATAGACGTAACCTGCGGTCCAGGTCTCACCCTGATCCCTGATCGCCTGTTCCAGCGCCAGACGGGCGAGGTCGCGGTCAGACTGCTCGACCTGCGGGATGGCGGCGTTTTCGACATTCACGTCAAAGGCCACAACCTTGATCCCGGCATCAACCGCGCGCTGCGCGGCCTCTTTCATCGACTCGGTCAGACCGTGCTGGATGATGATCCCGTCAACGCCAAGCGCGATGGCCTGATCAACCATATCGGCCTGCAAAGCCGCATCCTGGCGCGAATCGAAGACCTGAAGGCTGACGCCAAGCGCCTCTGACTGCTTTTCCACGCCGGAAAGATAGGCCTGGAAGAAATCGCCGGTCGACAGATAGCGCACCAGCGCGATCTTCACATCGGCGGGCTTGTCGAATGGCGCCGGCGCATCCTGTGCGATCGCGAGGCCCGGGATCAGGGCAATACCGCCCATCAGGCCCACAAACACCCGTCTTGAAAACATGGTTTCCTCCCTCTTCTTTGTTGTCCGTTTCGCTCAGCCGCGCGCCCGGCCTCCCCGACCGGAAAGCGCGAAGGTAAAGACGAGGGCGACGACCAGCACGGCGCCCTTGATGAAATCCTGCGTGTAATAAGGTGCGTTCAGCATGGTCAGGCCCTGCAACAGGATGCCGACAAACAGCGCGCCAATGGCGGTGCCAAAAGCATTCGGCTTCGCGGCGCCCAGCACGGCAAAGCCGATCAGCGCGGCGGCCACGGCATCAAGCAACAGGTTGTTGCCCGAGGCCACATCGCCCCGCCCCAGCCGCGCCGCGAGCAGGATGCCCCCGAACGATGCCAGCGTGCCCGAGATCACATAGGCCAGAATGCGGTAGAAATTGACGTTAATGCCCGCAAGGCTCGCCGCTTTTGCGTTCGATCCGATCGCATACATGACACGGCCATGGCGGGTGAGTTCGAGAAACCCCCAGACGAGGAACGCAATCACGATCAGGAACACCACCGACAGCGGCACCAGATCCTCAAGGATGAAATCGAGCCGGTGTCGCCCCAGCATCAGAAAGCCGGGCGAGAATGTGCCGGTCGCGGTGCCGCCTCCGGGCAGCGACATGCCGGTCGAGATGGAATTTCCTTCCGTCGGGATACGCTGCAACCCCATCAGCAGGAACATCATCCCAAGCGTCGCCAGAAGATCCGGCACCCGCATCTTAACGATCAGCAATCCGTTGATCAGGCCGACAAAGGCGCCCATGGCAAGGCAGAACACCACCGCCTCGACCGCACCGAGATCCCAGATCACCATCGTATAGGCCGAAAGCATCAGGGCAGAGGTCGCGACCGCCCCGATGGACAGGTCGAAGCCGCCCACCACCAGGGTCGCGGTGACGCCAAGTGCCAGGATGCCGGTGATCGCCACCGATTGCAGGATGAAGACGCCGCTGCGTGCAGTCAGGAAAGCCGGTTGCGCGATGGAAAAGCCGATCACCAGCCCCGCCATCAGGATCAGGAACCCGTAGCGGATCGCGAAATCGGTCAGATTGAAGTCTTTTTTCATGAAGGCATTCCTGCGGCGGATTCGGTGACCTGCGCCATGACAAGGCCAAGGTCGATATTCTGATTGCGATGGGCGCCGATGATCGAATGCTCGCTCATGACAAGGATGCGATCGGCCACTTCCAGCGCCTCGTCGATCTCGGCACACAGCACCAGGGTGGCGCGGCCAGAGGCGCTGGCACGGATATGGCGGCCGATGTCGCGGCGCGCCTGGATATCGACCCCCTGGAAGGGCTCATCAAGGATCAGAAGGCGCGAGGCCTCGGCCAGCCAGCGCGCGACCACAACCTTTTGCTGATTGCCGCCCGAGAGCGTCAGGATCCCGTCTTTCGGGCTCTGACACACGACGCCCATCTCACCGATCATCCTGGTCGCGGTGGCGCGTTCGGACCCGGGGTGCAGCAGCGACAGCAGCCCCGAATGGCGCGACAGGAAGGGCAGCACCATATTGCGGGTGATGTCGAATTCCGGGATCACCGCATTCAAAAGCCGGTCTTTCGCCGAAAGAAACACTCCCGCCTGCACCGCCGCGCCCGGATTTTTCGGCATATATGGCGCGCCGTCCAGGGTGACCGTGCCGCCATGCGCGCGTGAGACACCGAAAAGCACCTCGGCCAGCAGCGATTTCCCCGACCCGACAAGGCCGGTGATCGCCACGACCTCATTTTCATGCAGGCTCAGATCGAACGGCACCGCATCGGGCCGGAGCCGCAGCGCGCGCGCCCCGATCACCGCCCGGCCCTGAGGCGGAATGTCGATATCGACCTCGGTGATCTCATGACCCAGCATGGCGCGCACGGCGCCGGCGTAATCCAGGGTTTCGCCCTCGAACTGGCCGGAAATCTGCCCGTCCCGCATCGAGACAATCCGGTCGGCAAGGCGACGGATATCGGACATGCGATGCGAGATATAAAGGATCGCCACACCCTCGGCGCGCAGCCGGTCGATCAAAATGAACAACCGTTCCGTTTCGGTCGCCGAAAGCGATGAGGTCGGCTCGTCGAGGATCAGAAGCCGGGGGCGATGCGACATGGCGCGGGCGATGGAAACCAGCTGCCGGTCGGCAAGGCTCAGCTCGCGCACCGGGCGCGTAACATCGACATCCAGCCCAACCGCGCCGGCGATCCGCAGCGCCTCTTCGCGCATCCGGCGGGCGTTGAGCAAGAAAGACGATCCCGCCGCCAGCTCGTCGAGCAAAAGATTCGAGGCCACGTCAAGATCCGGCGCCACCCCGTCATTGATGTTCTGATGCACAGTCACCACCCCCGCCCGCAATGCAGAGGCCGGGTCCGGCGGATCAAAGGGCTGGCAGCCCAGCGTGATCTCGCCGGTATCGCGGCGCTGCACGCCGCAGAGGATCTTGACCAGAGTGGATTTCCCCGCCCCGTTCGCCCCCATCAACACAGTCACCTTGCCCGCCGGCAGGGTCAGATTGACCCCCCGGAGCACATGATTGCGCGCAAAAGAACGGGTCAGCCCCGTGATAACGATGGCGTCCTGCGGCACGATGGTCTCCTCTCCCGACCCGAGGCTAGCGTCTCAGTTATTCAAATGTCAATAATGTTTGACAAATGCCGCAAGAATGGAAATCCTTAGCCGGAACCCCGGGATGCGGGAGGAGGAATCCGCGCTCCGGAGGGCAAGATTTGGTGCGCCGGGCCAGCTCCGGCATGTCACCTGCGGGAGGAGAAAGCCGTGAATCCGTCAGACACTGCGTCGCAATATGAGGCGCTGACCCCCAGCACATTGCCGTCCCGTCTGGGCGGGCTGAGCCTTTTGACCAGCCGCGTCGGCCCCCCGACAGCTGGCAGGTCGAAGAGGTCGGCGATGGCAACCTGAACCTCGTTTTCATCCTGCGCGGCGCTTTGGGCGCGGCGATTGTGAAACAGGCGCTGCCCTATGTGCGGCTGGTGGGCGAATCCTGGCCCTTGCCGCTGAAACGCAGCTTTTTTGAATATAACGCCCTGATCCGGCAAGAGGCGCGCGACCCCGGCGCGGTGCCCGAAGTCTGGCATTTCGACGAGGCGCAGGCCATTGTCGTGATGGAATTCCTTTCCCCGCATATCATCCTGCGCCATGGGCTGATCCAGGGCAAACGCTATAACGGGCTGGGCGAAAGGCTGGGCGAGTTTTGCGCGCGCACGCTGTTCCGGGGCTCGGATCTCTCGATGAAACCGGCCGCGAAAAAGGCCGATATGGCGCTGTTTGCAGGCAATGTCGAACTTTGCGACATCACGGAAAACCTTGTCTTTTCCGACCCCTACTTCGATGCAAAGCTGAACCATCATACGCCCGGGCTGGAGGGCCCCATTGCCCGTATCCAGGCCGATCTGCCCCTGAAAGTCGCGGTACAACATCTGAAAATGGGTTTCACCGCCCAGGCCGAAACCATGCTTCACGGGGATCTTCATACCGGCTCGATCATGGTTTCAGACGACGACATTCGCGTCATCGACCCGGAATTCGCCACCTATGGCCCGATCGGCTTTGATGTGGGCATGCTTATCTCGAACTTTCTGATGGCCTATATGGCGCAGCCCGGGCATGAGACCGGCGCGGGCACACGGGCGGAGTATCAGGACTGGCTGCTGTCGGTCACCGCCAATGTCTGGACCGCGTTCGAGGCAGAATTCACCCGGCTCTGGCGCGAGGAACGCACCGGCATCCTCTACCAGGCCACGCTGTATGAGGATCAGGGCCACGGCCTGGCGAGCGAGATCGCGCGGGCGGAACGGCTTGGCATGATCTGGCGTGACGCGCTTGGCTTCTGCGGTGTCGAGATGCATCGCCGCATTCTCGGCCTCGCCCATAACGCCGATTTCGAACGGATCAGCGACGAGGCCACCCGCGCCGGCTGCGAGGCCCGTGCCCTCGCGCTTGGCACCGCACTGATCCATGGCCGCAATGGCCTGACCGGAATTCCTGCCGTGCTTGACCTCGCGCGGCGCATCAGCCTGGAGAACCACCTGTGAAAATCAATGGCAAACCCTACCGCTCCATCTGGCGCGAGGCGTCAGGTCAGGTGATGATCATCGACCAGCGCTGGCTGCCGCATGAATTGCGCATCGTGCCGCTGACCACGCGCGACGAATATGCCGTCGCGATCCGCGATATGTGGGTGCGTGGCGCGCCGCTGATCGGGTCGACAGCGGCTTATGGCGTGGCCGATCAGATGGCGCGGAACCCCTCAGACGCCTCGCTTTCCGAGACCTGGGAGGTTTTGCACGAAACCCGCCCTACCGCGATCAACCTGCGTTGGGCGCTGGATGAGATGGACCGCGTTCTGCGCCCTCTGGCCCCTGAGGCCCGCGCGGCGGCAGCCGCGAAACGCGCCGATGAGATCGCCGATGAAGATGTCGAGATCAACCGTCGCATCGGCGAACACGGCCTCGCGCTGATCCGCGAGATCGCAGCCAGGAAACCGGGGCAAACCGTCAATATCCTGACCCATTGCAACGCGGGCTGGCCCGCAACGGTCGACTGGGGCACCGCGACCTCGCCGATCTATCACGCGGTCGAGGCAGGCATTCCGGTGCATGTTTTTGTCGATGAGACCCGCCCCCGCAACCAGGGCGCACAGCTGACCGCATGGGAGCTGAATTCGGCGGGCGTCAGCCATGATCTGATCGTCGACAATGCCGGCGGCCATCTGATGCAGCATGGCGAGGTCGATCTGGTGATCGTCGGCACCGACCGCACCACGGCGCAGGGCGATGTCTGCAACAAGATCGGAACCTACCTCAAGGCGCTGGCGGCAAAGGCCAATGGCGTGCCGTTCTATGTCGCGCTGCCCTCGCCGACCATCGACTGGACGGTGGTCGATGGCGTGAAAGAGATCCCGATCGAAGAGCGTTCCGATACCGAGGTCACCCATGTTCAGGGCAAGGACGCCTCGGGCAGGATCATCCAGGTGCAGATCAGCCCCGATGGCACGGGCGGGCGCAACCCGGCCTTTGACGTGACACCGGCGGCGCTGGTGACGGGCCTGATCACCGAGCGCGGCGTGGTCGCCGCCGATGCGGCAGCGATGGAGGCAATGTTCGGCGATCTGAAATCAGCCGCGCTGAAACGCTGAATCAGCCTGGCGCGGGGTTACAGCTCCTGCGCCAGCAAAGCCTCGGCCACGGTCAGGCCAGTGACGAGATGGGTGGCATAACCGCCCCGGATCGCCGCCATTGTCGCCGCGACCTTGTCATGGCCCGGCGTCACCAGAATGCCCATCTCAAGCCCGGTCAGGCGCTCAAGCGGGATGCCGATCATGCGGTCTTCCATCGGGCCGGGGATCGCGCGGCCTGCCGCATCGACAAACCGGCCGCAGATCACCCCCACCGCACCATTGCGGGTGTAATGCGCCAGGTCCTCAGTCGTGGCGAGGCCGCTAGACACGATATGGCTGTCTTCGCTGGCCGTCCCAACCGAAAACAAAAGCTTGTTCAGCTTTTCGATCTCAGCGAGCTGCACCCGCAGGATCGGCTCGGCCCGCAGCGCGCGGGCGAGATCCGCGCTCGACAGGATCGCCGGGGCGTGGAGGTTGAGACAGCGCGCCCCCAGCCTTTGCGCCAGCCGGGTCGAACAGGCTTCGGCGGTAAAGCCGTAAGGCGTGGCCATCGAGCCGACCAGCTGCAACACGGTCATCTCTTCGGTGCGGGTGATCTCCAGCGCCTCGGCAAGATCATAGACGGTGCGCCCCCAGGCCACGCCCAGATTGTCGCCCGGCGCCAGCAGATCCGGCAGCCAGAGCGCCGCGCCCTTCACCACCCGGCGAAAGGCATCCTCGACGCTGGCGCCCTCATCGGGCACCACATAGGCCGCTTTCAGCCCGAAGCGGCGGCAGAGATCCGAAGCCAGCCGATGCGTGGTAAAAGCAGGCGCCGCCAGCGTGATACGGATCAGCTCGCGCTCGCGCGCCTCCTGCAGGTAATTCACCACTGTCGCACGGGAAATCCCCAGCGTCTCGGCAATATCCTTCTGGTTCAGCCCCTCGTGATAATAGAGCCAGGCAACCTCGATCACGGCATTCTCGCCGCTGACCTGGCCGATTGTGCGCCGCCTGGCTGTGCTGTTCACCTCTGGCCTCATTCAACGTTTGACAGGTATATTTGACATTTGTAGACAATGCCGGATGATCGTGCAATTGCCTTTGGACAGGCTGCTATTACGGATCCACCGGGGAGGGTGCAAATGAGAACGAATCTCTGGAATGAGACCGAGGCGCGGGCATTGCAGGAGGCGGCGGGGTCTGACCCGGCGGCGCGGGAACTCGCACTCAGGGTCTATTCCTCGCGCATCATCGGGCGCGACCCGGATATGGTGATGCATGGCGGCGGCAATACCTCGATGAAGGCTGAGGCCGTCGATGTTTACGGCGATACGGTTGATGTACTGCATGTGAAGGGCTCGGGCTGGGATCTTGAGACCATCCAGGCCGCGGGTCTGCCCGCCGTGCGCATGGCGCCACTGGCACGGCTGCGCGGCCTGACTGCGCTGTCGGACGAAGCGATGGTCGATGTGCAGCGCGCCAATCTGATGGACAGCACCGGCCCGAACCCTTCGGTCGAGACGCTGCTCCACGCCTGGATCCCGCATAAATATGTCGATCACACCCATGCGACCGCCTTCCTGACGCTGGCAAACCTGCCCGAAGTCGAGGCCGCCACGCGCGAGATTTTCGGCGACCGGCTGACGCTTCTGCCCTATATCATGCCGGGCTTTGCTTTGGCGAAAGCGGCGGCAGATGCCTATGACCGCAATCCCGAAGCCGAAGGGCTTTTGCTGATCAATCACGGCCATTTCACCTGGGGGCCGGGGGCGAAAGCTTCTTACGACCGGCTGATTTCTCATACGAATGAGGTCGAGGCCTGGCTCGCGCAGCGCCGCCCCGGCCCGGTCTATCCGGGCGCAGCCTTGCCGCCGCCGCAACTGGCGCAGACGCTGGCATCTCTGCGCGGCGCGCTGGCCTCCTGCCTGCCCGAGGCGGCAGGCCTGCCGGTTCTCGACCTGCGCGCCGATGATGCGGTCCGCGCCTTTACGCTGCGCGACGACCTCGCCGCGCTTGCGAAACGCGGCGTGGCGACCCCGGATCACGTCATCCGCACCAAGGGCCATCCGCTGGTGATCACCCCTGAGATCCTTGCAGGCGGGCCGGAGGCGCTGCGCCAGGCGGTGGCGGATTTCGCTGCAGATTACGCGGGTTATTTCGACCGCCAGGCGCCGCTTGCCGCAACACCAAAGACCATGCTCTCGCCGATGCCCGGCCTTGCATGGATCGAGGGCGAAGGCGTCGTCGGTATCGGCGCCACTGCCGCAGCGGCGCGGATTGCCGGCGATATCGGCAGCCAGACCACCCGCGTAATGGCAGATGGCGAGCGGCTTGGCGGGTTCTATCCGATCGGCGAGCGCGACCTTTTCGAGATGGAATACTGGTCGCTGGAACAGGCCAAGCTGGGCAAGGGCAAGCCGCCGCGCTTTCAGGGCAAGGTGGTGCTGGTCACCGGCGGCGCGGGGGCGATTGGCCTTGCCACCGCGCGGGCCTTCGCGGCGGAAGGCGCTGCGATCTTCCTTGTCGACCGCGACGAGGCGCAGCTTGACGGCGCGCTGAAGGCGCTTGGCCGCGATCATGGCGGCATTGCCTGTGACATCACCGCCAAAGGCGCGGCAGAGATCGCGGTTCAGGCCTGTGTGGCGCGCTTCGGCGGGCTGGATATCTTGGTCTCCAATGCAGGCGCTGCGATCACAGGTGAGATTGCGACCCTGCCCGACGACACGCTGCGGCAAAGTTTCGAGCTGAATTTCTTTGCGCATCAGGCTTTTGCCCAGGCGGCGGTCGCGGTGTTCCGCGCCCAGACCGCCGCGCGCGGCACCCGCGGCGCGGGCGATGCCGGGCAGATCCTGATCAATGTCTCGAAACAGGCGGTGAATCCGGGCAAAAACTTCGGCGCTTATGGCCTGCCCAAGGCCACCACCTTCTTCCTTTTGCGCCAGCTCGCGCTGGAACTCGGGGCCGAGGGCATCCGCGTGAACGGGATCAATGCCGACCGCATCCGCTCGGGCCTTTTGACCGGCGAGATGATCGCGGCGCGGTCCGCCGCGCGGGGGCTGGATGAGGCAAGTTATATGGCTGGCAACCTGCTGGGCCGCGAGGTCGAGGCCGGCCATGTAGCCCAGGCCTTCACCGCGCTGGCAGCATCGGCCCGCACCACCGCGCATGTGATGACGGTGGATGGCGGCAATATCGAAGCGGCGCTGCGCTGACGAAAAGCGCGCGGCGGGGCCTAGCCCTCGCCGCGCCGCGGACGCTGCGCAAAGACACTGGCCAGCGCCAAAAGCCCCGATCCGACCATCAGGAACACCGAAACCGCATTCAGGACCGGCGTCGAGCCGACTTTGACCATGCGGTCATACATGGTGATGGTCAGCGGCGCGTCCGATCCGACCAGCATCAGCGTTGTGTTGAAATTCTCGAAGGACACAAGGAAAGCGACCACAAAGCCGGAAAACAGCGCCGGGGTAAGGTATGGCAGCGTCACTGTCCCCAGCACCCTGACACGCGAGGCGCCAAGGTTCAGCGCCGCCTCTTCCAGCGCGATGTCGAATTTGCGCAGCCGGGCCGAGATCACCAGCGTGGTGATCGTCACGAGGAAAGAAAGCTGCCCCAGGATCACCAGCAACACGCCGGGGCGCAGGAAATCCCATTCCCACCAGAAGGCATCGCTGACGCCATTGGCGATCATGCTGGAAAACACCAGGATCGAGATACCGAGGATCACGCCCGGGATCACCAGCGGCACGATCATCAGCACGTAAAGCGCACTTTTGAACGGGAAGCTCTTCCGTTCGAACAAGAACGCATTGCAGGTGCCGATCACGACCGCCAGGCCCGAGACGATCAGCCCGATCCAGAGCGAGTTGATCAGCCCCGCCATCAGACGGCGGTCATGGAAAAGGCCGATCACCGGCTCTTCACGCCCGAAAAACCAGTCGAGCGTGAATCCCTTCCAGGGAAGCGCGGGGAATTGCGAGTCGTTGAAGGCAAAGATCGCGGCGGCGACCAGCGGCGCGGCGAGGTAAAAGAAAAACGCCAGCATATAGCCGATATAGAGACCACGCATCAGACCGGAGCGGGGGGCGGCAACGTTCATCTGCTCACTCCTTCGCCACGGTCGAGGCAAGGTTCTGCCCTGTCAGCCGCAACCCCAGCCAGACCACGCCTGAGGTAAAGACCAGCAAAAGCACGCCGAAGGTCGCGCCGGATTCCCAGTTATAGCGGGTGACGAATTGCTCGTAGATCTGCTCGGTGAACCACATGGAGTTTTTGCCGCCCAGAAGGATCGGCGTCAGATAGCTGCCCGCCGCCAGCATGAAGGTGATGATGCAGCCCGCGACGATCCCCGGTATGGCAAAGGGAATGACGATGCGACGAAACACGGTGATCCGGCTGCCGCCGAGATTGTAACCGGCCTCAAGCAGCGCATTGTCCATCCCGTCCAGCGTCGAGACCAGCGGCACGATCATGAACAGGACCACCGTATAGACCATGCCGATCACGACGGTGATGTCATTGTACAAAAGCTCGACCGGGCCCGAACTCAGCCCCGCCCATTGCAGCGCGCCCGAGATGATCCCGGTCTCGCGCAGCAACAGGATCCAGCCGAAAGCGCGCACCAGATCCGACACCCAGAGTGGGATCAGGCACATCAGGAACAAGGCCGCGCGCGACCGCTGCCGTGCGATTTTCGCGATATACCAGGCGACCGGAAAGCCGATGAACAGCGCAAGGATCGTGACCAGCACCGAGATCCAGGCGGTGCGCAACAGCGTGTTCCAGTAGATCGGCTCGCGGAAGAAATCGAGGTAATTGCCGAAGCCGAACGCATATTCGCGGGGCCCGAGTTTCTCGCGCAGGCTAAGCCAGCCGACACCGATCTGCGGCAGGATGATCAATAGGATGATCCACAGCGCAAAGGGCGTGAACAACAGGATCAGCGTCAGCCGGCTGGCGTCAGAGCTTTTCATCCCTCACCCCGCCTCTGGCGCCGGGAAGGCCAGCGCATGCGTTGGGCGGAAACTGGCGGTCACGCTGTCCCCGCGCGCGACCGGGGTGGTGGCATCCATCACGCCTTGGGCAATCTCGATCAGCCGCTCGCCACTGCGCAACAGGATCCGCGAATTGGCGCCATTGAACAAAAGGCTGTCGACGGTGCCGGAGACATGGTTCGCCCCTTCGATCGGGGCAAGAGACAGCGTTTCGGGGCGGATGAACACCTCGGCGCGGCTGCCAGCGGCCAGGGTCGCGCCCGGACGGGCAATAATCTCCGGTCCCTGGTCCAGCGCGATCCGCGCCTCGTCGCCACTGACCCCGGTCACCCGGCCAGCCCAGCGATTGGTGTCGCCGACAAAGCCCGCCACAAAGCCCGAGCCGGGCTGGTTATACAATTCCTTCGGTGTGCCGATCTGCTCGAACCGACCGGCATTCATCACCGCGACAGTGTCGGACATCACCAGCGCTTCGGACTGGTCATGGGTGATGTAGAGGAAGGTCGTGTTGAACTGATGCTGCAAGAGCTTCAGCTCGATCTTCATCTGCTCGCGCAGTTTCAGATCCAGCGCACCAAGCGGTTCATCCAGCAAAAGGACATCCGGCTCCAGCACCATGCAACGCGCGATGGCGATGCGCTGCTTTTGCCCGCCCGAAAGCTGCGCGACCTGCTTTTCCGCAACCCCCGGCAGCCCGATCCGCGCCAGCACATCCTCGACCTTGCGCGCGATCTCAGAGCGGCTCTCGCCCCGGCACTTCAGGCCGTAAGCGATGTTCTCACCGACATTCATCATCGGAAACAGCGCCAGATGCTGGAACACCATTTTGACCGAACGCCTGTTCGGCGGCACGTCGAGCACCGATTTGCCCTTGATGCGGATATCGCCGGAATCCGGTGTCTCGAACCCCGCGATCATCCGCATCAGCGTGGTCTTGCCACAGCCCGATGGCCCGAGGATCGAAAAGAAAGACCCGCGCGGCACGGTGAAAGAGACATCGTTCACCGCCCTGTGGCGACCAAAAACCCTGGTCAGGTTCACACATTCCAGATCATGCATAGGGGGCTCGTGACAGGTAAATGGCGGCGGGGACAGGCGGGGATACGCCTGTCCCGGTGTCATAAGGGGGCGCTCAGTTCCCCGAAGCGGCTTTGATACGCTCCAGCACCTTGCCTTCGATATCTTCCAGCCCCGGAGGGATATTGGCGAAGAACTTCATATTCGCGATGGCCGCATCGTCAAAGGCCAGCTTGACCGCAGCCTTCTTCGCCTCGGGGAGGAGCTCGATCCCGCCCTCGACTGCAGCAATCGCGCCGGTCGAATCCGACATGATGGTCACAATCTCCGGGCGCATCACGAAATTGATCCACTTATAGGCGGCGTCATCGGCGCGGCCCTTGGCCGGGATCACAAAAGTGTCGATCCAGGTCAGCGCGCCCGAGGCCGGCGGCACATAGACCAGGTTCTGGTTCTCGCCATAAAGTTTGAACGCGGTGGAATCCCAGGATTCGGACGCCACAACCTCACCCGACAGCAAGAGCGTCGAGAGGTCGTCGCCGCCATTCCAATAGGTCTTGATCACCGATTTACAGGCGATCATCTTATCGGCCACCTTGTCGAGCATCTCGCTATAGGCCGTCGTGTCATTATACAGCGCGAAAGGATCATAGCCGAGCGAGAAGCCCATCCCCAGAAGGATCGTCCGGCGCAGGCGCATCGAGGTCTTGCCCTTGTGTTCCTCTTTGCACAGGTCGGACCAGTCCTTCACATCCGCCGCTTTGGTCACATCGACCACAAGGCCCGAAGTGCCCCATTGATGCGGCACGGCGTAGACAGCGCCGTCGATGGTGGTATTGGCTTTGACCGCCTCCAGCAGATTGGCCTGCATCTTGCCGGTCTCGATCTGCGTCAGATCCAGTGGCTTGTAGATCTCGAACTCGCTTTGCGCCGCAAAGATGCGGTCATGGCTGGGCTGCGCAAGATCGAAGCCCGCGCCGCCGGTCGCGCGCAATTTGGCAACCATTTCCTCATTGTTGGAAAGCGTCACCTCGACCTTGATATCGGGATATTCTTTCTCAAACAGCGCGATCACATTGTCGGGCGCATAGCCGCCCCAGGTCAGGAGACGCAGCGTCTCGGCCTGGGCTGCGCCGATGCAAAGGGCGGTGGCGCAGGCGGACGCGGCAAGCAGCCGTGCAATCAGGGTTGTCCTGGCAGTCATTGTTCACTCCCTATGTTGATCCGGCAGGGCATCTCTGGCCCCGCTCGTGTTTTATAAGCTCTAACTATGTGGCCCGGCGTGACAGCGGCTAAGGTCCACTTTCGATGAAACATGAGGCCGCTTTCGCCAGCCCGCGCCGCAGCCTCAGAGATCCGATATGTCTGACATCTGCCAGGCCGATTTCGCCAGCCATTCCGGGGCGATTTCCACCCCCAGCCGGGCCGGTCACTGACGGTGACGCGACCCGCATCGACCCGGTAGGGGTCTTCGGTGTAAAGCCCATATTGCCAGGGGTAGTAATCCGGCCCCTCGATCGAGAATTCGAGATACTTTCCCGCGCCTTCGATGGCACGGAGAAGATGCATCGTGAACAGCGTCACCAAGCCCTGATTGGCGGCATGGGGGGTGACCGGCAGGCCCGCCGCGCGCGCCATTTCGCAGACCCTGAGCGTGCGGCTGATGCCGCCCAGATAAAGAATATCGGGCTGCACGATATCGACCACGCGGCCCTGGATCATCTGCCGCCAGACCGGCATCTCGCAATCCTGCTCGCCGCCGGTGACGGCAATGGGTTTCGCCGCCAGCGCGCGGGTGACTTCGGCGGTCTGGTCCAGCTCCCAGTAAAGGCAGGGTTCCTCGAAATGCTCGATCCCGTTGTCCAGAAGGATATCCGCAACCTCGATGGCGCGCTTCGGCGAAAAGCCGGAATTGGCATCGACCAGCAGCGCGGCGTCAGACCCGAGCGCGCGGCGGATGGTCGGAATGATCTCCTCCGTCCTTCCC
Source organism: Gemmobacter sp. 24YEA27 (assembly GCF_030052995.1). Classification (NCBI taxonomy): domain Bacteria; kingdom Pseudomonadati; phylum Pseudomonadota; class Alphaproteobacteria; order Rhodobacterales; family Paracoccaceae; genus Gemmobacter; species Gemmobacter sp. 24YEA27. The sequence continues at coordinate 815,864 of NZ_JASJPW010000001.1, read as the reverse complement.
GGCCATTCGTCGACGTCATGGCCATATTCGGCGGCGATGCGGAACTTGAAGGCGTCAAAGCCGAATTCGCCCTGAAGGCGGCGGAACCGCTCGGCCTCCTGCGAGGGCGTGATGTCGCGTTTCATCGACGAGGCGTAGCAGCGCAATGGCCCCGGGCTGCCGCCGATCAGGGCACAGACCGGCAGACCGGCCTGCTTGCCGCGCAGATCCCAGAGCGCGGTGTCAAACCCGCCAATGGCGCGCTTCAGATACGAGCCGGGGAATTTATGCTCGCGCTCGAACACTTTGTCGGTCAGCGCATCCAGATCGTCAAACTCCACCCCCAGCACCCAGGGCGCCACCTGGCGGTGCAGAACCTGGGCGGTGATATCGGAATGATAGGTCGAGACCTGGCCCCAGCCGGTGGCGCCACTGGCATCGGTGATCCGGACAAAACCGATATAGCGCGACGAAAAGGTCTCGATGCGGGTGATCTTCACGGGGTCGGTCCTCTCTTAAGGCTGGCCTCTTGCAGCGGGCCTCTCTGTCGCGACAAGATTGCCCCGGGCCAGGTGCGTCGGATAAGGTCCACTTTCGAAATTGTCGGAAGCCGGTTGCCGCCGGTCGACCGTGGGAAGGGGCAAGGATTTGGTCAAACGCTCATCGGGAGAGTTGCTCTTCGGTCTGCGCATCGACCGCAGCCTGCAGGCCTCGATCACCTTGCAGGTCTGTGCGGCTTTGCGTGGGCTGATCCTTGCGGGTGACCTGTCGCCGGGGCGGCGCCTGCCGTCAAGCCGCAGCCTCGCTCAGGATCTCGATATTTCGCGCACGACGGCTGTGGCAGTCTATGACCGGCTTTTGTCCGAAGGGCTGATCGAGGCGCGGACCGGATCGGGGTCCTACGTTTCGGCCCAGGTCGGGGCGGGGCTGCCGCAGGGGATCATCGGCGTCGAGCCGCCGCCGGAGGCCCGCACGGCGCGGCTCTCGACCGCCATCGACACTGCGTCGCAGCGCTTTCACCAGCGCCTTCCACATCCGCGTCAGCCCCGCGCCTTTGTCACCGGCCTCCCCGATTTCGACAGTTTCCCGCTGGCGATCTGGGCGCGCCTTACCGCCAGCCACTGGAGATCGTCGCGCAACCACATCCTTGGCTATGCCGAACCCGAGGGCGATCCCGATCTGCGCCGCGCCATTGCCGATCACCTGCGCGCCAATCGCGGCATCGCCTGCGAGGCGGAACAGATTTTCATCACGGCGGGCGCCCAGCAGGCCTTTGACGTGATCGGCCGCGTGCTCCTGAACCCCGGCGATCCGGTCTGGTTCGAGAATCCCGGCGCCATCGGAGCCCGCAACAGCCTGATCGCCTGCGGGGCTGACATGATCCCGGTTCCGGTCGATGACGAGGGGCTGGATGTGGCCGCCGGCCTTGCCCGCGCGCCTGCGTTCCGGCTGGCCTTTGTCACGCCCTCGCATCAGCATCCGACAGGGGCCGAGATGAGCCTTGCGCGGCGCGCGGCGCTTTTGCGCGCCGCCTATGACTGCGATGGCTGGATCATCGAAGATGATTACGACGGCGAGTTTCGCTATGACGGGCGACCGCTGCCGACGCTGAAAAGCGCGGATCGTGCGGATCGGGTGATCTATGTCGGCACCTTTTCCAAGAACCTGTTTCCCGCGCTGCGGCTGGGCTTTTACATCGCGCCGCCGCCGCTGGTCGATGTCTTCTCGCATGTCTCGCGCGCCTTCCTGCAAGGCGTCTCGCCTGACAGCCAGGCGGTGCTGGCCCGTTTTATCGCCGAGGGCCATTTCGCCACCCATCTGCGCCGGATGCGCGAAATCTATGCCGCGCGCCACCTGGCCTTTGCCGAGGCCGCAGCAATCCGGCTTGACGGGCTGATGGAATTGCGCGCCTCGCCCGCCGCGGGGTTTCACCGGATCGGCACGTTCCGACATCCCGCATTGTCCGAGCCCGCCGTGGTCAGCGCCTGCGAGGCGGCGGGGCTCATCGTCTCGGGCCTTGACCGCTTTCGCTTTGGCCCTGACCCCTGCCCCGCCGGGCTGGTGCTGGGGTGACGGCGGTGCCGCCCCGCACGATCCAGCGCGGGGTCGGGGTACTCGCCTCGGTGCTCGAAGCGCAGATCGCCGGTGAAACCGGTTAACGGTCTGCGAGGATCATCGCTGCGGCGCGGTCGGCGAGCATGATCACCGGCGCGTTGATATTGCCGGAGGTGACATTCGGAAAGGCCGAGGCATCCACCACCCGCAGCCCTTCGATCCCGTAAAGCCGGAGCTTCGAATCGACTGCATTGGTTCCGTCATCCGGCCCCATCCGGCAGGTGCCGCAGGCATGGAACACGCTGCCGGCGCGGGCGCGGATATCGGCGATCAGCGCCTCTTCATCCCTGATATCCGGGCCAGGCTGCATCTCGGCCTCGATATAGCGGGCGATCTCGGGGCGTTCCGCAATGCGCCGGATCAGCCGCACCCCGTCAAGCATCTGCTCCATATCTCCCGGGGCGGAAAGGTAATCCGGCTCGATCACAGGCGGCGCATTCGGGTCGGTTGATGCCAGACTGATCCGGCCCCGGCTTTGCGGCCGGCAGGGCTGGATACCGATGAAAAACCCCGGAAACGGATCCGGCAGCGTCAGTCTCCGCCTGCCCGGCGTCGGCTTTGAATAGCTGACCGGCGAGAAATAAAGCTGCTGATCCACCCGGTCGAGCCCGGGGCGCGAGCGCACGAAGCCACCCGCTTGGTTGACCGAAATCGCCAGCGGGCCATCGCGCAGCAAAAGATACCGCAGCCCCAGCATCGCCCGGCCGAGCCAGGGTCTGAGTTGCGTGTTCAGCGTCGGCACTTTCGAGCGGAAGAGATAGTCGATCCCCAGATGGTCCTGGAGATTGGCGCCAATTGCCGGCAGATCGCGGATCACGCCCACATCCCGGCTTTGCAACAGCGCGCCCGGCCCGAGGCCGGACCGTTGCAGTATCACCGGCGACAGAACCGCGCCCGCAGACAGGATCACCTCGGCCCGCGCCGTGGCGGTCATGACCTGGCCATCCCGCGCATATTCAACGCCCGTAACCCGCCCCTCCGAAATCGTCAGGCGGTTCACAAGCGCACCAGTCTCGACCCGCAGATTGGCGCGCCGCATCGCCGGATGCAGAAAGGCGGTGGCTGCAGAAGACCGCAGCCCCCTGGCCGCGCTGATCTGGTAGATCGAGACACCTTCCTGCGTCGCGCCATTGTAATCCGGGGTCTCACTGAACCCCGCGCTTTTCGCCGCCGCCAGCCAGTCGTGGCTGAGCGGATGCACCGAAGCGCCCATTTCCCCGACCTTCACCCCGCCCGAACCACCGCGCCAGGCATCCTCGCCGCCCTCCCAGGTCTCGATCGCGCGAAAATGCGGCAGCACATCGTCCCAGCCCCAGCCGGGATTGCCATGCGCCTGCCAGTCGTCGAAATCGCTGTGCTGACCACGCACCCAGACCATCGCATTGATCGAGGAAGACCCGCCCAGCACCTTGCCGCGCGGCCAGTAAGATTGCCGCCCGGCCAGCGCCGCTTGCGGGCCGGTCCAGAAACACCAGTTCACCTTCGGATTGTAAAAGCTGTGGCCATAGCCTGCCGGCATCCGGATCATGAACCGCCGGTCACTGCCACCGGCCTCCAGAACCAGGACAGAGAACCTGCCCGAAGCGCTCAGCCGTTCCGCCAGAACCGAGCCGGCCGATCCCGCCCCGATGATGATATAGTCAAACGTAGCCATGATCCCACCGATCTGATCCCGGTCAGAGGCTTATCTCCTGCCGCGCGGTTCTGGAAAAGCCATTGCGGCGAAAAGACCGGACCATTCACCCGACCATTCCGGATTTTGCGGCCCGGCGCCCCGCGCGCCTCAGCCCGGAAGCGCGAAAGGGTTGAACCCGGTGCGGCCAAAGCCTTCAGACACTGCAGCATCATCCAACACCAGGCTGGCCAGATCATCGGCCACGGTCTCGACATCCGGGTCACGCTCGGCGCTGATCACCTTGAGATAGCCGCCACAGTCATTGCAGGCTTCGGCCCGGATCGCCGCCTCGGGCGTGTCGAAACTGAGGTAATCCAGCTGACCGGCATCACCGCAGCAGGAACATTTCGCCCGCACCATATGCCATTCGCAATCGCAGAGCGCGCAATGCAGATAACGCATCCCCTGGCGTTCGCTGGTATGGATATGGCTTGCCACCGGGTGCGAGCCGCAGATCGGGCAATATGTCGTTTCCTCATCGCCCTTCTGCGGCAAGGGCGCGGCACGGGCGGCCTGGGCCACCTCAACCGACAAGGCAGCCCAGATAAACGGAGCCAGCGCCGGGTCGACCGCGTCGAAACGGCTTTCGGCCAGGGCCAGAGCGGCTGTGATCTTGTCGGCCTCGGGCAGCGCGGCAAGCCGGTCGAGATGCGGACGGACGCCTTCGGGAACGCGCCCAATAAGCTGCGCAATCATCGTTTCAAGCCCCGGGAGCCAGCATCCCGATGCCGCGATACGGGCGGCGTCAACCGGCTCTGTTCCCGCATAATCCGCCCTGATCGCAGCCTGCTGCGCGAACGTAATCTCAGCCGCGAGGCCGAGGAAGGCCGAAAGCTCGTGCCCCTCGGCCAGAGCCCGCAGCCGCGCCGCACGGGCGGTATAAAGCGCGCCGAGATCCTCGCGCAGGATCGGGTCGAAATGGCGTGCCTCGGGGATGGGGTGGATGCTCAATGGTCGGCCTTCCCGGATTCAACTTCTTCGGCCCAGCGGTCATGATGCTGCGCCGCCCAGCGTTTCGAGACATAGCCCGTCACCATGCCGGTGATCGAGCCCCTGACCCAGATCGCAAGGTAGATATGCCCGAGGATCAGGAGGATCAGCCCGATCCCCGCCACCGAATGCGCGAGGATGGCAAGGCGCAGCACCCAGATCGGGAAATATTCCGCGAAATAGGCGCGCCACATGATCAGACCCGAGATCAGCAGCACCACGATCGAGGACATGATCAGCCAGAACAGCACCTTCTGCCCGGCATTGTATTTGCCGATCCGAAGTTTACGGGAGTGATCCCCCGCCAGCACCGGCACCACGTTTTTGAACCAGATCTTGTCTGTCCTGGCCGGCAGGTTGTGATGCATGAACCGTTTGAACATGTAGCAAAGCCCAAGGAACACCGCGATCCCGAAGAACGGGTGCAGCACCCGCGCCATCTGCGGTGATCCGAGGAAACCCGAGAGCCAGGAGAAGGTCGGGAAGAACCAGGATATCCCCGAGGTCGCGGCAAAGAAGAAGCACAGAACGATGCTCCAGTGGCAGAGCCGCTCGAGGAATTTCGTGCGCAGGATCTGGTCTTTTTTCGGTTTACCCATGACGCGCCCCTCACTCTGCCGCGTGTTGCGGGAACGGTGTGACGTTGTTCTTCGGCTCTTCCGGCATCTTGCCGTCTGACCCTTCGGGGTGGTCATCATCATCGGTGGTATTGGGGCCGACGCCGATGAAATGCGCCGCCATCGCGCCGACCGCGACCGCACCTGCCACCGCTGCTGCGGGTTTCAGCAGATCCTTCCAGCCCTCGACGATGGGCGAGATTTTCGGGTCTTTCGGCAGGCCGGCATAGCGCTCGGGGTCATCGGCATGTTGCAGCACATACATCACATGCGTGCCGCCAACGCCTGCCGGATCATAGAGGCCCGCATTCTCGTAACCGCGCTCGTTCAGCTCTGCCACGCGGGTCGCGGCGAGGTCTTTCATCTCCTCTTTCGAGCCGAACGCAATCGCGCCGGTCGGGCAGGTTTTCGCACAGGCCGGGGCTTGGCCGACCGCCAGCCGGTCAGAGCAGAGCGTGCATTTATAAGCCTTGTGATCGGTCTTCGAGATCCGCGGCACGTTGAAGGGGCAACCCGCGACACAATAGCCGCAGCCGACGCAGAGGTCGCTTTGGAAATCAACCACACCATTGGCATATTGCACAATCGCGCCGGGGATCGGGCAGGCTTTCAGGCAGCCCGGATCCTCACAATGCATGCAGCCGTCCTTGCGGATCAGCCATTCGAACTTGTCGTTTTCATCGACATGTTCGGTAAAGCGCATCAGCGTCCAGGTCTCGGGATGCAGATCGGCGGGGTTGTCATAGACACCCACGTTGTTCTCGACCGGGCCGCGCAGATCGTTCCATTCGTTGCACGCCACCTGACAGGCCTTGCAGCCGATACAGATCGAGACATCGATCAGTTTGGCGACCTCCATCTGGTGGTCCCGGATCTGGGGGGCTGGGGTCAGATCAGAGGTCGCCGAGCGGCGCACGATGTTTTGCGAGTTCATGCCAGTTCCCCCACCGCTTTTTCGACATTGACAAGGAAGGCTTTGAATTCAGGCGTTTGCGAGTTCGCATCGCCGACGCCCGGCGCCAGAGTATTGGCGAGATACCCCTTGCGGGTCGCGCCCTCGAACCCCCAGTGACAGGGGATGCCGATCTGCTCAACTTCCTGGCCCGCCACATTCAGCGTGCGCATCCGTTTGGTGACCACGGCTTTTGCGGTGATATAGCCGCGTTTGGTCGTCACCTTGACGGTATCGCCGTGCTTGATGCCTTTTTCCGCCGCCAGCTTTTCACCCATTTCGATGAATTGCTCGGGTTGCAGCATTGCGTTCAGATGGCTGTGCTTCGTCCAGTGGCGGAACAGCTCCGTCACCGAATAGGTGGTCGCCACATAGGGGTAATCCGTGCGGTTCCCCATCCGCTCGCGGTCATTCTGGAAGATGCGCGCGGTCGGGTTATGCGTCACGACCTCATGCAGAGGGTTCTTCGCGATCGGGCTTTCAACCGGCTCGTAATGCTCCGGGAAGGGTCCGTCATTCATGCCCTTCTCGGAAAACAGCCGGCCCACGCCTTCGGGCAGCATGATGAACGGCATCGCCGGGCCGCCGGGCGGGATCGTCGCCGGGAAGTCGGGAATATCCGCGCCAACCCATTTCTCGCCATTCCAGTGCAGAATGGCGCGGTCGGGATCCCAGGGATTGCCGTCTTTATCCATACTCGCGCGGTTGTAGAGGATGCGCCGGTTCGCGGGCCAGGCCCAGGACCAGCCAGGCGTGTTGCCAAGGCCAGTATCGGTATTGTCCCGATTGGCCATCTGGTTGCCCTTTTCCGTCCAGGACCCGGCAAAGACCCAGCAAAAGCTTTGTGTGGTGCCGTCATCGCGCAGCTGGCCAAAATTATCCAGCAATTGCCCCTTGCGCAGGATCTGGACTCCGTTCTCGTCGAAAACGTCTTCCAGCGCATAGCCATTGGCCTCTTTCGCCATTTCTTCGGGATGCGGGAAATAGGGGTCGTGATAGGTCTCATGATCCCAGGTCATATGCAGAACCTGCTCCGGGCAGGCGCCGCCTTCGGTCTCATACAGCCGCCGCAGCTCCATCATGATGCCGCCAAGGATCGCCGGGTCGTGCCGTGCCTCGCCCGGGGGCTCCTGGCCGGCAAAGTGCCATTGCAGCCAGCGGCCCGAGTTCACGATCGCGCCGTCTTCTTCCGCGAAACAGTTCGAGGGCAGGCGGAAAACCTCGGTCATGATCTCCTCGGTGGGGACATCATTGAACCGGCCTTCATTCCTCCAGAAGTTCGAAGTCTCGGTCGCAAGCGGGTCGATGATCACCAGAAACTTGAGGTTCGCCAGAGCCTTGGAGGTCTTGTTCTTATCCGGCATCGCCGCCAGCGGGTTGAAGCCCTGCGCGATATAGCCGTTGACCTGACCGTTATACATCATGTCGAAATAGGCCAGCATGTCATAGCTGCGATCCCATTTCGGCAGAAGGTCAAAGGCGAAGGCGTTCTCTTTGGTGGCGTGGGGGCCGTATTGGTTCTTCAGATATGAGATGAAGAATTTCGGCGTGTGTTTCCAGTAATTGACCTGGCCCGGGGTGACATCCTTCGGCGTGGTCTCATCCAGATATTGCGCGAGGCTGGTCTGCTTGTCAGTCGGCAGGTTCATATAGCCCGGCACGCGCAAGGACAGCAGCCCGAGATCGGTATAGCCCTGGATATTCGAATGCCCGCGCAGCGCGTTCACGCCGCCCCCGGCCATGCCGATATTCCCCAACAAAAGCTGGATCATCGCCGCGCCCCGGATGATCTGTGCGCCGCCGGTATGATGGGTCCAGCCGAGCGCGTAGAGCCAGGTCATGGTCTTGTTTTTGGCTGAACAGGATCCGATCACCTCGGCGATCTTCAGGAAATCGGCTTTTTTGACGCCGGTGATTTCCTCGACCATCTCGGGCGTATAGCGGTCGACATGGGCTTTCAGCAGCTGCAGGACCGACCGCGGATGCGTCATCGTCTCATCACGCAAAGCCAGCCCGTCCTCACCGCGCGCATAGGTCCAGGAGGTCTTGTCGTAGCTGTTGGTCTCGGCATTGAAGCCCGAGAATACACCCTCATCAAAGGCGAAGTCATCGCGGATGATCAGCGCGGCGTTGGTGTAGTCGCGCACATAGTCATGCTGGATCTGATCGGTATCGAGCAGATAGCGCACCATGCCCATCAGGAAGGCCGCATCCGACCCGGCCCGGATCGGTGAGAAGAAATCTGCCACCGAGGCCGTCCGGTTGAACCGCGGATCAACCACGATCACCTTTGCCTTGTTCCTGATCTTGGCCTCGATCACCCATTTGAAGCCAACGGGATGCGCCTCGGCCGGGTTGCCGCCCATCACGATCACCACATTGGCGTTCTTTATGTCGACCCAGTGATTGGTCATCGCGCCGCGCCCGAACGAGGGCGCAAGCGCGGACACCGTCGGCGCATGGCAAAGTCGCGCCTGGCAGTCGATCCCCAGCATTCCCAGAGCGCGGGAGAATTTGTAATCCAAGACGCCCGTCTCGTTCGAGGCCGCAGACGAGGCCAGCATCCCCGAGGAAAGCCAGCGGTTCACCAGCTGCCCCTGTTCGTTATGCGAGATGAAGTTCGCGTCGCGATCGTCTTTCAACAGCCGCGCGATGCGTTTCGTCGCATCCTCCCAGCTGATCTTCACCCACTCGGTTGCCCCGGGCGCGCGATATTCGGGATGCGTCAGCCGGCCCTTGGAATGGATCATATCCAGAAGCCCCGCGCCTTTCGGACAAAGCGACCCGCGCGAGACCGGGTGATCCGGGTCACCCTCGATATGGAAGATGCGCGGTTTGGCGTTTTTTGACCCGTCGCCAAGACTGTACATCAGAATGCCGCAACCGACCGAGCAATAGGTGCAGTTGTTGCGGGTCTCTTTCGCGCGCAAAAGCTTGAACGGCCGCACCCCCGCCGAGACCTGTGCCTCGGCAGTTGAAAGCCCCATCGCCTGAGCCGAAAGTGCCGCTGCTCCGGCGCCGAGGATTTTCAGAAAACCGCGACGCCCGATCTTTGTCCTGGCACCATCCATGGCAACCGCTCCTGCCCTTGACTGACTGGGATTGTGTGCGATGGCACACCGTTACCCTGTCGCAGTAGCTGCCGGCTCCGGCAGCGGGCAAGACAGAAGATGCACAATCCGGGGCAGGGCCGCGACATGGTGCAGCATCCGCGGGCAGAAAAAATTCCGAGGCAATTACATGGCTTTACCAAACCCCCGTCCCGCAATGGATTTATTTTGTGATTTAAAATAATTATGATGCAGTAAGCATTGATAATCATGAAACTGTGATATGATGATATCATCCGCCACAGGAGGCCGCCTGGCCGAATGGCCCAGACAGACAAGGGGACGGCCGTGTGTGATTGGCCGTTTTGGCTGTGATTCGTCAGTTTCGTTATGTATATGAAAACATATCGTTCCCGGGTATACCAGCCCCGCTACCCTCTGAGCTCTGCCAGCGACCCCGCATCTGAACCCCGGACAATGCCATGCTGATCCGCCATCTCGACTTCTTCGTGACCCTTGCCGAGGAAGAGCATTTCGGACGCGCGGCGGAACTCTGCGGTGTCAGCCAGCCTGCCTTGTCTCTGGCGATCCGCAAGCTCGAGGATGATCTGGGGATGCCCCTGATCCTGCGCGGCCAGCGCTTTCAGGGCCTGACCGCCGAAGGCGAGAAAGTGCTGATCTGGGGGCGCCAGATCCTCTCGGATTATGGCAATCTGCGCGCCGATCTGTCAGGGCGCCGCAAAGGCGGGCTGACAGGGGTACTACGGCTGGGCGTCTCGGCCTCGGCGATGCCGATGATGGCGCAATTCTGTGAGTATTTCGAGGCACGCAACCCGCTGGCGCGCATCCAGATTTCGCTTACGGATGGCGCGGGAATCGAGGCCGGCCTGACGGACTTCTCGCTGGATGGCGGCTTTGGCTGGCTGCCCGCGCGCCGGGCAAAATCCGACCAGGCGCATCACCTGCCCCTCTGGCAGATGCGGCTGTATTTTGCCTGCCGCAAGGACCACCCCTTTGCTGCGGGCGGGTCGGTCAGCCTGGCCGATGTGGCGACGCAGCCACTGTGCCTGACCGGTGACCTGCCGCTCCTGCGCCCGGCGCTGAAACCTGCGATCCTTTGTTCCGGGCTGGATGGGGTTCTGGCGCATCTGCGTTCGGGCGCCTGGTGCAGCCTGGTGCCCGACAGCCTGATGGCGCTGCTGGCGGAGCAGGACGAGATCCGGCTCCTGCCCGTCAGCGACCAGGGCGAAAGCCATGGCCTTGGCGCGCTTTTGATCCGGCGCGAGCCACAGGCCCCGATGGTGCGCGCCTTTGAAGAGGCGCTGAGCGGGTTTTCCGGCCAGATGGCGGCCTGAATCCCGGCTGCTCCGCCCCTGATCCCAACCTTGTTCCGGCCCGGTCAAAATGCCAGACACGGGAAGAGCCCGTCCCCGAGGAGACCGCCGCGTGACCCTTTCCGACCGCCCGCTGACACGCCCCGCCAACGCGCCCGGCTTTGCGGCAAAGCTGGCGCGCGTTTCGGTTCTGGTGGTGGATGATGAGCCGGGGATGCGCAATTTCATGGCGCGGATCCTTGGGCCGCAATGCCGGCGGATCGAACTGGCGGCCTCGGTCCAGGAGGCGCAGGAATGGCTCGCGGTCGAGCCCTTCGATGTGGTCGTACTGGACAATATCCTCGGCAATGATCGCGGCCTTGACTGGCTGGTGACGCAGCGCGCGCGCGGCATCGTGCCGCCGGTGATCCTGATCTCGGCCTTTGCCGATCTGGAAATCGCGATCGAGGCGATGCAGGCCGGCGTGGTCGATCTGATCCTGAAGCCGTTCCGGTCGAACCAGCTGCTGACGGCGGTGGCGCGGTCGGCCGAACAGGCGCGGCTGATGGGCGAGAACCAGATCCTGAAACACGAGCTGCGGCGCGGGTCGGAAATGACGCCCGGCCCGGTCGCGCTGACCGGTGCCTCGCCCGCGATCACCGCCATTCGCGAGACCATTGCACGGGTGGCGCCGCTGCCGTCTTCGGTCTTGCTGACCGGCCCCTCGGGCAGTGGCAAAGAGGTCGCGGCGCGGCTGATCCATGCGATGTCGGACCGCCGCGATGCGCCCTTCGTGCCCGTCAACAGCGCGACCCTGAATGAGGACCATGCCGAAGCCGATCTCTTCGGCGAAGTCGGCGGCGAGCGGCGCGGGTTCTTCCTCCATGCCCAGGGCGGCACATTGTTTCTGGATGAAATCTCAGAGCTGCCGCTCTCGATCCAGGCCCGGCTGTTGCGCGTGCTGGAAGACCGCCGCATCCGCCCGGTCGGCGCCGAACGCGAGCTGCCGGTCGATATCCGCCTGATTTCCGCCACCAATGCCGATCCGGCGATGCTGGTCGCGACCGGGCGGCTGCGCGAAGATCTCTGGCACCGCATCAATATCCTCCAGCTTCCGATGCCGCCGCTGGCCGCGCGCGGGCGCGATGTGATCGACCTTGCCGCGCATTTCATGGAAACGCTCTCGGGACGGCTGGGGAGGCCGCCGGTCGCGATCACATCCGGGGTCGAAGCCGCCCTGATGGCGCGGCCCTGGCCCGGCAATGTGCGCGAGCTGAGAAACCTGGTGGAGCGGGCGCTGATCCTCGGTGCCTTCCCGCCCGATCTGCTGGGGCAGTGACATGGCGCGGCGCGGCGGCTGGACTTCGGTGCGCGGACGACTGCTGATCATCGCGCTCTTGCCGATGCTGGTGCTGACCCCAATCCTGCTGGGCATCACCATGCAGCGCTGGCTGAACAGGACCGACCAGATCCTCGCCGCACGGGTCACCAGTGACCTGACCGTCGGGCGGCAATATCTCGACCATCTCACCGCCAATACCGCGCGCGACGTGGCGGCGATTGCCCGCTCGGCGGCATATCGCGATGCGTCCCCGGCAAAAATGCCGGCCTTTCTGGAAGAGGCGCGAATGAACGCCGGGCTGGATTTCCTGATGCTGACCGGCACGAACCTGCCGGGCGGAATTTCGTCGCAGCCACAGGGCGGGCTGGCCGTTTTCACCCCCACCGAGCTGGAACAGCTTTCCCCCGGCCTTGCCGCCCGCGCCCGGGTGCCGCTGATCACGACCGAAGGCAGCAACCCCACCGATGCGACCAGCGAGGATCGCGGGCTCGTGGTTCTGGCCACCGATCAGGTGATCCTGCCCAAAGGCGTGAATGGCCGCCTCATCGGCGGTATCCTTCTGAACCGAAACGAGGATTTCATCGACCGGATCTCGGCGCTGGTCTATCCGGCCAGCGATCCGGCGCTGTCCGGGCAGATCGGCGCAGAGCTGGACCTGGGCGTCATCACCCTGTTCCTGGGCGATACCCGCATCTCGACCACGCTGCGCCCGACAGGGACTGAACGCGCCATCGGCACCCGCGCTTCGGCGGCAGTCTCGGCCCAGGTGCTGGGCGTGGGGCAGTCCTGGCATGACACCGCCTTTGTGGTGAATGGCTGGTATATCTCGGCCTATGAGGCATTGACGGATGTGAAGGGAAACCGGGTCGGAATGCTTTACGCCGGCATCCCGAAAGCGCCTTATACAAAGGCCCGGCAGGTGACGCTTGTGATGATCGGCGCGGCATTCCTGCTGGTCGGCGGGCTTTTCGTGCCGCTCGCGCTCAGCTGGGCGCGCGGCATTTTCCGCCCGCTTGCGGCGATGCGGGACACGATCGCGCTGGTCGAGGCCGGCGATATGGGGGCACGCACCGGCCCGGTTCCGGGCGCCGCCGAAATCGCCATGGTTTCGACCCATCTGGATGCGCTGCTCGCGCTGCTGTCGGCCCGCGAACAGGAACTGCGCGGCCTGAATGCTGATCTGAATGCCCGGGTAGAAGAACGCACCAAGGACCTTACCCGCGCCAATCAGGCGCTCCAGGCCACCAGCCGCCAGCTGATCCTTGCGGAAAAGCTCGCCACCATCGGCGAGGTGACCGCCGGGGTCGCTCATGAGATCAACAATCCGCTGGCGGTGATTTCCGGCAATCTGGAAGTCATTCGCATGGTGCTGGCGGAGCGCGCTTCTGATATCACGCCGGAACTGCGGCTGATCGACGAACAGATCCGGCGCATCAACGGGCTGGTGTCACAGCTGTTGCAATTCGCCCGGCCCGAAGAATTCACCGATGGACCGCTCAGTACCGACCCCGCCGCCGCGATCCAGGGGCTGAAACCGCTGATCCGCCACTTGCTGGCGCGATCCGGCGTGGTGCTGGTGGAAGAGATCCACTCAACGCGCCTGATCCGCATGAACCCACATGAGCTGCAGCAGGTGCTGATCAACCTTGTCTCGAATGCAGTCCAGGCGATGCCTCAGGGCGGGCAGATCACCTTGCGGCTGGAGGACGGGGCGGAAAACGGGCGCGATGGCGTGGTGATCGTGCTGAGCGATAACGGGCCGGGCATGGATCCTGCGATTCTCGCGCGCGCCTTTGATCCCTTCTTCACCACGCGCGGGCGTGAGGGCGGCACCGGCCTCGGCCTGCCGATCTGCCTGAACCTCGTGACCCGTCAGGGCGGCAGCCTGACTGCAGACAGCACGCCAGGCAGCCCGACAGACAGCCTCCCCGGCAGGGGCACCCGTTTCCGCATCTTCCTGCCGATGGCGGATGACAGCCCGGATTGACCGCCGCCGGCCCGGCGCAGATCATGAGCTCTGGCGGAGGGCGGATGATGCTGACACGGCGCAGGGTATTGGCGGGGACAGCTCTGACGGCCCTGCCGGGTTGGCTGCTTGCACGCGGGCTGAAAGCCGATGAGACGGTGCTCTTCCTGCCCGGCTATGCCCGCGACCTGCAACCGGGTGTCATCGAGGTCAATATCGAGGCCTGGGTGTTCGAATTCGAACGCCGCCCCGGGGCGCGGCTTGCTTTCACCACCGCGCTTGGCATCGACATGGAAGCCGCAGGCCCCGAAGCAAACGAGATCTTCGCTGAGCGCAGTCGCTGGTTCCTGACCGATTCCGAGCGCGGTAAGGAACTGCTGATCCGCTTCGACGGTTTCGACAGCCTGGACGCGCCGGAAAGCCTCCTCCCCGCCACGGATCGCGGTGGTCGGGTCTCGGCGCGGCTCAGGATTCCTGCGCCGGGCGATGACCGCCTGATCCGATTTCACACCAGCCGCGACGGCGCGGAGGAACGTTTCGAAGGCATAGCCCATCTGGTGCCGGCCGAGGGCCTTTCGATCATTTCGGATATCGACGACACGATAAAAATCAGCAACGTCGCCGATACGCGCGCGCTGCTGCGGGGCAGCCTGACAGAACCGTTCAAACCCACCCCCGGCATGGCCGCCTTCTACCGCCGCCTCGCGCGGCAGGCCGGCGCGTGTTTCCACTACCTGTCGTCAAGCCCGATCCAGCTGGCCCCGGCGCTGAGCGGGTTTATCCGTGACGAGGCCTTCCCGCCTGGCAGCCTGCATCTGCGCGAAAGCACCGCCTGGAACCGGCTTTTGCCCGGCGCGGACAGTACGGTTCAGCATAAGGGCGCAATATTGCGCCAGATCCTGACCGACTTCCCCTCCCGCCGCTTTTTGCTGATCGGCGACAGCGGCGAGCAGGATCCAGAGATTTACGCCGAAGCCGCCCGCAGCCATCCTGATCGCGACATCACCATTCTGATCCGCGAAGTGGCAGGCAGCGATCTCAGCCCCATACGGCTTGATGCGGCCTTTGCCGGGACCACCGCACGCTGGCACCTGATCCCGGAAAGCGGGCCGGAGGAGGGCTGGTCGCCCCTTTGACCTCAGACAATCGACGGCGGTGAGAGATACGGTACCCCGGCGTGCAGGCCCGCAATGAGGACCAGCATGCATGCAAGCGCTTCGGCCGGGCAAACTGGAAGAAATGGTCCGGTTATCATCGACGAAGTCGTGTGAAAGCCACAATGAGATGCCTCAAGTTTCTTGGAGAGCTCAGCAGAGTCTCCATGCAATGAAGTTCGTTTTGTCGTCAGCGCGGGCATTGTGATCTATGAGACGCGATCCCCAGACATCATGACCGCCGACGGATGATCCACTTTTTCGTGAACTCGCGCACCGCATTCGCGTTCCGAACCTGGCTCCGCCGTGGTTCCTGGGTTTTGAAAAATCAAATAGCCGCCCCGAAGGACGGCCATTTTGTGCTGGTATTCCAGTAGATTACTGGTGCCGCTGAAGGGACTCGAACCCCCGACCCCATCATTACGAATGACGTGCTCTACCAGCTGAGCTACAGCGGCATATTCCAGATGCAGGCCCCTCTTCTGCCCTGCTTGTCGTCGACGGCCTCGGAACTCTTTGGCTTTGCCTGTCACCTGGCATCGAATTCGCTGCCTGTGAAAGCTCTGCCGATCACGTTACCGGAACCATGCAGGCGCCCGTTTAAACGCGCGGGGCCGTCTTGTCCAGTGTCCGTTCACGGCAATTTCTCTTACCCGCCCACCCGCATTGGAGAGGTAGGGGCATAGGACAGGCGCGGTGGCGCGACGGGCGCCCCCGGGAGGCCGGCGACACGTCCCGGCTGCGCCCCTCAGGGCAAGTGTCCCCAGACAGCTCGCCATCCTGCACCGCAGGCAATCTTGCGGACATTTCACACAAACCGACATAAAATCCTGATATTTATCAATATATTCTGCGATATCGGTCCTGGCGCCCACTTCTGCGACATCCGTGACCCCGTCCCGGCTCCGCGTGACACCTGGGCGGGCGCAGGAGGATCTTTAGTATACTGGACTTACAGCGTAATCTCCTCTGTGGCCAAAAGCGTGAGCGGATGGCGCGTCTCCATGACTCGCACGCATCGCAAAGTCGTTTCCGCGCCGATCTGATCTGTCGCGCCCCTGGGCTGACCCGGGCAAGAAGTGGCCAGAGCAAGGACTGGCCACACGATCCGGGGTTACACGGCAGGCCGGCTCCGGCGCGCTGTCGGTCCAGATCAATGTGGAATCAAGACGTCCAGAGCGCCCTGAATTTCGGCCTTCGTCAAATCGCTCCAGACGACGCGGTCGATCCGGATAGCGGCAGTGTACCGCCCCTGTCGGTCGGGCCCTTCGCATCCTTTGCTGGAAGGTCATGCGCCATACATTGCGAGGCAAATACCCCGGACCTGACCAGTCCCGCCGATGACCTCGGCCATATCCGGGCGCGGACGCCCCTTCCGGGATGGCGCAGTCTCTCAGGCCCAGACCTGATCCGGATCAGGCAGGGGGATCGCATCAAGGAGCTCCCGAGTATAGGCCGCCCGCGGCTGGTCGAACAGCGCTGCCGTATCAGAGGATTCGACGATCTCACCCTGGTAAAGCACCATAATCCGGGAACACAGCCTCCGGATCACGCTCAGGTCATGGCTGATAAAGGCCAGTGTCAGGCCAAGCTCTTTCACCAGCCGCTCCAGCAGGTTCAGCACCTGCGCCTGGCTCGAGACATCCAGCCCCGAGACGATCTCATCCGCGAGGATGAAGTCCGGGCGCAGCGCGATGGCGCGGGCGATGCCCACCCGCTGCCGCTGGCCGCCCGACATCTCATGCGGGTAGCGGCTGGCCATGTCCTGCGGGAAGCCCACGAGTTCCAGCGCCTCGGCGACGCGGCCCCGCACATCCGCCACACCATGCAGCCGCAGAGGCGCCGCGATCAGCTGACCCACCCGGTGGCGCGGGTTCAGCGATGACATCGGGTCCTGGAAAATCATCTGGAACCGCCGCCTGAGCGGGCGCAGCGCGGCGTCATTCAGATGGCTGATATCCTGGCCGTCAAACAGGAGCCGACCCGCAGTCGGCTCCAGCAGCCGCACGAGACAGCGCCCGAGGGTCGACTTCCCCGAGCCCGATCCGCCGACAATCCCGATGATCTCGCCTTTTGCGATGGCGAAATCGAGGCCTTTGAGGATCTCGTTGCGCGGTGCCGGCCCCCAAAGCGGCTTGCGATTCAGATCGGGGAGCGAAAGGCGCAGCCCCTCGACACGGTAAAGCAGTTCAGACATGCGCGCGCTCCCGGTCAAAAGCATCGATCTCGGCCCGCACAGCCGCGATGACCTGGTCGGGCACCGGGGTCAGGCTGGCGGTCGGATCGGTGTATTTCGGCGTCGCGGCCAGCAGCGCCCGCGAATAAGCATGGCGCGGACCGGCAAAGAAGCCCGGCACGTCATTATCCTCGACCACCATACCACCATAAAGCACCGAGAGCCGGTTACAGACCTTGGATACGACGCCCAGATCATGGGTCACGAACAGAAGTGCCGTACAATGCCTGGCCTGCATATCCCTGATAAGCTTCAGGATCTGCTTTTGCACCGTTACATCCAGCGCGGTCGTCGGCTCATCGGCGACGATCAGTTTCGGTGCGGTAGCAAAGGCCGAAGCGATCAGGATCCGCTGCCGCATTCCCCCGGAAAGCTCATGCGGATAGGCCCGCATCACCCGCGCGGGGTCCTGGATCCTGACCTCGTCGAGCAACTCTTCGGCCCGCGCCACCGCCCGCGCCCGGTCCCAGCCCAGGATGTCCACCAGCCGGTCGGTGATCTGCGGCGCGATCCGGCGCGACGGGTTCAGCGCGGTCAGCGGATCCTGCGGGATCAGCGCACAGGTCTGACCGATCCGATGCCGCCGATCTTTATCAGACAGACGCTGCAGGTCTTCGCCGCCGAGGAGGATCTCGCCCCCCGTCACCTCGACCGCTTTCGGCAAGATCCCCAAAACCGCCTTGCCGATCATCGACTTGCCGGCACCACTTTCCCCAACCAGCCCCCGCACCTCGCCCGGCGCAACCGAGAGCGAAACACTGCGCAAAAGCGGGTGGTTCTGGCGCGTGATCCGCGCCGACAGGCCCTTCAGCTCAAGATAAGTCATCGCAGCACCGGATCGTAGCGGTTCTTCAGCCCTTCCCCCAGCTGGGAAAAGGCAAGAACGGTCAGGAAAAGCGCGATCAGCGGGAAGACCAAAACCCACCAGGCCTGGTTGATCGAGATCCGGCCTTCGGAAATCATCCCGCCCCAGGTCGGGTCATCGGTCGGGATCGAAAGGTTCACGAAACTGAGGATCGCCTCGATGATCACCGCGATGCCCATCTCCAGCGTCAAAAGCACCACGATGGTCGGTGCAACATTGGGCAGGATCTCGGTCAGCATGGTCGAGATACGGCCCCGACCGACCACGCGCGCCGAGGCGACATAATCCATCGCCCCCTGCCCCATCGCCTCGGCCCGGATCACCCGGGCAAACCGCGTCCAGTCGATCACCACGATCGCCACGATGATCGAGAAAAGCCCCGGCCCCATCACCGCGATCAGCAGGATGGAAAACAAAACCGGCGGAAAGGCCATCCAGATGTCGATAAAGCGCGAGATGATCGTGTCGACCCAGCCGCGCATATAGCCCGCCATCAGCCCCAGCCCCGCGCCAAGGACACAGGTGATCCCCCCCGCAACCAGCGCCACCGCCAGCGCGATCCGCGCGCCATAGATGATCCGGCTCAGCACATCGCGGCCAAGGCTGTCGGTCCCGAGCCAATAGCCAGGCTCGGCCCCCGCCATCCAGAAAGGCGGCATCCGGCCCAGGAACAGATCCTGCGCCAGCGGATCCTGCGGTGCTATCAGCGGCGCAAAAACCGCCGCCAGCGCCACCACACCAATCCAGCCTGCCGAGAGCCAGAGCCGCGGCCCCGCCCGGCGTTTCACAAGCGAACGGGCATCAGCCATGACGCAGCCTCGGGTTCAGAACGGCATAAAGCAGATCAACCACCAGGTTCACCCCGGTAAAGATCAGCGCGAAGAGGATCACGATCCCCTGGATCAGCGGCAGATCGCGGTTGATCACCGCCTCGATGGCCATATTGCCAAGGCCCTCATAGGAAAACAGCCGCTCGATGATCACGGTGCCGCCGATCAGAAAGGTGAACTGTACGCCCACCAGCGTCAGCGTCGGCAGGACCGCATTGCGCAAAGCCTCGCGCAAAATGACATGCGTCTCGCCATACCCCCGGGTCCGCGCCAGCGTCACGTAATCCAGATGCATGGTTTCTTTCAGGCTTTGCTTCAACAGTTGCCCGATGATCGCCGATAAAGGGATCGCCAGCGCCAGCGCCGGCAGGAACATATGGCTGACGATATCGGCCCAAAGATCGAATCGCAGCCGGATCAGGCTCTCGAACAGGTAGAAATTGGTCGCAAAGGGCAGATCCAGCGACGGCGTCACCCGGCCCGAGATATGAAACACCGGCCAGAGCACGCCAAACCCCAGGATCAAGAGCAGCCCCCAAAGGAAGTCCGGCACCGAAAGCGCCATCCCATTGGCAATATCAATCGCGGCTTCGGTCTTCGTCTCGCGCCGTCTCGTGCCCCAGAGCGCCACAAAGCCGCCTATGAGACAGGCCATGACCAGCGCCATGACCGACAGTTCCAGCGTCGCCGGAAGCCGCCCCAGCACCATCCCCGTCACCGGCTGGCGCGCCGTGATCGAGGTGCCGAAATCTCCCTGCACCACGCCACCGAGCCAGATGAAAAACTGCTCCGGGATCGAGCGGTCAAAGCCGTAAAGCGCATTCAGCCGCCCGATATCGGCCTCACTCGCCCCCGGAGGCAGCATCATCGCAATCGGATTCCCCGGCACGACCCGGATGACGACAAAGACAATCACCGCCACGCCCATGAGCGTGATCAATGTCGTCACCAGCCGCCCCATTACTGTTCTGAAGAATTGCATGGCCAAATCCCGAAAGCGCCGCAGCCCCGGCCCTTTCATCTGTCCCTAAATATCCCGCGGGGGTCCGGGGGCGCGAAGCCCCCGGCGCTTCCACACTCAGCCGCGCGTCATCAGATGCGGCAACAGCGCGCCCGAAGCATGCGGCGTGACCACCACACCCTTGGCCGAGAGGATGGGCTGCACATATTGCAACAGCGGGATCACCAGCGCCTCCTCCGCGATGAACCGGTCCACCGCCTTCCAGCCCGCGATCCGCTTCGCCTCGTCCTTCTCGCCCCAGAGCGGGTCGATCATGTCGATCAGATCCTGCCCGTCCCAGACCGAATGCGGGCTCGGCCCGTACATCGCGAACCCGGTCCCCGTGGTCGGGTCGCCGACCGAGTTCCCCCAGTTGTAGAACGCCGCCGGCGCCAGCTGATCGGCCGCGCGCAGCTCGTAATGTTTGGCGATCTCATAGACCTCGATCTCGGCCTCGATCCCCACGCGCCGCCACAGACCCACAATCGCCTGGATCATCTCATAATCCTTAGGCTTGAAACCCCGCGTGGTCTGGATCTTGAACTTGACCGGATTGTCGGTCGAATAGCCCGAGGCCGCCAGCAATTCGACCGCCTTTTCCGGGCTGTAATCCACCGTGATCGACGGATCATAAGCCTCATATTCCGGCGTCTCCAGCGTGTCGATCTTCACGCCATACCCCGACAGAAGCCGGTCGATGATCGCCTGTTTGTCAATCGCATGGACGGCGGCCTTGCGGACATTCGGGTCCAGCATCACATCGATATCATTGAGGAAAATCATCCCGATATCCGAGATGGGCGTCGCCACGCCGTTCATAGAACCTTTAAGGCGGTCATATTCCTCATAGGGCATTTCCAGCGTGACATGGCTGTTGCCGGATTCGATTTCCGCCACCCGCGCCGCCGCATCGGTCACGAATTTGATCGTCACCGTTTTGAACTCGGGCGCGCCGCCCCAATAGGCCTCATTCGCCTTCAGCCGCACAAAGGCATTACGCTCGAATTTCTCGACCATATAGGGGCCGGTGCCGATTGGCGCCGCCTCAAAGCCCTCGGCGCCGACCTTTTCATAATAGGCTTTCGGCAGCACATAGCCGGTCAGGAAATACATCCATTTGAAAATCGTGGGGTCGAATTGCTTCACATCGGCAATGACGCGATTGCCCTCGACCCGGTGGTTCTCCAGCGTGCCCCAGACGAACTGAATCGGGCTGCCAGTGGCGGGGTCCGCCACCCGTGCAAGGCTCCAGGCCACATCCTCGGCGGTGAAATCCGAGCCGTCATGCCATTTGACGCCCTCGCGCACCACCATCCAGATCTGGCTGTAATCCTCGTTCCAGCCCCATTCGGTCAAAAGCCCCGGCGCCGGTTTCAGATCGGGCTGTTGCAGGATGAACTGGTCGAACACCGACTGGTAAATGCCCTGGATTGTCGGGTTCACCGCACTCGGGCCGGTGGTCGGGTCCCAGCTGGGCAGCGTGACGTTATAGGCGATCACCAGCTCGTCGATCTGCGCCAGCGCGGGCAGGCTGAAGGCGCCGAGTGTGACACTGGCCGCTGACAGTTGCAGCAAGGCTCTGCGGTTGAGTTTCATGTTGTTTCCCTGTCGTTTTTATGTGGATGGGTCAGTGATCGCGCGCCGGTCTGATGCCGGTTTGCCGCGCGGGACAGTCGTTACTTTGCCAGTCTCCTCGCCAGCAGATAGCCGGGCCCCGCGCCGGTGCCGGCCCCGGGCCAGACTGCCGCGCCGGTCAGATGCAGGTTTTTCAACGGCGTCGAGCCATCGGAATGGCCCCGCGCCGGGCGGAACATGAAGTTTTGCGACATATGGTGGCTGCCACAAACCTGATCGCCTCCGACCAGATTCGGGTTCTCCGCTTCCAGATCCAGGGGCGAGACAACACGCTTCCCGAGGATCTTCGCCCGCGTGCCCGGCGCGTAGCGTTCCAGAATATCCAGCGCACGTTCCGCCATCGGGGCGGTGGCCTCCTCCCAGCTGCGGGCCGTGATCTGGCCCGCCGCATCGCCTTTGATCTCGCCCGGCACCATCCGCACCTGCACCCAAAGGATGTGCTTGCCCTCCGGCGCGCGCGACGGGTCCTGGCCGGTCGGCTGGCCGACCACCAGGATCGGCTCATCAGGCAAAAGCCCGGCCTGGGCCTGCTGATAGACCCGCGCCTGCTGATCGAGGCTCGGCGCGAGATGGATATAGGCGAAACGCTTCAGCTCCTCTCCCGCGGCCCAGTCGGGCAGGCTGTCCATCGCAAGATGGATCATCATCGTGCCCGGCGCATAAGCGTAGTCAGTCATCGCCTTGTCGAAACGAGGTGCGGTCGGGCCGGTCAGCCGCAGCAGAGCCTGCGGCGCGACCCCCGCGATCACCGCTTTTCTCGCTGCAATGCGGCGCCCATCGGCCAGTTCAATGCCGCTGGCCTTGCCGTTTTCATGCAGGATACGGCTGACGCTGGCGCCGCATTCGATGCGCCCGCCCCTTGCCTCAATCGCCGCAACCATCGCCCTGATGATGGTATCCGCACCGCCCTGCCCCAGCATCATCCCGAAGTTTTGTGCAACCATTCCCTCGAGATAGGGAAAAATACCGCCACCCGCGACATCGGGCGCGTAATCGAGATGCAGCCCCCAGGCCCCCAAAAGCGCCTGCATCTTTGGCGAGCGGAAGGTCTTTGTCAGAAAGCGGCGCGGCGTCTGCGCCATGAATTGCGCGATATCCAGACTGCCGCCGATTTTGTTGCGGTGCAGCATTTTAAACATGAAACATGTAATAGCATTGAATTTCATCGGCATTGAAAGGATGCCGCCAATCGCTTCGGCCGTTTGCGGAAAGCTCTCGATCAGCTCTGCCCAGGCCTCGGCATCTGCGGGATCCTCGGCTTTGATCCGCGCGAGGGTTTCGGCGCGGTCCGTGGTCACGCCCAGCCAGCTCCCATCCGGAAAGGCCGAGGCAAAGGGCTTTGACACCGGCAGAAAGGTGCAGCCATGTCGCGCCAGTTCCTGCCCATACTCCTTATAAAACGCCGATCCGGCGAAGAGATTGAGGTTCATCGCCGCCCAGTCATGGCGATAGCCCGGCAGGGTATAGTCGCCGGTCTTCACCGCGCCACCCGGGGCAGAGGCCTGTTCGAAAAGCCCGACTTTCCAACCCTTTGCCGCCAGGTGCAAGGCACAGGCAAGGGCGTTATGCCCCGCCCCGATCAGGATCGCATCATAGCTGTCGGACATTTTTCTGATCCCTGCGTTTTAAGATATATTTGCAAACGCATTTATTTCTGTCTAGCGTGATTCTCACAGGCGCTGAGAAAAGCGTTACGCCGCGCCGGAATGGTCCTGGAACCAAACAGGTGGCGCGCCGGACACCAATCAAAGACCGCATGGTCAGACAGGGAGAACGGATATGACCGCAGCCAATGCGCTGATACAGCTTGCGGATTTACTGGCTTCGGGCGGGGTCAGGGTGGTTGACCTGACCGCAACGCTCGGGCCGGAAACGCCGCTTCTGAAACTTCCGCCGGAATTCGCGAAAGACACGCCGCCGGTTAAGATCCACAAGATCAGCGAATATGACGAGAATGGCCCGTTCTGGGCCTGGAACTGGCTGGAGCTCGGCGAGCATTCCGGCACCCATTTCGACGTGCCGCATCACTGGATCACCGGTCGCGAAAATCCCGAAGGCTATACCGACACAATCGACGTCCAGCGCCTGATCGCGCCGGTCAATGTGCTGGATTTCAGCGCCGACTGCGCGGCCGACCCGGATTTCCTGCTGACCATCGACCATGTGAAAGCCTGGGAGGCCGAACATGGCGCGATCCGGGCAGGCGAGTGGGTCGTCCTGCGCTCGGACTGGGATCAGTATAACCATGACGAGGCGCTGTTCCTGAACGCCAATGAGACCGGCCCCCATACCCCCGGCCCGACCGCCGAAGTGGTGCAATATCTGATCGATAAGGGCATTGTCGGCTGGGGCAGCCAGTGTATCGGCACCGATGCGGGCTCTGCCGGTGGCATGACGCCGCCCTATCCGGCGCATAATCTGCTCCATGCCAATAACCGCTTTGGCCTTGCCTCGCTGGTCAATCTCGACAAGTTGCCGGCGAAGGGCGCGATCCTGATTGCCGCACCTTTGAAAATCAAGCAGGGCACCGGCTCGCCGATCCGCGCGCTGGCGCTGATACCGGGAGGCTGACCCCTATGGCCGCTGTCGATCACATCATTATAGGATCCGGGATCAACGGGCTGGTTGCTGCCAGTCTGCTGGCGCTGAAGGGCCGCAAGGTCCTGGTGCTGGAACGCGAAGAGGTCGCGGGCGGTTGCCTCCGCACGACCGAGCTGCATCCCGGTTTCCTGCATGATCCGATGGCGGCCACATTCGTTCTGTTCATGACCGGCCCGGCCGGGGCGGCGCTCGGGCCGCATCTGGCGAAACACGGGTTCGACTATTGCCACACGCCGCATCCGACGGCGGTGCTGCGCCCGGACGGGCGGGCGCTGGTGCTCTCGACCAATCGCGCAGAGAATGTGGCGGCGCTGAACGCGGCCGCACCCGGAGACGGCGATGCCTTTGCCGCCGAGGTCGACCGGCTCGCGGCCGATGCGCCCTTCATGTTCGCGATCCTGGGTCAGCCACTCTGGTCCTGGGCCACGCTGAAAGTGCTGCTGAAAGAGACCCGCAAACGCGGGCTTCGGGGCCTCGCGGGCTGGATGGGCCAGCAGCTTGACCCGATGCGCGGCTGGCTGGAGACGACTTTCAGATCCGAGGACACCCGCGCGCTGTTTGCGCCCTGGGCGCTGCATTGCGGACTGACGGTCGAGAATGCCTATTCCGGCGCCATGGGTCGCGTCATAGCCTTCGCGCTCGAGGCCGCTGGCGCGCCCATCTCGAAAGGCGGCGCGGGACAGGCGGCGAAGGCTTTCGTCTCGCTGATCGAAGCCAATGGCGGCGAGGTGCGCTGCAATGCCGATGTTGATGAAATCACCGTGGAAAAGGGCCGGGTGACCGGCGTACGTCTGCAAGACGGCAGCACGATCCCGGCGAAATCGGTGCTGGCCTCGGTAGCACCGGGGCAGCTTTACAACCGTTTGCTCAAAGACGTGAACCTGCCCGAAGAGAAGGCCGCGCTGAAACGCTTCCGCCATGGGCGCGGCGATTTCCAGCTGCATTTCGCGCTGGACGGGGTGCCGGAATGGAAGACACCGGGGCTGGATCAGGTGGCGCTGATCCATCTGGCGGACAGCGTCGATGCAGTGTCGAAAGCCTCGAACGAAGCGGAACGCGGCCTCTTTCCGGCCAGGCCGACGATCTGCGTCGGCCAGCCCTCGCGACTGGACCCTTCGCGCTGCCCCGAGGGGAAAGCAGTGCTCTGGTTGCAGATCCCCGATGCGCCAACCGTGATTAAAGGCGATGCGGCGGGCGAGATCCAGGCCCGCGACTGGGATGAGGCGCGCGAGGCCTTTGCCGACCGCCTTCAGGCCATTCTCGCCAGCCATATCAAGGATTTCGACAGGCTCGTGCTGGCGCGGCGCGCCTATAGCCCGAAAGATCTGGAACGGATGAACGTTAACCTTGTCGGCGGCGACCCCTATGGCGGTTCCTGCGCGGTGGATCAGTTCTTCATCTGGCGGCCGTTTTACAATGCCACTAATGGCACCGGCCCGGTGCGCGGCCTGATCCATATCGGAGCCTCGACCCATCCGGGGCCGGGGCTGGGCGGCGGCTCGGGCTATAATGCCGCAAAGAGGCTGGGCGCATGAGCAGTGAACCCCCTGCCCCCGCGCAGCGCCTTGGCCAGATCGGGCTGTCGTCTTTCCCGCCCTATCTGATGAACCGGCTCATGGGCCAGTATAACGGCATTCTGCGCAGCGAGATGGCCGATATGGGCCTGACCACCGCCAAGATGCGCGCGCTTGGCGTGCTTTCGGTGCTGGACGGCCCGCTGATCCGCGAGCTGGCGGAACTCGCCGTGACCGAACAATCGACACTGTCGCGCGCGCTCGACCAGCTCCAGGCCGAGGGTCTCGTGCGGCGCGAGGCCGACCCGAATGACAGCCGCGCCACGCGGATCTATTCGACCGATCTCGGCCGTGCCGCGTTTGAACGGATCTGGCCACATATGGCGCTGGCGACCGAGCGGATGTTTCGCGGCATCTCCGATGACGAGCGGCATGCTTTCGTCGGCACATTGCAAAAAATGCTGGCCAATATCTGCAAGCAAGAGGTTTAAGCCATGGCAGAGCGCAGTTTCAAAGCCGAGGTCGAACACCTGCGCAAAGGCGCGGGCGAGACCTTTACCGGCGAAGGGATTCTCGCGCTGACCAAGGCGCTTCTGGAATGTGGCGTCGGATATGTCGGCGGTTATCAGGGCGCGCCGATTTCCCACATGATGGATGTCCTTTCAGACGCCGAAGAGCTGATGGCAGAACTTGGCATCCGGTTCGAGGCCAATGCCAATGAGGCGGGCGCGGCGGCGATGCTTGCGGCCTCGGTCCATTATCCGATCCGCGGCGCGGTGACGTTCAAGGGGCCGGTCGGCGTCAATGTGGCCTCGGATGCGCTGGCGAACCTGACGGATTCCGGCGTCACTGGCGGCGCGCTGATCATCGTGGGCGAGGATTACGGCGAAGGGTCCTCGATCATGCAGGAACGCAGCCATGCTTTCGCGATGAAATCGCAGATGTGGCTCCTGGATCCGCGCCCGAACCTTCAGGCGATGGTCAATGCGGTGCATTACGGCTTTGACATGTCCGAGGCGACCAATACGCCGGTCATGATGATCGTCCGGATCCGGTCCTGCCATGTCACCGGCACCTTTGAATGCCGCGACAACAGGCGCCCTGCTTTGACGGTGAAAGACGCGCTCAAGAACCCGCAGACCGATTTCACCCGCGTCGTGCTGCCGCCCTTCACCTATCTTCACGAGCAGGACAAGATCAACAATCGCTGGCCAGCGGCTGAGAAATACATCACCGAACACAAGCTGAATGAGTTTTTCGGCCCCGCTGGCGGCAAGACCGGGCTGATCGTCCAGGGTGGCATGTATAATGGTGTGATCCGGGCCTTGCAGCGCATGGGCCTCGCCGATCTTTACGGCAATACCGAAGTGCCGATCTATTGCCTGAACGTAGCCTATCCGCTGGTCTCATCCGAATTTCTCGACTTCTGCGAGGGCAAGGACCATGTCCTTGTCGTCGAAGAGGGCCATCCGGAATTTATGGAGCAACAGCTTTCCACCTATCTCTATCGCGCCGGGTCATCGGTCAAACTCCACGGTAAGGGCATCCTGCCGATGGGGGGCGAATATACCGGCCAGGTCATGCTCGACAGCCTGACGGCGTTTCTGAAGATCGCCGCACCGGGGATGCTGCCCGCGACAGTGCGCGCCCCGAATGAAGACAAGCCGCAGCTGCCCGATCTGACCAAAGTGGTGCCGATGCGCCCACCCGGGTTCTGCACCGGCTGCCCCGAGCGCCCGATCTTTGCGGCGCTGAAAATGGTGCAGCAGGAACGCGGCAAGCATCAGATCACCGCCGATATCGGCTGCCACCTGTTCGGCTCCATGCCGCCCTTTTATGTCGGCGGCGCCACGATGGGTTACGGGCTTGGCCCGGCGGCCAATGCCGCCTTTGACGGCGGTGGCGAGCGGCGCCCGATCTCGATCATCGGCGATGGCGGCTTCTGGCATAACGGGCTGAACAGCTCGATCGGCAATATGGTGTTCAACAAATCCGACGGCCTCGTGGTGGTGGTCGACAACTATTATTCAGCGGCAACCGGCGGCCAGGATGTGATGTCGTCGCGTGCGGCGAATGACACCAAGGCGACAAACAACCCGATCTCGCAGGCGGTGAAGGGGATCGGCGTGAAATGGGTGCGCCAGATCGACCACACCTATGATGTGCCGAAGCTCAAGGCCACGATCACCGAGGCCCTGACCACGCCGGAAAAGGGCCCCAAGGTCATCGTCGCCTCGTCGGAATGCATGCTGAACAAGCAGCGCCGCGAGCGGCCTTTGAAAGCCAAAGCAATCAAGGAAGGCCGCCGGGTCGAGGCACCGCGCTTTGGCGTGGATGAGGCGGTCTGCACCGGCGATCACGCCTGTATGCGGCTTTCGGGCTGTCCGTCTCTGGGGCTGAAACATACCAACGACCCGCTGCGCGACGATCCGGTGGCCTGGATCGACCAGACCTGTGTAGGCTGCGGCAATTGCGGCGAGGTGGCCGATGCGGCGGTGCTCTGCCCCAGTTTCTACCGCGCCGATGTGGTCCATAACCCGACCCGGTTCGAGAAATGGCGGGCCGGGCTGCGCGCCCGCCTGATCTCATGGCTTGCGCGGCGCCGCGCCGCCCGCAGGCTGGAGTTCCCGGTATGAGCCTGCATGAGGTTCTTCCCCCGCTTCAGCCGGATGAAAAGCTGAAATCCATCATCAAAGTGGCGATCTATGCGGTCGGTGGCCAGGGCGGCGGCGTGCTGACCGGCTGGATCGAGGATCTGGCGCGCGCGCAAGGGTTTGCGGCCCAGGCGACCTCGGTCGCGGGCGTGTCGCAGCGTACCGGCGCCACGATCTACTATGTCGAGATGGCGCCAATGGAAGGCGGCCAGCCGGTTTTCTCGCTGATGCCGGCGGCGGGCGATGTCGATGTGATGATCGCCGCCGAATGGATGGAAGCCGGACGCGCCATCATTCGCGGCTTTGTCACGCCGGACCGTACCACGCTGATCGCCTCGACCCATCGCAATCTGGCGGTGTCGGAAAAGATGGTGCCGGGCGATGGTGTCGCCGACCCCGAGGCCGTGCGCGAGGCCGCGATTCAGACCGCAAGGCGCCTGTTTGCCGCCGATTACGAGGCGGTGGCAGTGAAAAACGGCTCGATCATTTCCTCAACCCTGTTTGGGGCACTGGCAGCCTCGGGCACGCTCCCTTTCCCGCGCGCGGCGTTTGAAGAGGCGATCCGCCAGTCCGGCGGCAAGGGGATCGAGGCCAGTATTCGTGCCTTTGGCGCAGGCTATGCCGCCGCGCTGCAGGGTGATATCGGCAAGAACGAACCCGCGCCGGTCAGTCCGGATACCCCCGTGCGCGGCCCGGCAAAGCTAATGGCGGCCTGGGAGAAACTGATTACCCGGGTCAGCGCAATGCCCGCCCCGGTCGCTGAAATGGCGGAACACGGGCTGCGCAAGGTGGTCGGCTTTCAGGATATCGCCTATGGCGCCGACTATCTCGACCGGCTGGCAGGCGTGCTGGCGCGCGACCATGCCCCCTGGGATCTGTCGGTCCATGCTGCGAAATATATCGCCAATGCAATGTGTTATGATGATGTGATCCGGGTCGCCGATCTGAAAACCCGCGGCAACCGCTTTCAGCGGATCCGGGGTGAGATGGGAGCGAAGGATCAGCAGCTGATGCAGCTGACCGAATTCATGCATCCCCGCGCCGAGGAAATCGCCGGCATGTTGCCCCGGAAATGGGGGGCGAGGGTCGAGGCCAATCCAAAATCCATGGCGCGGCTCAACCGCTGGTTCGGACATGGAAGGCGCATCCGTACCGACAGTTTTCGCGGCTATGCGATGCTTTACGTGCTGGGCGGGATGAAATTCTGGCGCCGCCGCACGCTGCGCCACGCGCAGGAGGTTGCCCATCTCGAGGCCTGGCTGACCCGCGCGATGGCCGAGGCCGATCGCAATTACCCGCTCGCGGTGGAGCTGATCCGCTGCCGCCGTCTGATCAAGGGCTATTCCGATACCCATGCGCGGGGCCTGTCGAAATTCGACCGGGTGCTGGCGGCGATTGATCTGGTCTCGGGGCGCGCAGATGCTGCCGACTGGGCGCGGCGTCTGCGCGAGGCGGCGCTGAAGGATGAGGAAGGCAAGGATCTCGACGGCGCGATCCAGACAATTCACAGCTTTCTGTAACCCCCTCGGGTTACAGACCCGGCGCGGGCAGATAGCGGGTCTTCAGCGCGGGCGGAGCGGTATATTCCAGCCCGGCAAGCACCTCCCGAACGCGCGCCGGTCCATGGATTTCCAGCATCCCGAACGGGCCGCGCGGGAAATTCAGCCCGAGCCGGAGCGCCGTATCGATGCCGTCCCGGGTGGTGCCACCTTCGGCCAGAAGCCAGGCGGCCTCATTGACAAGCGTTGCCTCGATCCTGAGCGTGATCGCTGCCGCGTCGGCGGGCGGTGTTTCGGGACGGTCAGGGAAGAGAAAGCCCTTTCCGGTCTTGCGCCCCAGATTGCCGCTCGCGACCTGGGCCTTCAGCGCGTCAAACACATGGTAACGCGGGCTATGCGCCATGGCGGTGGCCAGGCTTTCAGTCGCGGCAAGGTTGATATCGGCCCCGACCAGATCAATGAGGCTAAAAGGCCCCAGCCTGTAGCCCGCCGCCAGCATCGCGGCGTCGATCTCGCCTGCTTCGCGGCCTTCCTCCAATAGCGCCAGGGCCTCGCCGTAGAACGGGCGCGCGCAGCGGTTGACGATGAAGCCAGGGCGGTCGGGGCAGGCAATCACGGTCTTGCCGGCGGCCTCGGTCAGACTGCGTGCGCGAGCCAGCGCCTCTGGCGCAGATCCATCATGCGCGACCAGTTCCACCAGCTTCATCACCGGCGCAGGGTTGAAGAAATGCAGCCCCAAAAGGCGCCCCGGGTTACGCAGCCCCTCGGCCATAGCGGCCACCGAAAGCGAGGAGGTATTGGTCGCCAGCACCGCATCCGGCGCCATCACTGCCTCAAGCGCGGTGAAGATCGCGGTTTTCACATCAAGCCGCTCCACCACCGCCTCGATCGCGAGATCGGCCGCGCCCATCGCGTCAACGCCTGGCACCACCTGGAACCGCGCCATAAGCGCATCGCGGGCCTCCGGGGTCAGCTTGCCGGCCTCGACCCGGGGCGCGAACGCGCCCGCCAGGCGCTCGGTCGCGTTGTCACGGGCGGGCTCATGCGCATCGGTCGCGAGCACATCAAACCCCGCTGCCGCATAGGTCTGCGCAATCCCCAGCCCCATCGTGCCAAGGCCAATCACCGCAACCGTCGCCATCTCACTTCCCCTGATAAACGGGTTTACGCTTTTCGCGGAAGGCGCGGATGCCCTCGGCCTTGTCCTGGCTGTCCAGAAGCCTCTCGAACGCGGCCCGCTCTGAGGTCAGCGCAAGCGCGGCCTCGGCGCCTTCGACCAGCGCGGCCTTTGCCGCCGCCAGTGCCAGCGGCGCCCGCACTGCGAGGCGGGCGGTCAGCGTGGCACCCTCGGCCAAAGCATCGCCCATGCGATGCGAGGCCAGACCCCAGGCGAAGGCCGTATCCGCATCGATGATTTCCCCGGTCAGCACCAGCCGCGCCGCCCGCGCCGGGCCGACCCGCGCCATGAGACGCTGCCCGCCCCCGGCACCTGGAATGATGCCGAGATTGCTTTCCGGCAGGCCAAGCCGCGCCGTATCACCGACCAGCAAAAGATCGGCCATCAGCGCCAGTTCCAGCCCGCCGCCAAGCGCGAAGCCCTCGACCGCTGCGACAAGCGGTTTCGGAAAAGCGCGGATCGCCGCCCAATGCGCCTTGCGCGGATCAAGCAAGGCCTCGGCGCTGGATTTCGTCTCGATCTCGGCCAGATCTGCGCCTGCAGCAAAGTTCTCCCCGGCCCCGTGCAGCAGCACCGCCCGGCAACCGGGATCCTCTGCCAGCCGGTTCAGCACCGAAGCCAGATCTGCCAGAAGCGCCGTATTCAAGGCGTTTTTAGCCGCAGGCCGGTTCAGGATCAGCCGCGTCCAGCCGCCCTCATCACTCTCGATCAGATGTTCCATGAAGGCAGAATGCCCTCTCACCATGAATATTCAAGTCGAAAAATTTTAAACTTGAAATTTATTTTGAAAGCCGCAAGGATCGGCGCAAATCAGGGAGTTCCGGCTATGAAGATCCTTTGCCTCGGGGCGGGTCCGGCGGGCCTTTATTTCGCCATTTCGATGAAGCTGCGCGATCCGTCCCATGACGTCACGGTGCTTGAACGCAACAAGGCCAATGACACATTCGGCTGGGGCGTGGTTCTGTCGGATGATGCACTGGGGCGGATGCAGAAGAACGATCCCGTCTCGACCGAGGCGATCCGTGCCGATTTCGCCTATTGGGATGATATTGCCGTGGTCCATGACGGGGTCCGCACGGTGTCAGGCGGGCATGGTTTTGCCGGGATCGGGCGCAAGGCGATGCTGATCCTGTTGCAAGACCGCGCGCGTGAGCTGGGCGTGAATCTGCAATTTGAGACCATCTTCAGATCCGCTGAAGAGTATCGCCAGGATTACGACCTGGTTGTCGGCTGCGACGGCATCAACAGCATCGTGCGCAACGAGTATAAAGATGTCTTCCAGCCCGATATCGACCTGCGCAAATGCAAGTTCATCTGGCTTGGCACGCATCAGAAATTCGATGACGCCTTTACTTTCATCTTCGAGAAAACAAAGCACGGCTGGGTCTGGGCGCATGTCTACCAGTTCGACAACAACACCGCGACGTTCATCGTCGAAACCCTTCCCGAGACCTGGGAGAAATTCGGTTTCGCCGAGATGTCAAAAGAGGAAATCGTCGAGACCTGTCGCCAGATTTTCGAGTCTCACCTTGGCGGGCATGAACTGATCTCGAACGCGGCGCATCTGCGCGGCTCGGCGGTCTGGTCACAATTCCCCCGCGTGATCTGCGACAAGTGGTATCATGAGAATGTCGTGCTGATGGGCGATGCGGCGGCGACCGGGCATTTCTCGATCGGCTCTGGCACGCGGCTGGCCTTTGATTCCGCGATTGCGCTGGCCGAATATCTGCATTCCGAGCCGGATATGCAGGCGGCATTTGAACGCTATCAGGAAGAGCGCCGGGTCGAGGTGCTGCGCCTGCAATCAGCGGCGCGCAACAGCCTTGAATGGTTCGAACAGGTCGAGCGTTACCTCGATATGCCCTCACCCCAGTTCGCCTATTCGCTGCTGACGCGTTCGCAGCGGATCAGCCATGAAAACCTGCGGCTGCGCGACCCGGAATGGCTCGCCAGCGCGGAAGACTGGTTCCAGGAACAGGCGGGGGGCCAGAAGGGCAGCCGCCCGATGTTTGCGCCCTTTAAGCTGCGGGATATGCAGCTGAAGAACCGCATCGTCATGTCACCGATGGCGCAATACAAGGCCGTCGATGGCTGCCCGACCGACTGGCACCTGATCCATTACGCGGAACGCGCCAAGGGTGGTGCGGCGCTGATCTATACCGAAATGGCCTGTGTCTCGGCCACTGGCCGCATCACGCCCGGCTGCCCCGGTCTTTACGCGCCGGAACATGAGGCGGCCTGGAAACGGCTCGCGGATTTCATTCAAGCCGAGACCACGGCGAAACTTTGCATCCAGATCGGCCATGCCGGGCGCAAGGCTTCGACCTGTGTTCCCTGGGATGGCGGCATTGATGCACCCCTGAAAACCGGCAACTGGCCAGTGATCTCGGCCTCTCCCATCGCCTACAAGCCTGACCTTGCAGTGCCGAAAGAGATGGACAAGGCCGATCTGGCAGCGGTGAAAGCCGAATTCGTCGCAGGCGCCGAAATGGCGCAGCGTGCCGGCGCCGATATGATCGAGATGCACGCGGCCCATGGCTATCTGCTTGCCTCCTTCATCAGCCCGGTCACCAACCGGCGCACCGACGACTATGGTGGCAGCCTGGAAAACCGCCTGCGCTATCCTCTGGAAGTCTTCCGCGCGATGCGGGCGGTCTGGCCCGCGGAAAAGCCGATGTCAGTCCGGATCTCGGCGCATGACTGGATCGAGGGCGGCGTGACCCCGGAAGAGGCGGTCGAGATCGCGCGCCAGTTCAGCGCGGCGGGCGCCGATATCATCGACGTCTCATCCGGGCAGACCGACCCGGCCGAGCGCCCGATCTATGGCCGCATGTTCCAGACGCCGTTTTCCGACCGCATCCGCAACGAGGCCGGGCTTTCAACCATGGCGGTTGGCAATATCACAGACTGGGATCAGGCCAATGGCATCCTGATGGCGGGCCGCGCCGATCTGGTGATGATTGGCCGGATGCATCTCGCGGATGCCAACTGGACGCTGCATGCCGCAATTGACCAGGGCGAAGCCAATGCCGAATGGCCCGTCCCTTACCGTCATGGCCAGGTGACACTGACCCGGCTGCATCAACGCCAGCAAGAGGCGATAAGGGCATGACCGATCTTACCGGCAAGCGCGTTCTGATCACCGGCGGCGGCACCGGCGTTGGTGCCGACCTGGCCCGGGGCTTTGCCGCAAAAGGCGCCGAAGTGGTGATCTGCGGGCGGCGCCTCGCGCCGCTCGAGGCGGTTGCCGGGCCCATCGGCGCGCGGGCGTTGCAGGCCGATGTGACGGATGAGGCGGATGTGAAACGCCTGTTCACCGAGGCCGGGCGCTGCGACATCGTGATCGCCAATGCCGGGGCCTCGACTTCGGCGCCGCTGGCGAAGACCTCGCTGGCGGACTGGAACGCGATGCTTGCGGTCAATCTTACCGGGGTCTTCCTGACCTTCCGCGAAGCGCTCATGCAGTTTGACGGCTGGGGGCGGCTGATTGCGGTCGCCTCGACCGCCGGGCTGAAAGGTTATGCCTATGTTGCGCCCTATGCGGCGGCGAAACATGGCGTGGTCGGCATGGTCAAAAGCCTGGCACTTGAAGTGGCGAAGAAGCCCGTCACGGTGAATGCGCTTTGCCCGGGGTTTCTTGATACCGAGATGACCGACCGTTCGGTTGCAAATATCGTCGAAAAAACCGGGATGAGCGCGGAGGATGCGCGCAAAGCGCTCGCCACCACCAATCCGCAACTGCGCCTGATCCAGCCCGCCGAGGTGACCGCTGCCGCGCTGTGGTTGTGCGGCGCGGGGGCCGGGGGCATCAATGGTCAGGCATTGGCCATTGCAGGAGGCGAGGTGTGAGTGAGGGTTCCAAACGCAGGCTGAAACTCTGGATCCGGATGCTGGCGGTGACGCGCAGCTCTGAATCCGGTCTGCGCGAATTCCTGCGGCTGACGCATGACACGACGCTGCCGCGGTTTGACGTGATGGCGGCGCTTTACCGGCGGCGTGAGGGCTGCACCATGAGCGAGCTGAGCCGGCTTTTGCTGGTCTCGAATGGCAATGCGACGACCGTGGTGGACCGGCTGGAGAAAGACGGGCTGGTGGCGCGCCGCCCGTCCGAGACCGACCGCCGCACGGTCTATGTCGGATTGACGCCCGAAGGGCTGAACCAGTTCGAAGCCCTCGCCTCGGGGCATGAGGCCGAAGTGGCGAAGATCTTTGCCGGGCTCGACGATGCGGATGTCGATGTTCTGACGGAAATTCTGAAGAAGGCGATGAAGAAATGAGCAATCTCACGAGGACCGAACTGGCCGGGCTGAAACCGGAGCATTTCCTCTGGGAGGTAAAGGACCGGATCGCGACGCTGCGGCTGAACCGCCCTGACCGCAAGAACCCGCTGACCTTCGAGAGCTATGCCGAGCTGCGCGACACCTTCCGCGCGCTGGTCTATGCGACAGATGTGGATGTGGTGGTCTTTGCCCCGAATGGCGGCAATTTCTGTTCGGGCGGCGATGTGCATGATATTATCGGCCCGCTGGTCGGCATGGATATGAAGGATCTGCTGGCCTTTACCCGCATGACCGGCGATCTCGTGAAGGCGATGATCGGCTGCGGCAAGCCGATCATTTCGGCGGTGGACGGGATCTGTGTCGGCGCCGGTGCGATCATCGCCATGGCATCAGACCTGCGGCTGGCGACGCCCGAGGCGAAATGCGCGTTTCTGTTCACCCGGGTCGGCCTTGCGGGCTGCGATATGGGCGCCTGCGCCATGCTGCCCCGGATCATCGGTCAGGGCCGCGCCGCCGAGCTTTTGTATACCGGAAGGGTGATGTCGGCTGAGGAAGGTGCGGCCTGGGGGTTCTGGAACGGGGTCCATTCCGCAGAGGCGCTGGAGGCGGAGGCGCTGAAACTCGCCACCCGCATCGCGTCGGGGCCGGTCTTTGCGCATGGCATCACCAAGATCCAGCTGAACCAGGAATGGAATATGGGCCTGGAACAGGCGATCGAGGCCGAGGCCCAGGCCCAGGCGATCTGCATGCAGACCCGCGATTTTGAACGGGCCTATCACGCCTTTGTCGCGAAAGAGAAACCCGTGTTCCAGGGCGACTGAGCTTTGGGATTTTGGCCGATGACCGGGGGTTTTGCACCCCGGACCCCCGCAGGATATTTTTGGACAGATGAAATGAGCGACCGCAGTTTTCTGGATTGGCCCTTCTTTGAGACGCGTCACCGAGAGTTGTCAGCGGCGCTGGAGGAATGGGCCGCCGGGCATCTGCCGGTGGATCACAGTGATGTAGATACCGCCTGCAAAGGCCTGGTGCGGGATCTGGGGCGGCGGGATTTCTGCGGCATTCCGGGGCTGATGAGGGCGAAGTGCTGGATGTCAGGAGCCTTTGTCTGATCCGCGAGACGCTCTCGCGCCATGATGCGCTGGCGGATTTTGCCTTTGCCATGCAGGGGCTTGGCATGGGGGCGGTGTCGCTGTTTGGCACGCCCGGGCAGCGGCGCTGGCTGAAGAAGACGCGGGCCGGTGAGGCGATTTCGGCCTTCGCGCTGACGGAACCGGGGTCAGGGTCGGACGTGGCCAACAGCACCACCCTGGCCGAAAAGGTCGAGGGCGGCTGGCGACTTTCGGGCGAGAAGACCTATATCTCGAACGGGGGCATCGCGGATCTCTATGTGATCTTTGCCCGCAGCGGCGAGGCGCCCGGGGCGCGCGGGCTTTCGGCCTTTCTGATGCCGGCAGATGTGGCGGGGCTGGAAATCGCGGAACGGATCGCGGTGATGGCGCCGCATCCGCTGGCGCGGCTGAAGCTGGACCAGGTGTTCCTGCCCGAGTCTGCGCTGATCGGCACGGCGGGGGCGGGTTCAAACTGGCCATGTCGGTGCTGGATGTGTTCCGTTCGACCGTGGGGGCGGCGGCTTTGGGCATGGCACGGCGCGCGCTGGATGAGGCGTTGAGCCGTGTGCAGAGCCGCCGGATCCAGGGCGAGCCGCTGTCCTCCCTGCAACTGGTGCAGGGGCATCTGGCCGATATGGCGCTGAAGATCGACGCGGCGGCTTTGCTGGTCTACCGCGCCGCCTGGACCAGGGACCAGGGCGCGGCGCGGATCACCCGCGAGGCCGCGATGGCGAAGCTTTACGCGACCGAGGCCGCCCAGGAAGTGATCGACGCGGCGCTGCAGCTGCATGGCGGCGACGGGGTGCGCAGCGGCATGAAGGTCGAGGAGCTCTACCGCGATATCCGTGCGCTGAGGATCTATGAGGGCGCCTCGGATGTGCAGCGCGTGGTGATTGCGCGCAGCCTTCTGGGTTAGGATTTCAGGACGACCATCAACAACAGGGAAATATGGCAATGACCAGGGCACTTGACGGCGGCATCACCCGGCTGGGTACGGGCATCGAAGGCGTGGAATGGAATATTCTGGGCCAGCGCTATTTCCCGAAAGCCGATTGCGGCAGCACTTTTTCCTTCGAGACCAATTCCGAACCGGGCCAGTTCGTGCCGGTGCATATCCACCCGACCCAGGATGAATTCATTCTGGTCCAGGAGGGTGAGCTGCATGTGAAGCTCGATGGTGTCTGGTCGGTGGCGCGGCCCGGCGATCTGGTGAAAATGCCGCGCGGCGTGCCGCATGGCTATTTCAACAAGGGCGATGTGCCCTCGCGTGCTTTGTTCTGGGTCTCGCCCGCCGGCGATCTGCGCGCTTTGTTCGAGCAGTTGCACAATATGACCGATGTCGAGGAGGTCGTCCGCGTCTCGGCTGAACATGCGGTCGATTTCCTGCCGCCCGAAGCCAACGAATGAGGCAAGGGAAATGATCTGGCACCGCCCCATCCGGATAGAGTTCAACCATTGCGACCCGGCGGGGATCGTCTTCTATCCGCGCTATTTCGAGATGACGAATTCCGTCGCCGAGAACTTTTTCCGGGAGGTGGCGGGCCTGCCCTATGAGGTGATGATGGCCGGCGGCAATGGCGTGCCGCTGGCCCAGGTGACAGCGGAATTTCATGCGCCCTCGCGCCTGG
The DNA here is from genome assembly GCF_030052995.1 of Gemmobacter sp. 24YEA27. Lineage (NCBI taxonomy): Bacteria > Pseudomonadati > Pseudomonadota > Alphaproteobacteria > Rhodobacterales > Paracoccaceae > Gemmobacter > Gemmobacter sp. 24YEA27. The sequence goes on along the minus strand of NZ_JASJPW010000001.1, from coordinate 777,680 downwards.
GAGAGGTGCTGGACTGGCAGCTGAGCATCGAACGGATCGGCCGCGCCTCGATCACCTGCCATATCGAGGCGCATCACCTTGATCAGCGCGGCGCGGGCAGCCACCGTCTGACCGCTGGTCTGACGCTGGTCTATGTTGACGGATCGGGGCAGTCCCATCCCTGGCCGGAGGATGTCCGGGCCCGGATTATAGCATTTCAGGAGAAACCATGAGCATTCAGACCCTGCATCCCGAAGGCTGGAAACCCGCAAAAGGCTATGCGAATGGCATGGCCGCCGAGGGCCGGATCGTCGTCACCGGCGGGCTGGTCGGCTGGAATGCGCAATGCGAATTCGAGAGCGATGATTTCGTCGATCAGACGGCCCAGACCCTGCGCAATATCGTCGCCGTGCTGGCCGAAGCCGGCGCCAGGCCCGAACATCTGGTGCGGCTGACCTGGTATATCACCACCAAAGACGAATATCTCGGCGGGCTCAAGCGTCTTGGCGCGCATTACAAAGAGATCATCGGCCGCCACTACCCCGCCATGGCGGTGGTCCAGGTCATCGCCCTGATGGAGGACCGCGCCAAGGTCGAGATCGAGGCCACGGCCGTGATCCCGGCCTGACTGCGCAAGAAAGAACATCCCCCGCAAGCTGCGACAAGACAGCGACAAGACTGCGGCGGAGCCAACAGGGAGCTAACCTCATGATGGGACCAACGGGCCATCTGGACACTTTCACCCGCGACCGCCTGCCCGCCACAGAGACCTGGCCGGGGCTGGATCTGACGGGGTTCGACTATCCCGAATGGCTGAATGTGGGGGTCGAGCTGACCAACCGCATGGTCGAAAAGGGCTTTGGCGATCATATCGCGCTGATCGGCAATGGCCGCTCGCGCACCTATAAGGAACTGACCGACTGGACCAACCGCATCGCCCATGCGCTGGTCGAGGATTACGGCCTGAAGCCCGGCAACCGGGTGCTGATCCGGTCGGCCAATAACCCCGCAATGGTGGCCTGCTGGCTTGCGGCGACCAAGGCGGGCGCGGTGGTGGTCAATACCATGCCAATGCTGCGCTCGGGCGAGCTGGCAAAGGTGATCGACAAGGCCGAGATCAGCCATGCGCTTTGCGACACGCGGCTGATGGAAGACCTGATCCATTGCAAGAATGACAGCGCGTTTCTGACCACCGTGATCGGCTTTGACGGCACCGCCAACCATGATGCCGAACTGGACCGTATCGCGCTGAAAAAGCCGGTGCGATTTGACGCGGTCAAGACCGGGCGCGATGATGTGGCGCTTTTGGGCTTTACCTCGGGCACGACCGGCGATGCGAAGGCGACGATGCATTTCCACCGCGATCTGCTGATCATCGCGGATGGCTATGCGAAAGAGATCCTCAATGTGACGCCCGATGATATCTTCATCGGCAGCCCGCCTTTGGCCTTTACCTTCGGGCTGGGGGGCCTCGCGGTCTTTCCGCTGCGCTTTGGCGCGACGGCGGCGCTGTTGGAACAGGCCAGCCCGCCCAATATGATCGGCATGATCGAAGAACATCGCGCCACCGTCTGCTTTACCGCGCCGACCGCTTACCGCGTGATGCTGGCCGCGATGGATCAGGGGGCGGATCTGTCCTCGCTGCGCGCGGCGGTCTCGGCGGGCGAAACCCTGCCCGCGCCGGTCTATGAGGAATGGCAGGCCAAAACCGGCAAGCCGATGCTTGATGGCATTGGCGCGACCGAGATGCTGCATATCTTCATCACCAACCGCTTTGACGATCACCGCCCCGGCTGCACCGGCAAGCCCGTCACCGGCTATGAGGCGAAAATTGTCGACGAAGACATGACCGAAAAGCCGCGCGGCCAGACCGGGCGTCTTGCCGTGCGCGGCCCGACAGGCTGCCGTTACATGGATGACCCGCGCCAGGAGGTCTATGTCCGGGATGGCTGGAACCTGACCGGCGACACGTTCTGGCAGGATGAAGAGGGCTATTTCCACTTTGCCGCCCGGACCGACGACATCATCCTCTCGGCGGGCTACAATATCGCCGGGCCCGAGGTCGAGGCGGCGCTGCTCTCGCATCCGGCGGTGCAGGAATGCGCGGTGATCGGCGCTCCTGACGCGGATCGTGGCCAGATTGTCGAGGCACATGTGATCCTCGCTCCGGGGCATGAGGGTGATGCACTGATGATCAGGGCGCTGCAGGACCATGTGAAAAAGGTGATCGCCCCCTATAAATACCCGCGCCGCGTGGTCTTTACCGGGGCGCTGCCCAAGACCCAGACCGGCAAGATCCAGCGCTTCCAGCTGCGCCAGCCTGCGAAATCCTGAACGGCCACTCTTTCTGTGAAACCGGAGCCCCCCGATGAATGACGTCTTTCTCTGCGCGATGCGCCGCACGCCGATCGGGCGCTATGGCGGCGCGCTGGCCCCGGTGCGGCCCGATGATATGGCGGCACAGGTGATCGACGGTCTGCTGGCGCTGTATCCGGGGCTGGCGCCGGATGAGGTGATCTTTGGCTGCGCCAACCAGGCGGGCGAGGACAATCGCAATGTCGCGCGGATGGCGGTTCTGTTGTCGGGCCTCGATGTTTCGGTTCCGGGGCTGACGGTGAACCGGCTTTGTGCCTCGGGGATGGATGCGGTGATTGCGGGAGCACGGGCGATCCGGGACGGGGCCGATGTGATCATCGCGGGCGGCGTGGAATCGATGAGCCGGGCGCCTTTCGTGATGCCCAAGGCGGATGCGGCCTTTGCCCGCCAGGCCGAGATTTATGACACGACCATCGGCTGGCGCTTCGTCAACAAGCGGATCGCAGAGGCGTTCGGGATAGAGTCGATGCCCGAGACCGCCGAGAATGTCGCGGAAGACTACGGCATCTCGCGCGAGGATCAGGACATTTACGCTTTGTCGTCGCAGACCCGCTATGACGCAGCCTGGCATGCGGCGGATATCCTTCCGGTCACGATCCGGGGCCGCAAAAGTGACACCGTGGTCAGCGCGGATGAACACCCGCGCGCGACCTCGATTGAAAAGCTCGCCGCCCTGCAGGCACCATTTCGCGACGGCGGCACGGTGACCGCAGGCAATGCGGCGGGGGTGAACGACGGCGCCGCTGCGGTGCTGCTGGCCTCGGCCAAAGGCGTAAAGGCGCTTGGCCTGACGCCTCTGGCACGGATCGGGCGCGCCGCCTCGGCCGGGGTTGCGCCCCGGATCATGGGAATCGGCCCGATTGCGGCGGTGGAGCGTCTGGTCGCGCGCGGTGCAAAACCGCCCGCCGATCAGGATGTGATCGAGCTGAACGAGGCCTTTGCTGCCCAGGTTCTGGCCTGTACCCGTGCCTGGGGGCTCAGCGATGCTGACCCGCGCGTCAACGCCAAAGGCGGCGGCATCAGCATGGGCCATCCGCTTGGCATGTCGGGCGCCCGCATCGTCGCAAACGCGGCAAGACGGCTTGCAGAAACGGGCGGTGCCTCGGCGCTTGCCACGCTTTGCATCGGCGTCGGCCAGGGGGTCGCGGTCGAGCTGCTGGCGGTCTGAGACGACTAATCCCGGCTGGGCGGCACTTTCCAGTGTTTCGCATAGGCCCGTGAAAAGTAATTCGGATCGCGAAAACCACAGCGCCAGGCGAGGTCGGCGATCCGCAGCTTTGCCTGGCCCGCCGCCTCGATCAGATCATGCGCATGGTGCAGGCGCCGCAGCAGAAGATGGGCGCGGAAGCTGGTTCCATGACTTTGCAAAAAGCGCTGGAGCTGGCGCGGGCTGAACTCCATCGCCGCCGCCACCTCTTCCAGCGACAGATCCGCCCGGCCCAGATTGGCGCCGATCAGGAATTTGAACCTCTCGAACGGGGTTTCGGCGCTGCCATTGTTCTTGCCCCCCAGATCGCTGAGCACATGATCCAGCGCGCGAAACAGCATCTGTTTCAGCTCCTGGCTGCGGCCTTCGGGATGGGGCGCGCAGCGCAGAAGGTACCCCGCGACAAAGGCCAGATGATTGACCGAGGGCATGGTGCCGGCCAGCACCCGCACCCCGGGGCCGAGGGCCGCATCGCTTTCGATCAACCCCAGATCACAGCGCCCGCCATCCGGCAGCCCGAGATCAAACGGGCCTGCGGGGGTCAGAAGCGCGATCTGCCCCGCCGGGAGCCATACCCGTGGCCCGTCGCCTTCCTGCAGCCAGCCGCCCCGGATCAGGCGCAACAGCAGCAGCACCCGCCCGGCAGATCCCGGGGTCGGGGTGAAATGCCAGCTCTGCTCGCCGCCGCCCAGATCCAGCGTCGACAACAGCACATCACCGATCTCGATGGCCTGGAAATGCCCATCCTCCGTGGCCGCCTGGGGCACCACCGCCCTGGCCTCGATCAGCCTGCCCCAGAGCCCGGCTGCCACCCGCAGCGCCGTCCGAAAGCGCGGCCGCGCGAAATCTCGCCGCGTCAGCCGGTCGGCCGCCCATAGCTGGCCCCCTGCCCCGGACGCGTTCATGGCCTCGCCCGCCCCAGGTGAAGACCCGGGTGGCGCAGCGCTCTGTCGTGAAAATCCAGATGGATGGAACATGGGTCCAGACAAATCCTGAGGCGGGACAGGCTAAACTTACTATTTTCGTCAGCAATGTCTAACCCTGATCGCATACCCCCGATCTTCCCCTGCCTCCTGAAGGGATTTGCCGCCATGCCGACCACAAGTTCGCCCCGACACCTTGCCCGCTGCCGCCAGCGGACCGGCCTTGCCGGGCTTTTGCTGACCACCTGCCTGATCGCAATCGCCCCGCCCGCCCATGCGCAAGAGGAAGAGCCGGTCTTTCTCGGCACCATCGTCGTCACCGCCAATCGCAGCGAGCGCCCGGTTTCCGCGATCCCCGGCGCAGTCCAGGTGATCGGCGAAGCCGAGATCACCACCCAGATCGAACAGGGCGGCGATGCGACCAGCCTGCTGGCGCGGCTGGTGCCGGGCTTCAGCTTTGGCAATCAGACGCTTTCGGGCGCGTCCGAGACGTTCCGGGGCCGCAGCCTTCTGGTGATGGTGGATGGCGTGCCACGCAACACGCCCTTGCGCGACAGCTCGCGGACGCTGTCGCTGATCGACCTCGCCTCGGTCGAGCGGATCGAGGTGATCGGCGGCGCCTCCTCGCTTTATGGCGCGGGGGGCACCGGGGGCATGGTCAACTTCATCACCCGGTCGGGCGCCAATGCCGATGGCACCGCGCGCGTCACGGTGGACCTGCGGGCCAAAGCCTTCACAACCGATATCGGTGCCTCGATCGCGCCCGAGCTTTCGGTCCAGGTCGACCAGAAGATCGGTGCCTTTGACTATGCCTTTACCCTGTCAGGCTGGCAAAGCCGCGAGACGTTCGACGGCGATGGCAATCTTCTGCCCTCGGACCCGATGCTGGGCCAGGGCGGCGGTGACCATACCAAAGCCGCCAATCTGGGTCTGCGCCTTGGCTATGATATCGACGATGCCAAACGGATCGAGCTGAGCTTTGAACAGGTCCGCCTCGACCAGAGGCCGGAATATTTCACCAGCTACACCGTTTCGCCGGTCGCGCCGGATCTGAGCCGCCCCTATTACGGCAAGCCGGTGACCGAGGATTCCAACTATCTGACGCTGCGCTACACCGATCAGGATTTCGCCCTCGGCAAGCTCGCGGTCACCTTTTCCCGCAATGACGTGATGAAGCGGTTTTCGTTCAACGTCTTTGATCCGGTGGTCAATACGCTGGTCTATTACAGCGGCAATCCGGCCGATCCGACCGCCGATTACAACCAGTCGGAACTGGAAAGCCTGCGCAACACGCTCACGGTGGCCATCGACAGCCCGCTGACCATTTTCGGGCGTGAAGCAGGGCTGAGCTGGGGCTTTGAGGCCGGAACGGACGAGACAAGGCAGAATGCAATCAACGGCCAGGCGATTTCGACGCCGCTCGACAGCGACAGCCGGGCGCTCTTTGCGCAGCTGACCCTGCCGGTGAATGACGCGTTGACGCTTTCGGGCGGCATCCGGTACGACCATTACGATCTGACGGTCGGCAATTTCTCGCGCCCGCGCGCCTATTACTACTTTCCGGCCTATCGGGTCGGGCTGGATCTGGCCCCGGTCAGCGTGACCGGCGGCGAATTCACCTTCGAAGAATTCACCGGCAATCTGGGCTTCACCTGGAAACTCAGCGAGGCAACGCAGCTGTTCGGCGGCTGGTCCCAGGGCTATTCGCTGACCGATATCGGCAGCTTTACCCGCCGCGCCGGGATGAATTCGGTGGCCGAGATCTGCACCGCTTACGGCAATGACAACCCGCTGATTGCCGGCGCCTATGGCTGCAGCACCCCCGGAACCTATGCGCTCTCCTATGCCGATATCGGGCCGAAGCCGCAGGTGGTGGACACCTGGGAGATCGGACTGCGTCACGAGGAAGAGACCTGGAACGGCCAGATCTCGGCCTGGTATTCGACATCGGATGAGGGGGTGAATTTCAACCCGGTCACCAATCAGGTCAGCCAGCAGCGCGAAGAGATCTGGGGTATCGAGGCCCAGGGCATGTATGCCCTTTCCGACGCGACGGTTCTCGATGGCATGATCGCCTATCGCGAGGGCCGCGTTGACAAAAATGGCGACGGGAATGTCGACGCCTGGATCGGCAATAACCGGATCGGCTCGCCGTTGCGGGCGCGGCTCGGGGTGACGCAGGAGTTCGGGAATGGCTGGCGGGCCCGGGTCGAGGCGCTGCACCTGGCGGGCCGTGACCGCGCGCCGGGCGAGATCGATCTGCAAAGCGTCAACCTGGTCAATGCGAGCGTGTCGAAACAGATCGGGCCCGGGCTGTTCTCGGTCGCGGTCGAAAACCTCTTCGACAAGGGTTACGCCAACCCCACCGCCACCGCCACGCGCAATGTCGACAGCATGGGCCTCGGCCGCACAGTGACCGTCGGATACCGGGTTTCGTTCTGATATGATCCATTTTGGCCGCCATGCGGCGCGGGATATGGCTTCGGCTTTGTCCCTGCGCTTCCAGCCACCTCAGGATATCACCGACAGCGCCGGCTACCTGGCGCTGTTCGACCGGCTCGCCCGCCATGACTGCCCCTTCGTGCTCTATTCCGATCTGAGGGGCTTCCGTCTTGATCACGACGGCGAGGTGGCGCAGAACCAGCTGGCCAAAGCCAGCCGTGCGGCCACCGCCGAGCGGATCCGGGGGCTGGTGCTCGTCACCGATACCCCGACCGAGCGCAAGCGGGCCGCCTTCTCGCAATTCTGGTCTATCCCCGTCGAGGTTTATGATGACCAAAGCATCGCCGAGGCCGCTTTCCTCGCCCTCCATGACCGGCTTTTCGCAGACAGGTGAGACCCTGCCCGGCCCGATGCGCCGCTATGCGGTTCTGGCCGCGCTGTATATCGCGCAGGGGGTGCCGTCCTATGTTGTCGCTGCCGCCGTGCCGCCGATCCTGCGCGAAAACGGGGTGTCGAAAGAAGCGATCGGGATGCTGGCGCTGATCATGCTGCCTTTGGCGCTGAAATTCCTCTGGGCGCCCTGGATCGAACGCTTCAATCCGCTGCGCGCCCTTGGGCCAAGGCGGGGCTGGATCGTGCCGATGCAGCTTGCCACCGCCTTGTGTATCTTCGCCCTCGCGCTGATCGCGCCGACCAATATCCCGGCGCTGTTTGTCATCGGCCTCACGCTGGCGCTGACAACATCGACCCAGGACATCGCCACCGATGGCTATGCGGTGCTGACCCTGGCACCACAGGAACGCGCCACCGGCAATGCGATCCAGGGCGGCGCGGTTGCCGCATCGGTTCTGATCGGCGGCACGGCCAGCCTGTTGATCTACCAGCATTTCGGCTGGCAGGTGACCATGATCATCATGGGCTTTGTCACGCTTCTGCCGCTGATCATCCTGCCATGGATGTATGAGGATCAGGTCCGCCCGGCCCCACGCCACCGGCCCTCGATCCGGGCCTTCCTCGCCCGCCCCGAAGCGCTCAGCGTCCTCGGCCTTGCGCTCTTCTACCGCGCCTCGGAAGGGCTCGTGAAAGCGATGGAAGGTGCCTATCTCGTCGATGCCGGAATGCCGCTTGACTGGATCGGCTATCTCTCGGGCGCGGCCGCGGCGAGTGTGGGCCTGGGTGGCGCGGCCCTTGCGGCGATCCTGGTAAAGGGCCGCGGCGCACATCAGACGCTGGTGCTTTTGGGCAGCCTGCGCAGCCTGTGTTTTGCAATTTTCACGCTGCATGCCTTCGGCGTTCTCGGAGGCCTCTACCCGGTCGGAGCAGCGGCAGTGTTCCAGACCCTGATCCGCTATATGGAAATCGTGGCGCTTTATTCGCTGTTCATGCAGGTCTGTTCCTCGGACCAGCCCGGAACCGATTTCACCCTGCTCGCCTGTGCGCAAATGATCGTCTATCAGTTTGGCGGCGTTGCCTCGGGCTTTATCGCTGCAAAGCTCGGCTATGGTGGCCTTTTCCTGATCGCCACGCTGATCTCGATGGCCGCAACCGCCGGAACGCGCTGGCATGGGACCAGAAGCGCCCATGTAAGCGTCAGGACCTGAAGCCAGCCCGGCATAGGGGTCAACCATCTGGTATATAGGTTATTTCCTTCGTCGCCACCGCTGGCGGCACCATCGTCTCGGCCTTTGTGATCGGCGTGGCGCCGGCTGGTCTGGTGATCCTGGGCGCCGTGGTGATCGCTCAGCCCCAGCACTGGCCTGAGGCCAGGGTCGCGTGACGCGCCCGGGCTTCTGTGCTGTAATCACCTGGTCTCGCTGCGGCTGAGGAAGGCGGTGATCCGGCTTTGCGCCTCTTCGCCTTCCCAGCATCTGGCAAGGGCCGCGACGGAAAGCGCGGCCCCGTCCGGGCCCGGCACAGCCGGGTCGCGGCAGAACTCTTTGGCCATCGCGACCGCGCCGGGCGTGGTCCGCAGCACGGCTGTGGTGATTTCCGCGATATGCTGATCGAGATCCGCCGCCGGGCAGGCCTGGTACAAAAGCCCCGATCTCAGCGCGAAATCCGTACCAAAGGTCGCACCGGTGAAAAAGATCTGCCGCCCCATGCCCGGGCCGGTCTTGCGCAGAACGAACGGCCCGATGGTCGCCGGGATCAGCCCGAGCCGCGTCTCGGTCAGCGCGAAACGAACGCCCTCGGCGGCAATCGCGAGATCACAGACCGAAATCAGCCCAAGCCCACCGCCCCAGGCATTGCCCTGGATACGCCCGATCAACGGCTTTGGCATCTCATCCAGCGTGCTCAGCATGGCGAAAAGGCCCTGCGCCGCCTGGGCCTTGCCGGCGGCATCGGCCTCCTGCTGTTCGCGCATCCAGTCGAGATCCCCCCCGCGCAGAATGTCGGCCCCTCTGCGGCAAGGATCACCGCCCGGACCGCCGGATCTTTGCCCAGGGTCATCGCGGCCCCGGTCAGTTCGGCCATCATGGTCGCATTCATCGCATGATGTTTCTGCGGCCGGTCCAGCGTCACCGTCGCGATGCCCTGCGCATCGGTTGCGACCCGGATGGTGGAGAAGCCGCTCATGAACCAGCCCCCTCTTTCAGTTTGAGACGAATGTACTCTTCGGCGCGTGCCAGCGCCGTCAGATCCAGGCCGGTCACCCAGCCCGCGCTTTCCAGATGCCGCGCCAGCAGGGTGGTCGAGACATTCCCTTTGGCACCCGGCGCATAGGGGCAACCGCCCAGCCCCGCGATCGAGCTGTCAAACACCCTGAGCCCCGCCGCCAGCGCCACATCGACATTGGCAATGGCCTGTCCGCCGGTATCGTGGAAATGCCCGGCAAGCCGTGCCGGATCCAGCCGGAGCAGCAGCACTGCCAGCAGCCGGTCGATATCCTGAGGCACCGCGCGGCCCAAAGTGTCGCCCAGTGAGACCTCATAGCAGCCAAGGCTGAACAGCGCTTCGCTTACCGACAGCGCCGCTCCGGGGCGCACGTCCCCCTCATAGGGGCAATGGGTGATGCAGCTCACATAGCCGCGCAGCGCGACCCCGGCCTCTTGCGCCAGGGCCGCGACCGGCGCGAACCGCGCAAGGCTCTCGGCAATCGAACAGTTGATATTGCGCTGCGAAAAGCTCTCGGACGCCGAGGCGAAGATCGCGACTTCGCGGACACCGGCGGCCAGCGCAGCCTCCATCCCGCGCAGGTTCGGGGTCAGGGCGGCATAGATGACGCCGGGCGCGGGCGCGATCCCCGCCATCACCGCACCCGCATCCGCCATTTGCGGCACCCAGCGGGGCGAGACGAAACTCGCCGCCTCGATATGGGTCAGGCCGGTCTGCGAAAGCATATCGATCAGCGCGATTTTTGTCGCGGTCGGCACGAAACCCGGCTCATTTTGCAAGCCATCCCTCGGCCCGACCTCGTAGATGCGGACCGCTTTTCCCGACTTTTGGGTCATCGCTTTCTCTCCTCAGCCCGGCGGGGTGAAACCGAGCATCCGCCCCAGCTTCGAGCTGTAGAACTGCCCAAGGATTCCGCGGCGGAACAACAGGACGCAGGCCATGAACACGACCCCGGTGATGATGGTGACCGGGAAGTCCGAGGTCGCCAGCCCATTTCCAAGCGCCACGATCAGCCCGGCCCCGGCCACCGGCCCGAGAATGGTGCCGATCCCGCCCAGAAGGTTCATCAGGATCACCTCGCCCGACATTTGCCAGGTCACATCTGTCAGCGTCGCAAACTGGAACACGAGCGCCTTCAGCCCGCCCGCAAGCCCCGCCAGCGCCGCTGACATCACGAAAGCGCCCAGCTTGTAGCGCGCGACTGAGAGACCCAGCGAGACCGCACGCTGCTCATTCTCGCGAATGGATTTCAGCACCATCCCAAAGGGCGAATGCACGAACCGCCAGATCACCGCCATGCCGATCAGGAAGACCGCCAGCACGAAATAATACATGGTCATCGTGTCCGAAAGGCTGATCAGCCCAAAGACATTGCCGCGCGGCACCGATTGAATGCCATCCTCGCCATGGGTGAACGGCGCCTGGATGCAGAAGAAGTAGAACATCTGCGACAGCGCCAGCGTGATCATCGCGAAATATATCCCCTGGCGGCGGATCGCGAGGAGGCCGAACAAAAGCCCGAGCGCCGCCGCACCGATGACACCGACCAAGAGGCCAAGTTCAGGCGTCAGCCCCCATTCCTTCATCGCATGGGCGGTGAAATAGGCCGCGCCACCGAAAAACGCCGCATGGCCAAAGCTGAGGAGGCCGGTATAGCCGAGGAGCAGGTTGAAGGCCGCCGCGAAAAGCGCAAAGCACAGGAACTTCATCATGAACAGCGGGTAGACCAGCAAGGGCGCCACCAGCAGCAGGGCGACCAGCGCGATCAGCAAAAGGCGGCGGATGGTGATGGCCTGGCGGATCGGCCTGACCTCGTCAGAAACAGCCCCGGCGGCGGATGTGGGATGGGACATTTCAGGCCTCCTTTCCGAACAGACCGGCAGGCCGGACCAGAAGAATGATCGCCATGATCACGAAAATGACGGTGCTCGACGCTTCGGGGTAGAAGACCTTGGTCAGCGCCTCGGCGATGCCCAGGAGATAGCCGGTGAAGATCGCGCCAAGGATTGACCCCATGCCGCCCACCACGACCACGGCGAAGACGACGATGATCAGATGCGACCCCATCAAAGGCGAGATCTGGTAGATCGGCGCCGCCAGCACACCGGCAAAACCTGCAAGCCCAGCGCCCAGCCCGTAAGTCAGCGTCAGCAAAAGCGGCACATTCACCCCAAAAGCCTGCACCAGCTGCGGGTTTTCGGTCGCGGCGCGCAGGTAGGACCCCAGTTTCGTGCGCTCGATCACCAGCCAGACCGCAAGGCACATCACCAGCGAAGCCACCACCACCCAGGCGCGGTAGATCGGCAGCATCATGAACCCAAGATTGACCGTGCCCTTCAGCAGCTCCGGCACCGGATAGGGCGAGCCCGAGACGCCGAAGAACCAGCGAAACACCCCTTCCAGCGCCAGCGCGAGGCCGAAGGTGAACAAAAGCCCATGCAGGTGGTCAAGCTCGTAAAGGCGGCGCAGGAACAACCGCTCAACGAGCACGCCGCTCAGCCCCACGATCAGCGGCGCAAGGATCAGTGCAAACCAGTAATTCACCCCCAGCAGCGTCAGCAGCAAAAGCGTGGTGAACGCGCCCAGCATATATTGCGCGCCATGGGCAAAGTTGATCACCCTGAGCAGGCCGAAGATCACCGCGAGGCCAAGGCTGAGAAGCGCGTAGAAAGAGCCGTTGATCAACCCGACCAGCAGCTGACTCATCAGTGCCTGGAGGGGGATACCGAAAACCATGATCATGGAGCTCTCCTCTTACACGCCCAGCACGCGGGCCAGGGCCTCGCGATGCTGTGCCAGCTCGGCCACCGGGAAGTCTTCGGTGATGCGGCCGTGATCCATCAGGCAGAAACGGTCGGCGACCTTCTGGGCGAAACGGAAGTTCTGCTCGACGAGCACAATGGTCAGCCCGCGCGATTTCAGCGTTTTCAGCACATCGCCGATCCGTTCGATGATGACGGGGGCAAGCCCCTCGGTCGGCTCGTCCAGCAGGATACAGGTGGCGCCGGTGCGCAGGATGCGGGCGATTGCCAGCATCTGCTGCTCGCCCCCCGAAAGCCGCGTGCCCTGCGAACGCCTGCGTTCCAAAAGGTTCGGGAAGAGATCATAGATCTCGTCAAGGCTCATGCCGCCCGGCGCCACCATCGGCGGCAGCATCAGGTTTTCCTCGACGCTCAGCGCCGAAAAAATGCCGCGCTCTTCGGGCACAAAACCAAGCCCCGCTTTCGCGACCCGGTGCAAAGGCACCGTCATCAGATCGGTGTCGCCCAGCCGGATGCTGCCAGTGCGCTTTTTCAGGATGCCCATAATGGCGCGCAAAGTCGTGGTCTTGCCCATGCCATTGCGGCCAAGAATGCAGAGGGTTTCCCCCGCCTTCACCGTCAGACTGACACCATGGAGGACATGGCTTTCGCCATACCAGGCCTCCAGATCCTTTACCTCGAGACAGGTGGTCATGGTTCCTCCGTGCCCATATAGGCGCTGCGGACGCGGGGGTCGGCGGCGACGCTTGCGTAATTGCCGGATGCGATGACCTCGCCGCGCTGCAAAACGGTGACCTGGTCACAGATATCCGCCACGACCGAGAGGTTGTGTTCCACCATCAGCACGGCGCGGGATTTGCCCAACTCGCGGATTACACCCGCAACCATCTGCACATCCTCCTGCCCCATGCCCGCCAGCGGCTCATCCAGCAGCAAAAGCTTTGGGTCCAGCGCCAGCGTGGTTGCGATTTCCAGCACGCGTTTGCGGCCATAGGACAGATCGGTTGCGCGGTGGTTGATCCAGGGCGTCAGGCCGAATTGTTCAACCAGCTCGGTTGCGCGCGGGGTCAGCCGGTCCAGCGCCTTCATCGGCAGCCAGAATTGCGTGGCCAGCCCATTGGGGCGCTGCAACGCGGTGCGGATGTTTTCCAGCACCGTCAGATGCGGAAACACTGCCGAGATCTGGAACGACCGCACCATCCCCATCCGTGCCACGCGGTCAGGGGTCATCGCGGTGATATCCTCGCCCATCAGCGTGATCGTGCCAGAGGTCGGGCGCAGAAACTTGGTCAGCAGATTGAAAACTGTTGTCTTGCCCGCGCCATTTGGCCCGATCAGCGCATGGATCCGCGCATGTTCCACATCAAGATCGACATTGTTGACGGCGGTGAAACCGGCAAATGTCTTGCCCAGCCCGCGCGCGGAAAGAACGGCGCGGGCGGGCCCGGCCTTGGGTAACGGGGTCATTCGGGTCTCCTCGACATGCGGGGGGCCTGACGGCTGGCAAGATTGCGGATCTGGCAACGGCTCCGCGAAAAACGCAGCGGCGGCCTGACTGTCAGCATCCTGCCTTCGCTGGGATGATCGGTTTCACAAAACAGGCCGGTCGCCTGGACATGAGGATCCCGGGCAAGGTCTTCGAAACGGTTTACACGCGAACAGGGGATTTGCAGCGGTTCCAGCAGGTCGAGCCAGTCCTGAACCTTGCGGCTTTGCAGCAGCGACGCAAGCCGTTCGTAAAGCGTGGCGATCATGGCGGCGCGCGCGCGGTCATCGGTCAGCGCTGGCTCAGTTGCCCAGTCCTCGCGCCCGGCGGCGCGGAAAAATGCCTGCCAATGCCCGCCGGAATAGGGCATCACGGCGATATAGCCATCCGCCGCGCGGTATGGGCGCCGCCAGGGGGTCAGCAGCCGCTGATAGCCCGCGGGCCCCTCAGGCGGAATGAAGCTCAGCCCCGCCAGATGCTCTACCGCCAGGAATGACACCATGCTTTCAAACATCGGCACCTCGACAGCCTGGCCCTGGCCGCTGCGTTCGCGTTCAAACAGCGCCGAAGTGATGGCCGAGACCGCGAAAAGCCCCGCCGTCTTGTCGGCCACGATGGTCGGCGCATAGGCGGGACCGTCGGTCCCCGGCATCAGCCCCGCCCAGCCGCTCGCGGCCTGAATGATATCGTCATAGGCGGGGCGGTCGCGGTAAGGCCCGTCCTGACCAAAGCCCACAATCGCGCAATAGATCAGCCGCGGAAAGCGGGGCCCGAGTGTCTCCGCATCCAGCCCGAGCCTGCGCGCAGCCCCCATCCGCATATTATGGACAAAGACATCCGCTCCGGCGATCTCTTCCATCAGCCTTGCGTGATCGCCCGGGTCTTTCAGATCCAGCGTCACCAGATCCTTGTTGCGGTTGCAGTTGAGGAACGCCGCCCCCATGCCGGGGCTGCGGGCCGGACCTGGGGCGCGCATGATATCGCCCCCCGGTGCCTCGACCTTGATGACCTGCGCCCCCAGATCGCCCAGCATCTGCGTGGCAAAAGGCCCGGCGATCACGGTGGTCAGGTCAAGAATGCGGATGCCTGCAAGCGGGCCAGCCATCTTCGCCCCCCTCAGCGCGCGGTAAAGCCGCCATCGACCGGCAGCGCCACGCCGGTGACGAAGGATGCATCATCCGAGGCCAGCCAGAGCGCGGCATGGGCGACTTCCTCTGCCTTGCACAGCCGCCCCATCGGGACTGCGGTCATCATCCGGGCCTGGTTGG
The DNA here is from genome assembly GCF_030052995.1 of Gemmobacter sp. 24YEA27. Classification (NCBI taxonomy): domain Bacteria; kingdom Pseudomonadati; phylum Pseudomonadota; class Alphaproteobacteria; order Rhodobacterales; family Paracoccaceae; genus Gemmobacter; species Gemmobacter sp. 24YEA27. The sequence continues at coordinate 762,621 of NZ_JASJPW010000001.1, read as the reverse complement.
CCTCGGCCTCGGCCGGATCGCCGGAACGCCCGGTGAAACCAAGCTTCATCGGCGTGTCTGCCAGCCCCGGGCAGACGACATTCACGCGCACATTATCCGCCGCAAAACGCTGCGCGAGGGATTTCGTCAGGCCGACCACGGCGAATTTCGCCGCCGAATAGACCGGGCTGAACATCGACCCGACCAGACCCGAGACCGATGAGGTGAAGACGATCGAGCCGCCGCCGGCCTTGCGCATATGGGCGATGACCTCGCCCGCCGCCAGCGTGGCGGAGGTGACGTTCAGCGTCATGGCAAGGTTATAGGCGTCAACATCCAGCGCCTCGACGCCGCCCGGGCCGGGGATGCCGGCATGGGCCCAGAGCACATCAACCCCGCCCAGCAACGCCGCACCTTCATTGATGGATGAGCGCATTTCTTCGGGTTTCGACAGATCGGCGCGGATCGTGTGCAGCCGGTCGCCCGCCGCGAGATCGGCGCTCAGCGCGGCAAGGCCCGCCTCGCTGACATCGACGGCGACGACACTGGCGCCTTCGCGCAGGAACAGCTCGACCCCGGCGCGGCCCATGCCCGAGGCGGCGGCGGTGACGATGACGCGTTTGTCTTTCAGGCGCATGATGGCCCTCCTCTTGATGGCAGCTCAGTCGGCATAGGCGTCGGGGAAACGCCCATGGGTGCTGATGATGGTGGTTTTGGTTTCCAGATAGCTGTCGAGCGCCTCGACCCCGTTCTCGCGGCCCCAGCCGCTGGCGCCGAAGCCGCCATAAGGGGTGGACCAGCGGATAAACCGGTAGGTATTGACCCAGACCATGCCCGCGCGGATCTTTGCGGCCACGCGATGCGCGCGCCCGGTATCGCCGGTCCATAGCCCCGCCGTCAGACCATAACGGGTGTCATTGGCGATGCGGACGGCGTCGTCTTCGTCGTCAAAGGGGATCAGCGCTGCCACGGGGCCAAAGATCTCATCCTGAGCGATGCGCATATCGTTGGAAACGCCCGCGAAAACCGTCGGCTGCACGAAGTAGCCATTGCCATGGATACCACCCGAAAGGCGCTCGCCGCCCGTGATCAGCTCGGCGCCGTCTTCCTTGCCATAACCGATATAGGCAACGGTTTTTTCCAGCTGCGCCAGATGCGCCTGCGGCCCCATATGGGTGTTTGCATCACACGCCGGGCCGACCCGCACGCGGGCTGCACAGTCGCGGAACCCTGCCACCACGCGGTCATAGACAGACCGCTGCACCAGCACGCGCGAGCCGAGTGCGCAGCTTTGACCACATAATGTCCAGGCCGAATTGGTTGCCGCATTCAGCGCCTGGTCGATATCGGCATCGTCGAAAATGATATGCGGAGACTTGCCGCCCAGCTCGAACGTAAAGCGTTTCATCGTTTGTGAACCAACATTCACAATCGCCCGGGCAGTGCCGCCCTCGCCAGTGAAGGCCACCTTGTCGACGCCCGGATGCGCCACCAGCCATTCCCCGACATCGCCGCCGCCATAGCCCGGCACGATATTCACCACGCCCGGCGGGAAGCCTGCGGCCTCAAAGAGCCGCCCCAGCTCCAGCGTTCCGACCGGGGTTTGCTCCGCCGGTTTCAACACCACGGTGCAGCCCGCCGCCAGCGCGGGGCCAAGCTTCCAGGCCGCCGCCATCAGCGGCACATTCCAGGGAGTGATTGCCGCGACAACTCCAACCGGCACGCGGCTTGTGAAAGCGTGAACCGTATTGTCAAAGGGGATCGTCCGCCCCGAAGCCTTATCGGCCAGCGAGGCCCACCAATGATAGCCGTTGTGATGGCTGCCAATATCGGCCCGAGCCTCGCGGATCGCACGACCGGAATCACGCGCTTCCAGTTCGGCCAGTTCGCCCGCCCGCGCCTGGTAAAGATCGGCGAACCGGCGCATCAGGGCCGCGCGTTCATGGCCGGGCATCGTGCCCCATGGCCCCTCAAGTGCCGCCCGCGCCGCCGCCACCGCGCGATCAACATCGCCGCGCCCGGCCCGCGCCACCAAAGCCCAGACCGCACCGGTCGAGGGATCGATGCTTTCGATCATGCCGCCTTCTTCCGGCAGCACCCATTCGCCACCGATGTAAAGCCTGTCGAAACGCAATATGTCGCTATTTGCCGGTGTCACGGGCATCGGGGTCTCTCGTTTGTCAGGGGAAAGAAGGGCCCGCCAGAACCGTCCGGCGGACCCGGGCGCAGGGATTACTGCGCGATCAGCGGGCAGCCACCCTCGGCCAGCGCCGGAAAGCGGTCTCACCAGGCATGACTTCGATGATCTTGTAATAGTCGTAAGGCGCGGTCGATTCCGCCGGGGTCTTCACTTCGACAAGCAGCATATCATGCAGCACACGGCCATCTTCTCGCAGCGAGGTCTTGCCGAACAGCGGATCCTCAAACTCGCCCCGCTCGCGCATCGCGCGCACCACAGCCGCGCCATCTTCGGGCGAGCCGACCACGGCGACCGCCTCAAGATAGGCGAGCGTCGCCGAATAGGCGCCGGCCTGGTTCATCGTCGGCTTGCGCCCGTTGTTCAGGTCGGCAAAGCGCTCGCCAAAGGCGCGGGTCTCGTCATTGCGGTCCCAGTAGAAGCCGGTGGTCAGCAAGAGGCCCTGCGCGGTTTCAAGCCCGGTCGAATGGATGTCCGACAGGAACATCAGCATCCCGGCGAATGTCTGGCCACCGCCCACCATGCCGAATTCCGCCGCCTGTTTCAGCGTATTGCTGGCATCACCGCCGGTATTGGCCAGCGCGATCACATCGGCACCGCTGCTTTGCGCCTGCAACAGGTAGGATGTGAAATCCGCCGCATTGGTCGGGTGCCGCACCGTGCCCTTCACCTCGCCACCCGAGGCCAGCACGACCTCTGACGCGTCCCGCTCCAGCGAATGGCCAAGCGCGAAATCGACCGTCAGAAAGTACCAGTTCTTTTTGCCAAGCCCTGTCACCGCCTTGGCCGTGCCATGCGCCAGCGCCCAGGTGTCATAGGTCCAGTGCACCGAATTTGGGCTGCAGGCCTTGCCGGTCAGATCAGAGGTGCCCGACGCCGTCAGCAGCGCCACCTTATTGGCCTCCTGCGCGAGCGGCGCCAGCGCCAGCGAAATTGCACTGGTCGGCAGGTCAACAAGCGCATCGACCCCGTCGGAATCGAACCATTTTCGCGCGATTCCTGCCGAGATGTCGGGCTTGTTCTGCGCATCGGCCGAAACGATACGGATGTCGAATTTCGCAGCCTCGGGGCGTTTTTCAAAGTCTTCTACCGCCATACGGGTGGCGATCACCGCCCCTTCGCCGCCGATATCGGAGAAGATGCCGCTCATATCGGCCAGAACGCCGATCGTCACATCGGTCTTGTCCCCGGCCAGAGCCGCCGCAGGAATCCAGGCCGATGCGAGCAATGCGCACAGACCCCGGGTCAGGTTCGCCTTCATAAGCTCCTCCCAAAGCTTGATGGGTCGCGATTCTGTGCCGGGGAGTTTCGCCCGGCGCCTCGCCAGAAATTCATATACATGTACATTATGTCTCTGTACATGAATTATTTCAGAGCGCGACGAATATCCTGCTATGGCAGTCACGCGAAGGGCAGATTAAGCTTCCAGCTTCCCGTTCAGACGATGATGGGCGCTGGCGTTCACTTGCGGGGAGGGATCATGCTGGTCAAACAAGCGGTAAATGTTCTGGAATTGCTGGAGTTTTTTGCAGAGCGGCGGCGGCCCGCCACCATGGCCGAGATCGCCGCAGAGCTGCAATGGCCGCGTTCCAGCACCTTTAATCTGATCGGGACGCTGGCGGAAAAAGGCTATCTTTTTGAACCAGTCGCGCGCGGAGGCTATTATCCCAGCCCGCGCTGGATGCTGGCGGTCCAGGCTTTCAACGATGCCGCGCCCTTGCCGCAGCGCCTGTTGCAGGCGGTGACCGAAATCCGCGACCAGACCGGCGAGACCACCTGTGTTGCTGCGCCCTCGGGCGTCTGTGCGATCATGCTCCATGTGCTCGAGTCACCGCAGCCGGTGCGCTATTACGCGGCGACCGGCAGCCGGGTGCCGATCCAGGCCAGCTCAGTCGGGCGCGCATTGCTGGCCGGATTTACACCCACCGAGCGCGAGGCGCTTTACCGGCGGATTGCGTTTTCGCCCAGCCCCGCGACCGCGCCGCAAGATGGTGCGGCGGTCGAGGCAGCCCTGAGCGCCGCCACGGCGCGCGGCTATCACCAGAGCGATTCAGAATATGTGCCCGACCTTGCCGGGGTCGCGATGCCGGTCATTCTGGATGACTGGCGGCTTTCACTCGTGGTGGCCGGGCCACGTTCGCGATGTCTGGAACGGCGCGCCGAAATTGCGGAAACAATCCGCGCCGTCCTGCAACGTCACGAGATGTAGCAGGCGGTTCAGAGATCATCGAGGCCTGGCCAGAACGGCCCGGCCTCTTTCGGGCGCGGGCCAAAGATCGCCTGACCAACCCGAACCACATCGGCCCCCTCTTCGATCGCGATTTCGAAATCGCTGGTCATCCCCATGGAAAGACGCGAAATTTCCGGGCGCCTGATCTGGGCCTCATCGCGCAACCGGCGCAAAAGTGCAAAGCAGTGCCTGACGCGCACCGGGTCGGGGCTGAGAATAGCGAGGGTCATAAGCCCCTGCGGCTTCAGGCGTTCAAAACCATCCAGCTGACCGAGAAACTCATGCAGCCTGTCCGGGCTGAGGCCATATTTGCTCTCCTCGCCCGAGGTATTAACCTGGATAAAGACGTCCAGATCGCGGCCTTCGGCCTCCAGTCGCCGGTTCAGCTCTGCTGCAAGGCGCAGGCTGTCCAGCGCATGAAACTCGGAGGCAAACCTCACGAGATACTTCACCTTATTGGTCTGGAGATGGCCGATAATGCTCCAGCGGATCGCCAGATCGGACAAAGCCGCCTGTTTCTCGCGCGCCTCCTGCAGCTTGTTCTCCCCGAAATCGCGGATCCCGGCGGCCCAGGCCAGGCGCAGAATATGCGCGGGCAGGGTTTTGGTGACCGGCAAGAGCCGCACGTCGCGCCTGTCCCGCCCGGAACGCGCGCAGGCGGCCGCGATCCGGGCCTCTGTATCTGCGAGACCTTGCGCAAATCTCTGCTGCGGATCGGGGCCGAAACGGGCAATATCGGCCGCGCTCAGGTCAGAGCCAGGCAGGGGCAGCGGGGCAATGGTCGTGGGCATGGGCATATCTCGCAAACCGGGGGCCGCCCATTCTGGCCCGGAACCGGCGGTGCGGACCCCACCAATTCCGGACAGATCAGCCGACCAATTCAGGCGCCGTCGCGATCACCCGACAGGCCATTCAGAATGGCGGCCAGCCTGCGCACACCGCTTTCCAGCTCCGTGGGGGTGAAGGCGGCAAACCCCAGCAGGAAGCCCGGCCTCGGCCGCGCAGTCGCATGCAGACCGGTCAGGCCTGTGAGGCCAAGCCCCGCCTTGGAGGCAGCGTCGATCACCTGCGCCTCTGACAGCGCACAGGTCAGGAGGCAAGGCATCTGCAACCCGCCTGCTGGTACCCTGGCCTCGACGAGGCCCGCCAGATGTGTCTCGACCAGCCGCGCCAGGATTCGCAGCCTTTCCGCATAGATTGCGCGCATCAGCCGGATATGCGCGCCGAAATGACCGCCCTGCATGAACCGCGCCAGCACCAGCTGCGGGATCGAGGCGGGGTGACCATCCTGCTGCGTCCGCGCCAGCGTGAAGGGCTGCACCAGATCGGGCGGCAGGATCAGATAGCCAAGCCGCAGCCCGGGAAACAGCGATTTGGTGAAAGTGCCGATATAGATCGTGCGCCCATGCGGATCGAGCCCCTGCACGCAGGCCGTCGGCCGGCCTGTGTAGTGGAATTCGCTGTCATAATCATCTTCGATAATCCAGCCGCGATGCTCGGCGGCCCAGCCGATCAGCGCAAGCCGGCGCTCCAGCGACAGGGTCGCGCCGGTCGGAAACTGGTGCGAAGGGGTCAATGACACCGCCCGCGCCCGGTCCGGCGCATCAAGCATGCGGTCGACAAGGATCCCCTGATCATCAAGCGGCACCGGCACCGGCACGGCCCCCGCCGCCGCAAAAGCCTGCCGCGCGCCGTGATAGCCGGGGTCTTCGACGAAAATCCGGTCGCCCGGATCAAGCAGCAGATTGGCCGTCAGTGCCATCGCCTGTTGCGAGCTGGTAAGGATCAGCACCCGATCCGCCGTTGCCCGCGCCCCGCGTTCCAGATTGACATGGTCGGCAATCGCCTGACGCAGCGGCTCTGCCCCCTGTGGGTCGGTCATGATCAGGGCGCTGGAGCCATGATCGCGCAGCACCTGGCGCTCCAGCCGTTCCCAGATCCGGATCGGAAAATTGCGCGTCTCGGGCAAGCCCTGCTGAAAAATCCGCCCCGGCGGGCCGGTATGGGTTCCGCCATTGGCCACAATCGCGGCGCCCCTTGCACTGAGCCCGCCCCGCGCAGTGACCTCGCCCGAAGCCGGCGCCCCCTGGCCTGTGACGCGGCGCGAGGCCGGACGCAGATCGCGGATCGCCGCCACGAAACTGCCGCTGCCGACGCGGCGGCGGATGAAACCTTCGGCATGGAGCTGGTTGTAAGCGGCCTCGACCGTGTCGCGGGACACCCCGAGCGACGCTGCCAGCCCCCGCGTCGCCGGCAGCGGTTTTTCTGCCGCCAGCGCCCCATCGAGGATCAGCTGACGGATCGCCCGCTGGATCCGGCCATGCAGTGGCAAACCGGCCTGATCAGGATGAAGGAGCCAGGCCTTGACGGTTTCAAGCTGGGAATGGCGGAACAATTGGTCTGCTCCTCTGGCGCATCCTGTAACCGGTATCCTGCCAGAAATGCCGCCTGATTGCGAGGCCGGGATGCCGGGATGCACCGCCCCTTGGTCAAATTGGTCTGAATTAAGTGAAAAAATTGGCAGGAACTGTCCGGCCATTTTCCGGATAGGCCCTGAGGCAATTGACCGTCATCCGGAAGTTTCACATGTCTGCGCCCTCCCCTGCCCCCACAGCCAGAATCAGCGCCCGGGATCTTCTGCATCCGGTCAACGCCGGGCTGATCTCGGTCATTGTCAATTATGGCGGCACCTTTATCCTGGTGTTCCAGGCGGCGCGCATGGCCGGGCTCGACCTCGCACAGACCGCTTCCTGGGTCTGGTCGGTTTCGGTGGGGGTGGGCCTGACCGGCCTCGTCCTCAGCTGGCGCTACCGCGCGCCCGTCATAACCGCCTGGTCAACACCCGGAGCCGCCTTCCTCGTCACCGCATTGGCAGGTGTCAGCTATCCCGAAGCCATCGGCGCCTATATGCTCTCGGCCCTCGGCTTCGTGATCCTGGGCGTCTCGGGTTGTTTCGACCGCCTGATCCGCCTGATCCCCCCTGCCATCGCCGCAGCCTTGCTGGCCGGGATCCTGCTGCAATTCGGGATTGATGCTTTCGGAGGTGCCAGCGCCGACCCGGCCCTGGTGGGCGTGCTGGTTGGCAGCTATCTGATCCTCAAACGCTTTACCGCGCGCTATGCGATTGTGGGGATCCTCACCATCGGCCTCGCCTGGCTGTTGCTGCGTGGCGAGGTCGGGTTCTCCGGCCTGCGATTCGAGCTGGCCATGCCGCTTTTCACCGCCCCCGTCTTTACACTGAACGCGGCGCTCAGTATCGCGCTGCCTTTGTTCCTGATCACGCTGACCGGGCAATATATGCCGGGGATGCTGGTCCTCAGAAATGATGGCTATACGACCAGCGCCAACCCGATTGTGACCACGACCGGCCTTGGCTCGCTGGTGATGGCGCCCTTCGGCTCGCATGCCTTCAATGTCGCGGCTATCACGGCGGCCATCGTGACCGGGCCAGAGGCACATGTGGATCCTTCAAAGCGCTGGATCGGCGGTATCGCAGCCGGGCTGTTCTACACGCTGACAGGCGTTTTCGGCCTGGCGCTGGTGGGGGTGTTCATGGCTCTTCCGGCGGCTTTCATCACCACGCTCGCAGGGCTTGCGCTTCTCGGCACCATCGGCAGCAGTCTTGCCACCGCGATGGCAGAGCCGAGGCTTCGCGAAGTGGCGCTGATCACCTTTCTCGCCTCAGCCGCAAATATCCGGATGCTGGGGATCGGCGGCTCGTTCTGGGGCCTGGTGATCGGGCTGATCGCCTGGGCGGTGCTGACGAGGCGGGACCGGAAGCCCGGATGATCTGATACCCCGTCATCCGGGCGGCAACCGCCCCTCAGGTGGCCCGACGCAGGATTTCATCCGGCGTGATCGCCTGATCCGGCACCTCTTCGGCCTTGTCAGGCAGCACAGGCGCGCTGGTCTCGATCACCTCGGCCTCTTCGGGGTCCGGCAGACTGACAAATTCCGGCACCGGCGCCGGGCGTGTCGCCGCGAATAAAAGCGGCGCGAGGCCGGCACTGGTCGCAGGGCGGCTGCCCTGGATGCCATCGGGTTCGCGCCAGGACAGGGTGTCGAAACCGCTGCACGACGCACAGATCGGCACCCATTGCGCATGAACCGTGCCGCATTTGTCGCAGACCCATTCCGGCCCGCGCGACGCCGCAAGGGCGCGGGCAAGCACCCCGCGCACCTCTTCATCCGGGGCCCCCATGCCGCGTTCGGCCGCCGCCAGGATCGCAAGCGAGCGCTGCGTCGGGTGATCCACCGGGATGGCTGCAAGCGCCGCTTTCGCGCCCCGGAAATCCTCGGCGGCCAGCAAAAGCTCTGCCTCGGTCAGCCGGCTTTCCTCGTGATCGGGGCGCGATGCCAGAAAAGCGCGGAAACGTTTCAGCCGCTGCTCCGCCGTCTCGGAGGGCTCAATGGCCGCGAAAGCCGCCGCCAGATCGGGATGAGGCTGTGCCTCCCAGGCCTTTTTCAGAACCCGGGTCGCGCTTTTGCTGTCGCCCTTCGCCACCAGCGCCCGCGCCGCGATCACCGCCGCCGGGATCAGGTCGGGCGAGAGCTTGTTGGCCTCGATCGCCGCCTCGCGCGCCTCGATCGTCGACCCCTCATCCAGCACCGTTTTCGCCTCTTGCAGCGCCAGCAGCGCATCGCGACGCCGATAGACCGAGCGCGGCAATTCTCCCGAGCGCAGCTTTTGCGACAGCGTCCCGCGCGCGCCGGCCCAGTCGCCCCCTTCTGCCTGAAGTTTCAGCAAAACGTCCTGGGTCTCGGAATGTTTCGGCTTCAGGGCCAGCGCCTGTTCCGCAAGTTTCAGCGCGGTCGCGGTATCGCCTGATGCCAGCTTCTGCCGCATCAGCCCGCGCACCGCGACAAACCGCGTCTGTTCATCGCCCAATAGCGCCTTCCAGGCCTCGGTCGCGGCGCGGCCATCCCCGGCGGCCTCGGCAGCCTGGGCGGTCAGAAGCCGCGTGAGTTCCGGCTTTTGCAGCAGGCGTTCGGCTGTACGGGCACGAGCCAGCGCGGTATTCGGCTCGCCCGAGGCCAGGGCGATCAGCCCGTCTGACAACGCGGCATAGCCGCGACGCTCGCGGTTGCGGTCGAAGTAGCGGCTGATCGCGGTCTCGTCGCCGTTGAGAAACCGCAGCACGGCGAACAAAAGCCCGACCAGTTTCAGCCCGAGCCAGACCAGCACCACCGCCAGCAAAAGCACAACCAGCGCTGCGAGCGGGTTCAGCGTGAACTCCTGATCAAAAGCCCAGAGCCGCACCGTCCCGCCCTGTTCGGACATGCCGCCGGCGACCACCGCCAGCAGGGTCACCAGACCAAGAAACACCGCAATTTTGACCAGCGACCAGAGCATGATGCCCTCCTTACGGCTTCAGCGCGGCAAGCGCCGCTTCGGCATCAATGCGCGCCTGGGCCTGCAAAACCCAAGGCTCCATCGCCGCCTGCCCCTCGGGGGAAGGCCCTTCAACTCCGTCAGCGCCGCCGGCAGATCTCCGGCGCCAACCGCCGCCTCGGCGCGCGACAGCACCGCATCGGGATCGGTTCCCTGCTGCGGCGTCAGCGAGCGCTGACCGGTGGTGACGCGCAAAAGCGAAAGCGCGCGGTCGCCGAAACCACCCGCCTCATCGGCACGCAGCGAAATATCCAGCGCTTCGCGCGCCGCCTCGGGGAAACTCGCGGCAAGCTGTTGCACGCCCGGCAGGCCCTCCGCCGCATGGGCGCCAAGCGCCTCGGGCACCGCTGTCACGCCAAGCGCGGTCAGCGCATCGGCATAGGGCTGGCCGTTTTTCACCGCCTCATTCAGCGTGATCCAGGCCGCATCCCGCAGCGCCGCCTGGCGCGTGGCCTCCGCTGCGCGCTCGGCCTCGGCCGCGACCTCGCTGGCGCGGGCATCCAGTTCGGCGGTGATCTGCTGGCGCAGGGCATCGGCATCCATCTGACCGCCGGGCTGACTGGCAGGCGCATTTTTCAGCGCATCAACCTCGGCTTTCAGCGCCGCAAAGGCAGCGGGCGGGATGGTGCCGTCGGGCAAGGCCTCGGCCTGAGCCCGCACCTGCGCGTCAAGCCCGTCAATCCGCCCGGCCAGCGCGGAAACCTGTTCGCCAACCGCCCGGGCCGCGCTGTCGGCCGCCGCAGCGGCATCGCTTGCACCTTTGCTGGCGCTGGCAGCGGTCTGCCCCTCTTCGGTCAGTCGCGTCCCGAGCTGCGCAATCTCGTCCCTGATCCATTCGGCATCGAGATCGGCCCTGAGGCCAAAAACGTTGAAATGCGACAGGCCAAACCCCAGGGCCGCGGCGACAACGCCACCCAGAAAAGGCGCAACAAAACCGCCCCTGCGTGGCGGCGGCGCGCGATACATGCCCGCAGTCGCGGGATCAACGGGCTGAGGTTCCACTTCGGTTGCAACTGCCGCGACCGCATCTGCCGGCGCCGCGTCCTTCGCATCTGGCGAAATGGCTGCGGTGGCCTCGCCCGTCACCCGAGCCGGATCTTCTTCCACTGCCATTCAGGGTCACTCCGTCAGACGCATTCCGATATGCCTGCAAGGTAAGCCCCAGGGCCCGCCCTGTTCAACCCGCAGTCAACCCGCGAGCGGCGGAAAGCAGCGGGCAATCGCCGCAATCATCGACGGCCCGTCCGGTCGCACTGCCACCAGCGCCAGATCGGCCAGCGCCTCTGGCAGAATCAGCCGCGCATTCTCGCTGATGACCACTGGCTGCAGATGCGACAAGGGAAGGCCTTCAGCCGCCTCAAGGAAAAGCCGCGCCGAACGCGGTGAAAACAGCGGCAAGATCAGAGGCTCGCCCGACGCAATCGCGGCCCGTGCGCGGGCGGTCAGCGGACAGGCGCGCTGGCGATACACCACCAGCGAGGTGACCTTGCGCCCGAATGGCACAAGGGCTGCCCCAAGATCGGCCGCCCGGTCCTCACCATGCAGGTATAAAAGCCGGTCCTCCTGCCGCGAGAGGATCAGCCGGACAAGATCCCCGGCATCTCCACCCGCCGAAACAGTCTCTAAGCCTGCGTTTTTTGCCACTTCCGCCGTGCGATCCCCGACGCAGATGGCACAGGGCGGCAACTGCGCACCCTCTGCCTGCAAACGTATAGCCGCAATCGCGCCAGCCTCTGATGTCAGGACCAGCGCCTGGAAATCCCCGTCCTGAAAGGCCGGCGCAAGAAACTCCGGCAGCATCAGAGGCGAGGCCACCACAAGCGCCCGTTCCCCGAAGCTGGCCACAAGTTCGGCGGTGAAGCGGCTGGCCTGAGGCTCCGGACGGGTGTTGAGGATGATCTGGGTCGGCATGCGCCGGGGCCCCTCCGCGCTGGCTGGATTGTCTTCCGGCATTGTCTGATGCCGGGGCGGATGCTACCTGCAGGAAGGGTCGCGCCACAAGCCGCGCCGCCCGGGAATGCCAGGCGCCATGACGGAAACGACGATCTTTCTCGGGATTGAATCAAGCTGCGATGATACGGCGGCTGCGGTCGTGCGTCGCCATGCCACAGGCGAGGCCGAAATCCTGTCTTCGGTGGTCGAGGGTCAGGCAACATTGCATGCGCCCTTTGGCGGCGTGGTTCCTGAAATCGCCGCCCGTGCCCATGCTGAACGGCTGGACTACGCGGTTGAGGCCGCCTTGCGCGAGGCGGGCCTCGGGCTGCGTGACCTTGACGGAATCGCGGTCACGGCGGGGCCCGGCCTGATTGGCGGGCTTTTATCGGGGCTGATGCTGGCAAAGGGCCTCGCTGCGGCAACCGGCCTGCCTCTGGTCGCAGTGAACCACCTCGCCGGCCATGCGCTGACGCCACGGCTGACCGATGGCATCGCCAATCCCTATCTCATGCTGCTCGTCTCGGGCGGGCATTGCCAGTTCCTTGCGGTCGAAGGGCCGGAAGATTTCCGCCGCCTTGGCTCCACCATTGATGATGCCCCAGGCGAAGCCTTTGACAAGATCGCGAAACTCCTCGGCCTGCCGCAGCCAGGCGGGCCGCATGTTGAACGCGAAGCCGCCCTGGGCAATGCGAAACGGTTCCGTTTTCCGCGCCCTCTGCTGGATCGGCCGGGCTGCGATCTGTCTTTCTCGGGGCTGAAAACCGCTGTGCTGCGCGCACGCGATGCGATCATCGCAGAGAAAGGCGGGCTGATGCTGCAAGATCGCCGCGATCTTTGCGCCGGGTTTCAGGAGGCCGTGGCCTCGGTTCTGGCCGAAAAGACCCGCCGCGCGCTGGAGCTTTTTCCCGCACCGGTGCTGGCCGTGGCGGGCGGCGTTGCGGCAAATCAGGCCATTCGGGCAAGGTTAGAGACTGTTTGTGATGCCGCCGGCGCGCGTTTCCTGGCGCCTCCTTTGCGGCTTTGTACCGATAATGGCGCGATGATCGCCTGGGCCGGGATCGAGCGTTTCCTCTATGGCGCGGAAGACAGATCGGCCCTCGTCGCCCGCTCGCGCTGGCCGCTGGATGAAAGCGCGGCGCCGATGCTGGGATCCGGGAAACGGGGGGCGAAGGCATGATCGGAATCGCAGGCGCCGGGGCTTTCGGAGTGGCCCTTGCGGTCACGCTCGCCAAAGACGGGCGCGAGGTGCGGCTCTGGGCCCGCGATGCCGGGGCCCGCGCGCGGATGCGCGCGCGGCGCGAGGCGGATAAACTTCCGGGGATCGCGCTGCCGCAAGGCATCCTAATCCAGGACGGGCTGGCGGATCTGGCAAGATGCGAGGCGGTTCTTCTGGCCATGCCGATGCAGGCGATGCGCGGTTTCCTTGCCGAGGCGCCGGATCTTCTGAACACCGACCTCGTCGCCTGTTCCAAAGGTATTGACCTGACCACACTGCAAGGCCCTGCAGAAGTGATGGCGGCGGCGGGGGCGAGCAGGGCGAAAGCCGTGCTGACCGGCCCGAGCTTTGCCGCTGATATCGCGCGGGGCCTGCCGACGGCACTGACCCTTGCCTGCGATTGCCCGCGCGCCGAGGCTTTGCAATATCTGCTGTCGACCCAGACCTTGCGGCTTTATCGCAGCGATGATGTGACCGGCGCGCAGCTGGGCGGCGCGCTGAAAAACGTGATCGCGATTGCCGCCGGCGTGGTAATCGGCGCGGGTTTTGGCGATTCCGCCCGTGCCGCGCTGATCACCCGGGGCTATGCCGAGATGAGCCGGCTTGCGGTCGCCCTTGGCGCGCGCGCCGAGACGCTGGCCGGCCTCTCGGGTCTGGGCGATCTGATCCTGACCTGCACCTCGGAACAGTCGCGGAATTTCTCGCATGGGCTGGCGCTTGGTCAGGGCCGCGAGGCGGCGAAGGCCACCGTCGAGGGGGTTGCGACCGCTCAGGCGGCCACGCGGCTCGCAGGTGAAAAGAAGATCGACATGCCGGTGACCACCATGGTCGCGCGGCTGGTCGCAGGCGAAACCAATCTGGGAGAAGCGGTCAGGGACCTGATGTCGCGCCCGCTGAAACAGGAGTGAGACATGCGCGCAGCCCTGATCTGCATCGATAAGCCGGGCCATCTCGAGACCCGCAAGGCCAATCGTGACGCCCATCTGGCCTATATCGCCGAGACCGGTATCGTCGAGATGGCCGGTCCGTTTCTGGACAGCGATGGCGCGATGATCGGGAGCCTGGTGATCCTGACCGTTGACGGCCTTGACCAGGCCCGCGCCTGGGCTGCGGCAGATCCTTACGCGAAGGCCGGTTTGTTCCAGGATGTGACCATCCGCGAATGGAAAAGGGTGATCGGATGAATTACTGGCTTTTCAAATCCGAACCCGACACCTGGTCCTGGGATGCCCAGGTTGCCAAAGGTGACGTGGGCGAGGAATGGAACGGCGTGCGGAACTATCAGGCGCGCAACAATATGCGGGCAATGAAAATCAGCGATCGCGGCTTTTTCTACCATTCGAATATCGGCAAGGAAGTGGTGGGCATTGTCGAGGTCTGCCGCGAAAGCGCGCCCGACAGCACCACCGAAGATCCCCGCTGGGACTGTGTCTGGATCAGGGCGATCAAACCGCTGAAACGCCATATCACACTGGATGAGGCCAAGGTGACCCCGGGTCTGGAACAGATGATTCTGGTGAACAATACGCGGCTTTCAGTTCAGCCGGTCAGCCCCCAGGAATGGGAAATCATCTGCCTTATGGGTGGGGTTGAGCCGTAAGAGATCCGGAGGGCCCCGCACCCCTGCAGGACCCTCCTTCCACCCCACATGCACCCCGCACGTGTTGAAATTAAGGTCCCGGGCTTCTGCCGCCGACAGGGTTACAGTGACAGAAAAGGGCGCTCCGGACAAATCCGAAGCGCCCTTCATTTATCGCAAATCCAACGGTTCAGTGGGTCACGCGCGGATTGGGCAGGAAGATCGCGACAACGCCGATCAAAGGCAGGAAGGCGCAGATCTTGTAGACGGTGATGATGCCATATTCATCGGCCAGCACGCCAAGCGCCGCCGCCCCGATGGCCGCGATGCCAAAGGCCAGCCCGAACAGAAGACCAGCGACCATGCCGGTGTTTTGCGGCATCAGATCCTGGGCATAGACCACCATTGCCGGGAAAGCCGAGGCCAGCATCAGCCCCGCCACCGAGGCCACGATCACATTCGGGATCAGCGGCAGCCAGGGCAGCACGATGGTCAGCGGCAGAATCCCGAAGATCGACCAGAGAATCACCTTCCGCCGCCCGATCTTGTCGCCGATCGGGCCACCGATGATCGTCCCTGCCGCCACGGCAGAGAGGAAGATGAAGAGGCAGACCTGGGCCTGTTCAGCCGGAATGGCAAACTGCTTCATCAGGTAGAAGGTGTAGTAGCTGGAGAAACTGACCGAATAGATGAATTTCGACATCATCAGCAGGATCAGCAGGAACATGCCGCGACGCACCACCTCGGGCGGCAGCGGCACCACGGTCTTCAGCCGCGTCTTGCGCGCAACCAGCCGGCCGGCGCCCACCTGAGTATACCAGCGCCCGACCGCCCCCAGCAGCAGCATACCGGCCAGCGCGACCCCCGCGAAAAGCTGGATCGACAACTGCCCCTGGGCCATGACGACAAAGGCCGCCGCCAGGGGCCCGAGCGCCGTGCCGGCATTTCCGCCGACCTGGAACAGGCTTTGCGCAAAACCGGGCCGCATCCCCGCCGCCAGCCGCGCGATGCGCGAGCTCTCAGGATGAAAGATAGCCGAGCCCAGCCCAACCAGCGCGACCGACCACAGGATCATCGCGAAACTGGTGGCATGGGCGAGCGCGATCAGCCCGACCCCGGTCGAAAGCATCCCGAGCGACAGCGCATAGGGCATCGGCCGCCTGTCGGTGTAATAGCCGACCAGCGGTTGCAAGATCGAACCAACCCCCTGAAAAACAAGGGTAATCAACCCGATCTGGGTAAAGCTCAGCGAGAATTTCTCCTCGAAGAGCGGGAAGGAAGCCGGGATAAGGCTTTGCATCAGGTCATTGAGAAGATGACCCATAGAGACGGCGAGCACGATCGGAACCACCGTGGTTTCCACGGTTGTGCTGCTTTGGACATTGGTGGACATGACGACCTGCGCGAAAACAGAAAGCCGCGTCACCATGACGCGGCTTTAAGAGAATGACAATCTGTCGGATTGATCCGGTTACAATCCGGATCGGATCCGAACCGGCGTGATCAGGCGTAAGCGCTATCTTTGCCGAAATGTTTAACAAGCAGATAATAGAACACGGCGCGGTATTTGTTGCGCTCGGATTTACCATAGGTCTCGATCGCGGCATTGATGCCTTCATCCAGCGCCGCGCTGTCGGCAAGGCCCAGCTTCTTGATCAGGAAGCTGGCTTTCACCCGGGCCAGTTCTTCCGGGTCCGAGGCCGCAACGGTCGAGGAATCCGCGTTGTAGATCGTCGGACCGCAGCCGATGGTGACCCTGGTAAGAAGGTCCAGATCCGGCGTCACGCCGCATTTGTTCTTCAGATCGTCGGCATATTTGGCGATCAGTTCGTCCCGCTTGCCCATAGCTGTCCTCGCTATTTTCCCAGAAACCCCCCCGAAATGCGGGGTCGCGGCCGAGTTTATGCGGTCAGCCTCAAACGGCAATGGGAAAAAATGACGCCCCGCCTCAGAAAGAGACGGGGCGCGCGCGCATGTCACAAGGTGTGAGCGATCAGTAGCGGTAGTGTTCTGCCTTGTAGGGCCCGTCGACATTCACGCCGATATAGGCGGCCTGGTCGGGCTTCAGCTCGGTCAGTTTGACGCCGATTTTCTTCAGATGCAGACGGGCCACTTTCTCATCCAGCGCTTTCGGCAGGATATAGACGCCGGGCTGATACTCTTCGCCCTTGGTCCACAGCTCGATCTGCGCCAGCGTCTGGTTGGTGAAGGAAGCCGACATCACGAAGGACGGGTGACCGGTCGCATTGCCGAGGTTCAGGAGACGGCCTTCCGACAGGAGGATGATCCGGGCGCCCGAGGGCATCTCGATCATGTCCACCTGGTCCTTGATATTGGTCCATTTGTGGTTTTTCAGCGCGGCAACCTGAATCTCATTGTCGAAATGGCCGATATTGCCGACAATCGCCATGTCTTTCATGGCGTGCATGTGTTCCAGCCGGATCACGTCCTTGTTGCCGGTGGTGGTGATGAAGATGTCGGCGCTTGCCACCACATCTTCCAGAAGCACCACTTCGAACCCGTCCATTGCCGCCTGAAGCGCACAGATCGGATCGACCTCGGTAACCTTCACCCGCGCGCCCGCGCCCAGCAGCGAAGCGGCCGAGCCTTTGCCCACATCGCCATAGCCGCACACGACCGCAACCTTGCCGGCCATCATCGTGTCGGTGGCGCGGCGGATGCCATCAACCAGCGATTCCTTGCAGCCATATTTGTTGTCGAACTTGGACTTGGTGACCGAGTCGTTGACGTTGATCGCCGGGAAGGGCAGCTGGCCCTTCTTGTGCAGATCATAGAGGCGGTGGACGCCGGTGGTGGTCTCTTCCGAAACACCCTTGATCGCGGCCCTGGTTTTCGCGAACCAGCCGGGGCTTGCCTTCATCCGCTTCTGGATCTGCAGCTTGATGACTTCTTCTTCCTCGGATTGCGGCACCGCGAGCACATCCTCGCCCGCTTCCATCCGCGCGCCGACAAGGACATAGAGCGTAGCATCGCCACCATCGTCGAGGATCATATTCGCGCCCTCTGCAAACATGAACGAGCGGTCCAGGTAATCCCAATGCTCGGTCAGGGTCTGGCCCTTGACGGCAAACACCGGAACGCCTGCGGCAGCGATCGCGGCGGCGGCGTGATCCTGGGTCGAGAAGATGTTGCACGAAGCCCAACGCACATCGGCACCGAGGGCCGTCAGCGTTTCGATCAGCACCGCCGTCTGGATGGTCATGTGCAGCGAGCCGACGATGCGCGCGCCTTTCAGCGGCTGCGACGGGCCGAATTCCTCACGGCAGGACATCAGGCCCGGCATTTCTGTCTCTGCGATAACCAGTTCCTTGCGACCGAAATCCGCGAGGCCGATATCCTTGACGATATAATCCGTTGCCATACTTCTCTCCTGAACCTGACCGCTGAACCTTCTCGGCGCCCCCTTACCATCGGCAATGGAAACGGGCAATAAGATGGTTCCGGCACGACCCGGGACCAGCCGGAATGCCCGTTTCCGGATCGGTTTCCGCCGTGCCCCGACAGAATTCCGGGCAGGGCCCGGGCGGGAGGCCGTGAATGGCAGCGAAACAGGCACGTGCCTGGCAAAGAATGCTCTCGGGGCGCCGGCTCGACCTGCTGGACCCGACTCCGATGGATATCGAGATTGCCGATATCGCCCATGGCCTTGCCTTTGTGGCGCGCTGGAACGGGCAGACGCGCGGCGACTGGCCCTATTCGGTCGCCGAACATTCACTGCTGGTCGAGGCGATCTTTTCACGCGCCAATCCCGGCATCGCGCCGCGCTGGCAGCTGGCGGCGCTGCTGCATGACGCGCCTGAATATGTGATCGGTGACATGATCAGCCCGGTGAAGGCGGCCGTCGGGCCGGGTTATGGCGAGCTCGACACAAGGCTGACAGCGGCGGTCCATCTGAAATTCGGCCTGCCTTCGATGCTGCCGGCGGCAATCAAGAAACAGATCAAGCTGGCCGACAATGTTTCGGCCTGGCTGGAAGCGGTGCAGATCGCGGGCTTTTCCGAGACCGAGGCCAACCGGTTCTTCGGCCGCCCCGATCCGGCGCTGGCGCGCGGCCTTGAAATCGTCCTGCGCCCGCCCGCCGAAGTCCGGCGTGACTTCGTCAGCCGCCATGACGCGCTTTTGAAACTGGCAGGTCAGTGAGATCCCGCCGGGCAAGAAGACGATCAGATAAGGAACTCGGCCAGAGCCTCATCATCGGTGATGTCGCGATAGGCAAAGCCGGCCGCATCCATTCGCGCCGTGAACGCATCGAAATCGCCATGCACTTTGGTTTCGATCCCGATCAGGATCGAGCCGAAATTCCGCGCCGATTTCTTCATATATTCAAACCGGGTCACGTCATCATCCGGGCCCAGCATCGACAGAAACTCGCGCAAGGCGCCAGGGCGCTGCGGCATTCTCAGGATGAAATACTTCTTCAGCCCGGCATAGCGCTGCGCGCGTTCCTTGACCTCCGGCAGACGCTCAAAGTCGAAATTGCTGCCCGAAGTGACACAGACCACCGTCTTGCCACGGATCTGACCGGCAAGTTCCGGCAGCACATCGATCGAAAGCGCCCCGGCGGGTTCCAGAACGATCCCCTCGACATTCAGCATCTCGAGCATGGTGATACAGACCCGGTCTTCGGGCGCCAGCAGCACCTGATCGGGTCTGACATGGTTCAGCCGCTCCCAGGTCATCTGACCCAGTCTCGCCACCGCCGCCCCATCAACAAAGCTGTTCACCTTTGCGAGCTTTTGCGGTCCGCCAAGGCGCACCGCCTCGGCCAGACAGGCGCCGCCCATGGGTTCGACATAGCGGAAATCGGTCTGCGGCGAGACCGCATGCAGATAGGTCGTCACACCCGCGGCGAGCCCGCCGCCACCGACCGGCACAACGACAAGGTCCGGCATCCGGCCCAGCTGTTCCAGCATCTCGACGCCCACACTGGCCTGGCCCTCGATCACATCCGGATCGTCGAAAGGCGCCAGAAAATGAGCGCCGCGCTCAAGGCAAAAGGCCTGCGCCGCCGCGAGCGTCTGATCGAAATAGTCGCCGGTCAGCACGATCTCGACATTCGGCCCGCCAAAGATCCGCGTCTTGTCGATCTTTTGCTGCGGTGTCGTCACCGGCATGAAAATGATACCGTTCACCCCGAAATGCCGGCAGGCAAAGGCCATGCCCTGGGCATGATTGCCGGCACTCGCGCAGACGAAACTCATCTGATCCGGCTGCGCCACCCGCATCTTGCGCATCGCATTGAAGGCGCCCCGCAGCTTGTAGCTGCGCACCGGCGTCAGATCCTCGCGTTTCAGCCAGATATCGGCCTCATAACGCGACGAGAGATGCTCGTTGCGCTGAAGCGGCGTTTCGGGGAACAGCTGGCGCAACTCACGCGTGGCGGCTCTTGCGGCTTGGGCAAAATCGGTCATGGCAGAGCCATGCCTCAAGGCGCGAAGTTGCGCAAGATCCGTCCCGCGCCGAAAAGCCGGGTCACAAAGGCCAGGCGGCACCCGGATAACGCGGCCGCGCTTGCCCTTCCCCAGGTTTCCCGCTAATCGCGGGCGAAACCGGATATGGAGCCCGTCCCATGAAAAAGCCCAGCAAAGTCGTGCTTGCCTATTCGGGCGGCCTCGACACTTCGATCATCCTCAAATGGCTGCAAACCGAATATGGCTGCGAAGTGGTGACCTTCACCGCCGATCTCGGCCAGGGCGAAGAGCTGGAACCAGCGCGCCAGAAAGCGCTGCTGCTGGGGATCAAAGAGGAAAATATCCACATCCTCGACCTGCGCGAGGAATTCGTGCGTGATTTCGTCTTCCCGATGTTCCGCGCCAATGCGGTCTATGAGGGGCTTTACCTGCTTGGCACCTCGATCGCGCGGCCGCTGATCGCGAAGCACCTCGTTGAGATCGCTCAGGCCACCGGCGCCGATGCCGTGGCGCATGGCGCGACCGGCAAAGGCAATGATCAGGTCCGGTTCGAGCTGGGCGTTGCGGCGCTTGATCCGTCGATCCGGGTGATCGCACCCTGGCGGGAATGGGATCTCTCCTCCCGCACCAAACTGCTGGAATTCGCCGAGGCGAACCAGATTCCGGTCGCGAAAAACAAGCGTGGCGAGGCCCCCTTCTCGGTCGACGCGAACCTGCTGCATACCTCGTCCGAGGGCACCGTGCTGGAAGACCCGGCAATTGAAGCACCCGACTATGTCGCCTCGCGCATTGTCGCGGTGGAAGACGCCCCGAACACTCCGGAATTTATCGAAATCACCTTCGAAAAGGGCGATCCGGTTGCGCTGAATGGCGAGGCGCTGTCGCCGGCCACCATGCTCACCCGGTTGAACGAACTGGGCGGCAAGCACGGCATCGGGTTGCTCGATTTCGTCGAAAACCGTTTCGTCGGCATGAAGTCGCGCGGCGTTTACGAGACCCCCGGCGGTACCATCATGCTGGAAGCCCATCGCGGCATCGAACAGATCACGCTCGACAGCGGCGCGGGTCACCTCAAGGACTCGATCATGCCGCGCTATGCCGAGCTGATCTATAACGGCTTCTGGTTCTCGCCGGAGCGCGAGGCGCTGCAGGCCCTGATCGATAAGACCCAGGAGCATGTCTCTGGCACCGTGAAGCTGAAGCTTTACAAAGGCGTCGCGCGCACTGTCGCCCGCTGGTCGGATCACACGCTTTATTCTGAGAAGCATGTCACTTTCGAAGAAGATGCCGGTGCTTACGATCAGAAAGACGCGGCGGGCTTTATCCGCCTGAACGCGCTGCGCCTGCGGCTGATCGCCACCCGCAATGCGCGCGTCGCGAAAAAAGGCTGATTGCCGGATTCAGTGCGGGACCGGTAAGGCCCCGCACTGACAGCAATTTTTGGGTCGGGCCAGAGGTTCTTGCCCCACCTTAGGTCCTTACCCCACCTTACAGGCCGCCATCACCGCCATATTCAGGATGTCATTGACGGTGGAAGAGGTCGAACAGATCTGGATCGGCTTGTTCACGCCCGACAGGATCGGCCCGATCACCGTGGCGCCTGCCATTTCCTGCATTAGCTTGACCGAGATCGAGGCCGAATGCCGCGCCGGCACCACGAGGATATTCGCGGGCCCGGTCAGGCGACAGAACGGATAGGCCGCCATCTGATCTGTGTTCAGCGCGACATCGACGGTCATCTCGCCATCATATTCGAAATCGACACCGCGCCGGTCCAGCACATCGACAGCCCGATGCATTTTGGTGGCGCGCTCTGATACCGGATAGCCAAAGGTCGAGAAGCTGACGAATGCCACGCGAGGGTCGACCCCCATTGAGCGCGCCACGCCGGCGGCGCGGGTCGCGATGGTCGCCAGATCCTCTTCATCGGGCCATTCATGCACCAGGGTATCGGTGATGAAGACGATCCGCCCCTTATGCAGCAGCGCTGTCACCCCCACCGCGCCATCGACGGCTTTCGCGTCGAACACATTGTTGATCAGAGAAAGGACATGTGCCGATTTTCGGGTTGCGCCGGTCACCAGCCCATCGCCATGCCCATGTGCGAGCATCAGGGATGCAAACACATGCCGGTCACGTGCCGCGATGCGGTGAATATCCTGGCGATCATGACCCTGACGTTGCAGGCGTTTGTAAAGAAAGTCCTTATAGTGATCGAGATGGCGTGAATTGGCGGCATTCACCACCTCAAGCTCGCGCACCGCGTCGCCCAGACCGGCAGTCTCCAGCTTTTCGCGCACATCCGCCTCGCGGCCCACAACCAGCGATTTTCCCAGACCAGACCGCTGCCAGGCCACCGCCGCGCGCAGGACACGCGGGTCATCGCCCTCGGCGAAGATCATCCGGGCCTGGGCCTGGCGCGCCCTTGCATGCAGGCCCTGCAGAATGGTCGCCGTCGGGTCCATCCGCGCCTTCAGGCTTGCCTCATAGGATTTCATATCGATGATCGGGCGGCGCGCCACGCCTGTATCCATCCCGGCCTTGGCCACCGCCGGCGGCACGACATAGATCAGACGCGGGTCAAACGGCGTCGGAATGATGTAGTCACGCCCGAAGGAAAGCTTGCGCCCATAGGCCATCGCGACCTCGTCGGGCACATCTTCGCGGGCGAGTTTGGCCAGCGCCTGGGCACAGGCGATCTTCATCTCGTCATTGATCGCGCGGGCATGGATATCCAGCGCACCCCGGAAGAGATAGGGGAAGCCCAGCACGTTATTGACCTGGTTCGGGTAATCTGAACGCCCGGTTGCCACGATCGCATCGGCGCGGACCGCATGGGCCTCTTCCGGCGTGATCTCCGGATCCGGGTTCGCCATCGCGAAGATCACCGGATTTTCCGCCATCGAGGCGACCATCTCGGGCGTCACCGCACCCTTGGCCGAAACGCCCAGGAACACATCCGCGCCGATCATCGCCTCTTCAAGGCTGCGCGCATCGGTCTTCACGGCATGGGCCGATTTCCATTGGTTCATACCCTCGGTACGGCCCTGGTAAATCACGCCCTTGGTGTCGCACATGATGCAATTCTCATGCCGCGCGCCCATGGATTTCAACAGCTCCAGACAGGCAATCCCGGCGGCCCCTGCCCCGTTCAGAACGATCTTCACGTCCTGGATCTTCTTGCCCGAGATCTCCAGCGCGTTGATCAACCCCGCCGCGCAGATCACCGCTGTGCCATGCTGGTCATCATGGAAGACCGGGATATCGCAGATCTCCTTCAGACGCTGTTCGATGATAAAGCATTCCGGCGCCTTGATATCTTCAAGGTTGATGCCGCCAAAGGTCGGTGACATCAGCTTGACCGCCCTGATGATGTCATCCGCGTCTTCGGTATCAAGTTCGATATCGATCGCATTCACATCTGCAAAGCGTTTGAAAAGAACCGCCTTTCCCTCCATCACCGGCTTCGAGGCCAGCGCGCCAAGGTTCCCCATCCCCAGAATCGCGGTTCCGTTCGAGATAACGGCGACCATATTGCCTTTGACCGTGTAATCATAAGCCGTCTCGGGCCGGTCGGCGATGGCCTGAACCGGTACTGCAACCCCGGGCGAATAGGCCAGCGACAGATCACGCTGCGTCGCCATTGGCTTCGACGCTGTGATCTCGTACTTCCCCGGACGCGGCTCGAAATGATAAGCGAGGGCTTCTTCCGGCGTGGTTCTGGAACGGGTCATTTTCGGGCCATGGTGCGAATTAAAGTTACTTTGCACATGCCTTGTCACGCATGAAATGAAAAGCCCGGATGACGGCCTTTTCGTCACGCCTTCGTTTTTGTAGGGTCGGCGCCGAAGCCCGGGGAACCATGTCAGACGAAACCGTCACGCCAATGATGGCGCAATATCTCGACATCAAAGCGCAGAATCCTGGGGCTTTGTTGTTCTACCGGATGGGCGACTTCTACGAGATGTTCTTTGATGACGCCCTGGCGGCGTCCGAGGCGCTGGATATCGCGCTGACCAAACGCGGGTTCCACAAGGGCGAGCCGATTGCCATGTGCGGCGTGCCCTATCACGCCGCCGAAGGCTATCTGCTGACACTGATCCGCAAGGGATTCCGTGTCGCCATCGCCGAACAGCTGGAAGACCCGGCCGAAGCAAAGAAGCGCGGCTCGAAATCGGTTGTGAAACGCGATGTGGTGCGGCTGGTAACCCCCGGCACCCTGACCGAGGATTCCCTGCTCGAAGCGCGGCGCCATAATTACCTCGCCGCCTATACCGCTTTGCGCGATGAGGGCGCGCTGGCCTGGTGCGATATCTCGACCGGCGAGTTCCGGGTCATGCCCTGCGCGCTGGCGCGTCTCGGGCCAGAGCTGGCCCGGCTTGCGCCGCGCGAATTGCTGGTTCCGGATGAAGAATCGACCGAAATCGCAAGCCTGGTGACTGATTCCGGCGCCGCGATGACGCCGCTGGCCCGTGCGAGTTTCGATTCCACCGGTGCCGAAAAGCGGCTTTGCGCGCTGTGGCAGGTCAGCTCTCTGGAAGGGTTCGGATCATTTACCCGCGCCGAAATCGCGGGCGATGGGCGGGCTGGTCGGACTATCTTGACCTGACGCAGCGCGGCCGGCCGGGTGCCGCTGTTGCGCCGCCGATCAAAGAACTGCCCGGCGGCACCATGCAGATCGACGCCTCGACCCGGCGCAATCTCGAAATCACCCAGGCGCTTTCGGCGGGCGCGAGGGATCGCTGCTGGCCGCCATCGACCGCACCCGTGACCGCCGCCCCGGCGCGCGCCTGCTGGAGCGCCGCCTCTCCTCGCCCCGCGCGCGATCTGACCACGATCCGCAGCCGCCATGACGCGTTGCGTGCGCTCCTGGATAAAAGCAGGCTCCGCGAAGATCTGCGCGACGACCTGCGCCGCGTGCCCGATATGGACCGCGCGCTGTCGCGCCTTGCGCTGGATCGGGGCGGCCCGCGGGATCTGACCGCGATCCGCGCCGGCCTGACCCAGCCCTGAGCCTGACCGGCAAACTGAACGACCTGCCCGATCTGCTGAGCGAAGCCTCGCAGGCGCTCACCGCCATGAAACCCTGGTGGGCCTGCTGGACCAGGCGCTGGTGGCCGAGCCGCCGCTGCTGGCCCGCGATGGTGGCTTTATCGCCACCGGTTTCGACCATGAACTGGATGAAACCGCCAGCTGCGCGACGAAGGCCGGGTGTGATCGCCGGAATGCAGGCGCAATATTCCGAGCATGCCGGTGTGCCCGCGCTGAAGATCAAACATAACAACGTGCTGGGCTATTTCATCGAAGTCACCACAACGCATGAGGAAAAACTCCGCGCCCATCCCGACCTCTTCATCCACCGCCAGACCACCGCCGGTCAGGTGCGGTTCACCACGGTCGCGCTGTCCGATCTGGAAACCCGGATCCTGAACTCGTCCAACCGGGCGCTGGAGCTGGAAAAACGTCACTATGAAAGCCTGAAACGCGCGATTCTCGACCAGGCCGGCCCAATAGGCGCCACAGCGCGCGCCCTGGCCGAAATCGACCTCTGCGCAGGCTTTGCCGATCTCGCCGCCGAGGGCGACTGGACAGAGCCAAAGGTCGATGACAGCCGCGCCTTCCTGATCGGGGGCGGACGCCATCCGGTGGTCGAACGGGCCCTCAGACGCCAGGGCGGGCAGAGCTTTGTCGCCAATGACTGCGATCTGACCACCGGCAATTCCCCGGCGATCTGGCTGCTGACCGGCCCGAATATGGCGGGTAAATCAACCTTCCTGCGCCAGAACGCCCTGATCGCGCTGATGGCCCAGGCCGGCAGCTTCGTCCCGGCCCGCTCGGCCCATATCGGCCTTGTCAGCCAGCTTTTCAGCCGCGTCGGAGCATCAGACGACCTCGCGCGGGCCGCTCGACCTTCATGGTAGAAATGGTGGAAACCGCCGCCATCCTGAACCAGGCCGATGACCGGGCGCTTGTCATCCTGGATGAGATCGGCCGTGGCACCGCCACCTGGGATGGCCTTTCCATCGCCTGGGCCACGCTGGAACATCTGCACGAAATCAACCGCTGCCGCGCGCTCTTCGCCACTCATTACCACGAAATGACCCAGCTTTCCGCAAAGCTTGACGGGGTCGAAAACGCCACCGTCTCGGTTCGTGAATGGGAAGGCGAGGTGATCTTCCTGCATGAGGTCAGGCGCGGCGCCGCCGACCGCAGCTACGGCGTCCAGGTCGCCCGGCTCGCCGGCCTGCCGCCTTCGGTTATCGAACGCGCGAAAACGGTTCTCGAAGCACTTGAACAGGGCGACCGCCAGGGCACGAAGCAAGCCGCCCTGATCGACGACCTGCCGCTGTTCCGCGCCGCGCCTCCGCCTTCTGCCGTGAAACCCGCACAGGAAAGCAGGATCGAAGCCCGGCTGAAAGAAACGAGCCCCGACCAGCTTACGCCGATCGGGGCCCTAAATCTTATCTATGAGCTGAAGGCCCTGCTGGGCTGATCAGCCCGGGGTCGAGGACACGCCCACCTGCGCCGGACGCAGCAGCCGGTCATGGAGCATAAAGCCCTCGGTCATCACCTGGATGATCTGCCCGGCTTTGGTTCCGGGCACCGGCGCCTCAAACATCGCCTCATGCATCTGCGGATCGAACTGATCGCCGACCGCCGGCGACACTGCCTTTACCCCGTGCTTGTCCATCACCTTGGACAATTCCCGCAGCGTCAGCTCGACGCCTTCGATAAGCGCGCTCGACGCGGCGCGGCTTTCTTCCGGAATGGCCGCAAGCGCGCGGTTCAGGTTATCATAAACCGGCAGAAGATCCCGTGCCAGCCGCGTGCCGCCATATTGCTCGGCCTCGCGGCGATCCCGGTCGGCCCGTTTGCGCGAATTCTCGGCATCTGCCAGGGCGCGCATGAACTTGTCGCGGAACTCGTCACGTTCCAGACGGATCGTCTCCAGCTCGTCAAGCGACATCTCTTCATATTCCGGCAGATCGCCCGCCTGGCCGTTTTCCTGGGCGGCGTTGTCTTCCTGCGCCATGACCACTCCTCAAGTCTTTCGGGCCTCAGCCCCTTTTCACTTCAACCGCGTCCGCGATCGGAAACCATCCGACCGACGAGCTGCGCCGTATAATCGACAATCGGCACAACCCGCCCATAGTTCAGCCGGGTCGGTCCGATCACGCCGACGGCACCGATAATCTTTCGCTCGGCGTTCATATAGGGGGAAACGACCAGACTTGAACCCGAAAGTGAAAAGAGTTTGTTTTCCGAGCCGATGAAGATGCGCACCCCGTCACCCTCATCCGCAAGTTCCAGAAATTCCGCGATATCGCGCTTGCGTTCGAGATCGTCGAAAAGATTGCGGATCCGGTCGACATCCTCGGATCCGGCGCTTTCCAGCAGATTGGCACGGCCGCGCACAATCAGCCGCTCGGACGAAAGGCCCGCATTCTCCCAGACCGCCAGCCCGCTTTCGACCAGCTCGCGCGCCAGAACATCAACTTCCTGGCGACGGGCGGCTACTTCGGCGCGGATATGCTGGCGCAGATCAGAAAGCGTCCGCCCGCCCGCCATGGCATTAAGGAAATTCGCAGCCTCGCGCATCGAGGACGGTGTTTGCCCGGGCGGCGGATGGAACAGACGGTTCTCAACCTGGCCATCGGCAAAGACCAGCACCACAAGCGCCCGATCTGCCGAAAGCGAGACAAATTCGATATGCCGGATCGGTGCCGATTCATGCTTTGGCGTCATCACGATACTGGCGCCTCCGGTCAGGAAGGAAAGCGCCGCCGAAACATGGTCGAGCGCCATGCCAACATCGTGATCCTCGCCGCTGAGCGTCGCATCGATCCGCGCGCGGTCGGCCTGATCAACCGTTCCGACCTCAAGAAAGCCGTCGACAAACAGCCGCAGCCCCTGCTGCGTCGGAATCCGCCCTGCCGAAATATGCGGGCTGTCCAGCAGACCGAGGAATTCCAGATCCTGCATCACATTGCGGATGGTCGCGGCCGAGATCTGTTCGCTCAGGCTACGGGTAAGCGTGCGCGATCCAACCGGCTCACCGGTTTCAAGATAGCCCTCGACCACGCGCCGGAAAACTTCGCGCGACCTGTCACTCATTTGCTGCAGCAGCTCTTTTCTGTCCGCCATTACATCCCGGCCCGCCTTTCATTTGACTTAAGGACCAATAGCACCCGCCGTCAATGCGCCAGCCCCCTGTTACGCCTGGTGATCAGGGTTGCATCCGGCGCCTGCCCGCGCATATCTGACCGCAAATCTTTGAAAGGATCAGTCATGCGCCCCTCTGGAAGAGAGCTCGACCAACTTCGCACGGTTTCCATTGAAACCGGGGTTTCCCTTCACGCCGAAGGCTCCTGCCTGATCCGGATGGGAAATACCCATGTGCTTTGCACCGCTTCGATCGAAGACAAGCCGCCGCCCTTCCTGCGCAACACCGGCATGGGCTGGGTGACGGCGGAATATGGCATGTTGCCGCGATCCACCCATACCAGATCGCGCCGCGAGGCAGCTGCAGGCAAACAATCCGGCAGAACACAAGAGATTCAAAGGCTTATAGGTCGCAGCCTGCGCGCAGTGGTTGACCGGCAAGCGCTTGGGGAACGTCAGATCACCGTCGATTGCGATGTGATCCAGGCCGATGGTGGCACCCGCTGCGCGGCCATCACTGGCGGCTGGGTCGCTTTGCGCCTGGCAATGAACAAGCTGATGCAAAAGGGCCTCGTCACCGGCGATCCGCTGCTCGATCACGTCGCGGCAGTGTCCTGCGGCATCTATGCCGGCCAGAATGTGCTGGATCTTGACTATGACGAAGACTCGGCAGCAGGCACTGATGGCAATTTCGTGATCACCGGCAAGGGCAAGCTGGTTGAGGTTCAGGCCTCGGCAGAAGGCGCGCCCTTCGCGGTTGAAGACCTCACCATCCTGCTCGGGCTTGGCCTTAAGGGCACTGCGGCGCTGGTCGAAGCACAGAAGAAGGCCATTGGCGCATGACCCGCAAATTCACCGGCGACCAGCTTGTGATCGCGAGCCACAACAAAGGCAAGCTGGAGGAATTCGCGACATTGCTGGCACCGCTTGGCATCCGTTGCATTTCCGCCGGTGAGTTTGACCTGGATGAGCCGGAAGAGACCGAGGACACATTCGTCGGCAACGGCCGGATCAAAGCACATTATGCGGCAATGGCCACCGGCCTTCCCGCGCTGGCTGATGATTCCGGCCTGACGATTGATGCGCTGGACGGGGCTCCGGGTGTCTATACCGCTGACTGGGCCGAAACCCCGAATGGCCGTGATTTCGGCATGGCGATGGAAAAAACCTGGGCGCTGCTGGAAGAGCGCGGGGCGCCTGCCCCGCGCCTGGGCCAGTTTCGGTGCACTCTGGTTCTTGCCTGGCCCGATGGTCATGACGAAATCGTCGAAGGCAGCTGCGCCGGAGAATTGATCTGGCCGCGCCGGGGTCTTGAAGGCCATGGCTACGATCCCATGTTCCAGCCTGACGGCTACGCGCAGACTTTTGCCGAGATGTCAGCCGATCAAAAGAATGCGATAAGCCACCGGGCACGGGCAGTCGCCGCTATCATGGAAAAGTGTTTCACGTGAAACAGGAACATGCAGAAGACTGGCAAGAGGGAGGCTTCTCCCTCTACCTTCATTGGCCCTTCTGCAAGGCAAAATGCCCCTATTGCGATTTCAACAGCCATGTACGTGCGAGAATTGATCAGGCCGAGTGGAAAGAGGCCTATCTGCGCGAGCTGGATCGCGCTGCCACAGAAACCGGAGGACGTATCCTCCATTCGGTATTCTTCGGTGGTGGCACGCCCTCGCTGATGGACCCCGAAACGGTTGGCGCCATTCTGGATCGGATTTCCCGCCACTGGCGCATGACAAACGATTTTGAGGTTACACTCGAGGCCAATCCGACTTCCGTAGAAGCATCGCGTTTCAGGTCTTATCGCCTGGCCGGCGTTAATCGTGTCTCACTCGGCCTTCAGGCATTGAATGATCAGGATCTGCTGCGTCTCGGGCGTCAGCATAGCGCCGCTGAGGGGCTGGCAGCATTGGATCTGGCCCGTGACCTTTTTGACCGAACCTCCTGTGATCTGATCTATGCCCGTCAGGATCAGGATCTCGCCTCATGGGGAGATGAACTGCGCCAGGTCCTGGCCCGAGGCCCCGACCATATCTCGCTCTACCAGCTGACCGTCGAGGAAGGCACGGTTTTTGCCAGGCTATATGACGCCGGAAAGCTCCGGGGTCTTCCGGATGAAGACCTCGCAGCAGATATGTATGATCTGACCACTGACGTCTGTGGCACAGCCGGTTTGCTTGGGTATGAAGTCTCGAACTATGCCCGACCGGGCTGTGAATCGCGCCACAATCTGACCTATTGGCGCATGGGTGACTATCTCGGCATCGGCCCGGGCGCACATGGCCGCCTCACTCTGAACGGGCAACGCGTGGCAACACTCGCTCATAAGTCACCTGAGCTCTGGCTGGAAGCCCTGAGAAAAACAGGTAAAGGCGAAGTTCCACGTGAAACTATCAGCCCGCAGGATCAGGCGCTGGAATATCTGATGATGTCATTGCGGCTGAGTGAGGGCATGTCACTGCCCCGCTACACCAGGATGCTTGGACGTCGGCCGAACAGCGAAAAGCTGGAAACCCTGCAGAAGGATGGCTTCATCACCCTGCAGGATGATCGTCTGACAGCCACCGCGACCGGCCGGCTTTTGCTCAACCGGCTGATCCTGGAGCTGTCAGAAGCCTGATCAGTCGCGGGCCAGACCCGAGGGCCCGGAAGACAGCAGCTGGCACAGCAGGTCCAGCTCTTCCAGATCGCGATAGGAAATAACCAGGCTGCCGCCCTGCCCCTTGTGATCGATCCGTACAGTCATCCCAAGCTGCGCCGACAAATCTCCCTCCAGCGCGCGCGTATCGGCATCTTTGGTGCTTTCCCGCGCGCTAGACTGCTCCGACGACGTCGATTTCGTCGGCTCCAGGGCCTCACGGGCCAGCTTTTCAGTCTCCCGCACCGAAAGACCGCGCGCGATCACTGTCTGGGCCAGCCGCAAAGGGTCTGGCGCTGTGATCAGAGCCCGTGCATGACCTGCCGACAGCGCGCCCTCGCGCACCATCTTTTGCACGTCACCGGGCAGATTCAGCAGCCTTAGCAGATTGGTCACATGGCTGCGGCTTTTCGACAGCGCCTCGGCCACTTTTTCCTGGGTATGACCAAAACGATCAATCAACTGGCGCAGCCCCAAAGCCTCTTCAATCGCATTGAGATCTTCGCGCTGGATGTTCTCGATGATCGCGATTTCCAGCACTTCGGTATCATCAAGCTCGCGGATCACCACCGGAACTTCATGCAATTGTGCTATCTGCGCCGCGCGCCAGCGCCGCTCGCCGGCGACGATCTCGTAATGGTCGCCTTTGACCCGCACGACCAGAGGCTGGATAACCCCCTTCTGCCGCAGCGAATCTGCCAGCGCCTCCAGCGCCGCCTGGTCGAAATCCTTGCGCGGCTGCTCCGGGTTCGGTTGCAGCTTTTCGACCGGCAGCCTGGTGTCCGCCCGCCGCGGCCCCTCACTCTCGGGGCGCAAATTCACATCCGACATCAATGCCGAAAGACCACGACCAAGCCCTTTGCGTTCCATGCTCTGCCTCTTCTTCTTGTTGTCAGGACCGCAGTTTAGCGGCAATTTCCCCGGCCAAAGACCGATAGGCTTCGGCACCGCGCGAGGTCGGATCATATTCCGTCACCGGCTTGGCGAAAGAGGGCGCTTCAGAAAGCCGCACATTGCGCGGGATGATGGTGCGAAACACCATATCACCAAGGTTCTCGCGCGCATCAGTCTCGACCTGCTGCGCCAGATTGTTGCGACCATCATACATCGTCAGAACAACGCCCTCAATCCGAAGATCCGGATTCGCCGAACGCCGCACATCCCGCACCGTCAAAAGAAGCTGCGAGAGCCCCTCAAGCGCGAAAAACTCGGCCTGAAGCGGCACAAGCACCGAATTCGCCGCCACAAGCGCGTTAACCGTCAGCAAAGACAGCGAAGGCGGGCAGTCAATCAGCACGACATCAAAGCCCATCGCCTCGATATCCGGGTGGCGCAAAGCGTCATGCAGCAGAAAACTGCGCTTCTCATTGGCGACAAGATCGATATCCGCCGAGGCCAGGTCGGAATTCGCCGGGCTGATCCACAGATTATTCACTGAAGTGCGCTGAATGATGGCGTTCGGTGCCCCGTCCGACAAAATCAGGTCATAAGTGGTGAGTTTACGATCATTCGTCGCAACCCCAAGGCCCGTCGAAGCGTTACCCTGGGGATCAAGATCGACGAGCAGGATCCGCAGCCCCCTCTCGGCCAGGGCTGCCGACAGATTTATCGCGGTCGTGGTCTTCCCAACGCCGCCTTTCTGGTTGGCGACGGCGATGACATGCGCCGGAAAGGGCATGGCGTCAGTCTTGGGAATCGCGGCTGGCACGGCGCACTGTCCTTAATTTCAGGGTGGCTGATCCTTTATGCCCCGGATCGTCCGCCGCCTCCAGATCGAAGCGCCAGTTTTTCTGCGCCGCCGCAACCTCATCTGCCCAGCTCTCGCCCTTCGGAAAAAGACAGGTCATATCGGGCGATCCGTGTCGCTCGGCAATCGCGCAAAGCATATCCAGGGGGCAAGCGCTCTTGCGGACACAACATCTGCCCCAAGTGGCGCAATGGCCTCGGCTCGCTCGGCCCGCACATCAACCGGGATACCCATCTGACGCGCCGCCTCACGCAGGAAGGTGGCCTTGCGTTGGTCCGATTCAACGAGAACCACCCTGGTTGCAAGACCACGATCCTGAAGCAAAGCGGCAACAACGATCCCAGGAAATCCGCCGCCCGACCCGAAATCTGCCCAGAGCTGGGGTTGCTCCGGCGCAAGCAGAAAGATCCGCGCCGAATCCTCGATATGCCGCGCCCAGATCTCTCCCACAGTGGAGCGTGAGATCAGATTGATCTTCTGCGTCCATTTTGCGGTCAGTGCCTCGTATAGCCTTAGCTTTTCAAGGCCTTCCGGGCTGATGCCCAGGTCATTCCAAAGTGCTTGATCCAAGGGTCACCCGGCCAGTCTGGCCGCTGCGATCTTGCGCAGCGATGCAATCAGCAGCATCACTGCGGCCGGGGTCATCCCTTCAATCTGACGCGCCTGCTGGATAGTTTCCGGCAGCTTACGCAGCAATTTCCCGGTAAGCTCCGCCGAAAGACCGGAAAGCGCGGCATAATCGAAATCTGCCGGAATCTTCATCGCCTCATGGCGACGAAGCTCTTCGGCCGCAGCGGCCTGCCGATCCGTATATTGGGAATAAAGCGACTCGATTTCCGCCTGCGCCCTTGCGGCAGCCGGATGATCTGCAAGCGCCGGCACCAGCCCATCCAAAACGGCCGGATCATATTCCGGCATGGCCATCAGATCCCAGGCGGTCCGTCTGGCGCCGTCTTTGCTGACGGTGATTCCGACCTCGGCAAGCTCTTTTGGGGTGAACTTTGCCGCTGTTAAAACCTCGGTGATCGCCCCGAGGGCCTCCATTTTCGCTCCGAATGCGCGGCTGCGCGCCTCCCGGACACAACCCACCTCCTGGCCCTTGGGCGTCAGGCGCTGATCCGCGTTATCTGCACGCAGGCTAAGCCGGTACTCGGCCCGCGAGGTGAACATACGATAGGGCTCGGTGACGCCACGGGTGACCAGATCATCAATCATGACCCCGATATAGCTGTCACTGCGCGAGAAGCTCACCGGCTCCTGCGTCCTTGAGGCTCGCGCGGCGTTCAGCCCGGCAACCATGCCTTGGGCTGCCGCCTCTTCATATCCTGTGGTTCCATTGATCTGCCCCGCAAGATATAGGCCGGCGAGAGCTTTAGTTTCCAGCGACGACTTCAACCCCCGCGGGTCGAGATAGTCATATTCAATGGCATAGCCTGGCTGAAGAATGGCCACATTCTCAAGGCCAGCCATGGTCCGGACGTAAGCCTCCTGTATTTCAGCGGGCAAAGAGGTCGATATTCCGTTTGGATAGACAGTGTCATCATCTAGGCCTTCGGGTTCCAGAAAGACCTGATGGCTGTCCTTGTCGGCAAAGCGCACGACTTTATCTTCGATCGAGGGGCAGTAACGGGGGCCGACTCCATCAATATGGCCGCCATACATTGCCGAACGATTAAGATTATCACGAATAATCTGATGCGTGGCCGCAGAGGTATGCGTAATGCCGCAGGAAATCTGCCTTGCGACCGCTTTATTATTCATAAACGACAGGAGAACCGGATCTTCATCGGCGGGCTGCATTTCCAGCCGGCTCCAGTCAATCGACTTCCCGTCCAGTCGCGGTGGCGTCCCGGTTTTAAGGCGCCCAGTTTCCAGACCAAGATCATGGATCTGCTGTGCAAGTCGGACAGAAGCTTGATCGCCAACGCGACCACCAGGGCGGCTTTGGTCACCTACATGGATCAGGCCGTTCAGGAATGTGCCGGTTGTGAGCACGATGGCCGCTGCAGAAATCTCTGACCCATCAGCCAGCCGCAATCCGGTAACGCGCCCTGCCAGAGTGATCAACCCGGCCGCCTCGCCCTCAATGACAGAAAGACAGGCTTCCTCGGCCAGCAAACTCTGCACCGCACGGCGATAGAGTTTACGATCAGCCTGGGTCCTTGGCCCCTGTACTGCGGGGCCCTTTCTGCGATTCAAAAGCCGGTACTGAATACCAGCCATATCTCCGGCCCGGCCCATAATGCCGTCCATCGCATCAATTTCCCGAACGAGATGGCCCTTTCCAAGACCGCCAATCGCCGGGTTGCAGGACATGACGCCTATTGTCTCTGCGCGCATTGTCACCAATGCCGTTCGCACCCCGATACGCGCAGCAGCCGCTGCGGCCTCGGCCCCGGCATGGCCGCCGCCGACCACCAGAACATCAAAATGTTTCACGTGAAACACCCTCACTTTCCGATACAGAAGCTGGCGAAGATCTCGCCCAGCAATTCTTCGACATCAACACGCCCAACCAGACTGTCCAGTGATCGCAATACCTGACGCAACTCTTCCGCCACAATCTCGGACTGAACACCGTTATCCATCATCTGCAACACAGCCCCGATCGCGGTGATTCCCTGCTCCAGCGCATGCCGATGCCGTTCACGCACCATTATACCAGCACCAGCGACTTTTTCCGAGAGCCGCGCTGTAACTTGCTGCAGCAAAGCGTCAATTCCTTCGCCAGTGAGACCCGAGACCGCGAGGCCAGGGCCAGGACCACCAAGGTCGGCCTTCCCGCTCAGCTGGATATCACCATCCCGAAGCGCAATCCCAAGATCACCCTCCCCGAGGAACAACCGCAAATCGGCGGCCTCAGCGCGCTGGATCGCCCGTCTGATACCTTCGCGCTCCACGAGATCGTCGCTTTCCCTGAGCCCGGCGGTGTCGAGCAAGGTAACCGCGAGGCCGGATAGGTCCATCCTGACCTCGATCACATCCCGCGTGGTGCCCGCTATTTCCGACGTAATCGCCGCCTCCCGACCTGCCAGGCGATTGAGAAGTGTGGATTTTCCGGCATTCGGTGGGCCAATAATCGCGACCTCGAAACCTTCGCGAATGCGTTCTGCGGCTGAAACGGCCGCCGCTTCGCGGGCAATCTCACCCGATAGCGCTGTCAGAATCTCGCGCACTTCCGGGGTCACATCGACTGGCACGTCTTCATCAGCAAAATCAATCGTTGCCTCGATCAGAGCCGCGGCCCGGATCAGGCGGCTTCGCCAGTGATCAACTGTTTTTCCGATACTACCAGACAATACCCGCAGCGCCTGCTTACGCTGCGCCTCGGTTTCAGCGTCAATCAGGTCGGCCAGCCCCTCGACCTGTGTCAGGTCGAGCATGCCATTGTCGAGCGCCCGCCGGGTAAATTCGCCCGCCTCTGCCATACGCGCAAGGCCGGTTTCGCCAATAGCCCGCAGCACGGCATTGACCACCGCCAACCCGCCATGGGTTTGCAGCTCGATCACTTCTTCGCCGGTAAAGCTGGCATTTTCCACAAAGCCCAACACCAGAGCCTGGTCGAGATGTTGACCCTGCCACGCGATATTGCGCAAACTGGCAAGGCGCGGCTTTGGAGCCGCGCCTGTCAGTACTTTGCATATGGCGAAAGAATTCGGGCCAGAGACCCTGATTACCGCGACGCCCGCCCGCCCACGAGCTGTCGCGCTGGCATAGATCGTGTCAGCCATCGCAACCCCGCTGGCCCCCGATCAGGTATTCATCGAGTCGAAGAACTCGGAATTCGACTTGGTCTGTTTCAGCTTGCCGATCAGGAATTCGATAGCGTCGGTGGTGCCCATCGGGTTCAGGATGCGGCGCAGCACATAGGTCTTCTGCAGATCGGATTTATCGACCAGGAGATCCTCTTTCCGTGTGCCGGATTTGAGGATGTCCATCGCCGGGAAGACGCGCTTGTCGGCCACTTTCCGATCCAGAACGATCTCAGAGTTACCGGTGCCTTTGAATTCTTCGAAGATAACTTCATCCATCCGTGAGCCGGTATCAATCAGCGCGGTCGCAATGATCGTCAGCGAGCCGCCCTCTTCGATATTCCGTGCTGCACCGAAGAAACGCTTGGGGCGTTGCAGCGCGTTGGCGTCCACACCACCGGTCAGAACCTTGCCCGAGCTCGGCACGACTGTGTTAAAGGCACGACCAAGTCTTGTGATCGAATCAAGAAGGATCACAACATCTCGTTTATGTTCAACCAGGCGCTTGGCCTTTTCGATCACCATCTCGGCCACAGCCACGTGGCGCGTCGCCGGCTCGTCAAAGGTCGAGGACACAACCTCACCCTTCACCGAACGCTGCATATCGGTAACTTCCTCGGGCCGCTCATCGATCAGCAGCACGATCAGATAGCATTCCGGGTGGTTCGCCGCGACCGAGCGCGCGATGTTTTGCAGAAGAACCGTCTTACCCGTGCGCGGCGGGGCCACGATCAGCGCCCGCTGGCCTTTACCGATCGGCGCCACCAGATCGATGATCCGGGCCGAGCGGTCCTTGATCGTCGGATCCTCGATTTCCATCTTCAGCCGCTCTTCCGGGTAAAGCGGCGTCAGGTTGTCGAAATGGACCTTGTGTTTCGCGCGCTCCGGATCGTCGAAATTGATCAGCGTCGCCTTCACAAGGCTGAAATAGCGCTCATTCTCGGACGGGGCCTTGATCACGCCTTCGATGGAATCGCCGGTGCGCAGCGAAAACTGACGGATCATCTCGGGGCCGACATAGATGTCATCGGGGCCAGGCAGATAGTTGGCCGAAGGGCTGCGCAGAAAGCCGAAACCATCCTGCAGAACCTCAAGGACGCCATCGCCACCGATTTCCCAGCCTTCCTCGGCATGTTCCTTGAGGATCTGGAACATCATCTCGCCCTTGCGCATCGAGGGCGCATTCTCGATCTCCCACTCCTCCGCCATGGCGAGAAGATCGGCCGGGGTCTTGGCCTTGAGATCGGAGAGGTTGAGGCGTTCTGTCATCGCAATACCATTATGCCAGACGCGCGTGCGGCGCGATGCTGGATCAGAGGCTGAAAAAGGGAAGCGTCAGGACCGGACGGCCCCGCATTGCCTGCAGATAGGGGGACTGGGGCTGTAAGTCAATCTTTCTGAGCAGAAAGGCCGCTCAGAAGGCGAAATGCGAGCTGGGAGGCACAAACCCGTGCAGAGTTCATAATATATTTAAGAGAAAGATATGAAGGATGATGTTGTAGTAGGCCCTGAGGATAACAGGATAGCGGCAGTTCCGGGGCATTTTCCCTTGAGTTTTCCACCTGTGGACAGAAGTGGGAAAGATTGGGAAAAAATGCATGGTGTTTTGATTTATCTATTTATATCATGTTCTTAGAACAGCGTTTCCAGGCATCGGCCTGTGGAGGAGAAATGTCACAGCCCGCGCAAAACCCCCGCGCGGATCGATGGTGGAAAACAGCATGCGCAGTGGGATAACCGGGGTCGCGTGCGGGCGCTTTTTGAGGATATCCCGACCCTGGCCCTGAGGCATGGGATAACCGGCCGAGTCTTCCCCCGAACAAAACAGGATTATC
The DNA here is from genome assembly GCF_030052995.1 of Gemmobacter sp. 24YEA27. Taxonomy (NCBI): domain Bacteria; kingdom Pseudomonadati; phylum Pseudomonadota; class Alphaproteobacteria; order Rhodobacterales; family Paracoccaceae; genus Gemmobacter; species Gemmobacter sp. 24YEA27. The sequence continues at coordinate 724,526 of NZ_JASJPW010000001.1, read as the reverse complement.
CACAAGTGCCCTCTGATTTTTCCGAAGACGTCGCAGGCAAGAAAATGCCGGCTTTGGTGCTGGCCTCTGCCTCGGAGACGAGAATCGCCATGTTGCGGGCGGCGGGCCTGGCGTTTGAGAGCCTTGCGGCGCGGGTGGATGAAGACAGCATTCGCCGCGCTTTGGAGGCTGAGAGTGCAAAGCCGCGCGATGTCGCCGACGCACTGGCGGAAACCAAGGCGCTGAAAATCTCGGGCAAGCGGCCAGAGGCGCTGGTGATCGGCTCGGACCAACTGCTCGAGCTGAATGGCCGGATCTTTGCCAAGCCTGAAAGCCCGGAGGCGGCGCGCGCCCAGCTGGTAGATCTGCGCGGCAAAACCCACCGTCTGATCTCGGCGGTGGTGGTTTGCCAGGGCGGCCAGCCGCTCTGGCGTCACGTGAGCGAGGCGCGGCTTACGATGCGGGATTTCGGGGATCTGTGGCTTGACGGCTATATCTCGCGCAACTGGGATAAAATCCGTCATTCCGTCGGTGGATACCGGCTTGAAGAGGAGGGCATTCGGCTGTTCTCCTCGTGCCAGGGGGATCACTTCACGATTCTGGGGCTGCCCTTACTTCCCCTTCTGAACTGGCTTTCGCTGAGAGGGGATATTCCCGCATGACTGACCATCCGCGTATTCCGCTGGCCGGTGTGATCGGGCATCCGATCGCGCATAGCCGCAGCCCGGCGCTGCATGGCTATTGGCTGAAGCGCTATGGTCTCGCGGGGCATTATATCCCTATGGATGTGGCGCCTCAGGATCTGGCGCATGTCTTGCGCACCCTGCCGCAGATGGGGTTTGTCGGGGCCAATGTCACCATTCCCCATAAAGAGGCGATCCTGAAGATCGCGGATATCATTACCGATCGTGCGGCGCTGATAGGTGCTGCTAACACATTGATTTTCCGGAAAGATGGTAAGATCCATGCGGATAATACCGATGGGTCCGGCTTTATTTCCAACCTGAGGCAGAACGCGCCTTTCTGGGATCCGACCGCCGGTCCGGCTGCGGTGCTGGGCGCTGGTGGTGCGGCCCGTGCCGTTGTCGCGGCGCTGATCGAGGTCGGTGCACCCGAGATCCGCATCGTCAACCGCACCCGCCCCAGGGCCGAGGCCATGCGTTCGGACTTCGGAGCGAAAGTGGTGGTCTGGGACTGGACCCATGTCGGCGCGATGATCGAAGGTTGTGCCACATTGGTGAACACGACCTCGCTCGGCATGACCGGCAAGCCAGACCTTGTCATTGATCTCGACCGGATCAGCCAGCGCTGCCTTGTGACTGACATTGTCTATGCGCCGTTGAAAACCGGCCTGCTGACCGAGGCTGAAGCGCGTGGCTGCACGGTGGTCGACGGGCTCGGAATGTTGCTGCACCAGGCCGTGCCCGGGTTCGAGCGCTGGTTCGGCAAACGCCCGGTGGTGGATGAGGAGACCCGCCTCGCGGTTCTGAACGCATGAGAGCTTTCTGCCTTGGCCTGACCGGCTCCATCGGCATGGGGAAATCGACCACGGCCGCAATGTTCTGGGACGCAGGTATCCCGGTCTGGGATGCGGATGCGGCGGTGCACCGGCTTTATGCCCCCGGCGCAAAGGGTGCCGCAGCTCTGGCGGGGTCTTTTCCCGAAGCGGTTTCCGATCAGGGTGTTTCACGGGAAACATTAAAGACGCTGCTGGCCGCCGATCCCTCGCGCCTGAAACAGCTGGAACAGCTGATCCATCCGCTTGTTGCGGAAGATCGGGCCGCATTTCTGGCCCATACCGGGTCCGATATCCTGCTGCTCGATGTGCCGCTTCTGTTTGAGAAAGGCATCGACCGGGAATGTGACGCGTCGCTGCTGGTCACGGCACCTGCCGCTTTGCAACGCGCCCGCGTCCTTGCGCGGCCCGGTATGACGGCGGCGCAGCTTGACCTGGTCCTTTCGCGCCAGATGCCCGACCAGGACAAGCGCGCCCGCGCCACCCATATCGTCGAAACCCTGTCAATCGACAGCACCCGGGTGTATGTACAGGCGCTGATCGCGCATCTGCGCGCAGGAATGGCGGGCCAGAATGCGTGAAATCGTCCTTGATACCGAGACCACCGGCTTTGACCCGGAACAGGGCGACCGCATCGTCGAGATCGGCGCGGTCGAGCTGTTCAACCACCTGCCCACCGGCAAGGTTTATCACCAATATATCAACCCCGAACGCGACATGCCGCAGGGCGCCTTCGAAGTGCACGGGCTCAGCAGCGAATTCCTCAGCGACAAGCCGGTTTTCGCGAAAATCGGCCAGGCATTTGTGGATTTCGTCGGTGATGCGAAACTGGTGATCCATAACGCAGCCTTTGATATGAAGTTTCTGAATTTCGAACTGAAGCGTATGGGGCTGGCCGATATTCCCTGGGCGCGCGCCATCGACACGCTGGCCATCGCGCGGCAGCGCTTTCCCGGCTCGCCTGCCTCGCTGGATGCGCTTTGCCGGCGTTTTGGCGTCGACAATTCCCGGCGTGAAAAACACGGCGCGCTGCTCGACAGCGAAATCCTCGCCGAGGTCTATCTCGAACTGGTCGGGGGTCGTCAGCCCGACCTCGTGCTGGCGCCAATACAAAGCAACAGCCCCGCAAGTGCTGGGCAGTTGGACGGAGACTGGCGCCCCCGTCCCCGCCCGACCGCATTGCCCGCGCGGATCACCGCTGCGGAAACAGCCGCGCATGAGGCATTTGTTGCGAAACTGGGCGATGCCGCTATCTGGCTGAAGCGGAGCTGAGCCGTCGAAGATCAGGGCTTTTTCTGGACTATTCCCTAAAAATCATAACTTTAAGCCGTTCTTCATTCCGACCTGTGATCCTGGCCCCGGGTGAGTGAAAAGGGTGACGGGAATGGCCGGGCAAAGTAATGCGCCGCCAGTCATCATCAAACGGAAGAAAGTGGTTTCGGGCGGCGGCCATCATGGCGGCGCCTGGAAAGTGGCCTATGCGGATTTCGTGACCGCAATGATGGCCTTCTTCCTGCTGATGTGGCTGCTGAATGCGACGACAGAAAAACAACGCAAGGGACTGTCGGATTACTTCAATCCGTCGATCCCGCTCAGCAAGGTTTCAGGTGGCGGTGATGGCACACTGGGCGGTGAATCCATTTTCTCCGAGGAGGACCGGACCGCCATGGGCCGCGGCGGCCTCGCCAGCCAGACTGGCGCCGGCGAGGCCGAGGAAAAAGCCCAGGCCGAGATGGTGAAAACCGTCCAAGAAGCCCTGTTCGATCGTGGCGGCGAAAGCCGCACCATGGAACAACTGATGCGCCATGTTGTCACCCGGGTCACCGATGAAGGCCTTGTGATCGAGCTCTTCGATCTTGATGACGCCAGCCTGTTCAAGGGCCATACCGCCGAGCCGCAAGAGGTTACCATGCATCTGGCGCGGATGCTGGCCGAGGTGCTCAATCTGACCGTGAATGGTCTTGCGGTGAACGCCTATGTGCAAAGCTATCCGGTCACGCTGGTTGAAAATCCGGGCTGGGAACTGACGGCCGATCGTGCCCGTGCCATGCGCAGTCTGCTCCAGAGGGCCGGCATTCAGGCGACCCGGTTCAGCCGCATCGGGGGCTTTGCTGACCGCAAGCCCGCCGTGGCCGATCCGGCATCGCGGCGCAACAACCGGATCGAGATCGTGCTGCTGCGGCGTGACCGGTAATCCCGATAATTTTATCTGTTAGCGGAAAATTCAGTCCTCCGGGCCAAACCTGTCGCAAGCTCATTCAGGATAAAGGTGCGACTGATGACGATTTCCTCCGCGCTCAATGCCGGCGTAGCCGGGCTCAGTGCCAACGCGACGCGGCTCGCGACCATCTCAGACAATATCGCGAATTCGGGCACTTTCGGCTATAAACGCGCCCATGCTGAATTCTCCAGCATGGTGATCACGAACAATCGCGGCTCTGGCACCTATTCGGCAGGCGGCGTTCGCGCCTCGACCATGCGACTGATCGAAGAACGCGGCGGCCTTGTCGGCACTTCGCATCCGCTGGACATTGCGGTTTCCGGGCGCGGGATGCTGCCAGTGATCACCGAAGTATCTCTGGGGGTCAATTCAGTAGACCGCGCGCTTTTGATGACAACGACCGGCTCTTTCCGAACCGATGCGAATGGTGTGCTGAAAACCCAGTCCGGTCTGGTGCTGATGGGCTGGCCTGCCACGTCGGATGGCAGCATTCCGGTCTTCCCGCGGGATACGATCACCGGCCTGGTACCGGTTGTGATCAATGCGAACCAGACCGCCGGCGATCCGACCACCCAGATCACGGCGGGGGTCAACCTGCCGGCCACGGGTACCGAAGCCGGCGCCACCGGCGATCCGCTGCCCTTCGCGATCGAATATTTCGGCAATCTCGGCACGTCGGAATCTCTGGATTTCAACTTCACGCCGACCGTTCCGGCGGCAGGCAGCCCGCCATCCAACACCTGGACCATGGTGATCCGCGATTCTGCCAGCAATAATGCGATCATCGGGGAATATGTTCTGACCTTTGACGATTCCCGCGCGGCTGGCGGCACGCTCGCGACAGTTGTTGCGGTTCCGGCGGTTCCGGCCTGGCCGGCTTATGACGGTGCCACCGGAACTCTGCCGCTGACCGTGGCCGGCGGCCCGATGAGCGTCGCCATCGGCCGCGTCGGTGATCCGAACGGTCTGACCCAGCTTTCCGATGATTTTGCGCCGGTGCAGATCACCAAGGACGGATCGCCCGTCGGCAATCTCACCACGGTCGAGATCAATCCGAACGGCTATATCATCGCAACCTATGATACCGGGTTCAACCGCGTGCTCTACCAGATCCCGCTGGTCGATGTGCCGAATCCCAATGGCCTGATCTCGCTGCATAACCAGACCTATCAGGTCTCGCCGCAATCGGGCTCTTTCTTCCTCTGGGATGCCGGTGACGGCCCGACCGGCTCGATTGAAGGCTATGCCCGTGAGGGATCGACCACAGATGTTGCGGCAGAACTGACTTCGCTGATTCAGACGCAGCGGGCCTATTCATCGAACGCCAAGGTCATCCAGACCGTCGACGAAATGTTGCAGGAAACCACCAATATCAAACGGTAACGCAAAATGAGCATCACCTCGGCCCTCAATTCCGCGCTGACCGGACTGACCGCCACCTCGCGGCAGGCTGAGGCGGTGTCCAACAATGTCGCAAATGCAACGACTTTGGGCTACGCGCGCCGTTCCGTTTCGCTTTCGGCTCTTAACCTCGGAGGATCGGGTCAGGGCGTGCGCGTGGTCGGCATCACCAGACATGCAGATCTCTATCTGATCAATGACCGCAGGGGCGCTCAGGCCGCTGCGGGTGACAGCGCGACCAAGGCAGGCTTTCTCAACCGGCTTGAGACCATTCTCGGCACAACTGAATCTCCGGGATCCCTGGTTTCCCGCGTCAGCACGCTGGACACCACTTTACTTGAGGCCGCGAGCCATCCCGAATCCGAGGCAAGGCTTGCTGCGGCGGTTTCGGCAGCAAGATCCCTTGCCACCGGATTGAATCAGGCGAGTGACGCCATCCAGGCTGAACGTCTCAAGGCCGAGAAAGGCATCGCTTCGGCTGTGGAAAGTCTGAACAGCGGCCTGCGCCAGGTTCAGGAGCTGAACCGGATGATCGCCTCTCACAGCGGCTCCGGTCGGGATGCCTCGGCGTTGATGGATCAGCGTCAGCAGGTGATCGACAGCATTGCCAGCATCATTCCGCTGAAGGAAATGCCACGAGACGGCAATCAGATTGCGCTGATCTCTGCCGGGGGCGCCCTTCTGCTGGACGGAAACCCTGTGAGCTTCGGTTTCACCGAAGTCCATACAATCGTGCCTGAAATGACCCAGGCCAGCGGAGGCCTCTATGGGCTGACCATCAACGGCAAACCGATGGCAACCACAGGAAGCAGCAGCATGATCCTTGGTGGAGAGCTCGGGGCGCTCTTCGCGGTTCGCGACGAGCTGGCTGTTGAAGGCCAGTCTGTGCTCGATGCATTGGCGCGTGACATGATTGAAAGGTTCAGCGCAGCAGGTCTCGATCCCACTTTACCTGCTGGTGCCCCCGGATTGTTCACCGATGGCGGTCTGGCCTTTGATCCCGCTGATGAGGTGGGTCTGGCGTCACGTATCGCATTGAATTTCGCCACAGATCCTTTGAAAGGCGGAGAAGTCACGCGGCTGCGCGACGGGCTCGGCGCGCTCACGCCGGGCCCTGTTGGAAACTCCACGCTCCTCAATTCACTCTCCTCAGCGCTCAACACCAACCGCGCCATCGCATCGCCGATCCCCGGTGGCACCAGGAGCCTCGCAGGCCTGGCAGCAGCCATTCTGTCCCGAACCTCCTCTCAGCGCGTCACACAGGAGACCGAACAAAGCTATACTGCCGCGAGATACACGGCATTGTCCGACATCGAGGCCGCTTCGGGCGTGAACACCGATGAAGAGCTGCAGTCGCTGCTGGTGATTGAGAAAAACTACGCGGCCAATGCGCGGGTCATTCAGGTCGTGGATGAAATGATCAAAACTCTGTTGGGGCTTTGACGATGGAACGCATAAGCTCAAACCCGTTTCTGACCCCGGCACTTCTGCGACAGTCGTCTGAACTTCGTGCGGGCCTGCAAAAGGCCACGCAAGAGATGATGACCGGCAAGTTTTCTGATCAGGGTAAAGCTTTGCGTGGCGACTTTTCTGCTCTGGCCGCGACAGATCATGCCCTTGCCCGACTTTCCGGGTTTGCCGCAGCCACCACCGAACTTACCCTGATGGGCGAGGCGATGCAGCGCGCTTTATCTGTCATTTCTGAAGCGACCACAGAGCTCGCAGCTAACCTGCTGCGCGTAACCAGTGGCGCGTCTGACACCCTGCTTTCTTCGATCCTGTCCACCGGCACGCGTGATTTCAACACTGCCATATCAGCGCTGAACACCCGCCTTGCCGACAAGTCGGTTTTTGGCGGCGATGCTTCTGACCAACTGGCTTTGCCCGGATCCGAGGCGATCCTCACGGCACTCGAGACCGCGATCGCCGGCCTGACAGATATTGACGATATTTCCAACGGGATAGATGACTGGTTCAAAGGGACCGCCGGATATGAGGCATTATACACCGGAGGCCAGGGTCGGGCTGGCCTCAATGTGGCACCTGGAGAGACGGCATCGCTTCCCTTCACTGCCCTTGACCCTGCAATCCGCGCGACACTGGCGGGCCTCTCTAAGGTGGCTTTGCTTGACCGGGGTCTCTTTACAGGAGATCACGCTTCGCGGTCTGCCCTTGCGCTCAGGGCGGGTGAGAACCTTTTCAGCTCTTCCGAAGCGAGGACTGTCCTCGCCAGCAGGATTGGCACGGTTGAGCAACAACTGTCTCAGGCACAAAGTCGCAATTCTGCGGAGAAATCGGCACTTGCCCTGACACGCAACAGCCTGACCGAAGCAGATCCCTATGAGGCTACGGTGCGCCTTAAGGATCTCGAGAGCAGACTGGATGCATTCTACACCATCACAGCGCGACTGTCGCAACTCAGCCTGACGGGATATCTCCGGTGAAACCGAATATCTTTGCTTACGCCTTACAAGGTCTGATCCTGCTGCTTGTCTCAAGTCTCGCCCTGTCGATCCCGGCCATGGCGCAACCGGTCCGTATCAAAGACCTGGTCGAAATCGACGGGGTCAGGGGCAATGATCTCGTGGGATATGGTCTTGTTGTGGGGCTGAACGGCACCGGTGATGGTATCCGGAATTCGCCGTTCACAGAAGAGATTATGGCAAATCTTCTGGAGAGGCTTGGTGTCAACATCGTCGGTGAAGCATCGCGCCCGAAAAATGTCGCGGCTGTTTTCGTAACCGCAACCCTGCCGCCGTTTTCGCGGGCCGGGGCGCGGATTGACATAACGGTTTCGGCCATTGGTGATGCGAAAAGCCTGCTTGGTGGAACGCTTGTGATGACACCTCTGAATGGGGCGGACGGCCAGATCTATGCGGTGGCTCAGGGAACCATCATTGCAGGTGGGATCTCTGCCGAAGGCGATGCCGCTCGGGTTGTCCAGGGTGTGCCAACGGCGGGGTCGATCCCCTCCGGCGCACGGGTAGAGCGTGAGGTTCCGTTCGATTTCAACCAGGTTTCAGTTTTGCGGCTTGCGCTGAAATCAGCAGATTTTACAACAGCCGCCAGAATTGAACGGGCCATCAATCAGGAATTTGGCTCACGTTCGGCGACAATGCTGGACGGGGGTACGGTTGCGCTTGATCTTAGCCGTATCGGTGGTGGTTCTCCGGCACATGCCATAGCGAGGATTGAAAGTCTGCGGATCGACCCCGCGACCAGGGCCAGGGTGGTGGTCGACCAGCGATCAGGTACAATCGTGATTGGCGCCGATGTTCGGATCAGCCGTGTTGCGGTATCGCAGGGAAATCTCACCTTGCGTGTGGAAGAGTATCCTATCGTAATCCAGCCCAACCCTTTCGCCGAGGGTGAAACCATTGTGGTTCCCAGAAGCAACGCTGAAATCACCACTGAAGGCAGCGCTCTGGCGGAAGTCACGGGCGATACCAGTCTGTCCGAAGTGATTTCCGGTCTTAACGCGCTGGGTGTTCAGCCACATGACATGATCGATATTCTCAAGAGCATCCATGCAGCTGGCGCGTTGCACGCAGAATTTGTCATCCAGTAGCATAATATTCGAAATTCCTCATAATATTAACCGGTATTATGAATTTCACAACAGGCATCTGGTCTCATATGGTCCGCGCGAACCAGGAGCGCCGGATTCATGCAGAACTTCATTCTTCCCCCCACTCCGGCACTCGCTGCCCTGGAAGCCGCAGCGAGGCAGCGGATTCTTATTCTCGATGGGGCGATGGGCACCCAGATCCAGGGCCTTGGACTGACGGAAGAGGACTATTCCGGCCATGGCTCAGGTTGTGCCTGTCGGCACCATTCCGACCATCCGCAAAAGGGCAATAACGATCTTCTGATCCTGACCCAGCCGGAGGCCATCGAGGAGATCCACTTCAATTATGCCATGGCTGGTGCCGATATCGTTGAGACAAATACTTTCTCGGCGACGACCATCGCGCAGGCCGATTATGCTTTGGAAGCAGCGGTAGACGATCTGAACGTCCAGGGCGCGCGCATTGTCCGCCGCGCTCTGGACCGCGCCACAGCCATTGACGGCAAGCCGCGCTTTGTTGCCGGTGCGGTCGGTCCGACCAACCGGACGGCGTCGATCAGCCCCGACGTCAACAATCCGGGCTATCGCGCGGTGAGTTTCGACGACCTCCACAAAGCCTATGCCCAACAGATCCGGGGCCTGATCAGGGGCGGCGCCGATATCATTCTGATCGAAACGATTTTTGACACTCTGAACGCCAAAGCCGCGATCTTCGCCTGTCTCAGCGCCTTTGCCGAACATGGAAGCCGGCTGCCCGTGATGATTTCGGGCACCATAACCGATGCTTCGGGCCGCACCCTGTCCGGGCAAACCCCTACGGCTTTCTGGCATTCGGTGCGCCACGCGAAACCCTTAACCATCGGGCTGAACTGTGCGCTCGGGGCGAGCGCGATGCGTCCGCATCTGGCGGAGCTCTCTGCTGTGGCGGAAACCTTCACCTGCGCCTATCCGAATGCCGGCTTGCCCAATGCCTTTGGTCAATATGACGAGGGGCCCGAGGAGACCGCTGCCCAGGTGGCGACCTTTGCCCGCGACGGGCTGGTCAATGTGGTTGGCGGGTGCTGCGGCACCACGCCCGGCCATATCCAGGCCATTGCAGAAGCTGTCCGCCCCCATAAACCGCGCGAGATCAAAAAATGAGCCGCTATCTTCGTCTCTCGGGGCTGGAACCCTTCATCCTCACGCCCGACATCCCGTTTGTGAATGTTGGAGAGCGCACCAACGTCACCGGTTCGGCCAAATTTCGCAAGCTGATCACCAATCGCGACTATGCCGCTGCGCTGGACGTGGCGCGTGATCAGGTGGAAAACGGCGCCCAGATCATCGACATCAACATGGATGAAGGGCTGATCGACAGTAAGTCCGCGATGGTCGAATTCCTCAACCTCGTCGCGTCCGAGCCCGACATCGCCCGCGTGCCGGTGATGATCGACAGCTCGAAATGGGAGGTGATCGAGGCCGGGCTGAAATGCGTTCAGGGCAAGCCGATCGTCAATTCGATCAGCCTGAAAGAGGGTGAGGCTCAGTTCCGCCACCATGCCGGTCTGTGCCTGGCTTACGGCGCGGCAGTGGTGGTCATGGCCTTTGACGAGACTGGCCAGGCCGACACGTTCCAGCGCAAGACCGAGATCTGCGCCCGGGCCTACCGCATCCTGACCGAGGAAATCGGCTTTCCGCCGGAAGATATCATCTTTGACCCGAACGTTTTCGCGGTCGCGACCGGCATCGAGGAACACAATAATTACGGCGTCGATTTTATCGAGGCGACGCGCTGGATCCGCCAGAACCTGCCGCATTGTCACATCTCGGGCGGCGTTTCGAACCTTTCCTTCAGCTTCCGCGGCAATGAACCTGTGCGCGAGGCCATGCATTGCGTCTTTCTCTACCATGCCATTCAGGCCGGGATGGATATGGGCATCGTCAATGCGGGCCAGCTCGCCGTTTATGACCAGATCGAGCCCGAGCTGCGCGAGGCCTGCGAGGATGTCGTCCTCAACCGCCGTGACGATGCGACCGAACGGATGCTGGAAATCGCGGAAAGGTACCGCGGTGGTGCGCGTGAGGAAAAGGTCCGCGATCTGCAATGGCGCGACTGGCCGGTGGAAAAACGTCTCGAACATGCGCTGGTGAATGGCATCACCGAATTCATCGAAGAGGATACCGAGGTTGCGCGCCAGCAGGCCACCCGCCCGTTGCATGTGATCGAGGGCCCGCTGATGGCGGGGATGAATGTCGTCGGTGACCTGTTCGGCGCCGGCAAGATGTTCCTGCCCCAGGTGGTGAAATCGGCACGGGTGATGAAACAGGCGGTCGCCGTGCTGCTGCCTTATATGGAAGAGGAAAAGGCGGCGCAGGGCGGCGAGATGCGCCGTTCTGCCGGCCGGGTGCTGATGGCGACGGTGAAAGGCGATGTGCATGACATCGGCAAGAACATCGTCGGTGTCGTGCTGGCCTGCAACAATTACGAGATCATTGATCTGGGCGTGATGGTGCCGCCGCAGAAGATCCTTGAGATCGCGCGCGAACAACAGGTTGATGTGATTGGGCTTTCCGGCCTGATCACCCCCAGCCTTGACGAAATGGTGCATCTGGCCTCCGAGATGGAGCGTGAAGGATTCAACATTCCGCTGCTGATCGGCGGCGCGACGACGTCCAAGGTGCATACGGCGGTGAAAATCGCGCCGCGCTACCATAAGGGCCAGGCGATCTATGTGCTGGATGCCAGCCGCGCGGTGGGCGTGGTCAGCCAGCTGCTGAGTGAAACGCAGAAAGAGCCCTATATCGCGTCGATCCAGGCCGAATATGTCGAGGTGGCCGAGCGTCATGAACGCGCCGAGCTGGCGAAAAAACGTCTGCCACTGGAAGCCGCCCGCGCCAATGCGCTGAAAATCGACTGGGAGGGCTATGCGCCCCCTGCCCCGCAATTTACCGGCCCACGGGTGATTGAGGACTGGGATCTCGCGGATATCGCGCGCTATATCGACTGGACCCCCTTCTTCCAGACATGGGAGCTGAAAGGCGTTTATCCGCGCATTCTCGAAGATGAAAAGCAGGGCGAGGCTGCGCGCCAGCTGTTCGAAGATGCCCAGGCGATGCTGCAGCGCATCATTACCGAGCAATGGTTCCGCCCGCGCGCCGTGATCGGCTTCTGGCCCGCCAATGCGACCGGCGACGATATTCGTCTCTATACAGGCGAAAACCGTGCCGAAACCCTGGCTATGCTGCACACGCTGCGTCAGCAGACGACCAAGCGGGACGGGCGTCCGAATGTGGCGCTTTCGGATTTCGTTGGCCCGGACGGCACGCCGGATTATGTCGGCGGGTTCGTGGTGACGGCCGGCCCGGAAGAGGCAGAGATCGCCGCGCGCTATGAGCGGGCAAATGATGATTACGGCTCGATCATGGTCAAGGCGCTGGCTGACCGCTATGCCGAAGCCATGGCCGAGATGCTGCATGAACGGGTGCGCAAGGAATATTGGGGATACGGCGCGGCAGAGACCTTCCAGCCGCATGAGCTGATCGGCGAGCCTTATGCCGGCATCCGCCCTGCCCCGGGCTATCCGGCGCAGCCCGACCATACCGAGAAGCTCACCCTCTTCCGTCTGCTGGATGCTGAAAAAAATACTGGCGTCACGCTGACCGAGAGCATGGCGATGTGGCCGGGCTCGTCGGTGTCTGGCTTCTATATCGGCCATCCGTCCAGCTATTATTTCGGCGTGGCCAGGGTCGAGCGGGATCAGGTGCTGGATTACGCGGCCCGCAAGGGGATGGATCTTACCGAGGCCGAACGCTGGCTGGCGCCGATCCTGAATTACACCCCTGATAATGGCGTAAAACTGGCGGCGGAATAGGCCCGACCTTGACCAGGGGTCAGGCATCGGCTAGCCCGCTGCCGACCCCATTCAAACGGAGCGCCCCGATGGCCAACCCCTCCCTCCTGATCCTTGCCGGTGACGGTATCGGCCCCGAAGTCATGGATGAGGTGAAAAAAGTCATCTCCTGGATGGGCACCGCCCGCGGCATCCATTTCGATGTCTCGGAGGATCTGGTGGGCGGCTGCGCTTATGACGCGCATGGCACGCCGCTGACCGACGCGACCATGGCAAAGGCGCAGGAGGTGGATGCGGTTCTGCTCGGCGCGGTGGGCGGCCCGAAATATGACAAGCTCGATTTCAGCGTAAAGCCCGAGCGGGGCCTGCTGCGGCTGCGCAAAGAGATGGACCTGTTTTCGAACCTCCGTCCGGCGCAGTGCTTTGACGCGCTGGCGGATTTCTCGTCGCTGAAGCGCGATGTGGTTGCCGGTCTCGACATCATGATCGTGCGCGAGCTGACTTCGGGCGTCTATTTCGGCGAGCCGCGCGGGATCTTCAAAGAGGGCAATGAGCGCGTTGGCATCAACACGCAGCGCTATACCGAGAGCGAAATCGCCCGTGTCGCGAAATCGGCTTTTGAACTGGCGCGCCGCCGGGGCAACAAGGTCTGCTCGATGGAGAAGGCCAATGTGATGGAATCCGGCATCCTGTGGCGCGATGTGGTGACCGAGGTGCATCAGCGCGATTACCAGGATGTCGAACTCAGCCATATGTATGCCGATGCCGGCGCGATGCAGCTGACCCGCTGGCCGAAACAGTTCGACGTGATCGTGACCGACAACCTGTTCGGCGATCTTCTGTCGGATCTGGCCGCGATGCTGACCGGCTCGCTTGGCATGTTGCCCTCGGCCAGCCTCGGCGCGCCGATGGCCAATGGCCGCCCGAAAGCGATGTATGAGCCGGTGCATGGCTCGGCCCCGATATTGCGGGCCAGGGCAAGGCGAATCCGATCGCCTGTATCCTCAGCTTTGCGATGGCGCTGCGCTACAGCTTTGATCTTGGCGACGAGGCCACCCGCGTCGAACAGGCGGTTGAAAAAGTGCTCGCCGACGGGCTGCGCACCGCTGACCTTCTTGGCCCGGAGGGCGGCTCGCCCATCGGCACCGCCGCAATGGGCGATGCGATCATCGCAGCGCTGAACGCTTCGGTCTGATCTGATTTGTCCCCACCTGATTTGTCCCCGGAGCCATTGGCTCCGGGGACAATTGCTTCGGGCCTTTAGTCCCAGCCCATCTGCTTCAGATAGCCCTCGATCAGCGGCACGTCAGAAGGGTTGTTCAGCTCCCAGAATTTCGCACCGGGGCCGATACCTCGACCACATCGACCGGATGGCCGTTTTCCAGAAAACGCAGCTGCTCCAGCCCTTCCAGCGTCTCAAGGTGGCCCGGCTCCCATTGACCATAGGCGGTCAGTGCGGCGGGGCGATAGGCGTAAAGCCCGACATGGTGGAAGACCGGCACCTGACCATCGACCACACCTTTGCCATTGGTAAAGGGGATCACCTCTTTCGAGAAATAGAGCGCCTGGCCGAGCCGGTTTGCGACCACGGTCGTCGCGCCCACGCGCCCCGCCGCGCGGTCGGCGATGAAATTCCGCACGGCGTCTTCGTCACAGCGCAGGATCGGCGTGGCGATGCCGGTGGTCGGTTTCTCGCGCATATGGCGGATCAGCGCGGTGACGAAAGACGGCGGCGTCAGTGGCGCATCGCCTTGTAAATTCACCACAATCTGTGGCGAAACGCGCTCGGTGCCGTTGCGCGCGTTTCCGAAGTCATGATCACCTCGGCCCCGATCCGCCGCGCCTCATCGGCAATGCGGCTATCGTCGGTTGCGACATAAAGCCCGATTCCGCCGCCGGCCTCTTCGACGGCGCGACGCCCGGCTATGACCGAGCGTTCCAGCAGGCTGCGCCCTGCCCCGCTCGCGCCTTTCAACAGCGCCAGCGGCTTGGCCGGGTAGCGGGTCGAGGCATAGCGGGCCGGGATGATGATGACCGTATCCATCGCGGCTTCCCTCACAGGCCCTTGGCCAATGCGTCAAAGCTGCGCAAGGTGCCGATCAGGTCTTTCAGCTGATCGACAGGCACCATATTCGGCCCGTCCGAGGGCGCATTGTCGGGGTCCTGATGGGTTTCGATAAAGAGGCCCGAGACCCCGACCGCACAGGCCGCCCGCGCCAGAACCGGCACATATTCGCGCTGTCCGCCCGAGGAATTCCCCTGCCCGCCCGGCTGCTGCACCGAATGGGTGGCGTCGAAAATCACCGGCCAGCCGGTCTCGGCCATACGCGGCAGGCCCCGAAAATCGGTGACCAGCGTGTTATAGCCAAAGGACGTCCCTCGCTCGCAGAGCATGATATTGCGATTGCCGGTCGAGGCGACCTTGACTGCTACATTGTCCATATCCCAGGGCGCAAGGAACTGGCCCTTCTTGATATTCACGGCTTTGCCCGTGGCGCCCGCCGCCAGCAAAAGATCGGTCTGACGGCTGAGAAAAGCCGGGATCTGCAGCACATCGCAAACCTCGGCCGCAGGCGCGCAATGGCCCGGCTCATGCACATCGGTCAGCACCGGCACGCCGAATTCGTCGCGGATCAGCCCAAGGATCTCGAGCCCCTTTTCCATCCCGAGGCCGCGCTTGCCGCCCAGCGAAGAGCGGTTTGCCTTGTCATAGCTGGCCTTGAAGATGAATTTCGTGCCCGTGGGCGCGCAGGCCTCAAGGATCCTCTCGGCCATCATCCGCGCGTGGTCATGGCTTTCCAGCTGGCAGGGGCCGCAGATCAGCGCAATCGGGTTCTTTCCGCCGATGGCAATATCGCCGATGGTGACAATGTTCTGGCTCATCTGTGCTTCTCCGGCGCTGCGATCCGTCAGGATTATGGCATGAAATCCCGTCTTACTGCCAGATAGACCTGGACCGCGCGGGTACAAGAGCGGGCCACCGCTTGCCGCGTGACAAAGGCATGTTACCTCATTATACCAGTTACATTGCAGAAGGAGCCTCACCATGACCCAGACGCTGAAGATCGCGCTGATCGGCGCCGGGTTCTTTGCCCGGAACCAGTTGTTTGCCTGGTCGGGGATCGAAGGGGTCGAGGTCGTGGCGATCTGTGACCGCGACCCGGTTCGGCTCGCGGCAGCAGGCGAGGAGTTCGGGATCGCGCGCCGTTACAGGGACGCGGCAGAGCTGTTTGCCGATGGCGGTTTCGATGTGGCCGATATCGCGACGACGGTGGGCTCACATCGGGCACTGGTTGAAATGGCGGCGGCTGCCGGCGTGCATGTGATCTGCCAGAAGCCCTTCGCGCCAACCCTCGCAGATGCGAAAGCCATGGTCGCAGCGGTGTCCAAAACCGGCAAAACCCTGATGATCCACGAGAATTTTCGCTGGCAATCCGCCGTGCGTCATACGATCGACGCGTTGCGCGCGGGCGCGATCGGCGAGCCCTTTTTTGGCCGCGTCTCCTTCCGGTCCGGCTATGACGTGTACTCGGGCCAGCCTTACCTGGCCGAGGGCGAACGGTTCATCATCGAAGATCTCGGGATCCATATCCTCGACATCGCGCGGGCTTTGTTCGGCGATGTGGCGCGGGTCACGGCGACCACGCGGCGGGTCAATCCGAAGATCAAAGGCGAGGATGTCGCCACGATGCAGCTTTTGCACAAATCGGGCGTGACCTCGGTGGTGGATTGTTCCTACGCGACGAAACGGCTCCCCGAGACCTTCCCCGAAAGCCTGATCGAGATTGACGGGACCGAAGGCAGCCTGTGCCTTGATGCCGGATACAAGCTGGTGATCCAGCGTGATGGCGGATCGCAGACCCAGGATGTCAGCCCGCCGCTTTTGCCCTGGGCCGAGCGCCCCTGGCACAATATCCAGGAGAGTGTGCTGATCATCCAACAGCATTTCGTGGATTGCCTGCGGGAGGGGCGCCAGCCGGAAACCTCGGGCGCTGACAATCTTGAGACCTTTGCCCTGGTCGAGGCCGCTTACCTTTCCGCCGCGGAAGGCCGCTCGGTTGATCCGGGGACCCTGTGATGGGCGCCCTTGCGCTTTATGGTACTGCCGAGCCGGTGGAGGAGGCGGAAATCATCCGTCATGGCGATGTCAGCCTCGGGTTTCAGGATGGCGCTCTGCGTCATATCCGCGTCGGCGGCACCGAAATCATTCGCCAGATCGCGTTTCTGGTGCGCGACCGTGACTGGGGCACCGTGCGCCCGGAAATCGGTGTGGTCGGGCGCGAGACCACTGGCGACAACCTGGTGTTTCGTTTCCCGATGGTCTTCCGCTCGAACGGCGCGGAACAGCATGTGAGCCTTTCGCTGACCATCGGCGCGACCAGCCTCTCCTTTGCAGCTGAATCGCGAATTTCAGGCATGTTCGAGACGAATCGAACCGGTTTTACCGTGCTGCATCCGATCACCGGAGTTGCCGGAGCGCCGGCCCGCGTCACCCATAGCGACGGGTCGGTGGAAGAAAGCCGCTTTCCCGATCTGATCGAACCCTGGCAACCCTTCATGGACATCGTCCATCTGGAACATGAGGCGCATGGGCTGACGATCAGCTGCGCTTTTGAGGGCGATACGTTCGAGATGGAGGATCAGCGCCAATGGGGCGATGCCTCTTACAAGACCTATAACCGCCCGCTGGCCCTGCCCTGGCCCTATCAGTTGACCGGCGCAGATACGCTGCGCCAGTCGGTCACGCTCAGCTGGAGCGGCGCGGGCAATGCCGTCAAAGCCAAACCGGTTGTGATCCCGGCGGGCACCGTCTTCCCGGATCTGGCGCTGGTCGTGACCCCGGACGAGGCGCGCAACCCCGAGGCTGCTCAGATGCTGGCTCTGGTCGCGCCGCAACGCGTTCTCGCCCATGTCGATGCGACGCTCCCCGAACCGGTTTCAGGTCAGCTCGCCGCTTTTGCCGCTTTGCAGGTTGCTTACCCCGCGGCGCTTTATGATCTGGAGCTGATCTGCCGCTTCCGCGGTGATCCCGCGCCGGAACTCACCTCGCATGCCAGGGATCTTGGCGCATCGGGCCTGGCTGTGGCGTCGGTTTTCGTCTGCCCCTCGGTTGACCGCCAATCGACGCCGCCGGGTTCGGCCTGGCCCGATTGCCCGCCGCTGGACGAGATCCATGCCGCCGCCGCCCGCACCTTTCCCGGCATCAAACGTGGCGGCGGAATGGCGAGCTTCTTCCCCGAGCTGAACCGCAAACGCCCGCCTGCCGGGATCGATTTCATCAGCCACGGCTTTTGTCCGACCGTCCATGCCTCCGACGATCTCGCAGTGATGGAGACGCTGGAAGCCGTGCCGCATATCGCGCGCTCGGCCCGTGCGATCATCGGGGCGGCGGAATACCGGATCGGACCGTCAACGATTGCAATGCGGCAGAACCCATATGGTTCACGCACCATTCCGAACCCGAAGGGCGGGCGCGTGACAATGACCGATGACGACCCCCGCCACCGCGCAGCCTTCGGCGCGGCCTGGACCCTTGGCATGGCGACGGCGCTCGCACCTTTCGCGCCTGCGGTCTGGAGCCCTGCGGCGCTCTTCGGCCCGCGTGGTCTGGGCGATGGGGCATGGCCGGTTGCGCAATTGCTGCGTGAACTCGCGGCCAGCGCCGGGCAGCCGGTCATTGCGGCACAGATTGAGGGCGGTGAGGCGCGGCTCCGGCTTGGCGCCCGGCTTTTCCGCGCCAATCTGACCGCTCTTCAGACCGGCGATCTGCCGCCCTTTGGCTGGGTCGTGATGCCGGCATAAGCGGCACCATGGACGCGCGCGCCGTCTCTGCCTAAGAAGGGTCATGCGCCCAATGGACAGTCCCCCGATGAAGCCAGAGAAAGCACGCAGTCTGCATGAGACGCTGCTGACGAAATTTCATGGTTTCATCGTCAGCCAGGAATGGCCGCCGGGCTTTCAGCTGCCGTTCGAGACCGATCTCGCCGAGGCGCATGGCGTCTCGCGGATGACGATGAACAAGGTGCTGACGCAGCTGACGCGCGAAGGCTATCTGGTGCGGCGGCGCAAGCTGGGCACCTTTGTCGCGCAGCCGCGCGCGCAATCGGCGGTGATGGAGATCACCGATATCGAGGCCGAAGTGCGGGCGCTCGGCCTGGCCTGGCGGTTCCAGCTGATGTCACGGGCGCTGCGCCCTGCGGTGGAAGGCGAGATGCGTGAAGCGCGGATTTCTGACGCTGCGGCGCCGGTTCTGGCACTGCGCGGGCTGCATTTCGCAGGCGATCTGCCCTTTTGCCTCGAAGAGCGGATCATCAATCCCGCAGCCGCCCCGGCCGCGCTGGACCAGGATTTCAGCCATGAGGCGCCGGGCCACTGGCTGCGGGTGGAAATTCCCTGGACCTCGGCGGAAAACCGGATCCGGGCGGTCAATGCGTCCGAAGCGCTGGCGCGGGATCTGCGCCTGCCTTTGGGCGAGGCCTGTCTGGAGCTGACGCGGCGGACGGAGCTTTCTGGTCAATGGGTGACGCTGGTGCGGCAAAGTTACCCCGGAGAGCGCCACCAGCTGATGGCTCAGTTCGAGCCGCGCGCCGAAGACTCCCGTCCTGCCTGAGTAAAGCGGACCGCGATGGCCAGGGTTCCGGACAGGGAGCGGATAAGACCCGGCTGCTGCGTGAAATCCACAAGATCAAGCCGTTGCAATCCGCCACCGGGTGCCAGCAGCAGGGCAAGGTCGAAGTCATGTTCTTCCGGCAGCGTGCCCTTGCTGACCTCGGCCTGCAAGGGGCGACGGCACATGACGTTGAAATCCAGCAATGCCGGCCCGATCAGCCGTGCCGAGACCGGGGCCTCGCCTGAAAACGCAAAGGGCTGGCTGGTCTGGTCAAGCCGATGGTCGCCTTGCGGGGTGGCAAGCACCATCGGCCCGCCTTCGATCACCGTGAGCACGCGGTCGATGCCGGGAAATTCGGAAAACGGACCGTCAGATGCCACCCAGGCGGTGGAGACGCGCCAGATAAACGTCTCTGACCCGGCGGAAACCGGCGAAATGGCGATCTCCGCCGTCTGCCCGCCGCCGTTCTTCCAGGGCCGGAAGCTTCGGCCTTCAGCGGGGTAGATGCCCCTCACTTCAATATGCCCGGCAGGCGCAGACCATGCAGGCGGGCGCAGTCTTTCGCCAGCTCATACCCCGCATCGGCATGGCGCATCACACCTGAGGCCGGATCATTCCACAACACGCGTTCCAGTCGTTTTGCAGCCTCGGGCGTGCCATCGGCGACGATGACCACGCCGGCATGCTGGCTGAACCCCATTCCCACACCACCGCCGTGGTGGATCGACACCCAGGTCGCGCCCGAAGCGGTATTCGTGAGCGCGTTCAGCAGCGGCCAGTCCGAGACGGCGTCTGAGCCATCCATCATGCCTTCTGTCTCGCGATTGGGGCTCGCGACCGAGCCGCTGTCAAGATGGTCGCGCCCGATCACGATGGGCGCCTTCAGCTCACCTCTTGCCACCATTTCGTTGAACATCAGCCCTGCGCGATGCCGGTCGCCAAGGCCGATCCAGCAGATCCGGGCGGGGAGGCCCTGAAACGCGATCCGCTCATAGGCCATATCCAGCCAGCGATGCAGGTGCGTGTTCTCGGGGAAGAGGCGCTTCATCGCCGCATCGGTTTTCGCGATATCCTCAGGGTCGCCCGAAAGCGCCGCCCAGCGGAAGGGGCCAATGCCTTCGCAGAACAAAGGCCTGATACAGGCGGGGACGAAACCGGGGAAGGCGAAGGCACGTTCAAAACCTTCTTCTTTGGCCATCTGCCTGATATTATTGCCATAGTCGACCGTGGGCACACCGGCATCATGAAAACCGGTCATCGCCTCGACATGCGCCCGCATCGAGGCCCGCGCGGCGCGCCCGACGCCAGCCGGATCGCTTTCCTGCCGCGCGCGCCATTCGCCAACACTCCAGCCGGCGGGGCAATAGCCATGTACTGGGTCATGGGCCGAAGTCTGGTCGGTCACGATATCAGGGCCACCATTCGGCAGCGCCTCACCGGCCAGCTGGCGGCGCAGCAGTTCGGGGAAGATCTCGGCGGCATTGCCCAGAAGACCCACCGATTTCGCCTCGCCCTTTGCGGTCCAATCCGCGATCAGGGCCAGCGCCTCGTCCAGCGTCCGCGCTTTCGCATCGACATATTTCGTGCGGATGCGGAAATCGATCCGGGTCTCATCGACCTCGACCGCAAGGCAGGAGGCGCCTGCGAAAACCGCCGCCAGCGGCTGCGCGCCGCCCATACCGCCAAGCCCGCCGGTCAGCACCCATTTGCCGGTCAGATCGCCATTGTAATGCTGGCGCCCCATCTCGGCAAAGGTCTCATAGGTGCCCTGAACGATGCCCTGCGCGCCGATATAGATCCAGGATCCGGCCGTCATCTGGCCATACATCATCAGGCCCTTGCGATCGAGCTCGTTGAAATGCTCCCAGGTGGCCCAGCGGGGGACGAGGTTGGAATTCGCGATCAGCACGCGCGGTGCGTCTGTATGGGTGCGGATGATGGAAACCGGCTTGCCGGATTGCACAAGCAGCGTCTCATCCGCTTCCAGATCGCGCAGTGCGTCGACGATCAGGTCGAAATCCTCCCAGCTGCGGGCCGCCCGCCCGATGCCGCCATAGACCACCAGCTCATGCGGGTTCTCGGCCACATCGGGATGCAGGTTGTTCATCAGCATGCGCAGCGCGGCTTCGGCGCCCCAGGTCTTGCAGCTGATCTCCGGCCCGGTCGGGGGGTAGATGTCGCGGGTGTTATGGCGGGTCATGGTCATGGCGGGAACCTCTCAGCGATTGGCCAAAGCGGGCGCGAGTTCGGCAAGTTTTTTGAGTATTTGCGCCAGGGTGAGACGCAAATGGATGGCTTTCTGCGGATCCGTTGCGAAGGGGAGCGTTTCGGTCGCGAGATAGCTGCTTTGCGCCAGTTCCATCTGGATCGTGTGAACGCCTGACGCGGGCTTGCCATAATGGCGTGTGGTCCAGCCGCCGCGAAAGCGCCCGTTCAGCACCCAGGAATGGCCAGAGGCCCGGGCGATATCGACCACCGCCGCCTCAAATTCCGGCGCACAGGTCACGCCGCCATCGGTGCCGATGTTCAGATCGGGCAGAACGCCCTCGAATAGCCAGGGGATTTGCGAGCGGATCGAGTGGCAGTCATAGACAATCGCCACGCCATGCAGCGCCTTCACCCGGTCGATTTCAGCCTGAAGTGCTGCGTGATAGGGGCGATGCACGGTTTCCAGCCAATGGGCGATGTCGGTGGCAGTCGGACCGGCCCCTTCGCGCCAGATCGGGGTGTTGTCAAAGGTGGTCTCCGGGATAAGCCCCGTCGTGGTCTGGCCGGGATAGAGGCTGTTGCCCTCAGGATCACGGTTCAGATCGATCACATAGCGCGAATGATTGCCGGTGATCGTGGTCAGGCCCGGGATCAGATCAGAATAGAGATGCTGAATATGCCAGTCGGTATCGCGGCTGCGCCGACCCTCGTCATTCAGGCGCTGAACAACCTCATGCGGGTAGGAAAACCCGGCATGGGGAAAGCCAAGAATGATCGGACTGTTGCCCTGCCGGAGGGTGAACGGGTCCATCAGCCCACCTCCGGCAAGAGGCCGGCCCCGGCGAGGTCGAGCGCGCCGGTGGCGATCAGCTCGCCCGCCGCCTCCATGTCGGTTCCCATGAAACGGTCGGTTTCAAGCACCGGAATGCGCGCCCGGATCGCCTCGATTGCGGCTTCAAGCCGGGGCGAGGATTTCAGCGGGCCGCGCAGATGCACGCCCTGGGCCGCGATCATCGCCTCGGTGCCGATGATCCAGAACAGGTTCTGCGTCATGGCGAGCAACCTGCGGGCGCCGTGGCAGGCCATCGAGACGTGATCCTCCTGATTGGCGGAGGTGGGGGTGCTGTCCACGCTCGCCGGATGTGCCATCTGCTTGTTTTCGCTCATCAAAGCGGCGGTTGTGACTTCGGCGATCATCATGCCGGAATTCAGCCCCGGCTTCGGTGTCAGAAAGCCTGGCAGCCCGTAAGACAGCGCGGGGTCAACCAGCAGCGCGACGCGGCGCTGCGCGATTGCACCGATCTCGGCCACAGTCAGCGCGATCATATCGGCGGCAAAGGCCACCGGCTCGGCATGGAAATTGCCGCCAGAGACCACCTGGCCATCCGAGAGGATCAGCGGGTTGTCGGTGGCGGCATTGGCCTCGATCTCAAGCGTCCGCGCCGCCTGACGCAGCACGTCTAGCGCGGCGCCCGCGACCTGGGGGTGGCAGCGGATGCAATAGGGGTCCTGAACCCGTTCATCCCCCTCGACATGGCTGTTGCGGATCTGACTGCCCTCAAGCAATTCGCGCAGAGCGCGGGCGACATCGATCTGGCCCTGATGGCCGCGCAGGGTGTGGATTTCTGCGGCAAAGGGCGCGGTCGATCCCATCGCGGCATCGGTCGACAGGGCGCCGGTGATGATCGCGG
This sequence comes from Gemmobacter sp. 24YEA27, assembly GCF_030052995.1. NCBI lineage: Bacteria > Pseudomonadati > Pseudomonadota > Alphaproteobacteria > Rhodobacterales > Paracoccaceae > Gemmobacter > Gemmobacter sp. 24YEA27. The sequence continues at coordinate 701,502 of NZ_JASJPW010000001.1, read as the reverse complement.
CCCGCAGCGCGCGCTCGGCCCGGAAGAGCCCCGCCAGCGCAAGCGCGGTCGAGACTTGCGTGCCGTTGATCAGCGCGAGCCCCTCTTTCGCGGCAAGCGTCACCGGTTTCAGCCCGGCGCGTGCGAGGGCCTCGGCGCCCGAAAGGCGGGTGCCCTGGTAAAACGCCTCACCCTCACCGATCATTACCGCAGCCATATGCGCCAGCGGAGCCAGATCGCCCGAGGCCCCGACCGAACCCTTTTCAGGGATCACCGGGATTACGTTTTCAGCCAGCATAGCGCCCAAAAGCGCCACAACCTCGGGTCGCGTGCCCGAGGCTCCGCGCCCCAGCGACATCAGTTTCAGCGTCATGATCAGCCGCACCACGGGCTCGGTCAGAGGCGCGCCCACCCCACAGCAATGCGACAGGATCAGGTTCCTTTGCAGCGTGGCGACGTCGCGGGCCTCAATGCGGATCGAGGCCAGTTTGCCAAAGCCCGTATTGACGCCGTAGACCGCCTCATTGCCGTTGGCGACTTCGGCGATCCGCGCCGCTGCGCGTTTGATGCCGGCATCTGCGACCGGATCAAGACCGGGGGTGATCCCGTCCCACCAGATCCGGCGCAGGAGGGAGAGCGGCACCGCGCCCGGGATCAGGCTTTGGGGGATGAGGGTCTCGGTCATTGCAGGTCTCCCTGGAAGATGCGGGCGTGAAGCGGGTTAAAGCCGATCCGCGCCACCAGCTGCGCAGGGCGCGTGACATCCCAAAGCGCCAGATCGGCGGAAAGCCCGGGTCTGAGGCGCCCGGTCTCGGCGCTCAGACCAAGCGCGCTTGCGGCATTGGCGGTCACCGCCAGCAGGCATTCGGCGACGGTAAGGCGAAAGAGCGTCGCGCCCATATTCATCACCATAAGGATCGAGGTCAGCGGTGAAGTGCCCGGATTGCAATCAGTCGAAAGCGCCATCGGGACGCCATGGTCGCGAAAGGCCTGGACTGGCGGCATCACCGTTTCGCGCAACATGTAAAAGGCACCCGGCAGCAAGGTGGCCACCATGCCCGCTTCCGCCATAAGCCGCGCATCTGCCGCCGTCGCATGTTCCAGATGGTCGGCGGAAAGGGCATTATAGCGCGCGGCCAAAGCGGTGCCGCCCTGATGGCTGAGCTGTTCCGAATGAATCTTTACCGGCAGACCGAGGGCGCGGGCTGCATCAAAAAGCGGCTCCAGCTCGGCCGTGTTGAAGGCAATGCCCTCGCAAAAGGCGTCAACGGCATCGACCAGCCCTTCGGCACAGGCGGCCTTAAGCCCGGCAATCGCGACCTCGTCGATATAGGCACCGGCCCTGCCCGCATATTCGGGCGGAAGGGCATGGGCGGCGAGCCAGGTCGTCCTGATCCGCACCGGCCGGGTCTGCCCCAGCCGCCGCGCGGCACGCAGCATGTTCAGCTCGGCCCCGACCGACAGGCCATAGCCGGATTTGATCTCGACAGTTGAGACCCCTTCGGCCAGCAGATGATCAAGGCGCGGCAGGCTGGCCGTGACCAGCGCATCGACGGACAGGGCGCGGGTGGCCACCATCGAGGCTTTGATCCCGCCGCCCTGACGCGCGATCTCCTCGTAAGGAACCCCGTCGAGCCGCATCTCGAATTCATTGGCGCGGTCGCCGCCGAAGACCAGATGTGTGTGGCAGTCAATCGGCGCCGGCGTCATCAGCCGCCCGCCACAATCGACGATCCGCCGCCCGTCACGCGGCAGCCCCCGGCCAAGCGCGGTGATGCGGGTGCCGGTCACTTCCAGCTCAAGCGCGCCGGGTTCAGGGTCGCGCGCAACCTCGCCGTCGCAGGTGACGATCCGCGCATTGGTGTAGAGCGTGGCACCCATCTGTGTCTCCCTGTGCAAAGGGCGGGGCCGTTATGGGCTTTTCCCTTCCCCTGGATCTCTTTCAGGTATATACATAAAGAGATAAGAAGGGAAGCGGATTCTCGGACCGGGCTGGAGGGGTGAATGGCGATCCATGCAAAACAGGCATTGCTGCCGGGCGGCTGGGCCGATGATGTCCGGCTGACGACAGCGGCAGGGCGGATCGTATCGGTCGAAAGCCAGGTGACGGCGCGGCCAGGCGATCACTGTGCTGAAATTCTGGTGCCCGGGATGCCCAACCTCCACAGCCATGCGTTTCAGCGTGGGTTTTCGGGGTTAACGGAATTTCGGGGCGCAGGTCCGGACAGTTTCTGGACCTGGCGCGAGATGATTTACCGCTTCGCCCTCAGCCTGACACCGGATCAGATGCAGGCCATCGCAGCCATGGCCTGTGTCGAGATGCTCGAGGCGGGCTATACAAGGCTGGGAGAGTTCCACTACCTGCATCATGCGCCGGATGGCCGCCCCTATGCTGATCCGGCCGAGATGTCGGGCCGGATCTTCGCGGCGGCACGGGATACCGGCATTGCGCTGACCCATCTGCCGGTCTTCTATGCGCATGGTGGCTTTGGCCCGACCCCGGCGGGAGAGGGGCAACGGCGCTTTCTGCACAGCTATGACGCTTTCGCGCGGCTGGTTGAACATTGCGCCCCCCTGAGACGCGAGCAGGATCGGGTGGGGATCGCGCCGCATAGCCTGCGCGCGGCGAGCATGGCTGAAATCCGGCGGCTGGCGGCTGACTTTCCGGATCGCCCCTTCCATATCCATATCGCCGAACAGGTGAAGGAAGTTGAGGATTGCCTTGGCTTTTGCGGCGCGCGCCCGGTGGAATATCTGCTGGCACAGGCGCCGGTTGATCCCTCGTGGTGCCTTATTCATGCGACACATCTGACCAGGGCCGAGACCAGGGCGATTGCGGCTTCGGGTGCGGTTGTTGGCCTTTGCCCGCTGACCGAGGCCAATCTGGGCGATGGGATCTTTCCGGGATCGGACTATCTGACTGCGGGGGAGCCTGGGGGATCGGCACTGACAGCAATGTCGAGATCACTGTCGCGGGGGAGCTGAAACAGCTGGAATATTCGCAAAGACTGGCCACGCGGGCACGCAACGTTATGACCGCTGGCGGCTCTGTGGGGACTGCCCTGTTTGCGGCGGCAGCAAAGGGCGGGGCGCAGGCCCTGTCAGTTCCGGAGCCGCAGATCGCACCGGGTGCAGATGCGGATCTTGTGGCCCTGACCGATCCGCTGGGGCCGGATTTTGCCACCGGGCAGATCGTTGATCGCTGGATCTTTGGCCGGGACCTGAGGGTCGCCGATGTCTGGGCCTTTGGGGCTCATGTGGTGCAGGGCGGGGAACATGTTTTGCGCGCTCCCGTTGCAGCGGCATATGCATCGGCGCTGCGCGCGGTATTGGACTGACCCTGTCACAGGCTGCTGCGAAGCGGGTCACGGGATGAACAGAGACTGCCGGGTGATCGTTCCGATGCTCAGACCCAGTGTCCGGCCTGCGGATTGCACGAAACTGCCGGCGAAATCATAGCTGGCTGTGATAACAATAATCCTGTCCGGACCCTGAGGCGGACTGCACGAGATCAGCGTGAAATTCTCGGGATGCAATAGCAGGCTGGCATTGACGAGAACCGGGACGGCGTCGCGTTCAAGGGTCGCGCAGAGCTGGCTCGCTTCGGGTCGGCCCGCAAAGCGGTAGGAATAGCGGGCAAGTTCATGCACGACCTGCTGAAGATCGCTGGCTGCGGAAATATACATGCTGATAAAGACGATAAGGAAAATCAGCGCCAGCACGAGCGGGAAGATGATCACGAATTCCGCCGTCACAGCGGCATCTGAGCGGAGGAGAAACCTCTGCAACCGGCGCCCGGTCATGGCATGACACCAGGAATTGCCAGCGCGATCAAGGCTTTTGGGGCAGCGATAATAAGACAGCGCGTTGATGGCAGGCGGGCTTCGGCAATCGACAGGTCTGACGGGAAAACCACCGCGCCGGGCCTTTCCGGCGTCAGGAGTTGCGCCCCGGAAACATTCGGGGTCAGCCTGCCGGACCAGACCGAACCGACATCCTGGGCACGCGCGACAAAGCGGGCCAGCACTGTCAGGTGGTCGACCGGCCGATTTCCTGAAATGAAAGGCAACATCGGACTCGCTTTTCCGCACCCCGGACTGCCGCCATTCTGCGCAGCACAGCTTTACAGAGTCTCAACGCCGCCAGGGTCATTGATGGCCGGGTCCGGCAAAAAATGTGTCAACTTTTTTGAAAGATGTTTGGCTTAAGGTCGCTTCAGTCGGCTGTAACACGCAGGAAAAGGGCGCCCGATGGCCCGGTCGCCTGGGGAATAGGACGAGGCCCGCCTCGACAATGCCCCTGTTTTTGCGGATCGCAAAAAGGAGGTTCTGGCGATGTCTGAGGCATCACTGATAAAAGCAAAGGCGGGAAAACAGCACAAAACCTTTGCTGCAGTCCACAGACATATCCCCGACGACAATCAGATCGGTGATCTCTTTTCAGACGGTGGCCGCACCCGGGAAAAGGCAGTCAGGCAAGAAGGGCGCCAAGCGCTGTGAGCACCTGGTCTCCATCTTCCACAGTCCCGGTCGAAACCCGCAGCCAGCTCTCATAACCCTTCTGTTTCCAGGGCTTCACGATGATACCCTGATCCAGCAGCGATTCAGCGACCTGACCAGCAGGCCGCCCGCAATCGACAAAGAGAAAATTGCCGCGCGAGGCCAGAACCCGCAGCCCCAGTACCGCAGCGTCTTTGCCATACGGTCACGTTCCTGGACCGCAAGGCTGACGGCCTGGTGCATCGACGCGGTATGATCCAGCGCGGACCGCGCCGCGACCTGCGCCAGGAGATTCGTATTGAATGGCGTGCGGGCAAGATCAAAGCCGCGCTTCAGGTCTGCTGAGTTGGTCATGGCATAGCCAATCCGCAGACCCGCAAGACCCCAGGCCTTGGAGAAGGTCCGCAGGATCACCAGCGGGCCGGGATGGGTGGCAAGCCAGGGCGCGCCGCTGGCATAATCCGGCCCGTCACCGGGGGCCGAGGCATATTCGTGATAGGCCTCATCGAGACAGGTGATCGAGTCGGGATGACCAGCCGCAAGCACCGACCGCAGCCCGTCCGCATCAAGCCAGAGGCCGGCCGGGTTCATCGGATTAGCGAAAAGCACAAGGCGCACCGGCCGTGACACGGCCGCGAGCAGGGCCGGCAGGTCTATCTCTCCCGCAGCGGTCAGCCCGATCCGCGTGACTTTCGCGCCCATGGCCTGCGCGTAATCCTCATGCAGCGGGAAGGAAGGGAACAGCGTCACCACCTCGTCTCCGGGCCGCAGAACCGCGCGGGCCAGCACCGCCAGCAGATCCTCAGAGCCGTTTCCAAGGATGAAATGCTGGGGATCAAACCCGTAAAACGCGGCCAGCGCGGCGATCAGATCGCGCCCCTCCGGATCGGGATAGGCCCCGATGCGACCCGCCGCTTCACAAACAGCCGTGATCACCTCGGGTGCCGGGCCAGCGGGATTTTCATTCGACCCCAGCTTTGCCACCCGTGTCACACCGGAGCGCGACGCGACTGCCGCCGGCGTCAGCCCGGCATTATAGGGGCTGAGCGCCGCCAGCTCGGGGCGCAGAAGCGGGACAGATCCGGTCATGGAGCCTCAGGGGAAAGCGGAGGGCGAGGGCGGTTGACAGCCAGGCCGAAGCTATGTCTCTTGTATATACATGTAAAGAGTGCCGTCTGCTGTTCTCTCTTCCGGCCGGGATCGTTAATCTCGCCGGCAATGAAAGGAAGCCCGCCATGCATACCGCGTCGAGTGTCAACGCGCTCTTCTCTCTTTCCGGCCGTCGTGCCCTTGTGACTGGCGCCAGCCGGGGTCTTGGCCAGGCCATGGCACTGGGTCTGGCGAAAGCGGGGGCGGATCTGGTGATTTCCGCCCGCAGCATCACTGCGCTTGAGGAAACCACCGGGCTGATCCGCGACGCTGGCGGCAGGGTCACAGCGCTTGCAATGGATCAGAGTGAGGTCGGCGGCATCGAACCCGCGCTTGCGGGCCTAGGGGATATCGACATCCTTGTGAACAATGCCGGGGTAGAGGAAATCCGTCCCTCGACCGAAGTGACCGAGGCGCTTTGGGACAAGATCGTCGACACCAATCTTAAGGGTGCGTTTTTCACCACCCAGGCGGTGGCAAAGGGCATGCTGGACCGCGGGCGCGGTACGGTCATCAATCTTTGCTCGCTGACCTCTTATGTCGGCGTGCCGACGGCCACGCCTTACGGGTCGTCGAAATCGGGGCTTTTGGGCATGACGCGGGCGCTGTCATCGGAATGGGCGGGGCGGGGCGTAAGGGTCAATGCCATCGCGCCGGGCTATTTCCGCACCGAGATGACGGAAGTGTTCTACCAGAACGAGGCTTGGGCGGGCGCGATGCTCGACAAGATCCCGCAGCGCCGCTTTGGCGAAGGGGCAGATCTGATTGGCGCGGTGATTTTCCTCGCCTCGGACGCTTCGGCCTATATCACCGGGCAATGTATCGGTATTGACGGCGGGTATCTGGCCTCGATCTGAGCCATCTGCCTGAAATACAGGCGTGATGCTGTAAAATCCGGGCCGAGACCCTTCTCAGGTATATACATTATACCGGTTAAGGGGAAGAAAGACAGCGGAAGGCGCGATGCGATGGGTGAGGACCTACGGAAATGTCAGGCAGGAGCAACGCAGAAATGAGCGGGACGGGCTCGTCTGACGCAGTGGTGGCGCGGAATGTGGATATGGATTTCGGCACCGGCGCGATGGCGGTGAAACAGGCCGGGTTCAGCCTTGCGCGCGGGCGTTTCCTGACCATTCTTGGCCCGTCGGGATCGGGGAAGACCACGCTTTTGCGAATGATCGCAGGCTTTCAGACGCCGACTCGTGGCGAGATCCTGATCGGCGGCAAGCCGGCGGATGCGGTGGCGCCGCATCGCCGCTCGGTCGGGATGGTGTTTCAGAAACTGGCGCTGTTCCCGCATATGAGTGTCGAGGAAAATGTCGCCTTCCCGTTGAAGATGCGGCGATTCAACCCGCGTGAGATCCCGGGAAGGGTGGCGCAGTATCTTGACCTGGTGCGGCTGGGCGGGTTTGCAAAACGGCGGATCAATGAGCTTTCGGGCGGCCAGCAGCAGCGCGTGGCGATCGCGCGGGCGCTGGTATTCGAGCCGGAGCTTTTGCTGCTGGACGAGCCGCTGGCGGCGCTTGACCGCAAGCTGCGCGAAGAGATGCAGCTGGAATTTCGCCGCATTCAGAAAGAGCTGGGCGTCACCACCATCAATGTGACCCATGACCAGCGCGAGGCGCTGGTGGTCTCGGATGAGATCATCGTGATGGACCAGGGCGAGATCCAGCAACATGCTTCGCCGGTCGAGATGTATCGCCGCCCCGCAAACCCGTTCGTCGCGCATTTTATCGGCGTGTCGAGTTTTCTGACGGGCCGGCGGACAGAAACGGGCCTGACCGTGAATGGCAGTGATTGCGCGGGCCAGGCGGTGGCGGATATTGCGCCGGGCGCTGCGGCCCAGGGCGCGATCCGGGCTGAACAGGTGCGGATCGGGGCGCCGGGGGACGCGCTTTCCGGTTGCGATACCGTGCTGGAGGGCCAGGTCAGTGACACGATTTTCGAAGGCGAGCGGCTTTTGTACTTTGTCACCCTGCCGGCGCTTGAGACGACAATTCAGGTTTTTCACCACGATCCGGCAGAACATGCGCCCTATGCGCGGGGTGCGACAGTTTCAGTCGGCTGGACTGCAAGAGACCTGCTGATCTTTCCCGCAAAAGACCGCTAAACAGGCGGCGAGCCATATCAACAAGGAGACCTGAGACATGTCGAACCCTGTTTATCGTCCCAATCGCCGTGCGCTGTTGCGCGGAACGGCTGCTGCGGGGGCAGCGGCGCTGATCGGATCGCTGCCGGCGCGCCGGCTGATGGCGCAGGACGCGCCGGCGAAACCGGCGGAAATCATCGTGCGGGCCTGGGGCGGATCCTGGGTTGAGGCGCTGAAGAAAGGCGTCTCGGACCCGTTCACCGCCGCGACCGGCATCCAGGTGCGTCATGATCTGACCGAGGATAACGAGATCCAGCCGAAGGTCTGGGCCGCCGTGGCGCAAGGACGCGTGCCGCCGATCCATATCAACTGGGACACCACCACCAATGCGACGAAATCGGCGCTGCGCGGTGTGACCGAGGATCTGTCAGATCTGGCGAACCTTGCGAATACCACGGAACTCGCGAAGCCGGTGGGGCTCGACGGCTATCCGATCGTGAACACCTATGGCTATGTCTATGTGCTGGCCTACCGGCCCGGGGCGTTCCCCGATGGCGCGCCGACCTCGTGGAAGGCGTTGCTGGATCCGAAATTCAAGGGGCGGATCGCGCTTTACAATGACGGGATCGGCTTCCACTTCCCGGCCCAGGTGGCCGGCGGCGGCAAGCTTGAGGATATTCCAGGCAATATGCAACCGGCCTGGGATTTCATCACGCAGGTGAAACAGCAGCAGCCGCTGCTGGGCGAAGACCCCGATTTCACCGCCTGGTTCCAGAATGGTGAGATCGACATCGCCTGCACCATTTCCACGAATGCGCGTGAAGCGAAGAAGAACGGCGTTGATCTGGCCTGGACCGTGCCGGAAGAGGGCGCGAAGTTTGACACGGATGGGCTCTGGATCCCGAAAGGCCTGCCGGAGAATGAGCTGTACTGGGCGAAGGAATATATCAACTTCGCCATCAGCCAGGAGGCGCAGCAGGTCTGGTGTGACGGGCTGGGTCTGCCGGGCGTGGTGCCGGGCCTGACGCCGCCGGAAGATCTGGCGGATGACCCGTCCTACCCGGATACGCCGGAAGAGATGTCGCATCTGATCCGCATCTCGACCAAGGTGCAGGTCGAGAATGAGAGCGAATGGTTCTCGAAGTTCAAAGAGATCATGCAGGGGTAACGGGAGCTGACGGCTTTCCCCGGGCCTGAAGGCCAGGGGGCACCGTCAGCGCAGGCCGGGGGGCAGGCCCCCCGGACCCCCCATCCCGCGCCTGCCCGCCGGTGGTTCACCCGGCGGGTGGGGTGACCCTTCCGGATAAAGCCGATGCCGAACCCCTCTCCCGAGTTTCGCTACCCGCTGCACTGGCGCCTGATGGACGCGGTGGAGCGGATTGCCGACCTGGTCTGGCCGCGCCGTCTGTCGCGCCATACCGGCTGGCTGTTCATCGCGCCTGCGCTTTTGCTGGTCGGGCTTTTGGTGCTGGGGCTGATCCAGATCGCGGATGCCTCGCTCAGGACGCTGGACACCTCGACTTTTCTGATGTCGGAGGACTGGTCGACAGAGAATTACCGCAAGGCGCTTTCGTCATCGACCTATCTGACGGTGGCCTGGCGGTCGCTGTCTGCCGCGATGCTGACCACGGTTCTGACGCTCATTCTCGCGTTTCCCTATGCCTATGCGCTGGTGCGGGTGAAAAAGGCCTGGATCCGCAAGGCGCTGCTGATCACCCTGTTTTTGCCTTTTTTCATCGGCCAGGTGGTGCGCGCCTATGGCTGGCTGATCATCCTCGGGAATTCCGGCATGGTGAATGAGGCAATGTCGCTGGTCGGCGTGACCCCGATGCGGCTATTGTTCAATTACGGCGCGGTGGTCTTTGGCCTGGTGCAATATATGCTGCCCTTCGCCGTGCTTTTGCTGGTGCCGGCACTGACCGCAATCCCGGAGGAAACCGAGACCGCCGCCGGATCGCTGGGCGCGAGCTGGCCGCGCATTCTGTGGCATGTTCTGCTGCCAATGGCGAAGCCGGGGCTGATCGGGGCGGGGTTGGTGGTGTTTACGCTGACGCTTACCGACTTCGCGGTGCCGGCGATGCTGGGCGGCGGTGGCCAGGATTTCATCGCCAATGCAATCTATGACCAGTTCTTCCGCACCGCCGATCAGGGGCTTGGTTCGGCCCTGGCGCTTTTGCTGGTGGCGGCGGGGTCGGTGCTGGTGGGGCTGGTGTTCATGATCTTCGGCGCCGGGACGCTGGCGATGGGAGGCCGCAAATGATGTCTTTCAGCCAGAAGATCACCGTCTGGAGCCTCGTCTGGTTCTCGATCATCACGCTGTCTCTGCCGACGCTGGTGGTGCTGGGGGCGAGCCTGACCGCCGGCAATATGGTCGCCTTTCCGCCGCAGGGGCTTTCGCTGCAATGGTATGAGAAGATCGCGCTGGCCCGCGATTTGCAGCAGGCCTTTCTGCGCTCGCTGATCGTTGCCGGGATCTGCACCCTCGTAGCGGTGCCGGTGGGGACGCTGGCGGGTCTTGCCCTGTCGCGGTTCCGCCTGCGCTTTACCACGGCGATCCAGGTCTATCTGCTCTTGCCCTTTACCGTGCCGCTGATCGGATCGGGGATCGGGCTGATGCTGGTTTTCGGCGAATGGCATGTGCTGGGCAGCCTCTGGCCGGTGGGCATGGCCTGCGCGGTCATCAATCTGCCCTTCATCATCTGGTCGGTCTCGTCTTCGGCGGTGCTGCTGGACCCGGATCTTGAGCTTGCGGCGCAGAATTGCGGGGCAGGGCGGGTGCAGACCTTCCTTCATGTCACGCTGCCTGCCGTGATGCCGGGCGTGATCACCGGGGGTCTTCTGATGTTCATCCTCGCGATGAACGAATTCCTTGTGAGCCTTCTTCTCACTGATGCCCGCATCGTCACTTTGCCGGTGCTGATCTACAACTCCATCCGCTCGATCATCACGCCTGATCTGGCCGCCGTCTCGGTGGTGTTCATCGCGATTGCGCTGGCGGCGATCTGGCTGCTCGACAAGCTCGTCGGGCTGGAAATCTTTCTTAAATCCAAATGACTATGCGAGAGGGCCTGTCCATGGCTGAGGTCAATTTCAAAATCCTGGCCGATCTGACTTCGGCCGAACGTGAGGCGCTCTTCGCGCGATCCGAGACCGATCTGTCGGGCTTCCTCGACAAGGTTCCCGCGATCATTGAGGCAGTGAAAACCCGTGGCGATGCCGCGCTGGTCGAGTTCGGGGTGAGTTTCGACAAGGCCGAGGGGCTGACGGCGGACAAGCTGAAAGTCACCGAAGCCGAGTTTGACGAGGCCTTCACCCTGGTCGAGCCCGAGGTGATCCGCGCGATTGAGCTGGGGATTTCGAACATCCGGTCGTTCCATGAGGAACAGCTGCCCGAGCCGATGACGCTGAAGGAGATCCGTCCAGGCGCCTTTGCCGGGGATCGGTTCATCCCCATCGATTCGGTCGCGCTCTATGTGCCGCGCGGCAAGGGGTCGTTTCCGTCCGTGACCATGATGACCGGCGTGCCGGCAGTGGTGGCGGGGTGCCGAATATCGCGATCTTCACGCCGCCGATCCCGGGCGGCAAGGTCGATGCGGCAACGCTGGTGGCGGCGCGGCTGGCCGGGGTGAAGACGGTCTATAAGGCGGGCGGGGCCCAGGCGGTGGCGGCGGCGGCTTATGGCACCGAGACCGTGCGCCCCTGCCACAAGATCGTTGGCCCGGGCAGCCCCTGGGTGGTGGCGGCAAAGCGCCTCCTGTCGAGCGTGATTGACCCCGGTCTGCCCGCTGGCCCGTCGGAATCGATCATTTTCGCCGATGAAACCGTGCATGGCGGCCTCGCCGCGCTTGATCTGCTGATCGAAGCCGAACATGGACCCGACAGTTCCGCCTGGCTCGTGACCAATTCCCGCCGCGTCGCCGATGAGGCGCTGGCCGCGCTGCCGGATCACTGGTCGCGGATGAGCGAGCAGCGGGTTGCTTTCTCGAAAGCGGTGCTGTGCGGCAGCCATGGCGGTATCCTCGTGACCGAAACCCTGGCCGAGGCCTATGCCTTCATCAATGATTACGCGCCCGAACATCTCCAGCTCCTCTCGGAAAAACCCTTCGAGCATCTGGGAGAAATCACCGCCGCCGCCGAGATCCTGATGGGGCCATATACGCCGGTCTCTATCGGCAATTTCTGCCTCGGGCCGAATGCGGTGCTGCCGACCTCCCGTGGGGCGCGCACTTATGGGCCGCTTTCCGTGACCGATTTCATCCGCCGGTCCTCGGTCGGCTACGTCACTGCAAAGGGTTTCCCGGAACTGGCCGAGGCTGCCGGCACGCTGGCGCGCTATGAGGGATTCGACAATCACGCCAATGCGGTCTCAGACATCCGCAAGCAGTATCTGAAAGGCTGAGATATGCGCGCCGTCCGCCTTTATGGCGTAAAGGATCTGCGGGTCGAAGACGTGGCTTTGCCGGAGCCTCCCGGCCCGGCAGAGGTGACGCTCAGGGTAACGGCGGCGGGGATCTGCGGATCAGACCTGCATAATTTTGCAACCGGGGCCTGGATCTCGCGCAGCCCTTCGGTTGCGGGGCATGAGTTTGCCGGCGTGGTCACGGCAGTCGGGGCAGGGGTGCGCCATGTTGCCCGGGGCGACACCGTTGCGGTGGACAGCCGCGTGACCTGCGGCAGCTGTGACAGCTGCCTGGAGGGCCTCAGCCAGATCTGCGAAAAGCTTGGGTTTCTGGGCGAAGTAATCGATGGCGGCTTCGCGGAATACGTCACTATTCCGGCCAAAAACGTGGTTAAAGCACCCGCCGGTCTGCAGCCGCGCCTGCTTGCGATGGCCGAGCCGCTGGCGGTGGCGCTCCATGCCGCGCATCTTCTGAACGCACCAGCCGGCGCGCCGGTTCTGGTCACGGGCGCCGGTGCCATTGGCGCGCTTTCGGCGCTTGTTCTCGCGCATAAAGGCCACCCGGTCAGCATCGTTGATCGTAACCAGATCCGCGCCACCCGTGCCGCGGCGGCCTTCGGAGGCGAGGTCGTGCAGCTTGATGAGCTCGGCCCGACACCGCCCCGCTATGCGATTGACGCGACCGGCAGCCCCGAGGTGATCGACCAACTGATCCGCTCCCTGCGCGGCGGCGGGGCGATAGCGCTGGTGGGGATCGGCGCGCGCCCGCTCAGCCTGAATCCGACGCTGCTGGTGGAGCGCGAGATCCGGCTGTCCGGCTGTCATGCGTTCGGGGGGGAACTGCCCGAGGCGGTGGCGCTGCTCGACCTCCTCGGCCCGCAGCTGGAACAGCTGATCGACGCCGAGATCCCGCTCGACGCGGTTCCCGATGCCTATGCGCGCCATCTTGCGGGCGAAGTGATGGGCGCCAAGACGATTATTCTGCCGGAGATGCAGCCATGACGCTGTCGCGCACCGCCGAAATCCGCGCCACTGCCGCCACCGATCCGGCCCGTGCCGAAGCAATGCTCGCGGCTTTTCTGGGCGAGACTTTTGCGATCACTGCCAGCGATGTGCGGATCAATCACGACCAGTATTCGCTGAACTCACTGAACGGGTTCTTCACCTGCGAGCAGGGCGAGTGTTTCTTTAAATTCCATCAGGAAGAGGGTGAGGAGGAGATGCGCGGCGAATATTACCGCGCCGATATCCTTGCCCGCGCCGGTCTGCCGGTGGACCAGCCGATCCTGTCTTCGACGCTCCCGGGCGAGCAGATCCTCGTCTATCGGCGCCGCAGTGACCCGCGTTTTTCAGATGTGCTGCGCGCGCTGGACCTCGCGCCCGATGCGCCTGCGATGGCCCGCGCGCTGGCGGCAGAAGGCGCGCTGAACGACCACCTGCTCGCGGTGGCAAAGGCCAGCCTGCATGAGATCACACCGGATCAATCCGCCTCCGAACCGATCCACCGTCTGTTTTCCGAACGCCTGATCGACCCCGCGACCGGGCATTACCCCGGCGGACGGCTGGCCTCTTTCTATATCGGCCAGGATTTTGATCTCGCCGGTCTGAGCGCTTCCTGGGATGAGATCGCGCTGGCCCGACCGGTGATCAATGGCATTGAATATGACCACCCCCTCGCCGTTCTGTTCGACGCGGCCCGGACCCGGCTCGCCCCGCGCGGCTGGCGGATGCAGGCGGCATCGTCGCGCATGGTGACGCCCATAACGCCAATGTCTGGTATGAGCGCGGCGAGACCGCTGATCATCTGGCGTTTTTCGATCCGGCTTTCGCCGGCGAACATGTGCCCGCGCTGCTGGCCGAGGTGAAGTCGACCTTCCACAATATCCTCGCCCATCCGCTCTGGCTTTACGACAGCGATATGGTGCCGGGGCGCTGGCAGGTTTCGGCGCGGCTGGCGGATGGCTGCCTTTATATCGACAGCGACTGGGCGCCGGGCGTTCTGCGCGACGCGGTGCTGGCGGTCAAGGCCGAACGCTTCTGGAAGCCCTGGCTCGCCCATCTGGCAGAGCATGACATGCTGCCCGCGGATTGGGAGGAGGTCTTGCGGCTCGCGCTGTTCCTGTGCCCGACTTTGGTGATGAACCTGCGCGCCGGCGCCGGGCGGCATAACCCGCAAAGCTCGGCCATCGGGCTGTCCCAGGCGATCCTTTGCGGTGCAAGGCCGCTGGCGGGCGAGGACCGGATGGTGCGGTTCTTCGAGTCCATCCGTCCGGAGCCGTAACATGTCGCGCGACCGCCGCTACCAGAATGTCGAGGATTTCCGCCGCGCCGCCTGGCGCCGCCTGCCGAAGATCTTTGCCGATTATATCGAGGGCGGGGCCTTTTCGGAGACCACGCTGGCCCGCAACCGGATGGGTTTTGACCGCTATGCCCTGTCGCAGCGGGTGCTGCAGGATCTCGCGCCGCAGCCGGATCTGAGCACGACCTATCTCGGCCGGCGCTGGTCCTTGCCGTTCTTTCCCGGGCCGGTCGGGTTTCTCGGGCTTTATCGCCGCGACGGAGATCTGCTGGTCGGGCTCTCGGCAAAGGCGGCGGGGGTGCCGTTCGGGCTCTCGACCTTCTCGATCAAAGGGATCGCCAGCCTTGCGCCTCAGCTGGGCGAGAATCTGGCGTTTCAGCTTTATCTCGACCGCGATCCGGCGGTGAATGAAAGCTACCTGGCCGCCTGCCATGCGGCGGGGGTCGAGACGATCTTCCTGACCGTCGACACCGCCATCACCTCGGTGCGGGAACGCGATAACCGCAACGGCTTTCGCGCGGTGAAACACATCACGCCGGGCCTGGCCTGGCAATTCGCAAAACGCCCGCGCTGGTCGCTGGATCTGTTGCGCAACGGCTTTCCGGGGTGGAACTGGTCGAGGGGCGGCCCGAATTCGGGCGCGGCGCGCTGGCCCAGGCCTCGGCCCTGTCGTCACGGCTCGACAAGCACCTGACCTGGGACAAGGTGAAAGCCCTGCGCGATCTCTGGCCGGGCGGCTGGTGATCAAGGGGGTTTCTGACCCGCGCGATGGCGAGATCGCGCGGCAAAGCGGGTCGATGGCGTGGTGCTGTCGAACCATGGCGGGCGCACCTGACCTGGGACAAGGTGAAAGCCCTGCGCGATCTCTGGCCGGGGCGGCTGGTGATCAAGGGGGTTTCTGACCCGCGCGATGGCGAGATCGCGCGGCAAAGCGGGGTCGATGGCGTGGTGCTGTCGAACCATGGCGGGCGCCAGCTCGATCACGGCATGCGACGATTGCCCAGGTTGCCGCGATGCGCGCAGCGCTTGGCCCGGGCTGCGAGCTGATCGTGGACAGCGGCTTCCGGCGTGGCAGCGATGTGGTGAAGGCGCTGGCCCTGGGCGCAGATGCGGTGATGATGGGGCGGCCCTTTGCCTGGGCCGTCGCGGCCGAGGGCACCTGGGGCGCCGGGCGCCTGTTTTCCTGCTGACGGCGGAAATCGGCATCACGTTGCAACTGATGGGCCTGAATTCCGTCGATCAGCTGAAGGCGGGGCCAGCGGGCGACTATATTACGGCGGCCAGATCGGCGAAACCTGATCAGCCCGCGCCACGCCGTGCCTCTTCGCGGCCGATCACGACGTTTTGCTGCAGCCAGGCATTCGCGGCGGCTTCACATCTTTCGAGCGCGCGTCCAGAATCCGGCTCCAGCTCCTTCAGGCGTGCGGCAACCCGGGCCTGGCCGGCCGCATCCAGCGGGCGCGCGGCAGGCGCGGCAGGGGCCGCCGCAGCGACTGCCGAGGGCGGCGGGCTTTGCGGCCTGGCTTTCCACGCAGCTGCGGCGGCGATGACAGCGGCGCCAAGCAGGCTGACAATTGCGGTTCTGGTCGGGATCAGGGTCATTGACCATCTCGCTTCACACTACATTCAACGGTCGGGACGGAGCGCGGCCTTCTGGCATTTGCCCGAATGGCACCATGAAGGCGGCACCGAAAGCGGCGCAACCTGCAGTCAGACTGTCATGACGCGGCCTGTCCGCAATGCGGGGACGCCGCATCGGCCTCACAGTGCCGTCAGCAGATTTGTGAGTTGGCAGATTTTCTCACCAGCGCGCCGGGGCCTTTGCGATTGTGGCCTGAATGCGGCGCGAATGGGGCAGGCGGCAAATCGGCTTGTAGCCCGAGCGACCAGGGACACAAAGTTGGGGTTCTTCCAGGCCGGATCTGAGGGTTGCCGAAAAGAACTTTGGGGCGAAAGTTGGGAAAAATTGGGCCAGACATGTGAAGGACGCCTGATACCTACTGGAAATGAAAGTGAAACCGGTTATTCAGATCGGCAATAGACGCCGGAAGTGCGTCAATAAAAACATGTCGGGCCAACGAGTCCGGCGGTATGAGGCGGAGTAGTAAAATGGCTAAGGCGATTCAATTCGTCGTCCGCGATTCTGCGGGCGGTACCTCGCGCGGTGCGGTTGCGGGTGATGCAGGAAACAATTTCATTCAGATGGGTTCGGGCGACGCGGTTTCGCTGAATCTCTCCCGGCAGAGCGTCGCCGGTTATGCGCGCCAGGGCGATGACCTTGTTCTGACGCTGATCGACGGTCGTACGGTTGTGCTTGACGGGTATTTCACCGCAGGCACCGCCAACCAGCTGTATCTGTCGCAAAATGGCGAGGTGATCGCGGTTCAGCTTTCGAATTCCGCTGATGGCGGGCTTTACGCCAGCTACGGTGCGGTCGAGGGCTGGGATAAATACTCCAATCTCGATGCGCTGCGTTTCTCGGAGGGCGATGACGTCGCTCTTGCCGGCGGTGCGGTGGATGAGCCGGCTGGCATGGCCATGTTCGCGCCGGGCCTTGTGGGTCTGGGCGGGCTTGGTGCCGGGGCTGCGGGCGTCGGTCTCGTCGGCCTGGCCGCAGTCGGTGGCGGCGGTGGTGGCGGCACTACGGGCCCGACCGGCCCTGTAGACCCGACTGGCCCCGTTGATCCGACCGGTCCGACTGGCCCCGTTGATCCGACCGGCCCGACTGGCCCCGTTGATCCGACCGGTCCGACTGGCCCCGTTGATCCGACCGGTCCGACTGGCCCCGTTGATCCGACCGGCCCGACCGGCCCCGTTGATCCGACCGGCCCGACTGGCCCCGTTGATCCGACCGGCCCGACTGGCCCCGTTGATCCGACCGGCCCGACTGGCCCCGTTGATCCGACCGGTCCGACTGGCCCCGTTGATCCGACCGGTCCGACTGGCCCCGTTGATCCGACCGGCCCGACTGGCCCCGTTGATCCGACCGGCCCGACTGGCCCCATTGATCCGACCGGCCCGACTGGCCCCATTGATCCGACCGGCCCGACTGGCCCGGTTGAGCCCGAGCGCCGTCCGCCGACCGTTGACCCGAAAGACACCACCACGGTCATCATCGACACGCCCGACAAGGAGCTCGACGTCTCCGGCACGGGTGAGCCGGGCGATACTGTGACCGTCACCATCGGCACTGTCACCGAGACCACGGTGATCGGGCCGGATGGCACCTGGCATGTCACCTTCCCGGAAACCAACCTGCCGCCCGACGGCAGCCATGAGGCCGTGGTCGTTTTCGATCAGACCGATGGCGTGACCACCACGCTGCCGGGCCCGGATTTCATCCTCGACCTGACGCCGCCGGATGTGGACATCACTGAAGGGTCGCAATCGGTTGGCCATGTTGAAAACGCAGCCGATTACACCGACGGCGTGCGGATCGGCGGCACGGGTGAACCCGGCGCCTCGGTGACTGTTGTGATCGAAGGCCACAGCCATTCCACCGTGATTGCAGGTGACGGCACCTGGTCGGTGGTTTTCACCACGACCGAGATCCGTACCGGCGAATACACCACCGACATCACCGTGACCGCCCGCGATCCGCTGGGCAATACCACGGTGATCACCGACCGCCTCGTGGTGGATACGGTGCCGAACCCGATCGATTTCGACGCTGTGACCCGCGACAATGTGGTCAATAATGGCGAAAATACCCTCGGTTTCGCCGTGACCGGGACTTCGGTTGCCGGAGCGGTGCTGGTGGTGACAGTTCAGGCCGGTGCGACCAGCTACAGCCAGACCGTGACCACCCGTGCGGATGGCACCTGGACGCTGAACATTCCCGCCGGCACCCTGCCGGGCGGCGAATATAACGCGACCGTCACCGCGACCTCGACCGATGCCGCTGGCAATGGCAGCAGCGAGACCCATACCTTCCGCGTCGACACCCAGGCCTCGGTTGCCTTCACCGGAACCGTGGCGGGCGACAATATCGTCAACGCTTCGGAATCGCGCAATGTGGTGCTGACCGGCACCGCAGAGCCGGGCTCGGTGGTCTCGGTCTCGTGGCAGGGCTCGACCCTTCCGGCAACGGTCGCCGCGAATGGCACCTGGTCGGTGACCTTCCCGGCCGTCTCGGGCAGCGCTGTGCTGACCGCCACCACCGCAACGGTCACCGCGACCGACGCTTACGGCAATACCGCGACCGACAGCCGCGTGATCTCGATCGACCTTGGCACTTCGGTGGCCTTTGATCCGGTCCAGGCCGGCGACAACGTGGTCTCGGGCGTCGAGCGCGGCGCCGGCGTCAGCCTCACCGGCACTGCCGAAGCCGGCGCAACAGTGGTGGTCCAGTTCGGTTCGGGCACCCGTACGGTGACGGTCGGCGCATCGGGCACCTGGTCGGCAACCTTTACCGCCGCCGAGATCCCGACCGGCAACGGCCTGGCGCAAACCGCCACCGTCACTTCGACCGATGTGGCCGGCAATGTGGCAACCGCGAGCCATCTGGTGACCATCGATACCCAGGTCAGCCCCTTCGCCATCACCGGCAACTCGACCGGCGCTGACCATGTTCTCAACAATGCCGAGGCGGCCTCTGGCCTGACCATCACCGGCAGCGTCGAGGCGGGTTCGCAGGTTCAGGTGAGTTTCGGCGCTCACGGCCCCTATGCCGCAACCGTCACCGGCGGCACCTGGACCGTGGTCATCCCGCCCGGCGTGATCCCGCCCGGCGAGACCACCGTCAATGTCGTCGCAGTCGCGACTGACCGCTATGGTAATACGGCGACCCTGCCGACCGAGACCATCGTGATCGACCGGGTCGTGACCAATTTCGGGGCGGATGCCCTGATCAGCGGCGACGGCATGATCAACGCCCATGAACGGCTGAGCGGCGTGCCCTTCGGCGGCACGGCAGAGGCCTTCTCGCAGATCGAGGTTGTTCTCTCGAACGGTCAGGTTCTGCGCACCGCCTCGGATGCAAGCGGCCATTGGTCGGTCACCATCCCGGCAAGCTATCTGCCGGTTGGCGATGGCGTGTCGATGACTGCGACGGTCACCGCAACCGACCGCGCCGGCAACACGGCTGAACTGACACGCGAAGTGACGGTGGACACCGTGGCCCCGACCGCGGTTGATCCGCTCAAGATCGTGCGCGACGAGGGGGCGCTGACGGGTATCTTCACCGATACCAATGGCGAACAGGTCTCGATTTATCGGGTCGACAACACCGGAAAACCAGTCGATCTGCACGCCACCGTCACCGAAGATATGCCTACCAGGGTCAATGGGACGACGGTCGTCTCCGACTATTATGACCTGCAGGAAGGCGTTCCGGACGGCAGCTATCTGGTGATCCAGAATACCGATGCTGCGGGTAACGAGGCGTCTACGCTGTTCATCGTCAACAACCGTTCGGACGTGGTCGTGAACCTGGATCGTGAAGGTCTGCAGGGCTTCGATTTCGCTTCTATCGATCTGACCATGTCCCAGGCAAAGCTGACACTCAGCAACCATGACCTGCTGGCACTGACCGGAGGCGACAACGAGCTGATGATCCGCGGTGACAGCCTGGATCAGGTCCGCTTGCAGCTGACCAACACCACTCCGGTGGAGGTTCGCGAGATCGACGGTCAGCATTACAACGTCTATGCGATGGATGGTGGGACCGTCCTGGTGGATCAGGATATTCACACCACCTTCTTCTGATCCAGCATCCCGGAAACCACCCGGAGAACCGGAAATGGAAGCCCGCACCTGCAAGGCAGAGAAGGCAGAGCGATTTCGCTCTGCCGCTGCCCCCCTCATCTCTGGCGCTCTGGTCCTGGCGCTTGCGGGCTGCTTCGGCGGCCCCCAGGCAACCAGGTCCTCCGCATCGCCGGGTGATCCGGCAACAGCCGGAGAAACCGCTGCCCATCTCGACAGGAAGGGCGAGGTTGTGTCGGATAAGATCGACCAGCTGAAGCTCAGACAGTCGATCCTGCCCGCCAACAGCAGCTTTGGCCGGGTCGGGGCTGCGGTCCTGAAAAGCAGCCAGGCCTCGGCCGAATCCCAGCTGCGCGTCAAACGCCTGAGCGCGCGGGCAAGATCGAAGAACTGGCTGCCGAAACTGGGGCCGGATGTCAGCCTCAGCTCGCTGTCGTCGATTGCGGCCAGCCTCGTGCTGGATACCGCGATCTTTGACCGCGGCCGACGCCAGGCCGAGCGCGATTTCGCGGCGGCCGATGTCGAGATGGCAGCGATTGGGCTGGTCCAGGACCTGAACAAAAAGGTCTATGATGGGCTGAAGCTGTATATCGAGGCACAGCGCGCCGCCGATCTTGCGCAGATCACTGATGGTGCCCTGACGCAGATGACAGAGTTCGAACGTATCACGAAGATCCGCGTCAGCGGGGGGCTGTCGGACGGCTCGGAATACCGGCTTGTCAGCCAGCGCCGCGCCGAGATCGAAGCGACTCTGATGTCTTACCGGCAGGGCGAGAAAAGTGCCTGGGCCGAGCTTGCGGTCATTGCAGGTCAATCGATGGAGGCCGAGCGGGGTCTGACCTCGCTGCCGCCGGACAATGGCACGCCGGAACCTTTGACCGTGGTCTATGCCAAAGGCGAGGCCGCGCGGACCCTGGCCGAGGTCGCCGTGGCGAAATCGGGGCTGCTCGCAGGGATCGGGGCCGGGGCATCGGTCGGCAAGGATGGCGGCATCGACGGCGGGTTGTCGTTGAGTGGTGACATTCTTGGCTTTGGTCGTGCCGACAATCTGGCCTCGCTGGACGAAGCGATCGAAGTGACGCGGCGCAAGGTTGACGAGGCCGACCGCGAGGCTAATCGCAAGATCGTCTCGCTGACCCAGGAGATCAACATGCTGGCGCTGCGCGAGCAGGCCGATGGCGCGGTGATTGCCCAGATGGAAGGCAATATGGGTCTTTATACCGAACAGTATAAAGCCGGCCGCCGCAGCCTGATCGAGCTGACCGGCCAGTTCGAGACCCTGACCTCGATGAAGCGGGACCACGCTTCGCTGAAATACCAGATCGCGCTCGCGCGGCTGGATATCGCGCTGATGCGCGGAGTTCTGGTAGATGGAGGCGCAATGTGACCGATAATCGGGTGATCGCTTTCGAAATGAATGCGGGTCAGGTGGCAGCGGGCGCCCGCCCGGTCATCGCCGCCAGGCCGGCAAGCCAGCGCTTTACCAACCGGGCAAAGAACCGGGCCACGCTGGCCTCGGTCTATGCCGGGCTGATCGGGTCCGAATTGTCGGTGCCTGACCTGCTGGAACGGATCCAGAGCGCTTCCGATGCCACGGGCGCGGCGCCGGGGCTGGATGAGATGGCTCAGGCCCTGACACAGGGCGGTCTTTCGACGCGCATCCTGCGCTCGGTTCAACTGCCGGTCGACGGCTACCCGGCTCTGGCCGAGACCACCAATGGCCAGGTCGTTCTGGTGCTGGGCGTCGATGGCGAGGGCGCCACGATCTACGACAAGACCGCGCATGACAACCGTGCGGAATTGCTGCTTTCCGACCTGAACAGTCTCTATGCAGGCCGAATCCTGCAGGCGCGCGCACCGCTGAGCGAGCTGGAAGCCCGCCATATCGAGGTCAAGGCAAAGCCGCATTGGTTCTGGGGCGAGTTCCGTCATTTCCGCCGTCCCTTCGGCGAAGTCTCGGCCGCGTCGATGGTGGCGAATGTCCTTGCCGTCGCGATCTCGCTTTTCTCGATGCAGATCTATGACCGCGTCATCCCCTATCAGTCGCAGCCCACGCTCTGGGTGCTGGGATCGGTGTGCTTCTGGCAGTCTGCCTTGAGGCCACGCTGAAAATCGCCCGCGCGCTTTTGATGGACAATACCGGCCGCAAGGTCGAAATCGCCGTGCAGAAGCGGCTGATGAAAAAGCTCCTCGGCATGAAAATGGGCCCCGGAGAGCGCAAACCCTCCGAAGTCTTTGCCGCGATGCGGGAATTCGGCTCGGTGCGCGAGTTTTTCACCTCTGCCACGGTTGGCACCCTGGCTGATCTGCCCTTCCTTCTGCTGTTCCTGGCACTTGTGGCGACCATTGCCGGCAATCTGGTCTGGCTCCTGGTCATCGGCGGCATCCTGATGGTGCTGCCCGGCTTCCTGATGCGCAAAAAGATGGTGCGGCTGGCTGGCGAGACCCAGGGCGCCTCGATCAAACAGGCGAAACTGCTTTATGAGGCGGTGTTCGAGCATGAAACCCTGACCACGCAGCGCGGCGAGGACCGGGTCAACCGCATCTGGTCAGAGCTGGTCGCGGTCAATGCCGTGCAAAGCGCCGAACAGCGCAAGCTGACGACCTTTTTGTCCACCTGGTCGCAGGCGGTGCAGCAAATCACCTATGTCGCCACCGTGATTGCCGGCACCTACCTGGTCTTTGCCGGCCAGTTCACCGTCGGCACCATCATTGCGACCGGCATCCTGACCGGCCGCACCCTCGGCCCGCTGTCGCAGGTCTCGACCATGATGGCGCGCTGGAGCCAGGTGAAAATCTCGCTGAAAGCGCTGGAGCAGGTGGCTGAATCGCGTCAGGCCGAAGAAGAGGGCCGCCGATATCTGCGCCGCGACCGTATGGCCGGCAGTTTCGAGCTCCGGAACCTCGAATTCCGCTATGACGAGCAAAGCGCGCCGGTGGTCGAGATCAACGGCCTCTCCATTCCGCAGGGGCAGCATGTTGCGGTTCTGGGCTCGAACGGCTCGGGGAAATCGACGTTGCTGCGGCTTTTGGCCGGGCTTTACGAGCCGGGCAAGGGCGGGTGCTGGTGGACGGGATCGACCTGAACCAGATCCATCCGCGCGACCTGCGCCGCGGCATCGGCTATCTCGGCCAGGAGGTGCGGCTGATCCAGGGCACCATCCGCGACAATCTCAACATGAACCAGCTGGAGCGCGACGACGACCGGTTGCTGCAGGCGCTGGATTTTGCAGGCCTCGGGCCGTTTGTCCGCAATCATCCGCGCGGTCTCGATCTTGAGGTCCGCGAGCTGGGCGAGGGGCTTTCCGTGGGCCAGCGCCAGTCGATCGGCTGGGCGCGGCTCTGGCTCCAGGACCCGCAGATCGTGCTGCTGGACGAGCCGACCGCCGCGCTGGATCAGACGCTGGAAACCACGCTGGTCAGCCGTCTGGGCGGCTGGCTCAAGGGCCGCACGGCGGTGGTCGCGACCCACCGTGTGCCGATCCTGCAACTGACCGAACGCACGCTGATCCTGCAAAACGGCAAGCTGGCGGTGGACGGACCGAAAGAGGCGGTGCTGGCGCATCTGGCGAAAGCCCAGGGCGTGAAACTGGCAGGAGCGGGCGCATGACGGCAGTTTGGTCTGACGAATTCGAGAGCCGTTCGAAAAGCCCGTCGATGGTGATCTGGGCCATCGGCGCGGTGATCGCGGTCTTTGTCATGTGGTCGGCCTTCGCCTGGCTGGACGAGATCGTCAGCGCCGAGGGCACAGTCGTGTCCTCGTCGCGGCCGCAGATCATCCAGAACCTGGAAGGCGGCATCCTGGCCGAGCTGAACGTCGCCGAAGGCGATGTGGTCGAGCCGGGAGAATTGCTCGGCCGGTTGCAATCGACGCAATATCACGCGGCGGTGGATGATTACACCGATCAGCTGGCGGGTCTGTCGATCCGCCGCGCCCGGATCGAAGCCGAGATGCGCGGTGAGATCACCTTTACTGTATCCGAAGACCTCGCGGCGCGGGTGCCCGATATTTTCGCTTCGGAATCCTCACTGCTGAAGGCGCGGATCGACGATTTCACCGCCCGCAAAGAAGGTGCAGAGGCGATCCTTGAACAGGCGAAACGCGAGCTGGATATCATGGAGAGGATGCTGGCCCAGGAGGTTGCGCCCGCCATCGAGGTGACGCGGGCCAAGAAGGCGCATCGCGATGCCGAGAACCAGCTGTCCGACACTGTAACCAAGACGGAACTGGAACGCGCCCGGGAATATGCCGATACCCTGGCCGAAGTGGCGACGCTGGAGCAGAAGCTGAAAGTGGCGCAGGATCAGCTGGGCCGCACCACTCTGGTCTCGCCCATGCGAGGTGTGGTGAACAAGATCGGCATCACCACAATCGGTGGTGTTGTACGCCCGGGTGAAGAGATCCTGCAGATCATCCCGCTGGATGAAGAGCTGTATATCGACGCCAAGGTAAAGCCGCGCGACATCGCCTCGGTGCGCGAGGGGCAGACGGCGGTGATCAAGCTCTCGGCCTATGATTACACGATCTATGGCTCGCTGAAGGGCGAGGTCACCTTTGTCTCGGCCGACACTTTCATCGACGAACGGTCACGGTCGGCAGATGGGGATCCGCATTACATCGTGACGCTGAAAGTCGATATGGCGCAGCTAACCGAGCGGCAGAAGGATCTCGAGATCCGCCCCGGAATGCAGGCGAGTGTCGAGCTGGAAACCGGCGCGAAGACGGTGATGACCTATCTGCTGAAGCCGCTTTACAAATCCAACGAGGCCCTGCGCGAGCGCTGAGGACCCGGCACTGTGACTGGCCCGCGCCCTGATCCGGCGCGGGCTTTTTCGTCTCTAACGCAGCGCTTTCGGCGGGTTTTGCGGCACGCCGGGCAGCACGCAGAGCATCTCGTAAAGCAGGTTTGCCCCGATCAGCGCGGTATTGCCTGAAGGGTCATAGGGCGGCGAGACCTCGACCAGATCACCGCCGACGAGGTTCAGCCCGGCACAGCCGCGCACGATCTCCAGCCCTTGCCAGATCGTGAGCCCGCCCGGCTCTACCGTGCCGGTGCCTGGCGCGAAGGCGGGGTCCAGACTGTCGATGTCGTAAGACAGGTACACCGGCGTATCGCCGATCTGCGCCCGGATCTCTGCCATCAGCGGTTTCAGCGATTTGTGCCAGCATTCCTCGGCATGGATCACCGTCCAGCCGTTCTTGCGACCCCAGTCGAAATCATCGGGACTATAGCCGGTGCCGCGCAGCCCGATCTGGAAGACCTTGTCATTTTGCAGACAGCCATCCTCAAACGCGCGGCGGAACGGGCAGCCATGCGCGACCTTTTCGCCGAACATCGTGTCATTGATATCGGCATGGGCATCGACATGGATCAGCGCCACGGGCCCGTGTTTTTTGCGGATCGCACGCAGGATCGGCCAGGTCAGCGTGTGATCGCCCCCCATCGTCAGTGGCAGCGCACTGGCGGCGAGGATCTGATCATAATGCGCCTCGATAATACCGACGGATTTCTTCAGATCAAAGGTGTTGATCGGCACATCTCCGATATCGGCGCATTGCAGATGGTCAAAGGGCGCGGCGCCGGTCGCCATGTTAAAGGGCCTGAGCATCCGGCTTTCATCGCGGATCTGCCGCGGCCCCAGCCTTGTGCCGGGGCGGTTCGATGTGCCGATATCCATCGGAATGCCGCAAAATGCGACATCCAGCCCCTCGGCGGATGGCGCTGCGGGCAAGCGCATGAAGGTGACCGGCCCGCCGAAGCGCGGCATCTCATTGCCGCCGAGCGGTTGGTTGAACGGCATCACAGACCTCCTGGTTTTTCGGGAAGAGGCCACAGCTGTGCGGGCCAGGCAAGGGCTGCTTTCATTATGTATAACTTCGGACAAGGGCGGCGGCGAGCAGGCTCCAGCCATCCGCCACTACGAAGAAGGCCAGTTTGAACGGCAGCGAGACCACGGCCGGGGGCACCATCATCATCCCCATCGACATCAGGATCGCCGCCACCACGAGATCGATGATCAGGAAGGGCAGGAAGATCAGGAAGCCGATCTCAAAAGCGCGCTGGATTTCCGACAGCAGGAAGGAAGGAACCAGCACCGACAGCGGCGCCTCGACGATCGCGCCAGGCGCGCGCGGCCGCAATGCGTCGAGGCGGGCGAATGTCTCCGGGTCCATCCGCGCCGCCATGAAGTGACGGAACGGCTCCGAGGCCCCGGCAAAGGCGGTGGGAAGGTCGATTTCATTGCGCGTGAAGGGGCCGATGCCGCGCGCCCAGGCCTCGGTAAAGACCGGGTCCATCACGAACCAGGTCAGGAACATCGCAAGCGTGATGATCAGCATATTGGGCGGGGCCTGCTGAAGCCCGAGGCCCTGGCGCAGAATAGACAGGACAGTCACGATGAAGGGAAAGCAGGTCACCATGATCGCCAGACCCGGCAGGACCGACAACACGGTGATCATCAGCAAAAGCTGCACCGACCGCGCGGCCAGAGTTTCTTCTCCGCCCAGGTCCAGGGTGATCCCTTGGGCCAGCGCCGGCGGGGCCGAGACCAGGAAAACCACCAGAACGGCAGTGATCAGGGCTGCGCATTTCCACGCGGGGACAGGGCAAAAAACGGTCACAATCCGCTCTTGAGATTGGCGACCTCGGTCAGGCGGACGGCAAGCTGCCCGGCTTTGTCGCCCTCCAGCTCGGTCAGCTCACCCCGTGCGATCAGCCGGTCACCGACATAAAGTTCGACCGGATCATCCACGCGGCGATCCAGTGGCAGGACGGTATCCTTACCCAGACGCAGCAGCTCCTGCACCCTGGGGCGGGCGCGACCAACCGAGATGGTGATCTCGATCGGCACCTGGGCAAAGGGGCTGGAGCTTGCGGGTTCATCCATCGGGGTTCTCCTGCGACAGGGTGAAAAAGTCCTGAACGGATCTGATAATGCTCTCGGTGACACGGCTCAGATTGATGCTGACTTCCCGCGCTCCGAGGCGGAGGAAGACCTGGGACTCGCCGAGACCCGGATCTTCGGAAATCTCGAAAAGCAGGCCCGGCCTGCGCGAAAGAAGCGCCTCAACCTGCGGGCGGGCGGCCGGGTGCAGGGTCAGATTTGCCGGTTGTTCGGCAGTTTCGGCCACCATTGGCATCAGTTGCCCGACGAGGATCGGGCCGAGCGTCTCGCGTGCCAGATCCGGCAGCAGCCGGTTGACGATCTCTTGCAACAGCGGCTCCATCGCGCCAAGGATATGTGCCCGTGCCTCTTGCCAGGTGAAGTCAAGTGTCATGAGGTTCTGCTCCAGCTCGGCCCTGACCCGGTTACCATTCTGCATATGGGCGGCCTCTGAATCGTCCCAGCCGGCGCGGTACCCCTGTTCCCAGGCGGCGGCACGGTTTTCTTCCACCGAAGCGGTGTCGGTGATGACCACGTCCCGCCCCGGACTGCGCCCGGCCTCGAAGACTTCAAGCTGCGGCAGCGGCATCAGCTGCGCTCCTCATCCGGGCCAAGCCAGCCGCGCAGGATCTCGATCGATTCCGCCTGACGTTCGCGGATCAGCCGCTGCAGCCGTTCCACCGGGTCTTCCTGCAAGGCGTCAGAGCCGCTGAA
This sequence comes from Gemmobacter sp. 24YEA27, assembly GCF_030052995.1. Taxonomy (NCBI): domain Bacteria; kingdom Pseudomonadati; phylum Pseudomonadota; class Alphaproteobacteria; order Rhodobacterales; family Paracoccaceae; genus Gemmobacter; species Gemmobacter sp. 24YEA27. The sequence continues at coordinate 673,786 of NZ_JASJPW010000001.1, read as the reverse complement.
ATCCACCATCGGGAGGTCAGGCAGGCTGAACCCATTGTCGATTTCCCCGTTTAATACCGCGTCCGCTGCGCCAGCCAACGCCATCCCGGGCAATTGCAACGGCAAAGGCGGCGCCGGCAGCGTCGCCGCGCGACCGGAAGCAAGGATCGGACGCAGCACGAAGAGCATGAGGATCAGCGCCACAATGGTAAGCGCGGCAATCTGGATCAGAGACATCGTATCCAGGGGGCCAAAGCCTGAGAGGAAGCCAGAGGAAGCCTCGGTGCCATCGGGCACAAGCGGCTGAAATTCAAGGGATTTAAGCGTAAGGCTGTCACCACGTGCCGTGTCGATTCCCGCAGCCGCAGTCACCAGCTCTTGCAGCGCAGAGAGCTCGCTTTCGCTGCGGGGCTCCCAGCTCTGTGTCCCGTCAGGCGCGGTCACGGTCTGGCCGTCGATCAACACCGCCACCGTCATCCGGCGAATGCCACCCGGCCCGCGCAACAGTTCGCGCTGCGTCTCGGAGATCTCGTAATTCACCCTTTCGCGGGTCTCATTCGTCTGCGACTGGCCACCGGCGCCGGCACCCGTATCCCCTTCGGGCAGGTTGGACGCGACGGTGACATCACCGCCAGGCTCGCTGTTCTGACTGCTTTTCTCTTCGGTATCGGTTGAAATGGCGACCCGTCCCTCCGGATCGAAACGCCTTTCCGTGATCTGTTCACGCTCGGTCTGCAGCTCCAGTGAGACCTCAACGACTGCCTTTCCGGGGCCGACCCGGGCGGCAAGCAGCCTCTCGACACTTTGGCGGATTTCTTTCGCACGATCACTGGCGGAACCGCTGGTGCCGTCTTCCGCAGGAGACACCAGCCCGCCGGTGGTGTCGATCACCTGGACATCAGCCGGCGTCATCCCGCTGACCGCCGAGGCGATCAGATGTTTCAGGGACCGCGCCTGATCATCCGATATGCGCCCCGAGGCGGTTGTCACCGTGACGCTTGCTGTTGGCGTTGCCGCGCGCCGGAAAGGGTCTGACGGACCCTGAGAAATATGGACCCGCGCCGCCCGCACATCCGGAACAGCCAGAATCGTGCGGGCGAGTTCGCCTTCTTTCGCCCGCCAATAGGCGGCATCGAACATCTGCGCGGTGGTCCCGAAGCCCGAAAGCGTATCCAGCAATTCATATCCGGCGCCGCCCGCCGTGGGCAGACCTTCTCCGGCCAGCGACATCCGCAGCGAGTCGCGACTGGCGGAATCGACCCAGATCGAATCGCCCCGCACCTCGTAAGGGACGCCGCGCTGATCCAGCGCGGTGACCACTTCGCCCGCCGCCCGCCCATCCAGACCGGCGTAAAGCAGAACCGATGGCCCGCCGCCCGAGAGGCGTGAAAGGGCCAGAACCGCAAGAAATACTGCTATTGTCGCGCCCGCAAGGATGAGCTTACGCCGCAACTCAAGCCCATTCCAGATCGAGATCACGTTCTGCACTTTTCTCTCCGCCGGAATTCTTTCCTGACGGGACCAGAAATGAAGGGTCTGGATTAACAATCGGTTAGTGCCCCTCGATCTATCTTCGTTCTCAAGACGAAACGGAGGCTGACGTGTCGGATACTGCGATTCCTGAAGAGGCTGCTGCTGAGGGGGCCGGAAAAAAGCGCCCGAAGTTGTCGCTGCTGATTGGCCTTCTATTGACCACCGGCGCGGGTGGTGCGGGATTTTATGTCATGAAATCGGGCCTTTTGATGGACGGGGGGCACGATGCTCTGGCCGGGTCGCAGGTCCAGGGGCTGCCGGATATCGCCTATGTTCCGGTCGATCAGATCCTGATTTCGCTGCCGCCGGGGGCGCCCGGGCGGCATTTGCGCTTCGCGGCCCAGATCGAGGTGGCAAGGCCCCATGCGGCCGAGGTCACATTGCTGATGCCGCGTGTGCTTGATGTCCTGAACAGCTATCTGCGCGCCGTCGATCCCGCAGGTTTTGATGATCCGGGCGCGATGACGCGGCTTCGGGCGCAAATGCTGCGCCGCATCCAGATTGTCACCGGCGAAGGCCGGGTGCGCGATCTTCTGATCACCGAATTTGTCATGAACTGAGGGGCTGATATGACCTTGATCGCCGATATTCTGCTGCTGGCCGCGACCCTGGGCGCAGCAGTCTACTGCTATGTTCTGGCGGGCCGCCTGCGGCGCTTTACCGCGCTGGAAACCGGGATGGGGGGCGCGATTGCCGTGCTATCAGGCCAGGTTGATGAGATGACGCGGGCGCTGGAAAAGGCGCAGCAGGTAGCGGGTCAGTCCGGCCAGCGTCTTGCGGTGCTGACCAGCCGCGCGGAAGAGCTCTCGACCAGGCACGAGCTTATGGTGGCCTCGATGCATGATATCCCGGCGGCTTCGCCTGGCGGCCTTGCGTTGCAGCCATATGCCGTGGCCAGGACACCAGAGGCCAGCGAGGATCTGCGTCGCGTGCGGCTGGTGCGTCGACGCGGCAGTGTGATGGAAGCCGCCGAATGAACCGGAGCACCGGGCGCGGTACGTTGGTTCTGATCGCCTTTCTGTTCGCGGCATCCGGGGCGGTGAGGTTTGGCGATGGCCTTGGATCCTCGCTTGCCCGGGCGGCAGGCGCCGATCCCGTGCCGGAGGCCGTGGTTGCCGAAGGCTGTGGTCCGTTGCCGCAGGAGCTTGCCGCCGCCCTCTCGGCGCGGGAGGCCAGGGTGACAGCTCAGGAAGCTGCGCTGGCGGATCGCGCAGCGGCCCTGGATCTCGCGGGTGAGGTCCTCGACGGCAGAATGGAAGCCCTCCGCCAGACTGAGACGGAGCTGCGTGCGACCCTCGCGCTCGCGGATGGTGCGGCGGAGGCGGATCTTGCACGGCTGACGACTGTCTACGAATCGATGAAGCCAAAAGATGCCGCCCTTCTTTTCACTGCGATGGAGTCGCAATTTGCCGCCGGATTTCTGGGGCGGATGCGCCCCGATGCCGCTGCGGCGATCCTGACCGGCATGGCGCCGGACAAGGCCTATGCGGTCAGTGCCATTCTCGCGGGCAGGAATGCGGCTGCGCCGCGCGAATAGCTGCGGATCGGCTGGCTGACGGGCGGCAAGCCTGGCGTTTTTTTAACGGCTTGCGTCCAGGCTGGCGTGAACCAAGGCAGGAATATTTCCCATGATCGGTCTGATCGGCATTGCAGTGATCTTTATCATGGTCTTCGGCGGCTATGCTGCGGCTGGCGGTAAACTCGGGATCATTCTGAAAGCCCTGCCGTTCGAGCTGGCGATGATTGGTGGTGCGGCCGTCGGGGCCTTCCTGATATCGAATGGAATGTCCGGTGTGAAACAGGCCATTCGGGATATTGGCAAGGTCTTCAAAGGTCCCAGGTGGAAGCCGGAAGATTACCGCGATCTGCTCTGCCTGTTGTTCGAGCTGGTGCGGCTGGCCAGGGCGAACCCTGTCGCCCTGGAGGAACATGTAGAGAATCCCGGTGCTTCGACCATCTTTGGCAAATATCCCCGCATTCAGGCGGATCACGACGCCGTTGATCTGATCTGTGACACGTTGCGCGCGGCCTCGATGAACTACGACGACCCCCATCAGGTGGAGGAAGTTCTCGACAAACGTATGGAAGTGCAGATGAGCCACGCTCTGCACTCCAGTCATGCGATGCAGAATATGGCCGATGGCCTGCCTGCGCTTGGGATTGTCGCTGCGGTTCTTGGGGTTATCAAGACGATGTCCTCGATTGATCAGCCGCCCGAAATCCTTGGCAAAATGATCGGTGGCGCATTGGTGGGTACCTTTCTCGGCGTGTTCCTGGCCTATGGGCTCATGGGGCCCTTCGCGGCGCGTGTCCGCGCGGTCGTCGAGGAAGACGGCCATTTCTACAATCTGATACGGGAGGTCCTGATCGCCAACCTGCATCGCCATCCGGCGAATATCTGTATCGAGGTCGGACGTCAGAACACCCCGCATCACATGCGCCCGGAATTCGGCGATCTTGAAGAGGCGCTGCGTGCTCTTAAGCAAGAGGCCGCATGATGCGCGCGATCCGGAGTGCGGCTGCTATCTTGGCCATCCTGCTGCCGTCTCATTCTCAGGCCGAAATTGCCCGGATTCGTGGTGGCGAACATGATGAATTTACACGGATTGTGATCGAAGCAGCGTCGCTCGGCCAATGGAAGCTTGGCAAGGAGGGGCGGGGCTACGCTTTCAGAACTGAAGATCTACCTGACGGCTATGATCTGAGCAAAGCCTTCGATAAAATCCCGAAATCCCGCATTCGGTCTCTTTGGCAGGACAAAGAGACCGGGGCGCTTCGGATGGATATCGGCTGCACCTGTCATGCAATCGCTTTCGAGGTCAGGCCGGGCATTGTTGCGATAGATGTCAGAAACGGACCCGCACCCTCCGGATCAGAATTTGAACGCCCTTTTGAGCCCGATGACCCTGTTAAAGGAAGCCAGCCGTCACAATACCCGGCGGTCCCGATTATTGCCGCCCCGGTTATCAGGCCGCCGAAAGTCTCTCCGGCGGCAGGAGTGGAGCAGAAACCCTCCTACAACTGGCTTGAAATCGCAGGATTCGGTCTGCCATCAGAGCCTTCAGTCAGCGATGAAGATGCCAGCGATGAAGTGCGTTTTTTGCTGAATCCATTGCGCGATTCACTCTTGCGGCAGATCAGTCTGGGCATCGTCGAAGGGGTTGTCGTGCCCGGAGCTCTCGCAGAGTTGCCCGCGGCGGCGAAATCCCCCCTGGCCGAAGCCCCCGGCGTGCGGATTGCGAATGGCGAGATGCCGGGAATACGCGCCGGAACCGACAGGTCCCCGGGGCCAAATCTGACGGCTGACGGTAAACCCTGTCTTCCCGATCACATGACAGATATTGGGGCATGGCTTCCCGACCAGGCGCCGCTTACCGCATTGAGCAATCTGCGTACGAATCTCCTGACAGAGTTCGACCAGCCAGTGGTCGAAAAAGTGCTCGAGGCGGCCCGGGTTAATATTGCACTCGGCTTCGGCGCTGAGGCGAGGCAAATTCTCACACTTCTGCCTGTGGAAGAGGCGGCTCAACGGCCAGCGCTTTACGACCTCAGTTATCTGGTGGATCTGGAACCTGGGCCTCGCGGTGCTTTTTCGGGGATGGAAAGCTGCGATTCCTATGCTGCCCTGTGGGCAATTCTTGCGCTTGCGACAGCGGGATCTGAGCGAAGTGCAACTGCGCCAGATACGGCCGCAGTTACCCGCAGTTTCTCGGCGCTGTCTCAGGATCTGCGCCGCCACCTGGCACCTGTTCTGGTCAGCTATTTCATGGCGCAGGGCGACGAAACCACCGCCCGGCGCTTGCGGGATGCTGTTCTGCGTGTGCCCGGGCCGACAGGGCAACAGGTTCAGTTAATGGATGCCGGAATTGAACTGGCAACCGGCAATGCCTACGCGGCCGCGGATATTGCGGAAGAAGTGCTCGCCGATCCGGGAGTTTCGGCTGCGGAGGCGGCAATTTTGCGTGCGGAATCTGCTTTCGGGGCGGATCGCCTGGTTCCGCCGGATCTGGCGGCGCAGCTCTCCGCATTGACAGCAGAACTGCGAGGGACAGACGGCTATTCACGCATCCGACGGGCAGAAGTTCTTACTCTTGCCATGTCGGGCGATTTTCGGGCTGCGTTCGATCACCTGCCGGAAGCCCCCGATGCAGTCGGAGACCTGTGGGAACTGGCCTCAGTTGCGGCACCGGATGAGATATTGCTGACAGAGGCGCTGAAGGTTTCTGTCCCACCGCGCGGAAAACCAAAAGTTAACAGAGAGGTTGCTCAACGGTTGCTGCGTTTCGGCTTTGCTCAGGAAGCGCTGCACTGGCTTGGGCCTGCCGATGGCCTGGAGGCAGAGGCCGACCGAATGCTGGCAGCTGAGGCCGCACTTGCGATCCGCGATGCCCGGCTTGCGGTTCGGGTCCTTGCGGGCCTCGCCGGTACCAAAGCGGATGACTTGCGGGCGCGGGCCGCGATACAACTGGGAAACGCCAATGCTGCCGCTGCTATTTTCCTCGCAAGCGGCGACACGCGCAGAGCGCTGCGGGCGGAGTTCTGGGCCGGCGACTGGAGCTACATTGCCGATCAGGATGCGGCGGGCCTCAGTCCGGCGGCGGCGATGGTGCTCTCATCTTCGGCGGACGGAGCCTCCGAGGGGATGCTCGCGCGCGGCACAAGGCTGGCAGGCGAAAGCGAGACTGCACGCGACGCCATAGTCGAACTGATGCAGGCTGTTCCGGGGCAATTTCCGTAACCCTTTGGCAACCACCAATGCGCAATAGTCGAATTGTACCCTTCATCCGGAAATGATCCGGCTCCTGTGGATCAGACAGAATGTCACGATACAGCTTTTTGACTGGCCTTCCCCTTATCATGATCTGCGCATTTGGCATTCCGGCACCAGGTCAGAGTGCTGACTATTCCCGGCAATGTCTGGAAGCAATTCACCGTGCGTCACAGGTCTCCGGTGTGCCGCGTGACATATTGCTGGCAGTCGCAATGACTGAAAGCGGCCGTCAGGGCATGAACGGACCGGAGCCCTGGCCCTGGGCGCTGAACCAGGCGGGCGACAGCAATTGGTTCGACAGCCGGGAGCAGGCGCTGCAATGGCTCAACACTGTCATCGCCAGGGGTGTGACCAATATAGATATAGGCTGTTTTCAGTTAAACTGGCGCTGGCATGGCGAAGCCTTTGCATCACCTGATGCGATGATAGACCCGCAGAAAAATGCCGATTACGCGGCCGGATTTCTGTCAGACCTGATGCAACAGACCGGCAGCTGGGAAAAAGCAGTTGCGGCCTATCACTCTTTTACTCCGGAACTTGCCGAGCGCTATATGAAGCGCTTCAGACCGATCCATGCAGCCGTTCAGGGCCAGCCTTTCGACAGTGTTCTGCTGGCCGCTGATACACCTCGCGAGAACAATTACCCCTTGTTGCAAATGGGAAATGTTCTGAGCCCGGGCTCGCTTGTGACGGTTTCGGGCTCTGCGCGCCCGCTCTTTGGGTCACCGTGAGGAGGCCGAAATGGAGACTTTGAAAGCGCGCAACCTGTTCCATCCGACCGTCCTGATGGCCGTTGCCCTGATGTCCGTCATCGGCATGATGATCCTGCCGATACCGCCTGCATTGCTGGATATTGGCCTGGCATTGTCTTTCTCGCTGGCGATCCTGATGCTGACTGTCACGCTGTTTGTCGAACGGCCGCTGGACTTTTCGTCTTTCCCAACGATCCTTCTTGCATCCCTCCTGCTGCGGCTTGCGCTGAATGTCTCTTCGACCCGGCTGATCATCAGCCAGGGCCATACCGGCACGGCTGCTGCCGGCCATGTGATCGAGGGCTTCGCAAGTTTTATCATGGGCGGCAATATCGTGCTCGGCCTCGTGGTGTTCACCGTCATCATGATCGTGAATTTTATCGTCATTACAAAAGGCGCGGGGCGAATGGCAGAGGTGGGCGCGCGCTTCGCGCTCGACGGGATGCCGGGGCGCCAGCTCGCGATTGATGCAGATATGTCCGCCGGCGCGATCACACATGATGAAGCGCGCCAGAGGCGTGAAACCGAGCTGGCGGAAACCACATTCTTCGGCTCTCTTGACGGTGCTTCGAAGTTTGTAAAAGGCGATGCGATCGCCGGCCTCATGATCACCGCGCTGAACTTTGTGGTGGGCCTGGCCGTCGGTATCGGGATGCACGATATGGATGCCGCCCGCGCCTTCTCGACCTACGCGATTCTTACGGTTGGGGATGGTCTGGTGGGTCAGATCCCCGCGGTGATCATCTCGGTTGCAGCAGCCCTTCTTCTCGCGCGCGGCGGAACCAAAGGCGCCGTCAATATCAGCCTGGTCGAGCAGCTTGGGCGCTATCCCGCCGCCCTTGCAACCGTTGCCGGGCTGATGGCGGTTCTTGCGGTTTTGCCCGGCATGCCCTTTCTTCCGTTCATCTGCACGGCGGCAGGGCTTGGAGGGCTTGCGCGCATGGTCTGGAAAAAGCCTGTCGAAAAGGCCGAGCCAGAGCTCAGCAATAGCCAGACCACTGCAAAACACCATATCGGGGATGTGCTTGATTTTGACGAAATTCATATCGAATTCTCGCCAGATCTCGTGGATATGGCGCTGGATCCTGCGACCGGCCTGGATGGGCGGATTGCCAGTATGCGCAATCACATCGCCTCGACCTATGGGCTTATTCTCCCCGAAATTCGCCTCACAGATGAGGCCATGCTGCCGGGCGGCCACTACCGGATCCGCATTCAGGGCGTCGCAAAGGTGACCGACCGGCTGGTTCCGGATTGCGTGCTGGTGCTGATGTCTGATGGTGCCAGCGCGCCTGAGGGTGAGGATGTCAAAGAGCCCGTCTATGGCGCGCCTGCCCGCTGGATCCGGCCGGAATACCAGGAGGATGCGGCTCTCTCCGGTCTGACGGTGGTGTCGCCGGCCGAAGTCCTCGCCACCCATTTGCTTGAAGTGCTGAAATCCAGCCTTTCGCGTCTTCTGTCGCTGCGTGGCCTGCGCCGTCTGCTCGATGAATTCACCGATCTCTCGGATCGGGGCAGGGCAGAGGCGAACCGCCGGCTGCTCGACGACATGATCCCTGAAAAAGTGCCGATGGATCTGCTTCATGCGGTGATGCGCCTGTTGCTGGAGGAGCGGGTTTCGGTCAGAAACCTGCCGCTGATTTTGGAAGCGGTCGCCGAGGCGCGCAGTTTCGGATCTCCCGAAGCGGTCTGCGAACATGTCCGCCAGCGTCTCGGTTTCCAGATCGTTGCCGAATTCCGCCGCGAAGATGGGACCGTGCCCCTTATCCAGCTTGCCCCAGAATGGGAGCGGACCTTCCAGGCCCATCAAACCGACGGGGACCGCGGATTGCGCGATGTCGCCCTCCCGCCGGATATTTTCGCAAAACTTGCCAATGGGATAGCGGAAAAAATTGGTCAGGCCGGAGAGAGTGGCGCCTCGCCTGCGATCGTCACCTCGGCGGCAAGGCGACGGTTCCTGCGGACCGTCCTTCAGGCGCGGGGGCTCAGGGTGCCGGTCCTCTCTTATGAGGAAATCGGCGCTGACAATCGCCCCGCGCTATTCGGGCAGGTCGCAGCATGACCGGTCTGATCGCGCAACTCAGCGGCGCTTTCGGCATCGCGGAGGGGTTGATCTGGCAGGCGGCCCTCGTGTTTCTGCGCGTCGGCGCGGCGGTCGCACTGCTCCCCGGTTTCGGCGAAAGCTTCCTGCCACAAAAGGTTAAAATCACCGCCGTAATGGTCATGACGGCGATTGTGTTTCCTGCCGTCATTGAGGCGCCCGCTGGCCTGCCCGGCGCTGACCCGCAAAGCGCGGTCATTACGCCCCTCACCGTGGCGGCCGAGGTTGTCGCGGGCCTGCTCCTTGGTTTCACGCTGCGCCTGATGATCCTTTGCCTGCAAACCGCAGGAACGATGGTCGGTCAGTCGATTTCACTCGCCCAGATGTTCAACGGAACCGGGCCTGAGCCCCAGCCCATCGTCTCCAATCTGCTGACACTTGGCGGGCTCGTGCTGTTTTGCTCTATGGGCGGGCTGGCACGATCTGTGGAATTGCTGGTCTGGTCCTATGAGGTTCTGCCGCAAGGGCAGATGCCCGATCCGGGCGAGATCTCGCGCTGGGCGCTGGGGCTGACTGCGCGGGCTTTCTCCCTCGCATTCACGCTTTCTGCACCGTTCATCCTGGCGGCCTTGCTTTATAATCTTGCGCTCGGGGCGATCAACCGCGCCATGCCCTCTCTGATGGTGACCTTTATCGGGGCGCCGGCCCTGACGCTTGGCGGCCTGATCCTGCTTGCCCTGGCCAGTCCTTTGCTGCTGCAAAGCTGGCAGGATGCCCTGGGCGTCCGCCTGCTTGACCCGTTCGGACCCTGGTGATGTCTGGCTCCGACAGCGATCAGGATGAAAAGCAGTTCGACCCGACCCCCGCCGGCTGGAAAGGGCGCGGGAAGAGGGCGATGCGATCAGATCCGAGGATATTCACGCCGCGCTTGCAGGTGCGGGCATTCTGCTGGCCGCTGCCATTTTTGGCAAAGTTGCCATCACCCGGGCCGGAGAGGCGGCGGCGGCGTTTTTTGATCAGGCCGACCGCCTTCCGGGACCCGGAGATCAGGGAGCGGCGGCGGTGATCGGCTGGGCTGCTCTGTCGATGGCCGGGCCGGTCATCGCACTGCTGCTGGTGCCGGCAGCATTGATCCTGATCTGGCTGATTGCGTCAAAAGGGTTCGTTTTTGCACCGTCGAAGCTGACTATGAAAATGTCCCGCATCTCGATCATCAGCAATTTCGGACAGAAATTCGGGCGCGGCGGCCTCGTCGATTTCCTGAAGAAATCAGTGAAAATGGTCCTGATATCGCTGGCCCTGGCCCTGTTTCTGACCAGCCGGGCCGATCAGATCATTGGCAGCACCCGGCTTGAGGCCGGGCAGGTGGCCCTTTTGCTGGTCAGACTGCTTGCCGGATTCCTTGCGCTGGTGATTGCGCTCAACGCGGTTATCGGCGCGGTGGATTACTTCTGGCAACGGGCCGAATTCATGCGGCGCAACCGGATGACACGGAAAGACCTGACCGATGAGATGAAAGACAGCGAGGGCGATCCGCATATGAAGGCCGATCGCCGGCGCCGGGCGCAGGAGATTGCGACACGGCAGATGCTTGCGGATGTGCCGGGCGCGGATGTGGTGATCGTCAACCCGACCCATTACGCCGTCGCGCTGAAATGGGACCGGATCAGGGGCGGTGCGCCGGTTTGTGTTGCCAAAGGCATCGATGAAATCGCAGCGCGGATAAGGGAACGCGCACAGGAGGCCGGGGTGCCGATCCGGCGCGATCCTGCCACCGCGCGCGCGATCTATGGGATCACCGAGATCGGCCAGGAGATCCGGCGCGAGCATTATGCCGCCGTGGCCGCCGCGATCCGGTTTGCAGCCATGATGCGGGAAAAAGCCAGAAAACGGAGATGAGCGATGAAACGGGCCGAAAAACTGCATCGGCTCCGCAGGATGGCCGGCATGGTGCTTGACCTAAGGGCGGCCAGCCTCGCCAAAGCTGCGGCAGAGCGTGAGGCAGTCAGGGAAAGGCTGGCGGTGCTGAACCGGGTTCCGGATGAGGCGGCGATGGCGGATATGACCGAGGCGCAGAGATTTCTGGTCTATGAAGGATGGGCGGCCGGGCGCAGGACAAAACTGAACCAGCACCTGGCGCGGCAAGAGGTGATCTGGCGTACAGAGCTCGCGGCGGCGCGACAGGCCTTCGGAAGAGATCAGGTTCTCGCCCGGCTTCAGGAGGGCAAGAAGAGACCCTGAACCGGCTGACTAAGGAAAGAGAGGCGGGCTAAGTAGCGCTCCGAGGCTGCCACGTGCTGCCGGGCGAAAGCGATGGCCTGTCCAGGCGAAACCGGCACAAAGGCGACCCTCTGGCCCGGCGCTACCTGCGCAAAGGCGCCAAGGTCGCAATCGAGCACCGTCGCAATCCGGGGATAGCCGCCCGTCGTCTGATGATCCGCGGTGAGGATCGTTGCCACCCCGTCCCCCGCCACCTGGATCGAGCCGCGCGTGAGCGGCTCTGAGGCCATATCAAGCGGCGCAAGCGGTGCAATTGCGGGGCCGTTGAGCCGGGTTCCCATCCGATCCGCTGCAGTCGTCACCTTCCAGGGGCCGGCATAGAGCGCCTCGATGGAACTTTCGGGAAAGTAACGCTCCTGCGGGCCGGGTGTTACACGCAAGATGTGGCGGGGGCGTGCCAGGATCGGGCACGGGATGCGCGGTGACAAAGGAAGGCGCGGCCCGACCGGGGCAAAATGCAGCTTTGCTCCCGTCACAAGCTTGCCACCCCCGAAGCCGGAGGCCCCATGGGTCGCGGCGCTCCCCAGCCAGGTGTGTACCAGGCTTTGCCCGGCAAAGGCCAGGTAGCACCAGTTGCCCCAGATGCCAGGCCGGATCACCAGGGTTTCGCCGGCCCGCAGCAGCCCGCGTGACCAGGACCCCCGCCGCTGACCGGAATGTTCCAGGAGGAAACCACCGCCGGTGAGGGCAAAGGCAATCTCTCCCGCCTCGCAGCCGATCTGAACGCCGCCGCGCGAAATCTCGATCACCGGCGTACCGGGCGCATTCCCGATGGCCGCATTCGCGGCCCGCATCGCCAGCCGGTCCATCGCGCCCGATTGCGGCACACCAAAACGCGCCCAGCCTGGCCTGCCCTCGTCCTGGATCGAGACATGCGGGCCGGCAAAGCGCAGGCAGAGTTCGACCTCAGACATCGGTCATTTCCGGGGCCATTTCCGGATCGTCCTGGCGAATACGACGAAACCGCACCCGGTCGCCGGGATCGAAGAGGAAGGGGCGGGCAGTGTCGGCCGTGAGAATGCTTGTGGCCGAACGGCCAATGATCCACCATCCGGTCGGCATTTTAAGTGTCGAAACAATGCATTGCGAACCCGCGATCAAAACGGATCCGGCCGGGATGTCACGGATGGCAGCGGATTTGCGAGGCAGGCGGATCGAATCTGGCACGCCGGTCAGATAGGCATAGCCCGGTGCAAAGCCGTAAAGGCTGACCTGATACGCGCCGCCAAGATGGGCGGCGATCACCGCCTCCGGGCTTTGCCCCGTCATCGCCGCAACCGAAGCGAGATCGGGTGAAAAGGGCGCGTCATAGCATACCGTCACGTCATGCAACCGGCTTTCCGTCACCTGCGGCCGCCCGGTGTCGAGCCGCTGACGGATGTCTGCCTCGACCCTGGCATGATCGGTCTCCAGGCAATCGAAACGCACCAGCAGACAGGCATTCCCGGGCACGGTTTCGATCATGGCCGGCGGTGGCGCGGCGTTCAGCGCTGCATCCAGCGCCATCACACGGTCATGCAGCGCCGTATCCACGCCCTCGCCGAATTCCACCAGCAGGCCATGTTCGGCGACGGGACGAAAGCGGGGCGCGTCATTCATCAGGGGTCAGCCGGGCAGGAAGGGGCGGATCGCGACGCCTGCCGCGCTCAGCCGCAGGCGCAGATCGGTGGCAAGATCGACGGCGCCCGGCGTATCACCATGGATGCAGACGGACTGCGCATTGAGCGTAATCGGCGCCGCGCCTGCAACCGGCATCATCCCGCTGTCGAGGAACCCGATCAGGCGTTCGGCAATCTCGTCAGCGTCATGCAGCACGGCGCCGACCTGGCCGCGTGGCATCAGCTGGCCATTGGGCAGATAGGCGCGATCTGCGAAAATCTCGGAATAAACGGTAAGGCCGCGCGCGCGCGCTGTGCTTTCCAGCGCCGTCCCCGAGATCGCCAGCAATGCGAGGCTGCCCGGCAGCGCCGCAATCGCATCCGCGATGGCGCCTGCTACTACCGGATCCCCGGCGGCCAGGCCAGACAGCGCGCCATGGGGCTTGAGATAGCGGATCTCGGCCCCGGCCAGCGCGGCCAGACCCTGCAAAGCGGCGGTCTGGGCCACCACCATCCGGGTGATTTCGGCCGGCTGCATGGGGATCACCCTTCGGCCAAACCCCTCGCGGTCGGCATAGCCGGGATGGGCGCCGATCACGACATCCCGGGAAACCGCCAGCGACAGCGCGGTGAACATGGTCTCGGGATCACCGGCATGGCCGCCACAGGCCAGATTTGCCGAAGTCACAAGTTCAAGCATCCGGGCGTCCTCGCCCATCGTCCAGGGCCCATAGCCTTCGCCGAGATCGGAATTAAGGTCGATCTGCCCCATGTTCAGCCCTTTGCGAGGAAATGCTGCGCCATCGAGATCAGCTCTGCCACCGAGCGGATTTGCAGTTTTTCCAGGATCCGCGCCCGGTGGTGATCGACGGTGCGCGGGCTGATCCCGAGCCTCGCGCCGACCTCTTTGCTGGAGGTCTCGGACGGGTTTGACACCATATGGCTGACGATTTCCATCTCGCGGCTGGTAAGCCGGTCGAATTTCGCCCTGAGCCGCTCGGTCCCGGCGCGGGCGGCGTGATGTTCGGCAACCATCGCGAAAGCGGTCTCGATCCGTTCGATCAGCACAGACTGACGGAAGGGTTTCTCAAGAAAATCCAGCGCGCCCGCCTTAATCGCCTGCACCGATTCCGGCACGCCGCCATGGCCGGTGATGAAGATGATCGGCAGGGCATGGCCAGCCCTGGCCAGCCAGGCCTGCAATTCCAGCCCGTTCATCCCCGGCATCCCGTAATCGAGGATCAGGCAGCCGGGGGCCTCTCCGTCATAGCGGAGCAGGAAATCCGCCGCCGAGGCAAATGTCTCGACCCGGTAATCGCGTTTTTGCAGCGCACGGGCGAGTGAATTGCGGATCGCCTCGTCATCATCGACCAGAAAGACCGTCAGCCCGGCTACGGGGTCCTGCTGTGCAATCGACTGCTCTTTCATACCGCCTCCGCAGCTGTGTTCAGCGTGAAACAGAATCTTGCGCCCCGCGTGCCTGGCTTTTCATGCCAGAGCGTGCCGCCATTGGCCTCGATGATCGACCGGCAGATCGAGAGACCAAGGCCCATGCCTTCGGGTTTCGATGTGTCGAACTGGGTAAATAGCGTGATGGAGTCGCTGACGCCGGGCCCGGTATCCTCGACCGTCACGACCAGCATTTCGCGGCTGTCCTGCAGAAAAGGCCGCACGGTCACGGTCACCTGGCGGGTGTTTTCGCTGTCAGAAGCAATGGCTTCGATGGCGTTGCGCAAAAGATTGACCAGCACCTGCGCCACCTGGATCCGGTTGCCCAGAACTTGCGGCAGCACGCCGAGATCCTCGACAATCCGGACCCCGGAATCGCTGGCCTCGGCATGAACGAGGCGCAGCGTCTGGCCCAGAAGTTCAGCGAAATCAAAAGGCGTAAGCGCTCCTTCGTCCTTGCGGATAAAACCCCGCAACGCGCGGATGATATCCCCGGCGCGCAGAGACTGGCTTTCGATTTCGGTCAGAAGTTCGCGCAGTTCGGTGTCGGTCCATTTGCCCAGTTGCAGCGCCAGCAAGGCGGTATCGGCATTTTGCGAGATGGCGGTCAGCGGCTGGTTCAGCTCATGCGCGAGGCCGGCCGCCATTTGCCCCATCGTATTGCCGCGCGCCATATGGGAAAGGTCGCGGTTCAGCTGCTCGATCTTGGCGGCGCGGGCCTTTTCCTCGGTGACATCATCGACGGTCAACACGCCATGCAAGGGCTTGCCTGCCTCATCGCGGATGATGATCGAATTCAGCTTGACCCAGATCAGCGAGCCGTCACGCCGGAACCAGCGCATCTCGTGGCTGGCCTCGGCGCCGTTGGTGTCGAAGATCAGTGGGTCATCGGCGCAGGGATAGTTGGTGAGATCATCAGGATGCGCGACATCCGTCACCTTACGCCCGATCACCGCCTCGGGCGAGGGGGCGCCGACCAGTTCGGCGAACTTTGCATTGGCGCGGATGACCGAACCATCCACCGGAGAGATCTGCGCCATCGCGCGGGTGGAAAGCTCGAAGGTCTGGCCATATTCGCGCTCTGCTTCGCGGCGGGCCACGATTTGCTGCATCAGGGTGGAATTTGCCTTTTCCAGCTCTTTATAGGTGCGCGGCGGCGGTTTAGTGGGGTCGACTTCACCCTGAGAAATCAAGGCGTTGCGAACCGCAAAGGCGCGAACGGGGCGGTAGATGTAATCGGCCAGCAAAAGCCCGACGATGCCGGTGGTCGCGGCAACCAGCACCGCGATCCAGATATTCTGGGTCCGGTTGTCCTTAATCGAGGCCGTAAAGTCGCTCTCGGGCGCATATACGCCGATGGTCCAGGGCAATTTGCCACTGATCGTCGGCATGACGGTCGAGACATAGGATTCACCTTTATAGGTGAATTGCGAGGGGGTGAGCTGGGCGATCTTCAACTCGCCGCTGCGCGCCAGCGGCGCAAAGGCGGCGCGCGCGATGGGGTCGTCGATCTCGCTGATACTGGCGAAGCGCAACGAGCCATCCTCGGCAGTGATCCGCAACAGGTCCATATCCGGATGCGCGATAACATCTCCGTTCTTGTGTATAATCAGTGCCTTGCCTGAAGTGCCGATCTGCAGCCGCGACAGGAATTCCGAGATGCGATTGATCTCGATATCGACACCGACCACGCCCCAGATCGACCTGCGCGCGCCGCTGGCCCCCCGTTTACCTTTTACCGGCCGCAGCACCGGCGCCGCCAGGGTGATCCCCGGCTGTTGCGACGAGAAGAAGATATAGGGGTCGGTCCAGACCGTACCGAGACTGTTCTTTGCCAGGATGAACCAGGAGCGCGTACGTGGGTCATAGGGGTCGTCCGGGGTCAGCCGCCGCGCCATGATCGAAAAGTCATCCCGGCGCCAGATCAGCTCGATCCGACGGATGCCGTTTTCATTGGTGATCAGCTTGGTGCGGAACGGTCCTGCCTCATCTGGCGTGCGTGAGACCATGACGAAATTGCCATCCTCGCCGCCGAAATAGAGGCCGGCGAATTGCGGCGAGATCTGCAATTGCTGGAACAAAAGCTGTTCAAGCCGCGCCTGGTCATCGCTGGCAACCACCTGGTTCTGCGCCAGCCGCGCCGCGAGTTCGGCGGCACCCTGGGCGGGGTTCAGGAAGCCTTTGGAATGCTCGATCGCATTGGTGCCGACATCGCGCAACAGGTGGCGCGCATGGGCGATCAGCGCCTTTTCCGAGGTGAAATATGACGAGAACACCACTGCAAGAACAGCGATCAGCTGCAGCCCGGCAAGGCAGAGTGCCAGAAGGATCCGCAGCGAATACCGCATCATCGGCCTCCGCAGGCCAGGCGCGGATTGACGCCACGGAAGGCGGTCTCGGCGGGGCCGGGGCAGCATAGTGGTGACGCAATTCTCGGGCCTGATTGCAAAATTTCTGCCTGTTATTGCAAGCTTCCGGGGCTTGGCCGGATCCGGGGCAGGTTAGAGGCTACGGTCGGCGAATGCCAGTGGCCCTGTAAAAGGAAGTAGGCAGTTCTGCCTAGGCAACCACGCGAATTTAACTTTTACCGGACCCATGGAATAAATCTGTATGCCGGATCCGTAGAGTTCCAGTTTCAGACCACCGGCGGTCTGGGCCTTGGGCGGTCGTTGTGCACGAACGTTGCCAATGCGCTTAACGAGTTGACGTGTCAGTCAGTAACCTGTCAGGCCGCCGGTTGGTGGTTGCCGGTTCCCGGCAACGCGCCGGCGGACCAGTTGTCGGTGATCTCACCCCCGGAGTCCCCCTCGGCCTCGGGGGTGCTTTTGTTTTCGGGCCACTTCTCTCAGTTTGGCCGCCCGCCGCCCGCTTTGATTTTATCTGCGATTTTATGTAGATAGAGCCAGACGCATACCAAAATGGACCTGAAACCGCAGACCCTGCTCGCCACCGCCGATGAGGCGGGCGCGCTCCTGAGGGCACCTGGCAACCGACACCGGCTTTTGTTCCGCTGCCACCTGGTCGAGGGCGAGAAATCGGTCGGCCAGCTGGCCGGGTTCTGGGGCTCCGTTAGCCGGCTGAAACCGCGCGCCCGGAGTGCGGACGCGCAGGCTGTGGCGGATCAATCGCGCAGCAGATAGCCGAAATCACGCAGGCAGCCTGCCGAAAACAGCCGGTCGCGCTGCCCGAAGACGCGGGCAGCGGTGCCGCAGTCACGCGGCAGCTTTTCGCGCAGCCCCTGATTTCGAAGGCAATTTTCGGAATAACCGCTGTAGCCGCGGCGCCCGTCGATCTCCAGCGCGCAAACCCCGGGCAGGCGCAGGCGATGCGGCTTGTCCCAGCCGGGGCGCCCCCGCGTCTGCTGTCCACGTTCAGCACCTCTGGCAGAATGCCCGGACGGACCGGCTCGCTCAGCTGATCGGGATAGCGCTGCCAGGCGGCTTCTGCCTTAGCGCCGACGGGCATGAACATCGAAATGGCAAAAGCAAAGCCAATCAGACCGGCGGTGAGGCCGGGGCGTGCTGTTTTCCGCGGCTTGCCCGTCGCGCGGGCCTGGCCGAAATCGAAATCACCGGAATGCGACTGGTTGCTCTGCCGGGCCGGAGCCGCTTCTGTCCTGTGATGCTGCATGAATGCCTCCTTGGGTCTTGTTGCGCCACTGTCCGTCGCTGTCGGTGTCCTCGACCCCGATCTGAGTTCGGGAGGGCCGTCAGCGTCCTGCAGCGGATGACCCGACCTGGCTCGCAGTGGCCAGGTCGCGCAATAACGGCGCATGGCCAGGCCATAACAGCCGCCCCCGATGCGCGTGATATGGGATATCAGCGCCCTGAGACCTTGCTCGTTATTGTATATCCAGGCGGATTTCCGCAGATTGAGCGCAGAAATATAACGCCCCGTTAAGGGACGGGCAGTATTCCGACGATGGAGCCGGAGATGATCAGAACCATGCTTGCTGCCATATTGGCGCTGGCCCTTGCCGGGCCTGCGGCGGCTGATTGCTACGCAGATTACAAGGCCAAGAAAGATGACCCGTTGCAGCTCCACTATGGGGTGGCACAGGTTTCCGATGGCAATTGCTCTCCCGGCAAGGCCGGATCCGAGTTGAAACCCCGTCTTGCCGCCGGCGGCTGGACTTTGCTTAATGTCCTGTCCACTTTCGGGCCGGAGGGGCTGGATGAGAGGAAAGCGAATGCCGGGGCCTGGTTCCTTCGTTACTGACAGTCTGAAACAGGGCAACCGGGTTGTGACCTTCGGAATCGCCGGGATCGTGCTGATCCTGTTCGCGGCTGCCTTGCTCTTGTTCCTGAACCTGCCCGACGCCAATGCGTTCAATGCAAGGGTGGAGCGGATCTTTATCGAGAATGACGATCTGCGCAGCGGGGCCGAGATCCGGCTTCTTGAGATTCTGGCGGGGTCGGGAACCACTTTTTCCGAAGTTCTGACCAGCTATCGGATGGTGATTTTCGTGCTGCTGGTCTTTTCGTCTGCACTTCTGGTCGCGGCACTGGTTTTCCTTGTGATGATCATCGTGCTGAATAAGAAGATCGGCGCGATCCAGCGGTCAGGCATCCAGGTTTCATCGCTGATGATCTCGCGCGAGGCGCGCGCGGTCTATATCAACGACCTGGAATTCACCCTGACCGAGGCCGCGCTGGAGACGCTCTCTGTGCTGGCCGAGGCGCGGATGGATGATGAGGTGCTGACCGGGGTGCAGATCGAAGCGGTGATCTCGGGCCGGTCCGAGGCAGATTGCGAAGAGGCGGCAGGTGCCACGCGGGTCAAACGGCTCCGCGATGCGCTTGGCAATCAACTGGTGAGCGAGCTTCTGGTGAAGACCATTGCCCGGCGCGGTTATGTTTTGGCCGTTGGAAAGGAAACGATCCGTATGATCTGACCCGGGATTGTTGCCGTTTCCCGTGAGTTGGACCCAACAAATCACCTTGACGCCTTCTGGTTGTCTCAATCGGGCAGCAATCAGGAGGCGAACCCTGTCCAAAGATGCTGAAAATTGCCCGGAATGAAACGCTACCTGAACACGCTCCTCTCCTTCGTTTTTTTTACGCTTTTGGGCGGTGCGTTTCTGCTTGCCGCGCCGCGCTTCATCCCGGACTGGCAGCCAGCCACGGGACTGTCTCCGGTTCCTGGCCCCTCGGGCGGGGCGGATTTCACCGAAACCGTCAACGCGATGCTTGCCGCGCCACGTCAGGGTGCGGCGCCGGCCATCCCCGCCCCGGGCGTCAGCGAGCATATCCTTGAGGTTAATGGCGTAAGCCGGACATGGTACGGCTATGACGGGGCGAAATCCGGCCAGATCGCGCCTGTCGTGATCCTGTTCCACGGCTCGGGCCGCAACGGGCGCGATATGCTGGCGCCCTGGCAGGCGATTGCAAAAAGCGAGGGCCTGATGCTGATCGCACCGGATGCCGTCGACAGCCAGGCCTGGTCGGCCAGCCGCGATGGCGTCGAATTCCTTGAGGCGGTTCTTGCCGATGCCGCCGATCTCTATGCGCTAGATCGCAGCCGGATTTATCTTTTCGGACATTCGGCGGGTGCCAATATGGCGCTTGCGCTTTCCGTCCGGCCGCCTGCGGGTGTGCGGGCGGTCGTGGCGTATGCGGGGTCACTTTTTGCGACCAGTCTGCCGGAGAATCCGGTGACGGTCCGGATCTATGTCGGCGATCAGGATCGCCTGTTTCCGCTTACTGAGGTGCGGCGCTCGGCGCAGCTTCTGGCCTCTGCCGGGCATCCGACCGACCTGGTGGTGATTCCGGGTCACGATCATTGGTTCTACGACGCGGCGCCCGCCATTGCCGCCGATGCCTGGGCCTGGTTCGCGGCAAAGTGACAGCTTTCTGTCATCCCGCCGTCATGGACGGCGGGCTAAGCAGCACCGATGATGCTTGCATCAGAGGGCCTGCGGCCCTACATGGCCGTTCTGGCCGTGTGGCCGTTGGTTCTCTGCTGCAACCCGGGGGGATTCGATGATCCAGACGCCCTATTACCTGATCGATCGCGCCGCGCTGGCGCGGAATATGGCGATCATGGATGAGATTCGCAGCCTTTCGGGCGCGAAATGCCTGCTGGCACTGAAATGTTTTGCGACCTGGCCGGTGTTTGACCAGATGGCGCAGCATATGGATGGCACGACCTCTTCCTCGCTTTACGAGCTGCGGCTGGGGCGCGAGAAGTTCGGCAAAGAAACCCATGCCTATTCCGTGGGTTGGGCCGATCACGAGATTGAAGAGGCGGTGGGCTATGCCGACAAGATCATCTTCAACTCGATCAGCCAGATGGAGCGGTTCGACAATCAATCGGCCCAGATCCAGCGCGGGCTGCGCCTGAACCCACGGTTTTCGACGAGCGGCTTTGATCTTGCGGACCCGGCGCGGCCGTTTTCGCGGCTGGGTGAATGGGACCCGGCAAAGATCGAGCGGGTGATGGACCGGATCTCCGGCTTCATGATCCATTACAATTGCGAGAATCGCGATTTTGATCTGTTTGACCGCCAGCTCTCGCGGATCGAAGAAGAATTCGGCCCACTTTTGCGCCGTCTGAAATGGATCAGCCTGGGTGGCGGTATTCATTTTACCGGCGAAGGTTACCCGCTGAAAGCCCTGGCCGAGCGGCTGCGGGTCTTTCAGGACCGGTTCGGGGTCCAGGTGTTTCTTGAGCCGGGCGAAGCCTCGATCACCAACACGACCACGCTGGAAGTGACGGTGCTCGACGTGCTGAACAATGGCAAGGATCTCGCCATCGTGGATTCCTCGGTCGAGGCGCATATGCTCGACCTCTTGATCTACCGCGAAAGCGCCCGGATGGACGATACCGGGCCGCATCGCTTCATGGTTTGCGGCAAGAGCTGTCTCGCTGGCGATATTTATGGCGAGTATGGGTTCAAAGCGCCTTTGCAGATCGGCGACCGGATCTCGATCCCGGATGCCGCAGGCTATACCATGGTCAAGAAGAACTGGTTCAACGGCGTGAAAATGCCGTCCATCGTGGTGAAAGAGCTGGATGGCTCGCTCACCGTCGCACGCGAATTCGGCTATGCCGATTACCGGGACAGTCTCGGCTGAGGCCCAGACAGTCCCCCTTCCCCAGCACTCAAGAGGAGGCGGTTTCCCCATGAAACGCAACGTGTTGATCATTGGCGCCGGTGGCGTCGCTCAGGTGGTGGCGCATAAAGCGGCGCAGCTGAATGACCGCCTTGGGGAGCTGCATATCGCCAGCCGCACAAAGGCCAAGGCCGAGGCGATCATTGCCTCAGTCCATGAGAAAAGCGCGATGAAAGTGGCAGGTCGCTTTGACGCCCATTCGGTCGACGCGATGGACAGCAAGGCGGTGGCGGCACTGATCCGCGAGACTGGCTCTCAGATTGTCATCAATGTGGGCTCTCCCTTCGTGAATATGACGGTGCTGGACGCCTGTATCGAGACCGGCGTCGCTTATATTGATACCGCAATTCATGAAGATCCGACTAAGATCTGCGAGACGCCGCCCTGGTATGGCAATTATGAATGGAAAAAGCGCGAGGCCTGCAAAGCGGCGGGAGTGACGGCCGTTCTGGGCATCGGTTTCGACCCGGGCGTGGTTAACGTCTGGGCGCGTGCTGCGGCCGATATGATGGATAAGGTTACCGAGATCGACATCGTCGACATCAATGCCGGCTCGCATGGAAAGTATTTCGCGACCAATTTCGACCCTGAGATCAATTTCCGCGAATTCACCGGCACGGTCTATTCCTGGCAGGGCGGTGCCTGGCAGGAAAACCAGATGTTCGAGATCGGCAAGACCTGGGATCTGCCGGTCGTCGGCCCGCAAAAGGCCTATATGTCGGGCCATGACGAGGTCCACAGCCTTGCGGCAAACTATCCCCAGGCCGATGTGCGGTTCTGGATGGGCTTTGGCGACCATTACATCAACGTCTTTACCGTATTGAAAAACCTCGGGCTTTTGTCCGAGCAGCCGGTGAAGACCGCCGAAGGCCAGGAGGTCATCCCGCTGAAAGTGGTGAAGGCCGTGCTGCCCGATCCGGCAACCCTGGCGCCCGGCTATACCGGCAAGACGCTGATCGCCGATTTCGTCAAAGGCGAGAAAGACGGTCAGCCGGTCGAGGTGATGATCTACAACACCGCCGATCACAAGGAAGCCTTTGAAGAGGTTGGCAGCCAGGGCATCAGCTATACCGCAGGTGTTCCGCCGGTTGCGGCTGCGGTTCTGATTGCCGAGGGCCTCTGGGATGTCGGCACGATGGTTAATGCCGAAGAGCTGGATCCGAAGCCTTTTATCAATCTTCTTAACGAAATCGGCCTGCCGACGCGCATCATCGACAAGGATGGCGACCGGCTGCTCAGCTACTGACAGATAAAGAAAAACCCCCGCAAAGCGCCTGCTTCGCGGGGGTTTTTCTTATGCTTTGATCAGAAATCGAGGTTCTCGACCGTCAGCGCGTTTTGCTGGATGAACTCGCGACGCGGTTCCACCACATCGCCCATCAGCTTGGTGAAGATATCGTCGGCCTCGGCCACATCGTCGATCTTCACCTGCAGCAGCGTGCGGGCCTCGGGGTCCAGCGTGGTTTCCCACAGCTGTTCGGGGTTCATTTCGCCCAGACCCTTATAGCGTTGCAGCGAAAGGCCTTTCTCGCCTTCGGCGAGGATGGCTTTCAACAGATCGCCGGGCCCGTGGATCATCTGCTCGCGATCCTTGCGCACGAGGCGGGCCGGATTGCGATAGACATCGCGATGGGTGCCGGCGGATTGCGCCAGCCGGCGCGCTTCGCCCGAGCGCAGCACGGCCCCATCGAGCGTCCGCAGCTCTTCGACGCCGCGCAGAATACGCGACAGGCGGATGCCCTGGTCCTGGGTGATACGCCCCGACCAGCCACGCTCATATTCCAGCGCAACGAGGTCAAGCCGCCGCGCCACCTGATCTGCCACGGACTGGAGGTCACGATCTGCCGCGCCGGCCTCAAATGCCCCTGCCAGCGCTGCCTGTTCAAGGATCGGTCGCGGGTAGTGGGAGGGGAAGGCATCAAGGATCCGGCGGAACTGACGGGCGCCGTCAAGCACCCGTGCCAGATCGGCGCCGGCGATTTCCTCGCCCGTTGCCAGACGCAGGACAGCGCCTTCAAGTCCTTGTTCCACAAGATAATCATCCAGCGCGGCCTGGTCTTTCAGATAGACCTCGGACTTGCCACGCGCGACCTTATAAAGCGGCGGCTGCGCGATATAGAGATAGCCGCCCTCGATCAGCTCCGGCATCTGGCGGAAGAAGAAGGTCAGAAGAAGCGTCCGGATATGCGCACCGTCCACATCGGCATCGGTCATGATGACGACCTTGTGGTAGCGCAGTTTGGCGATGTTGAATTCGTCACGACCGATGCCGGTGCCAAGCGCCATCACCAGGTTGCCGATTTCCTGGCTGCCCAGCATCTTGTCAAACCGCGCCCGTTCGACGTTCAGGATCTTGCCGCGCAACGGCAGGATCGCCTGGTTCTTCCGGTCGCGCCCGGTCTGGGCCGACCCGCCTGCCGAGTCACCCTCGACGAGGAAGACTTCAGATTTCGACGGGTCTTTCTCGGTGCAGTCCTTCAGCTTGGCTGCGTTGAAATTCACATCCATCGCCGTTTTGCGCCGGGTCAGCTCGCGCGCTTTTCGCGCCGCTTCGCGGGCCAGAGCCGCTTCGAGGATCTTGCCAACGATCACCTTTGCAACGGCCGGGTTCTCTTCAAACCACTCGCTCAGCTTTTCATTCACCAGGTTCTCGACCGCAGGCCGCACCTCGGAAGAGACCAGCTTGTCCTTGGTCTGGCTGGAGAATTTCGGATCCGGCACTTTCACGGAAAGCACGCAGGTCAGGCCTTCACGCGCATCATCGCCGGTAAAGTCGATCTTTTCCTTCTTCGCGATGCCCGAAGACTGCGCGTAAGAGGTGATCGTCCGCGTCAGCGCGCCGCGGAAGCCCGCCATATGGGTGCCGCCATCGCGCTGCGGGATATTGTTGGTAAAGGGCAGGACGTTTTCGTGATAGGTGTCGTTCCACCACATCGCGACCTCGACGCCGATCCCGTTGCGTTCGCCGACGATATAGATCGGCTCGGCCATCACCGATTGTTTCGAGCGGTCGAGATATTTCACGAATTCCCGCACGCCACCGTCGTAATACAGCTCGACATGCTGCGGCTCGGCGGTTCGCAGATCATTCAGCTCGATCCGGACACCCGAATTCAGAAAGGCCAGTTCGCGCAGCCGGTGCTCCAGCGTTTTGAAGCTGTATTCGAGGTTGGAAAACGTCCCATCCGGGCGATTGACCTTGGCCGAGGCGAGAAACCGCACCTGAGTGCCACGTTTGCCGGGCGCCGGGCCCGCCTCATAGACATGCGTGGTGCATTCGCCGAATTCGAACCGGCCCTTATATTCCTTGTCGTCGCGCCAGACGGTCAGGTCGAGCCATTCCGACAGCGCGTTCACCACAGAAACGCCGACCCCGTGCAGGCCGCCCGAGACCTTATAGGCATTGCCGCTGTCATCTGTATTGTTGAATTTCCCGCCGGCATGAAGCTGGGTCATGATGACCTCGGCTGCCGAAACGCCTTCTTCTGCGTGGATGCCGACCGGGATGCCGCGCCCATTGTCGCGCACCGAGACGGAGTCGTCTTCGTGGATCGTCACCACCACTTCGGTGGCGTGACCGGCCAGCGCCTCGTCAATGCCGTTATCGACGACCTCATAGACCATGTGATGCAGGCCCGAGCCGTCATCGGTATCGCCGATATACATGCCGGGCCGCTTGCGAACTGCTTCCAACCCTTTGAGAACTTTGATGGAATCGGCACCGTATTCGGTGGTCTTACGGGCTTCGTCAGCCATACTCTCGTAACCCCTCAGATTGCTCGCGAGTTATAGCGGTTCAGGCCGGGAATGTCACGCATATGCCACAAGATTTTGTAGTCAGAGAAAGGGGATAAGCAGGGCTACGAGGATCAGCATAACCCCAGCCGCGATGTTGAGCCGCCGCAGCGCGGACGGGCTTTGCAACAGCGCCCGCGCCCGGTCGAGAAACAGCGCGAGGGCAAGATTTCCGAGCATCGGCACGAAGGCGGAAATCGAGATGATCGCCAGTATGTCCCAGCGGTTCAGCTGATCAAGCGAGAAGAACCCTGGCAGCGCCCCCATATAAAACAGGATCGCCTTGGGGTTGCCGATCACCGCCGCAAGGCCGACGGTAAAGCCTGCGATCAGCCCGGGCCGCGTGAGCCGGCTGTCGGCGGTAACGGCACCGCCGGGCGCGCGCAGCAGCATGATCCCCATCAGGAGGAAAATCGCCGCCGCCAGCCAGCGCAGGATCTCGAGAAACCCGCCATATTGGCTGAGGATCCAGCTCATCCCCATGATTGCGGCGAAGGGCCAGGCCAGATCGCCAAGCGCCACCCCCACCGCCAGCGGCCAGGCCGCCGCAAAGCCACCCGAAAGCGCCCGCGCAAGCAATGCGACCCAGACCGGCCCCGGCACCGCCCAAAGCGCTGCCATCGCGCCGGCATAAACCAGCAATTGCCACAGGGTCACGGTCATGGGGTCATTCCGGCAAGGTCAGGCTGCCATCGGCATTCAGCGGCCAGAAGGGGTTCATCGCCACTTCCCAGACATGGCCATCCGCATCGGCCCAATAGCCGGAATAGCCGCCCCAGAACACACCTTCAGGCGCTTTCAGCGCGGTAGCACCGGC
The DNA here is from genome assembly GCF_030052995.1 of Gemmobacter sp. 24YEA27. Classification (NCBI taxonomy): domain Bacteria; kingdom Pseudomonadati; phylum Pseudomonadota; class Alphaproteobacteria; order Rhodobacterales; family Paracoccaceae; genus Gemmobacter; species Gemmobacter sp. 24YEA27. The sequence goes on along the minus strand of NZ_JASJPW010000001.1, from coordinate 647,656 downwards.
CGCCAGCGCCGCAGCATAGGCCGCATCAACTTCGGCCTCTGTGGCGAAATTCTGCGCCAGCGTCACCGCGCCGCTGCCAAGCGCGGCGCCGGGCCGCCCCTGATCTGCGGCCAGCGCCTCGCGCCCGAACAAGGCCAGCGCCAGACCGTTGATCTGGAAGAAGGCAACCCCCTCCTGGCTCTCACCATGTTCCTGCCAGCCCAGCCGCGCATAAAAGGCGCGCGCGGCGGTCAGATCGGCCACGCCGAGGGTGATCAGGGTAACGCGCTGCGGGGTCATTGGGTCACTCCTGACTGGTTGCCATCTGCGGCGACAACCTGTGTCTGCGCCCTTCCGCCAAGGCTGTCAAACAGGGATGCATCCGTCCCGGTCATCAGTGCCTGGGCGCCAAGCGCACAGATCTCGTCATAAAGTGCCGCCCGCCGGCCCGGGTCGAGATGCGCCGCCACCTCATCCAGCAGCAAAACCGGCGCGAAACCGGTCTCGGCCGCCAGAGCGCGCGCATTGGCAAGGATCAGCGAGATCAGAAGCGCCTTCTGCTCGCCGGTAGAGCACATCGCGACCGGCACGCCCTTGTCGCTGTAGACCGCCTCGAGATCGGCACGATGCGGCCCGATCAGCGCCCGGCCTGCCGCCATATCACGCCGCCGGCCCAAAGCCAGGGCGGCGGCAAGATTGCCCTTGTCATCTTCCGGGTGGCTCAGGCTGAGATCGGCACGGGGAAAGGCCGAAACCGCCCCGGCCTGGGCCGCTTTGATCCGCTCCAGCACCGCGCTCCGGTTGGCGGCGATGATCGCGCCGGTCTCGGCCATCCGCGCCTCAAGCGCGGAATACCAGTGCGGGTCACTGACGTCGTCGCGAAACAGGCGGTTGCGCTGCCGCATCGCCTTTTCATAGGCCAGCGTGGCCTCGGCATGGTCGGGAAAAAACGACAAAGCCATGCGGTCGAGGAATTTGCGCCGCCCCTCGGCGCCTTCCAGCCAGAGCCGGTCCATCGCCGGCACGAGCCACAGAACCCGCATCACCTGACCAAGCGCCAGCTGGGTCGTGGCCTTGTCATCAAGCCGGACCTGCCGCGTTCCGCCCGGTTCGGCCCAGGTTTCCAGCCGGTGCAACCCGCCCGGGCCCGATACATCCGCAGTGATTTTCCAGCCGATTGCTTCGGGCCGGCGGATGAATTCCTCAGACGTCGCCCCACGCAAACCGCGCCCCGGCGACAGAAGCGACACCGCTTCCAGAATATTGGTCTTTCCGGCGCCATTCGCCCCGGAAATCGCCACCGGTCTTCCGTCAAATTCCAGCCGCAAAGCCTGGTGGCTGCGAAAATGCGACAGGCTCAGCGCAGTGACCCAAAGCCCGCTCATTTTCTGTCCCTAAATATCCCGGGGGTGTGGGGGCTGGCCCCCACTTTGCGGCCCGAAATCAGACGCGCATCGGCATCACGACATAGACTGCCGATGTGTCATTGCCCTCGCGCATCAGCGTCGGATCACCTGAAGAATTGAACAGGAAAACCGCATTCTCACGATCCACCTGGCTGGCGATCTCCAGCAGGTATTTCGCGTTGAAGCCGATTTCCAGCCGCTCATCGGCATAGGCAACGGCGAGCTCTTCCTCAGCTGCACCGCTGTCCGGCGCATTGACCGAAAGCACCAGCCGATCCTCGTCAAGCGACAGCTTCACCGCGCGCGAGCGCTCTGACGACACGGTCGCCACCCGGTCAACCGCTTTGGCGAACTCGCTGGCGTCGACCTCAAGCCGGCGGGTGTTATGCTGCGGGATCACGCGGGTATAATCCGGGAAAGTGCCGTCGATCACTTTCGAGGTCAGCGTGATTGCCGGGGTCGCGAAGCGGATCTTGGTCTCGGAAACCGAAACCGCGATTTTCGCCTCATCATCATCAAGCAGCTTGCGCAGCTCGTTGACGGTTTTGCGCGGCACGATCACGCCTGCCATCTCTTCGGCGCCCGCCGGCAGCGGCGCATCGATCCGTGCAAGGCGGTGACCATCGGTCGCTACCGCGCGCAAGACCGGGCCATCATCGCCGGTCGAGACATGCAGATAAACGCCGTTCAGATAATAGCGTGTCTCTTCGGTCGAAATCGCGAATTTCGCCTTGTCGAACAGCCGGCGCAGATCGGTGGCTGGGGCCGAAAAATTCGTGCTGTATTCCGATGACGCCATCACCGGGAAATCTTCTTTCGGCAGCGTCGCCAGGCTGAAAGTCGAGCGCCCTGCCGTGATGGTCAGCCGCCCCGAGGCGCCATCCTCTGACAGGTTGACCAGCGCGCCATCCGGCAGTTTCCGCACGATCTCATGCAGCATGACCGCCGAGACCGTGGTTGCTCCGGCGCGTTCGACCATTGCATCGGTCCGGTCGACCACCTCGATATCCAGATCGGTCGCGCGGAAGGACACCTGGGCGCCTTCAGCCTCGATCAGCACATTGGCAAGGATCGGGATCGTATTACGCCGCTCGACAACGGATTGAGCCTGAGCCAGCGCCTTAAGAAGCGATGCGCGTTCGATCGAGAGTTTCATTCGTCCAAATCCTCTTGCCCGCATTCAGGGCGCACGAAGCGAGCCGGGAAGCCCGGTTGCCTGTTTTGCCCGACTTTGCGAAGCTTTGCCAGTCTCGTCAAGACCGAGCCGTATCCATCTGGCGCAACCCGGAGTTTTTAAAAACTCCGGGCCGATTTCTTGCAAGAAATCGGGCGGTCAGCCCTGCAACAGCCGCTTGAGCAACTGGATGTCATCAGCAAGCTGGCTGTCGAGCGCCGCCAGTTCCTCGATCTTCCGCACGCCATGCATGATTGTTGTATGGTCACGTCCGCCGAAACGGCGGCCAATTTCCGGCAAAGAGCGCGAAGTCAGCTGTTTTGACAGATACATTGCCACCTGACGAGGTCGCGCGATGGTGCGCAGGCGCTTTGGCCCGATCATATCCGAGAGCCTGATATTATAGTGCTCGGCGACCTTGCGCTGGATCTCCTCGATCGACAGTTTGCGATCCGAGGCGCGCAGAATGTCGGCGAGACAGTCCTGCGCCAGTTCCAGGGTGATTTCACGCCCAACCAGCGAGGCGAAGGCGTAAAGTCGGGTCAGCGCGCCTTCCAGCACCCGAACATTGGTCGTGATACGATGCGCGAGGAACTCCAGCACGCCATGGCTGATCGCGAGCCCGCCATATTGGCCACGGTAGAATTCGGCTTTCTGCTGCAGAATACCGAGGCGCAGTTCGTAATCGGTCGGATGCAGGTCAACCACCAGGCCGCATTGCAGCCGTGATTTGATCCGGTCTTCCAGATCTTTGATCTCGCCAGGCGCGCGGTCGGCCGAGATGATGATCTGCTTATTCTGATCTACCAGCGCGTTGAACGTATGGAAGAACTCCTCCTGGGTGGAATCCTTGCCGGCGATGAATTGCACATCATCCACCATCAGCACATCCACCGAGCGGAACAGCGATTTGAAATCCATCACCTGTTTGTCGCGCAGCGCCTGGATGAAGCGATACATGAACTGCTCGGCCGAAAGATAGAGCACCTTCAGATCGGGCTTCTGCTCGCGCAGCTCATGCGCGATGGCATGCATCAGGTGGGTTTTGCCGAGACCAACGCCGCCATAAAGAAAAAGCGGATTGAAGGTGACCGGTCCGCCTTCGGCCACGCGGCGCGCGGCGGCATGGGCAAGCTCGTTCGGCTTGCCGACCACGAAACTTTCAAAGGTGAAGCGACCATCCAGCGGGGCACCCGGCAGATCATCGTCCTGGGGCGCACGGCTGCGGGTCTGTGGTGCAGCAGGGGCTGTGACAGCCGGTCTGGCGCTCGCCGCACGCTCGGCAGACGCGGTCGCGGCAGGGCGCGGGGCTTCAGTGCCGACGAGGAATTCAAGCCGCTCAACCAGAGCGCCAGAGGTCAGCAGCTGATTGCGGATATGGTCGCCATAGTTGCGTTGCACCCAGTCTCCGAAAAACGGAGTGGGGACCTCGAACAGCGCTACACCGCCCTCCAGCTGTGACAGCCGCAGGGGTTCGATCCAGGTTGTATAATTATTTCGTCCGACCCGGCTGATGAGACCTTCGCGGATCTGCCCCCAAGTTTCATTCGTCATTCTAACCAGACCTGCCCAATCAACTCACCGTTCCGCCCGATGCGGCACGGTCGAATTCGCGAGACCCGACCTTTTGACCACCGCGCCGGAAAGGCTGCGAAGGTCAGAGGGTCATCCTCCGCCGCAGGGCAAAACATAAGACATGCCGGGCAGACCTGCTGCACCGGCCGGGCACCAGACAAAAGCCAGAGTTTTGGCTCTATCCGGTTGAACACAAACCGAAATCCCCGATCTTGTTGGCTGGCAGCCCAAAGTGTCGGTTGTGATATCAGGTTTGCGACATTTCCCTGTCCCCCAGGACGAAGTGAATCGCCTGGCAAAGGTAACAAGCCGCGAGCGCGCTCTGCAACTGAACAACTCGCTTGACACAGAGTCCGTCGGGGCGAATCCTGAAGAGGCGGCAGAAGCGCTACGTTCTCTGGCTGTCAGAGGCCATGTCAGCAGCAAAATCCCGCCCGAAATCCGACAGTGTGGATATTTTTCCCGCGCGGGATTGACCCCCCATACGGCGCCTGGGGAATCGCTTTATTAACGTGGCATGAAGAGGGCTTCGCGCCGCGCCTGCGCTGGATTGGTGCCGGCCTGGCTTCGGGCCGGGAGACAGGGCACAAAACCGGGAACGGAAAAGGGCGCGATCCCTGCGGATCGCGCCCTCAAATTCCCCGATACGCCGGGACGGTGAACCGAATTCAGGCGGTTGCGCCGGTGGTTTTCACGCGGGCCGAGAGACGCGACATTTTACGCGCGACGGTGTTCTTGTGCAGAACGCCCTTGGTCACGCCACGTGCCAGCTCGGGCTGAGCGGCTTTCAGAGCGGCGGCTGCAGCAGCCTGGTCGCCCGAAGCGATGGCTTCTTCAACTTTGCGCAGGAAGGTGCGGATGCGCGAGCGGCGGGCTTTATTCACGTCATAGCGTGCTTCGGCCTGGCGGGCGCGTTTTTTCGACTGGGCGGTATTTGCCATGGGCTTTGTCCTTCGGATATCAAACTTTAAATGCACGAAACCCGATGGCCCCGCCCATATGGCCAAAACTGGCCCGGAGGACGGGAATCACAAATGCCTAAGCGGGCCCACGCGCATGTCTGACGGGGCCTATACGCGAAAGGCCCCGGCTTTGCAAACGGGAATCAGCGGTCGCGGAACTGCGGCTGACGCTTTTCCAGGAAGGCGGCCATGCCCTCTTTCTGGTCTTCGGTCGCGAAGGCGGCATGGAACATGCGGCGCTCGAACAGGAGCCCTTCGGAAAGGCTGGTCTCTTCGGCGCGGTTCACGGTTTCTTTCACGATCATCGCGGTGATCATCGACTTTTCGGAAATCTTTGCCGCAATTTTCAGCGCCTCTTCCAGCAGGGCTTTCGCCGGGAAGATGCGGCTCACAAGGCCCGAACGCTCCGCCTCGGCAGCCTCCATGAAGCGCCCGGTCAGATGCATATCCATTGATTTCGACTTGCCCACGAGGCGCGTCAGACGCTGGGTGCCGCCCATACCGGCGCAGATGCCCAGATTGATCTCGGGCTGGCCGAACTTCGCGGTATCCGCGGCGATGATGAAATCGCACAGCATCGCCAGCTCGCAGCCGCCGCCCAGGCAATAGCCCGACACGGCCGCGATGACAGGGGTGCGGCAGCGCATGATCGCCTCGGCTTCGGGGCCGAAGAGATTGTCGAAAAACACGTCGGTAAAACCCCTGGACGCCATCTCTTTCACATCTGCGCCGGCCGCGAAGGCCTTTTCGCTGCCGGTGATCACGATGCAGCGCACCTTGTCATTCTTGTCTGCGGCGGTGACCGCCTGCGCCAGTTCTCTCATCAGCTGCGAATTCAGCGCGTTCAGCGCATCGGGGCGGTTGAGACGGATGAGGCAGGTATAATCCTCGATCTCGACGATCAGGGTTTCATAGGCCATCGCGGGGTCTCCGGTTAACAGGTCCGTGACTCCTGCCACCTGAGGGTCAGGAAGGCAAGCTGAGCCCTTATCTCTGGCAGTCCGGACAGAAGAAGGACGATCTGCCTGCCTGCACGATCCGCGCAATGCTGCCTTTGCAGCCTGGCGTGGTGCAGGCGTCGCCCTCGCGGCCATAGACGCGGAAACTGTGCTGGAAATAGCCAAGCTCGCCATCTGCCTGGCGATAATCTTTCAGCGAGGATCCCCCGGCATCGATCGCCTCTGACAGCACTTCCCGGATCAGCGGCACAAGGCCCTGGGCCTCATTGCCGGTCAGATCGCCAGCAAGCCGGTCGGGGGCGATACCGGCGCGGAACAACACCTCACAGACATAGATATTGCCCAGACCCGCGACGATCCGCTGATCCAGCAGCGCCGATTTCACCGGCGTCTTCCGCCCCGCAAGCCGCGCCGCCAGATAATCGCCGTCAAACGCATTTCCCAGCGGCTCCGGCCCGATCACCGCGAGGAGCGGATGCGCCTCGGCACTCACGGTGTCCAGAAGATCCATCGCGCCAAAGCGGCGGGGGTCGTTGAAGGTCACGCGGGCACCACCCTCCATATCAAAGACGACATGGTCATGTTTCGCGGGTGCCGGGTGTTCATGGTGAAAACCGCCAATCTGGGCACCCGAAATCAGCATACGCCCCGACATGCCAAGATGGATCAGCAGCGTCTCGCCGGTTGAAAGATCCGCAAGGATGTATTTTGACCGCCGCCGCAGCGCGTTGATGCGGGCGCCGGTCAGCCGTTCTGCCATGCGCGGCGGAAAGGGCCAGCGCAGATCGGGGCGGTTCACCTGCGCGGCGAGGATCTGCTGCCCGTCCATCACCGGCTCAAGCCCGCGGCGCACAGTTTCCACTTCGGGCAGTTCCGGCATGATCATCTTCCTCTGGATTCGCATGGGAACCTAAGCGCAAGACCGCCCCGGTCCAAGAGGCTGCGCGGTTTGACTGGTTTCCCTTTGCGCTCTTGCGGTATATCCCCGGTGCAGAGCCGTTATCCGCGGCACAATCCGGGCGAAAACCATGTCAGATCAGGACAAAACCACTCATTTCGGCTTTCGCGACGTGCGGGAGGAAGAAAAAGCGGGCCTGGTCCATGGCGTGTTTTCCTCGGTCGCCTCAAAATATGATGTCATGAATGACCTGATGTCGGTCGGTATCCATCGGATCTGGAAGGATGCGATGATGGACTGGCTGGCGCCAAGGCCCGGGACCCGGCTGCTGGATGTCGCGGGCGGCACCGGCGATGTGGCCTTTCGCTATCTGAAGCGCGCGCCGGGCGCATCTGCCGTGGTCTGCGACATGACCGAGAACATGCTGATCGCCGGGCGCACCCGTGCCGAGGCCGCCAGCATGGCCGATCAACTCGATTGGGTGGTCGGCGATGCGATGGCGCTGCCTTTTGCGTCGAACAGCTTTGACACCTATACGATCAGTTTCGGCATCCGGAATGTGACGCGGGTCCAGGACGCTTTGTCCGAGGCTTACCGCGTGCTGCGCCCCGGCGGGCGGCTCATGGTGCTGGAATTCAGCCAGATCCCGAATGATCTGATGCAAAAGGTTTACGACCTTTATTCGTTCAACATCATCCCGCCGATGGGCCAGATGGTGACGGGCGACCGCGATTCATATCAATATCTGGTGGAATCGATCCGCAAATTCCCCGAACAAGAGGTCTTTGCCGAAATGATCCGCAAGGCCGGGTTCGATCTGGTGAAATATCGCAACCTCTCGCTCGGGATTGCGGCGCTGCATTCCGGCTGGAAGGTCTGAGATGCGCGGCCCGCATAATATCTGGCGGTTGATCCGCACCGGCGCGACCTTTGAGCGTACCGGCGCCATGGTCGTGGCGCTTGAGGCGATGGAGGTCTCGCCGCGCCTGCGTTTTGCCGCGCGTTTGCTGGGGCGGCCGTTCCGTTTTCTCGGGCTGAAGGGCGACCCCGCGCTGCCGCCTGTCACGCGCGCGATCACCGCGCTCGGGCCTGCCTATATCAAGCTGGGCCAGGTACTCTCAACCCGCCCCGATATTGTTGGCGCCGAGCTGTCCGAGCAGCTGAAATACCTGCAGGACAAGCTGCCGCCCTTCTCGATGGAGGAGGCGCGCCAGATCATTGCCGCAGAATTCGGCGCCCCCGCCGATGCGCTTTTTTCCGAGCTTTCCGAGCCGGTTGCGGCGGCCTCGATTGCCCAGGTTCACCATGCGCGGCTGCGAGACACAGGTGCCGAAGTTGCGGTGAAGGTCCTCCGCCCTGGGATCGAACGCGCCTTCCGCAGGGATATCGACGCCTTTTACTATGCGGCGAAATGGATGGAGCGACTGGCGCCGTTTTCGCGCCGGTTGCGGCCTTCCGATGTGGTCGCGCATTTCGATGGCGTAGTCCAGGGCGAGCTGGATCTGCGGCTGGAATGTGCCGAAGCCGCTGAATTTGCAGAACATACGGCCAAAGATGACCGGCTTGTCGTGCCGCGCCCGCATTGGGGGCTCTCGGGCCGGACGGTGCTGACAATCGACTGGGCCGAGGGGATCGGGCTTAACGAGATTGCCGCAATTGACGCCGCCGGGATCGACCGGGCGGAGCTTGGCCGGCGGGTGCTGGTGCTTTTTCTGTCGCATGCGCTGCGGGACGGATTTTTCCATGCCGATATGCATCAGGGCAATCTGAAGGTCGCGCCGAATGGTGATCTGATCGTCTATGATTTCGGGATCATGGGGCGGATCGACGAATATACCCGCCGTGTCTATGCCGAGATCCTGATGGGCTTCATCCAGAAGGATTATCGCCGCGTAGCCGAAGTGCATTTCGAGGCAGGCTATGTGCCGCCCGACCGCAATATCGACGAATTCGCCCGCGCCCTGCGCGCGGTCGGAGAGCCGATTTTCGGAATGGAGGCGAACCGGATCTCGATGGCAAAGCTGCTGGCCTACCTGTTCGAGGTGACCGAGCGCTTTGGCATGGAAACCCGGACCGAGCTGATCCTTTTGCAGCGCACCATGGTTGTGGTGGAAGGTGTGGCACGAAGCCTCGACCCACATCTGAATATGTGGGAGGTCGCACGGCCGGTGGTCGAATCCTATATCCGCACCAGCATCGGGCCCAAAGCGATGCTGCGCGATCTCTGGCGCACCAGCCGCGTTCTGGCACGGTTTCTGCCCCGGCTTCCGGCTTTGGCAGAGGCAAGGCTGGTTGCTCTGGACGAACGTAACCAGACGCAGCGCCCGGTTCAGGGGTTCGGGTGGGGGACAGTCCTGCTGCTTTCGGCCGCGATGACGCTGGGCTCGCTCGGGGCCGCGGTGCTGATTGCGAAACTGTTTTGAGAGATCAGTTCCGGGCAAGGCGCAAAGCAGTGACCGAACTTGCGGGGACCTCGATCCCGCCTTCGAAAACCAGAACCGTTCCTTTAGCGCCGCCCCGGGCCTCCACGACGCGGCCATAATATTCGACCGGATCCTCGGCTAGAAGCGATCCCTCCCGCCAGCTTTCAAGCGTCAGGATATAGCGGCCATCCGGTAGCCGATTGCCGGCCGCATCCCCCCCAAGCCATTGATAGGGCTCTGCCGAGACGGGCAATTCCTCGCGCGACACCAGATTGCCATGCGAGTCCTGTACAACCAGCACAACCTGATCCGCCGTTGAGGCCGGATTGGGCGAGAGTGTCACCGGGTTGCCAGTGAACCAGACGACATCTGCCGCGGCCCTCGCCTCCTGGCCGACCCAGCCCGCCAGCTGTGCCATTCCCATCAGCGCAAACTCACCTGACATCGCACTGAGCAGCTGATTGGTGCGCACCTGTTGTTCCACGCCGGAAAAAGTTGCGAGCTGTACCGCGAAATCCGTGGCTTCCATAGGGTTCATCGGGTCCTGGTTTTGCATCTGAACGGTGAGCATTTTCAGAAATGTCGTGAAGTCCGATGAGAGCGCCGAGGTTTGAGAGGACGTCTGAGCGGATCCGTAGGCGGAATTCACCGCATTGACCTGCATGTTTTCTCCTACAATCTGAGATAAAGTGAAGCTTGCGGGCCGGACCTTGTATCCGGCACCGAAATCGGGGTCGCGGCAGAAATTGCCGCCTCGCTCACTTCCCGGACAGGGGGTTCCGGGCCAGGCTGTGCGCGCCCCTGATCACCGGCGGAAAGGTTTCCGAATCCAAGGTTCATCTCGCTGAACCCGGCCGCCCTGAATTCCGCCACCAGGCGATCCGCATGGCGGCGAAGGAGATCCAGCGTTTCCGGACGCTCGGCCAGCAAGGTGACCGTCACCTTTTCGCGCTCGGTTTTCACTTCGATCCGCACTGTCCCGAGCTCTTCCGGTGAAAGCCGCAGCTCTGTCACCGGGCCGTTGGCACTTATGACGGCCTGGCTGATCTGGGCCGGAACCTGTACAGGCATCTCGGGGCGTGTGGCCGGTGCCACATGATGCGGTGAAATCTCGCGCAGCGTGGGCATATGATGTGCGCTGAGCGGCGCCGTGCCAGGGTCGGACTGGCTGGTGCCAGTGGGAAGCGGAGCCGCATTGGTGAGGGCATCGGTTTCAATTCTGGTCACGGCACATGCCGCCGGTTGTTGCGAAATTATTTCAGTATTCGCGCCGGTTCTGAGGTCTTCGGGAAGAACCGGTTCAGCCACCTCAGCCTTGGGCCCGGGAACCGCAGATCGCTTTGAAAATGCGATGACCGGCATGGCAAGAGGCAGGGGTTCTGTCCGGGAGTTCCACACTGGCGCGAGGTTTTGAGGCTTCGCCTCTGCCTGGGGCTGCGCGGAACGGCCCGGCGGTGGCAAAGGCGCTGCATCTGCAGGCAGGAACTGATCCGTAAGGTCCGACAGGGGTGTGCTGCCGGTTATGGCCCCTGCAATGTGCGACTGTTGTGGGGCTTCGAGATGGGCCGGCTCAGGCGCGATCCGGGCAGGGGGTTCGCCGGTGTTCACATTCGGATCAAGCGAAGACGGCGCCAGCCGACCAGGCTCTGACCCCGGCAGTGGCGGCGGCGGTGGCGGCAGATGTCGCTGCTCGGGCCATGCCCGCGTGCTTTCAGCGCGGGGCAAGTGGGCGGACGGAGGCGTCTCGATTTCCTGGGGTCCACTCGATGCGAGCACCCGCTCGGGCAACCCATGGGCCGGCCTGAATGGTTCGGCCTGGAGGGGGGGCGCTGCAGCGGCGTCCGGATCCGGAATTCGGGGCTGCGCACCGCTTTCAGGATTTGTTTCAGAGGTCATTTCCGGAGACGGATTTGCGGGTTGCAAGCGGCTCTGACCCTGCGGCGCCGATGGAAGTGTGCCGGGGACGCTAAGCCGATCGTAAGGCAAATCTTGCACTGCGGGCGTGATCGGTTCCGGTAGCTTTCCGGAACTGTTCGTCATCACGGCGAAGGTGGCCCGCGGTCCACGCCCATCCGGCAGGGATATAGGTGCGGGTGCTTCAAAATCTTCGACCCGCGCGAGATCACCCACTGCAGCCTGCCCCGTCTCGGTCGGATGAGGCGGCGCCGGAGCCGGTTTGTCGTCAGGCGACAACTTTTCGACTTCAGGATCACTGCCGGAATGGGCCAGGCTAAACTGGGGTGCGAGCGCGAAGGCGAAGCCGCTATTCTGCTTCGTCCGATCCGCCTCATGCCCACCTGTGGCCAGGGGCAGGTCACAGGTCCCGTCGATATCGGCCAGATCGGGACCCTCAGGCTCTTCTTCCGGAAGCGTGGCCGATGGCGCGGAAACAGGCGGCGGTGTGTCTGTACCATCAGAGGCAAGGTCGAGCGAAAACAGATCCGCCCTTGGCTGATCACCGGCAACGGATTTCGTCCCCGCAAGGCTTACGCCGGCAGAGATTGGCAGGCGAAGAAGCGGCAGGCTGATCTGGACGTTCTGCATATACGGAAATCTCTTCTGAGTCCCGTCGTTTTTGCCAGCATCGGGTTACCGGATGTTTACCGACATCGCGCCAGAGTCGAAAAATTCAACATAAAAGGACCCGATCTGATGGCAGAAATCCAGATCCGGCCGGCTCACATACCGGCGATGAAGCGGGCGCCCGATCCGCATCTCCTGATGGAGAAAGCGCAGGAGATGGAGGCGGTTTTCCTGACGGAGATGCTTGCGCAAAGCGGGCTTGGCGCGACATCCGAGAGTTTTGGCGGAGGGATCGGCGAAGAGCAATTCGGGTCTTTCCTGCGCGCAGAACAGGCGAAACTGATGGTGGAGCGCGGGGGAATCGGTCTCGCTGAAACGCTGTTTCGGGCGATGGGAGGAGATGTGAATGAACTCTGAGACCCTGGTTGACCTGCTGGAGCAGACAAGCCGCGCTCTGCTGGCGGGCGATTTCGCAGCGCTCGATGATCTGGCCCGGGACACCGGGGCGGCACTGGAGGCCCTGCCGGGCGCGGATCCCGAAGCGCTGGACCGCATCCGCGAGATGGCCGCGGCCAATACGGTGCTTTTCGAGGCCGCAGCGCGGGGACTCGCGGCGGCAAAAGGCCGGTTGAACCGCCCGGCGTCGTTTTCGACCTATGATTCCAACGGTCAGCGCGGCGCGGTGCAGGCTGACGAATCGGGCAAAGCGAGGCGGATTTGAGTTTCACCTGGAAAAGCGGGCCAGCGCGAAATCCGGCCACATCGGAGATGATTGGAAGCAATCTTGTAAAATCCGATCATTTTCACGGCAAAACTGACCTGTCGCATTAACAAATTGGCAGGGATGAACTGCAAAGCTGTACCTGCATCCCGATGTGGGGATGGCGCTGAGGGTTGACCCCCGGCAGCGGCCAGAACGCCGGAATTGCCGCCTGCAAGGGCGGTGTTTTCGCCCCCGTGCAAAGCACCCAGGGCAGCCAGAGGAAAACAAAATGTCGTCCATTCTGACGAATTCCAGCGCAATGGTCGCGCTTCAGACCCTCAAAACCATCAACTCCAATATGAACAAGGTCCAGTCGGAGATTTCCACCGGCAAGACAGTCGCCACCGCGCGGGATAACGCCGCTGTCTGGTCGATCTCGAAGGTGATGGAATCCGACGTAAAAGGGTTCAAGGGGATCTCCGACAGCCTCGCGCTTGGCTCCTCCTCGCTCTCGGTCGCCCGCGAAGCCTCTGAGAAGATCCAGGGGCTTCTCAACAGTATGAAAGAAAAGATCGTTTCGGCGCAAAGCGAGAATGTGCCGCGCGAAAAACTTCAGACCGATATCGACGCATTGCGCAATCAGATCGCCGGCATTGTCAGCGGCGCGCAGTTCAGCGGGCTGAACCTCGTCTCCGGCACCGATGATGTCAAATTCCTGGCCTCGCTGGATCGCTCGGATTCGGGTGTCACCACGTCGGACATCACGGTCGCGCGTCAGGATCTCAGCGCAGGCAACGGGACTTTGGGCGTTGCTACAGGCTCGCCCCAGATCCTCGCAGGAGTCGCGGTCATCACCGGAAACATCACGGCGCCGGTCGATCTGGCCGGGGCTGCGGTGACCAGCATCACGAATGGCGCGAATTCGGCGCGACTGGCCGGGGCTGGCCTGGCAATCGGGGCCTCTGCAACGCTGAAGATCAACGGTCAGACCGTCTCGTTCACAAATGACAGCGGTGTTGCCATGACGGCGGCCGAATCGGCAACCCGCATGATCAGCGAGGTCAACAAGCTTGGCCTTGAGGGGGTGACGGCGGTTCTGAACGGCACTTCTAACGTTGATATCCAGTCGAGCCGGGCTTTCGAACAGGTCACCGTCGAACATGTCGCCGGCTTTGCGGCCCCAACCATTCCTACCGCGGGTCAGGGTACGGTCGCCGGTTCGGTTGCCACGATTGCCCAACGTGCCGAAACCTATGTCTTCGGCGGCAATGCGGTCAAGGATGGCGACGGCTATACGCTCAGTGTCGGAGGTGTGGCATACAGCTATGTCGCCGGCAAAGGCGAAACCACTGAGGATGTGGTGCGCGGGTTAAAAATCGCCATCGACGCCGGGAAAGTGCCCGGTCTGTCCACCAGGGTCACCCAGAGTTCGACCGGGGCATGGCAGCTCAATATCGATAACTCCTCCGATACCGCACGCGCAATTGCGGCCAGCTCCGGCACTGTCAATGGCAAGGCTTCGGGGGGCCTCTTCGGGCTCGGCGCGATCGACGTTACCACAATTGCCGGGGCACGCTCTGCGCTGAGCAACATTGAAACCATGATCAACAAGGCCATTGATGCAGCTGCCGAATTCGGCTCGGCTCAGGGCCGGATCGATACCCAGACCAGTTTTGTGTCGTCTCTGACAGATGCGATGACGGCGGGTATCGGCACACTTGTCGACGCCGATATGGAGGAAGCTTCGGCCCGCCTCCAGGCGCTTCAGGTCCAGCAACAGCTGGGCATCCAGGCGCTTTCCATCGCCAACCAGCAGCCACAGAATCTGCTGTCCCTGTTCCGTTAAGGCGCGACGCCGGGGTCGCAGGACCCCGGCCAGCTTTTAAACTATCTCAAGTACGGAACATGTCAGAATGACTCTCAGCTCCAGCCTTGCCTATGCGCAACCGACAGCGCCAATTCGCACCCCGCGCATGGCCGAATACGAGGTTATCGCACGGATCACGCAACGTCTTGTCGCCGCCGATCAGCGGCGCAACGAAGATCGCAGTGGATTTCTCGAGGCAGTATTCCACAACGAAAAACTGTGGTCGACTCTCGCAGCCGATGTAGCGGAGCCCGGAAATGGGCTGCCTGATGCACTTCGTGCGCGGTTATTCTACCTTTATCGCTTTACTGCAGACCATAGCCGGAAGATCCGCCAGAAAACCGCAGATGCCGGCGTTCTCATCGAAATCAACAAGGCGGTCCTGAAAGGATTGCGTGGCGAAGGAGCGGCCACATGACGGGGCTGGTTCTGAAACTCGGCCCGCATGAAAGGGTCCTGATCAATGGTGCGGTGATTGAAAACGGCGATAAGCGGTCGCGGCTTGCGGTTATGACGCCCAATGCGAATATTTTACGGTTGCGCGATGCGCTGCATCCGGATGA
The DNA here is from genome assembly GCF_030052995.1 of Gemmobacter sp. 24YEA27. Taxonomy (NCBI): domain Bacteria; kingdom Pseudomonadati; phylum Pseudomonadota; class Alphaproteobacteria; order Rhodobacterales; family Paracoccaceae; genus Gemmobacter; species Gemmobacter sp. 24YEA27. The sequence goes on along the minus strand of NZ_JASJPW010000001.1, from coordinate 632,624 downwards.
AGCCAATACGCCGGTGCGGCGGGTTTGCTATATCGCCCAGCTGGTCCTTTCCGGTGATGCCGCTCCGGGCGACACCAGGTCGCAACTGCTGCGCGGGATTGAACAACTCAGCCAGGTTCTGACGGATCCTGATAGCCGCCGCCTGCTGACCCTTGCCAGCCAGGCTGTCCTTGAGGACCAGCATTATCAGGTTCTTAAGGCACTTCGCGGCCTGCTTCCCCGCGAGACGCGCCTTATGGCAGCGGGAGGAAACTGAGATGAGTTTTCAGCCAGTTCTCCCGGCTGATGGCTATGGCGGCTGGCTTTTGCTGAAGCGAATAATGCCGGCGCAAGAGAAAGCTTTTCAGCAAGCGCCGGTAAATCAGCGCGACGCGCAGTACTTTCGCGATAAAATCGGGACCGTGACCTCGGCCGAGGACCTTGTATCTGATCGCAGGTTGCTAAAGATCGCATTGAGTGCGTTTGGCCTGGAACAAGACATAAATGCGAAGGCATTCGTCAAAAAGATCCTTTCAGATGGAGTCGATTCCCCAAAAGACCTCTCGAATCGTCTAGCGGATAAAAGCTACCGGGCGTTTGCCGCAAGCTTTGGCCTGGATGGAACTCAGCTGCCAAAGACCCTCAGTGAGGGGTTTGCTGATGCTCTGCTTGATCAATATTACGTGCGTCAGTTCGAGGCGGCAGTCGGAGAGAAAAATGACTCTTTCCGACTTGCATTAAACGCGGAAAGAGAGATCGGGAAACTGGCGACTTCCCAGGCGAGCGAGGATACGAAATGGTTTACCATCATGGGAAACAAACCATTGCGGCAGGTCTTTGAAAAATCTTTCGGATTGCCGACCGGGTTTAGCAATCTTGACATTGATCAACAGCTTCGTGTGCTGAAATCCAGGGCGCAAAGCCAGTTTGGTGCCTACACGGTGAGCCAGTTCCGCGAAAGTGCAAAGATGGAGAAACTGGTCAGAAACTACATCGTGCGGGATTCTCTGACTACCATGAACAACTCCCCGGCACAGAATGCCCTCTTGTTGCTAGGTCATGTTGACAAATGGCGGAGCCAGAGCCTGATGCAGGCGACGTCGACGAAGCCCAGGAAGCTTTCGGCGGTTTTGTCGTAGCGGGTTGCAAGGCGGCGGCTGTTTTTCAGGTTGTTGAAGCAGCGCTCGACCATGTTGCGCAGGGTATAGATGGTCATGTCGACAGCCTTGCGCACCCTTCGGTTCTTTCGCATCGGTATCATGGGCAGGGCGTTGCGGCTCTCGATGTCTTCCCGAATTTTATCAGAGTCATAGCCCCTGTCGGCGACCAGAACTGTCGGTTGGGGCAGATTGTCAGCCATCACCAGATCATAGCCGGTGTAGTCGGAATCCTGCCCCGGCGTGATCTCGGTCCTCATCGGGAGGCCTGCGCCGTTGACGCGGAGATGGATCTTGGTCGAGAAGTGGAAGGTGGTCCAGAAAACGATCCAGTGGATCGTTTTCCCACCGGACGCTCTCGAACGGCCAGGAGCCTCTTGTCAGCAGTCCCCCTTTTGCGCCCGCCGCATGATGATGAGCGCGGATCACAGTGCTGTCGACCATCTGGAGCTTGTCTGGCGCGATCCCAGCGTGGTTCAGCGCATCCAGGATATCCTCCCACAATCCCGCCAAAGTCCACCGGCGGAACTGACGGTAGACCGAGGACCACTTGCCAAACTCTTTGGGCAGATCACGCCATGGCGCACCAGTCCTTGTGATCCAGGAAATTCCATCGAGAACAAGACGATGGTCCGCAGGTTTCCGCCCGTTAGAGTGCCGGGCGGCACGAATGAAGCCCTCGAAGAAGGTCCACTCATAGTCGGATATCAGGTTGCGTGCCAAGCTCATCTCCCACGTAGAGATGAGCTTGAATCATAGGACGAATGCCAGCGGAATCCCTTTTGTCAACACGACCTAGAGATCATCGGCTGAGTTGGTAGCGATGAGCGGGGTTGCCACGGCGCCCGAGCGCCGCGTGGTGGCGTTTCGGCAGCGTCCCGGGCTGACATGACAACACTCGCGGTGTTTACCATTCACTGGACCTCGCATTGCCACGGGGTGCGAACAGTCTACGCGAAAGAGGCCAGTTATCCTTGCTGCCGTCTGCGAACGGATAACAGCAAAACGCGGATGGAATCGCGCAGCAAAGTTTCTCGCTCGCTGGGGAGATAGCTGCCCGGGCAGCGGTAAAAAACCAGGTCGCGCCCTGGATTTGTCTCGGCCGGGACGCGTTGCGTGCGGGCCCAGGGCTCGGGATGACCGGGACTGAGTGGGCAAAAATATGGCCCCAAGAGACAATGCCTCCCGGATAACTCTGGCACCCGGTGATGCCGGGCGGAGGAGCCAGGGCCGGGGGCATCTGCGTGAGGTCATTGACAGCCTGCTGATTTAGTCCGACGCTTAGAGCGTTTTTCCTTGCGCTGTCAGAGCTTCGGTTCGTTCATCCGTCATGGTTGTCAGGTCTGGCCTGCTCGCGGCGCCACCCTCCGTTCATGCTGCGAGCAGCTTCTGCAGTCTGGCGAGGTTTCCTGCAGCCCGCGTCAGGATGTAGCGCGCCCGTGCGCGTTCGGTGCTGCGAAAGGTGGCTTGAGCAGCACCTCAGTTGGTTTAAGATCAGATGAACGACTGTTCGATCCGTTGCAGTGCCTGAGGGAGAGCACGTAGCCCTTGTGCCGGGTGGCGCGCCAGTCGATTGCTGAATAGCGCGCCTGTCTCACTCGACATGTGGAGTGACGCAGGCCTGGCGAAGGGTCGAGCGCAGCCTTCTCAGGGGCATTCGATCACCTGCATAGCCACAGCCTGGATCACGGCAGAGGGCGGCCCCCCTATTGTGGCAACCGCGCACATGGCAGGAGTGGTGGCCGTCTTGCCATCGATCCGCGTGATCCTCTGTAACGGGGGAGCGGCACCATTTGTTCGGCCCCGTGGTGGGGAGAACACAGACATGCAGGCCGGGCATGGGGGTGACCCTGTGGCAGGGTCTGCCATCAGGCGCGTTCTGCCGATGGGGTGGCGCGATGCACCTGGAATTACGCCCGACCGGATCCCGCCGATAAACCTCGCAGGCCGGGGCTGTCCTCGACGGGATCAATCTTAAGAGCGGCCTGGGATAACCACCACCTGAGAAGAGCGGGCGGATTGTAACCAGCCCATCTGTTCATATCCTCAGGTTGATGTCATTGAATATAAATGCAATCGCAAAGTGATTTCCGGGTGACGAGCCGGACCAACGATATGAGGCAGATCCATGAAATATCTGGCGGTATGGTTCCTTGCTTTAGCCATGCTCGCGGGCTGCGGCGGTGGCGGTGGCGGTACGGATTTGCCACCAGGCAAAGGCGTCGATGTCGCAGCATTTGAAACCTACCAGACAAAGCATAACCAGCGAAACCGTGTGCGATCGCGCATCACTGTGACCGAGGCCGAGCAGAAGGCTCTCGACGCGTTCGATTCTCCCGCCGGCGGCCCCGCAGGCTATCTCAGCCTGATCGATCTTACTGGCACCCCCTATGCGCAGCATATGACGATAGAGGTGATTGCCAGCGTAGGACCCGACACCGGGAAAGCGACCCGTCTTTTGCGTCTCACCGCTGACCAGTCGCAATTCATCAATGAACGCAATGGCAGGCTGATCGAGGCCAAGGGGAAATACTACTTCCGGGGGGAGAGTTTTGCCTGGGTCACCATCGATGACGGCCCGCTTTTGTCGGGCCATCATGCCCAGGGGCTGGAAAATCTCGTGCTTGATTTCGATGCGCAGACAGCGTCGATCAGCCTGCGCACCGGCACCGATAACGGGTCCGAGACATGGATCGAACTGAGGGGGGAAAACCTGCCCTTCAATATCCGCAGCGGGGCCTATGGCGGGGATGTCAGCATCGCGGTGCGTCACCCGGCGCTGGAGGGGACGATTGCGGGTTCCCTGCGCGGCAATGTCGGCGGCACGCCGGGCTATAGCAACGACCAGCATGGCATGACGACGTCGGGGCTTTATACCGGCAGCGGCACCCTGACCAGTGACCAGGGCAGCCATGAGGTTTCGGTGGACGGTGTCTTCTTCGGCCGCGATCCGAATGCCAAGCCGTAAATCGCTGCGGTGCTGGTTCCGCGCGGCACTTGTCGGGGTCTGTCTTGCCGGGGCCGTATCCGGGCAGTCGGCAGCCGATCCTGCCGATCTGATGCGCAACGCTTTTCTGAGCGGCTCTGACCGTCTTCGCCTGCGGGCTTTCGGCACCGCACTTGAGGCCGGGCACCTGGGGCCAGCGGAAACCCTGTTCATGCGCCGCGAGCTTCTGGCGCAGGGCTATGGGGTTGAGCCGGGGCAGCTGTCCCTGACGGCGCGGCGACTGAGCTTTGCGCCGGTGCTGGGCTGGGACGGCAATATCAATGGCGGCGTTTTGCAGGACCGGCTGACCATTGGCGGCCTGGTGCTTGAGGCGGACCCGGCGTTTCGCGCGAAGGCCGGGCTGGTCTTTGGCGGCGCGGGCGGGGCGATGGCACGCTTTGCCTGGGGACCGGGGCGGGTGGTCGAGCTTACTGCAGGCGGGGAACTGGCCTGGTCGCCGCGTCATGAGATCGGCCGTGCAGATTCTGCACTCAGCCTCTGTTCGCGTAATCATGTGCAGGACTGGGTGTTTCTCGACCTCTGCGCGCTGGGCACCCGCAGCTGGCGCGAGCTTGATACCAGCAACGCCCATCGTCTTTCAGCAGAGCTGTCAAAGGTCTTTGCCACTGGCAGGAGCGTCCAGGAGGCCGGGTTGAGATATGAAGCTGTCTCGACCTCCGGCGGAATGCAGGACCGGCTCCGCCTGTCGCTGGAACGGATCGGATCCGCGGGTGTCAGCGATATCGCGCTGACCCTGGGGGCCAGAATGGATGAAACAACCGTCCTGCGGCAGCGGATCGAGGCGGGCTATTCCTGGGCCCGGGCGGGGCGCGACTGGCGTGTTGATCTCTGGTATCAGCGGGCGGAGGGCGGCGCCTTCCTTGGTCAGCCGCGCGAAGATCGCAGCCAAGGCTTTGGTGTTTCGGCCTCGCTGCGCCCCGGGGTAACGCTGCGGCTCGGGGTGATGTCCAGCCGCTCTACCGCGGCGATTGCGAATTATGACCAGATCACCTTTGACATCCGCTTCAGCAATCTGCTGCGTTAAACGGCGTCACTCTGCCACGACACAGCGGTTACGGCCTGACGTCTTGGCGGCGTAAAGCGCGTGATCCGCGCGCGCCAGCCAGGCGTCACGGCTCTCTCCCGCCCGGTGGTCGGCGATCCCGATGCTGAGCGTCACATTTGCCCCGGCGATCTCATCGAGCTTGCGGGTGGCGATCTCGTTGCGCAGCCGGTCGGCAAAGGCCAGCGCGCCCGTGGCATCGGCGCCAGGCAGCAACACAGCAAATTCCTCGCCCCCAAGCCGCCCGAGCGCATCGCTTTTGCGCAGGCTGGACTGGATCGTGGTCGACACTGTCTTCAGCACGATGTCACCCACCGGATGGCCGAATGTATCATTGACCAGTTTGAAGCGATCAAGGTCGATCATCAGAAGGGAGGCAGGCTCTTCGCGACCGGCCAGGCGGTCCATGCGCTCATGAAGGCGCGGCGGGTGAGGCTGCCGGTCAGACTGTCCTGACGGGCGATCAGCCGCAGCTCGAATTGCGACATCACCACTTTGGCGAAATTCTCCAGCACCGTCTTATCGGCATCGCTGAATTTGCGCAGCCCGGTGTCAAAAACACAGATCGCGCCGATATTATACCCGTCCGGGCTGGTCAGCGGCACGCCGAGGTAAGATCGGATACTCGCCTCGCCGGTCACGAAAGGATTGTCGGAAAACCGGCTGTCTGCAGTGGCATCTTCGACCGCCAGCGCGCTGGTGCCGCGAATCGTATGATCGCAAAAGGCATCGCCCCGGCCACATTCCAGCGGCTCCAGCCCGGCGGCGGCTTTCATCCATTGCCGCTCGCTGTCGATCAGATTGATCGCGGCATATTTCGTGTTGAAGATGGATTTCACGAGGGCGACGATATCGGAAAACTCTGTCTCGGGCGCGCTGTCGAGGATCTCATAACGCCGCAGCGCGGCAAGGCGCCCGGCCTCGTCATTCAGCCTGAACAATGGCTTAATCGTCATTTTTGGTCTCCAGGGCCGCAATGAGATCCGCGCCATAGCTGCGCAAAAGCTCTGCTACAAGCTCACGGATATCGTTGGTCTCCCGGCCAGCTGCACGCAAAGAAGCAGCGAGGCCGACAAGATTTGCACAGTGGCGTTCAAGCGCCGGGCGAAGGGCGTCGGGCAGATCCTTCCACTGCGGCAGGCCACGATCCAACTCCTGGGCCACCATCTCGCTTGCTTCCATGGATAATCTCCTGTGCTGCGCATTATTGTTGATTAATTTATTGAATAGCTCAATCCTGTGACGCCATCGGTAAAGACTTCCCGTCCCGACCGTCGGCCATGTGCCACACCTCCCGGCAAAAATTAACCAGTGCGTTGCCTTTTCGGCTGGAATCAGATCATCCTGGGGTTGTGGGTCGTGGGGGCGATCCCGAAAACGATAATAATGTCCTGATCCGGCCCGGAAGCATGACGAATAGAGCAGACTATCCCCGCATCGGCAGAATGATCGCCGGAGCATTCCTCTGCGCCCTGTTGACGGGCTGCGGATATGAAATCGATACCTTCGGTCTGACACAAAAACAGATCGAGGACCGTGAGCTGTTTCATCCGGTTCCGGCCGCGAAGGCATGGGCCAACCCGCAGGGGATGACCTTTGTGATGCAGCGCGGCTTGCTCGGCGGGTCTGAGCAGCGGATCGGGCTGCCAAACAACGTGGCGGTGCGCGGCGATAACCTTCTGATTCTGCGCACGCGGTTGGGCCATCTGGCGGCGGCGCGCTTCAGGTTTGAAGAATTCGTGACCCGGATCGGCGGCGCGCCTGCGCCGTTCACTTCGGTGAAACCGGGTGCCCTGATGACCGGCGAAGACAGTCTCGGCCTTTATTTCTGGACCGAAGAGGCGGTCGGGCCCAATGTGACCTGCGTTCTCGCGCTCAGGCGGCTGACCCAGGCCGAGCGTGGCCTGCCGCAGGGCGCGCGGGTGATGGATGTGATGCTGCGCAACTGCATCGCCGGGACGGCCGCCGAGGCGCTGGTGCCGGTGCTGGATGCGAGCATTGGCTATGGCGCGGTGGCGGGCAATACCGGCGGCGGCAGCACAAGGATGCTTTCCCCGCTTGCGGCGCCAGGCGCCGATCTGGAATGGAAATGAGAAGATGCGCAAGGTGACCCCCCAGCACAAGGCCGAGGGCGCATATGAGCTCTGATCGTATCCGCAATGGCGTCCTGCTTCTCCTCTGGCTGATCGGTATGACGCCGGTTCTGGTGCTGGCCTCGATCCCAGTCTCGAATGCGGCCCAGGCCATGCTGGGGCTTGCCGCGTTGCTGCTGGTGATTTTGCTCAAGCCCTTTGCCGGGAATATCATCTGCCGCGTCGCGATGATGAGCGTCGCCAGCGTCCTGGTGCTGCGTTACTGGATCTGGCGGCTGACCTCGACGCTGCCCGATCCGGGGCTGACGGTCTCTTTCGTGCTGGCCATCGCGCTGCTGGTGGTCGAAACCTATTCTATCCTCGTCTTCTTCCTGAACGCCTTTATCACCGCCGATCCGGTCGAGCGCGCTTTGCCACCGCGCGTCGAGCCCGAGAACCTGCCCAGCGTCGATATCCTCGTGCCGTCTTACAATGAGCCGACCGAGATGCTGGCGGTGACCCTGTCGGCGGCGCGCAACATGATCTACCCGGCGCGGCTGCGCACGGTGGTGCTGTGCGATGACGGCGGCACCGATCAGCGCTGCAATTCGCCCGACCCGGAGCTTGCCGCAAGGTCAAAGGCGCGGCGCGCCGAATTGCAGGCGCTCTGCGCCGAACTCGGCGTGGTCTATTCGACCCGCGCGAAGAACGAACATGCGAAAGCCGGCAATATGAGCGCGGCGCTGGCAAAGCTGAATGGCGATCTGGTGGTGGTGTTTGACGCCGACCACGTGCCATCTCGCGATTTTCTCGCCCGCACAGTCGGCTATTTCGTCGAGGATCCAAAGCTTTTCCTCGTTCAGACCCCGCATTTTTTCATCAATAAAGACCCGATCGAGCGCAATCTTGATCTGAAATGCCCGCCCGAAAATGAGATGTTTTATGGCCGCATCCATCCCGGGCTTGATCGCTGGGGCGGGGCGTTCTTTTGCGGCTCGGCCGCCGTTCTGCGCCGCAAGGCGCTGGATTCGGTGGGCGGCTTTGCCGGTGAGACCATCACCGAGGATGCCGAAACCGCACTTGAGATTCATTCCAAGGGCTGGCGCAGCCTGTATCTGGACCGCGCGATGATCGCCGGGCTGCAGCCCGAGACTTTTGCGTCTTTCATCCAGCAACGTGGTCGCTGGGCTTCGGGCATGATGCAGATGTTCATGCTGAAAAACCCGATCTTCCGCCCGGGGCTGCGGCCGTTCCAGCGGCTGTGCTACCTGAATTCGATGGCCTTCTGGCTGTTCCCGCTGGTCAGGATGACCTATCTTCTGGCGCCGCTCGCCTATCTGTTTTTCGGCGTCGAAATCTTCGTCACCACCTTCCGCGAGGCCATGGCCTATACGCTGAGCTATATGGCGGTGAGCCTTCTGGTGCAGAATGCCATCTTCTCGCGCTACCGATGGCCGCTGATTTCCGAGGTCTATGAGGTCGCCCAGGCCCCCTATCTCGCCAAGGCGATCATCAGTACCATCCTCAGGCCGCGCGGCGCGAAATTCAACGTGACCGCAAAGGATGAGACCCTCGTCGAGGATTACATCTCGCCCATCGCAGGGCCGCTTGTGGGATTGTTCTTCCTGATGCTTGCGGGGCTTGTCGCGCTTGTCATTCGCTGGATCGCTTTTCCGGGGGATCATTCGGTGCTTTCCGTGGTCGGCGTCTGGGCGGTGATCAACTTCCTGCTGGTTGGCCTCTCGCTGCGCGCCGTGTCCGAGAAACAGCAGCGCCGCAGCTCGCCGCGTGTCGAGATCCGCGAAGAAGGCACGGTTCGCTGGGAAGGCTCGGGCGAGAAAGCGCTGCCGGCCGAGGTGTTTGACGTTTCGACCAGCGGGTTGAAGATGCGGCTGACCGGCCTGCCGCAGGGCGCCGGCAGCCGTATGGTGGTCAAGGGTGACGAGGTCGTGTTCCGCCCGCGCTTCCCCCATGCGCCGCATCTGGAACGCGAGGTCCGGGCCGTGGTCCGCGCTGTGTTCAACGAGGCCGGACATGGCATTGCCGTCGGGGTGCAGTTCCTGCCCGATCAGCCGATGATCGTGCGCGAGGCGGTGGCGCAGCTTTTGTTCGGCTCGTCGGAAAACTGGCTGGCGATCCGTCAGAACAGCCGCCGGGGCAAAGGCCTGCTGATGGGGCTGGGCTATGTGTTCTGGCTCTCGCTCAGCTCTTTGCCAAAAACCCTGGGCGATTTCCTGCGCGAACCAGGCCGCCGTCGCCGCGCCGCCCTCTTTGCAAAGCAAAGCCCGAAACCCGCGCATCTTGTGACCTTCGGCGCCGATTTCGATGCCGAGGAATACCGGCTGGATCAGACAAAGCTCGCTCCCGAGGCCTTTATCGGTGTGGAGAAAGCGCAATGACCGCACCGCTGATCACAGAAATCTTCGGTGGGGGCAGGCTGATCTTGGCCTCGCTGGTGCTTGCCGTCTTTGGGGCGGGTGGTCCGGTCATGGCCGAAACCCCGCAGATCGAATTGCCTTCCCCCTTTCGGAAAGCCCCGCCGAAACCCGGGCCGAAACCCGGGCCGAAACTCCCGCCGAAACCGCGCCCGTAAATCAGACGGAAGCGCCGGAAGACGGGATCATCCGCCTGCCAGCGCCGGTGCAAACCGAAGCAGAGGCGGAGGTTCCGGAGGACGCGCCCGGCGAAGAGGCCGCGATCGCGCAGATACCGGTTGACCGTGACCGCAGCGCGGGCAGCGCCACTGCCAGCACGGGCTGGCTCATCCGGCCCCGGCCTGCGACCCTCCTGCCCGATGGGGTGCAGGTGGGGGCGAGCCTCGTGGCGCCCGGCACCATCCGGCTGACCGGTGAAACCGCCGGGGTGGATCTGCGCCTCGACCTGCCTGCGGGGACTGTTCTGCCCGAAACACTGCAGCTTACCCTGCATTCCAGCGTCAATGTCCTGCCTGATCAGGCCATGATGCAGATCGTGGTGAATGATGCGGATCCGGTTGGGATCAGGCTTGATCAGCTGGGGGATTTCACCGGGGTCACGGTCGAGACTGCGGCGCTGATCCCTGGCAGCAACCGCATCAGACTGTCTTTGCAGCAGCCGCACCGGATTTTCTGCGGCCCGGAGGCCACATTCGGCGTCTGGACCGAGATCGACCTGACCAATAGCGGTGTCTTGATTGATGACAGCGCCTTGCCTGCGGATGCAGCGGGCTTCGCGCTGGCGGCGCAAAGCGAGACCGCCGGCGGACGCAACCTTCTCTTGCTGGCTGATGAGGCGACGGACCCCGCGCTGATCCGAAGCCTGTCTGAACAGCTGGAACGGGCGCTCGGGCCGGGGGGAGGCGTTGCTCAGTCCTCTTTCTACAGCCTGGAGCCACGGGAAATCGCCTCAGTCGCGCTGATCCCCTCGGATCGGCCGAATGCGCTGGTGCGGCGCGGCGCCGCGCGCGGGCTGGTGCTTCAGGTGGAGTATCAGGACGGCACCCTGCCTGACCTGACCCCTTTCTGGCCGCCTTCCCGCCGGCACTGCCCGAAAGCGCGCCCGCGATCCGGCCTGGGGAAAAGACCCTGCTTTCCGATCTGGGAATCGCAGATGTGGTTGGAAATACCCATTATTTCCGCCGCGATCTTCCCTTTTCGCTGCCCGCAGACTGGTTGCTGATGGCCAATCAAAAGGCCCGCCTCGACCTGCATTACGGCTTTGCCCGCAATCTGCCGCATGGCGCGATTCTGCTTGTGAAGGTCAATGACGAGACCATCCGGCTCTTGCCGCTTGACCAGAATGGCGGCGAAGTACTGCCGGTGCTGCCGGTAAGCTTCAACGCCAATCTTCTGCATCCGGGCCGCAACACGCTGTCCTTTGAAATGATGGTGCCCGGCAATCCCCCGGACGGGGCCTGCCCGGTCCGCCGCGCGGATCTGCTGGCGGTGTTAAACGACAGCAGTCTGACCATCCCGCCGTCTCCTTCTATGGTGCTGCCGGGGCTTGCCGCCGTATTGTTGCGGCTGGACCCGTCGGGTGTGATCGCGCCCGAAGGCGCCATCGAGTATAAAAAGCTCGCGCAGGATGCGATGCGGATCGCAGCCAAACTGGCCCCTGTGACCGAGATGTCGGGCACGGTCAGGCTGCAGGTCGTCGGGCTGAGCGATTTCGGCCTGGTGCCATTCGAGAAAACCGATCTCAGCCTGAACACCGTGCAGCGTGTGCTCTTTCCGCTGAACGACCCGCCGCAGGTTGCCGCAGAACCGGCCCCTGGCGGCACGCCCGCAGCCAATGGTCGCGCGACCAGCACCCCTGCATTCACCCTGGTCGAAGACGCGGATCCCGAGGCGCCGGGGCAGCCGGAGGATCCTGCCGCAGTCGGGGGCTTTGTCCGCGACCTCTGGCAGAGTTTTTCGCCCTCTGCCCTGCTTGCGCACGAATACAGGCTGTTGCGTGAAAGCTCTTTCGTCGGCACCTCGCAGAGCCTGCCGGACTGGCTGGAGGGGCGCCGGGGCCAGGCCCTGCTGCTGCGCCCCGACTTCACCGAACGCGGCGAGCTCTGGCTGATGCTGGGGCCGGGCGTGGCCCCAGAGGCGATCGGTGAGGCGCTGAACCGTCTGCGTGTGGCGTCGATGGCCCAGGGAGAGGCCGCATTGCTCCAGGCGGATGGCAGCTGGCAGGTCTGGACCCCGATCCGCCCGCCGCGCATGCTGACCGTGCCTGATGCAGGCGGGATGCGGACGGCTCTGGGCAATTACGCCTCCTGGTCGCCGCTTTTGTTTACACTTGCGATGCTGGGGCTGACGCTCCTCTCGGCGATTCCGGCCTTGCTTTATGTGTTGTTGAGCCGACGGGGGCGGGAAGAGCGATGAACCGCAGGTCCTTTCTTGGCGCAGGATTGGGGGCAGCGCTTGTGATGCCGCTTTTACCGCATACCGCCATGGCCAGCGTCAGCCCCTTTGCACCGGATCATCCGTTACAGGAAAGCTGGCGGGCCTGGAAAGCCCTCTGCCTTGCGCCGGACGGTCGGGTGGTCGACGGTTTTCAGGGCGATGCCAGCCATTCCGAAGGCCAGGGCTATGGGCTGACCCTTGCCGCGCTGTTCGGCGATGATGCGGCGGTGACGCAGATCATCCGCTGGACCGAAACCAATCTCGCCATCCGCGAGGATGCGCTGCTGGCCTGGCGCTGGCGGCCCGATGCCACCCCGCATGTCACGGATCGCAACAATGCAAGTGACGGCGATCTTTTCTACGCCTGGGGACTGAGCCTTGCGGCACCGCTGAGCGACAGTAAGGCCCGTCTTGCGCGCGCGGTGGCCATTGCTGGCGATCTGGCGCGGCGCTGCAGCGCCCCCTGTCCGGACGGGTCCGGCAGGCTGATCCTTCTGCCCGGAACAAGTGGTTTCCGGCGCGATGAAGGGATTGTCGTCAACCCCTCCTATTACATGGCACGGGCATTGCGCGACCTTGCAGCACTCGCCTCGCTGCCCGACCTTGCCCGGCTGGCCGCGGATGGCGACACGCTGATCGCGGCGCTGGCCGCGCGCGGCCCGGTGCCGGACTGGGTCATGGTAACGGCTCAGGGCGTGGCCCCGGCGCCGCAACCCTTTTCCGGGGTTTCGGGCTACGAGGCGGTGCGGGTTCCGCTTTTCGCGCTCTGGTCGGATCAGCCGCAAAGCCCGGCGGTGCGCGCCTATGCGTCGCGGATGGCGGCGGCGGGGGATGCTGGCGGCGTTGCCACGGTTTTCGATACCGCCGGCACTGGCGTTTTTGAACGCAGCGCCCATCCCGGCTATGCAGCACTTGGTGCGCTGGCCGATTGCGTGACCAGCAATGCGGTCGGCTCGGTGATGCCCGGCTTTACCGACGATCAGCCCTATTATCCGGCCACGCTGCATCTGATGGCGCTGGTCGTCCAGGCCTCCAGCTTTCAAAGATGTGTGCCGATATGATGCGTTCCCTTCTGCTTTGCGCCCTTTTTCTGACGGCAGCCGGCCCGGCTGCGGCCCAGGAGGTTTCTGCGCCCGCCCCGGATGAACTGTTGGCGCTCAGCTTTTATGTGCAGCAAAAGGATCAGGCTTCGGTTGAGGCCGAACTGCGCCGGTTGCAGTTGAAATACCCGGCCTGGAAACCGCCTGCGGATATGAGCAGGCTGACGGTGACCGGCCCATCGACCGAGATTGATGACATTTTTCGCCTGATCGCGGCGGGGCAGATCGACCAGGCCCGCGCGCTGATTGCCGCGACACGCGCGGAATTTCCGTCCTGGGAGCCACCTTCCGCGATGACCGATCTGCTCGCGATTGCGGATGGCCAGATGCGGTTTGACGCGGCGCTGGCGGCGGGAAATCTCAGTCAGGCGGTCTCGGTGGCCTCGTCGGTGCCGGGGTTGTTGCGCTGTGACCGGATCAACAACGCCTGGCGTATCGCCGAGGCCCAGGCGGCGGCAGGGTGGGCGGCGGATGCGCTTGGCACCTATCGTGCGGTGGCAGGAACCTGTGTCGTGGCGGCGGATCTGATCGCAACGCTGGAAAAGGCCAATGCGGTTGCAAGCGAGGCAGAGATCCTCGCTCTCCTGTCGCAGGTGGGCCAGCGCCTGCCCGCCATGGATCCGGAATTGCAGGCGCTGCGCAGCCGTTTGCTTGCCGGGCGTGGCCATGATGTGACCGCGCCTGCGGCTGTGGTGACCGCGCCTGCGGAGCCGCCGAAAACCGGGAAGACGCCGAAAGCAACACCGGCCCCGGCATCTTCTGGCGAAACGGTACCCGCGCGACCGGCGGCCAAAGCGCCGGCCGCTCAGGGCGGGGCCGGCGGCAGCGGCTTTCAGGCTGCTGCTGCGGCAGGAGACTGGCCGCGCTGTCTTGCGCTCTCCTCCGGCTCGCGCGTGGCCTCGGTGATCTATCAGCGCGGCTGGTGCGCCTATAATCTCGACCAGCCGATGGAGGCGGTGCAGAGCTTTAAAGCGGCGCTGAAGGCCGGGCTGCAAGCGGATCAGCGCCGGGATGCTGCCTATGGTCTGGCACTGGCCCATCTGAAAATGCAAATGCCCGAGGAAGCCTCACGCATCGCGGCATCGACCGATTTCACCCGAAAACAACGGCTTGATATCGAGCGCCAGATCCTCGATCAGCGGGGCGTGAGTGCCTATAAAAACAAGCGTTACAAACAGGCGATCGCCTATTTTGACGCGCTTGAACAGCTGGGCGGCGGTCTGCGCCGCGACCTTGCCATCCTGCGGGCCTATGCCTGGCTGAGCCTCGGGGACCGCGCCGAGGCGCGGCGGCAATTCCAGAAACTCAACAGTGAGCTGTCGACCGACGAAACCCGCCGCGGCCTGCGTGCGACCAGCGGCGGCTAGGCGGGCGATCCGGGGCTTCGGGTAGCAAAGGCCACGCGAAGCTCGTCTCTTCGACGATCAGGACGGGAGAGAGACGGTCTGATTGCAAGCGCTGGTCAGAGTGCGTGACCTCAGGCTTACGATGATCGACTTCGCCATTTCCACGCTCCACTTCTATGAACGAAAGGGGCTGATCACCTCCGAGAGACCTTTAGCCAATCATCGGGTCTTTCGGCGTGAAATCCTGATGGGGGCCAGCGCGTGGACGAACAGTCCGCGTCTGTCCTTCATCCATGCCGCCAACCGCCGCGAGGAGTAACAGCTACGTCGTCAGGGTCGCCAAGACGAACCGCCGCGTCCACCGAAGCCCCCGGGCAACCCGCCCACCAAATCCGGAGACCACTGGCTGACCGGCGAACAGATGCGCCGGAAGATCGCCGAGGAAGCCGACTTATGCGACCCGGCCTTCGTGGGACGAGATGGAGAGCGCCCTGACCCCCACCACGGTCATTGGGCGGTCGCGCGGCCCCAAGAGCCAGCAGGAACAACCCTTTGTGATCGGGATCGGAGGTAGAGTTCGCGCCGTATCCGCCACCGGCACATGGCTGCTGTCCCCGACATGCAGTGGTCTGCCATCAGGGACAAGGCCATCCCGGAAAGCTGGTGGACCAAGCATTCCGGCGGGAATCTGGAAAAGGAAACCCTGTCTGCTATGTCCTGCGGCAGGATGACATGCGCAGTCTCGCCACTCAGGACAAAAACGGCAGGCGCTGGTGGCTCGAACCGAAGGCCTATGATCGCGACGAGTTTCGGGAAGCGCGGCACCGGCTAGAATCGCGTGAAGCCCGACCGGCCAGTATGCCGCTATGATGGCTTTTGCACGAGCGAGTCGTATTAGACGACATGGCACTAAGTGTTTGCAATTATTCGGGAAATTGGTCGGAGCGAGAGGATTCGAACCTCCGACCCCCTGCTCCCGAAGCAGGTGCGCTACCAGGCTGCGCTACGCTCCGACCATTGAGGCGGGATAGCGCCAGAGCAGGGGTTTTGCAAGGGGCATTCCCGGCTCTTTGCAGGAAATCAACGCGAGGCGGCCGGCCGGCGGTGTTTGGGGGGCATCGAGGCGGAGAGTCGGGGCGGGTCGGCCTGCGGCCTGGTGCTGGCCGGCCCCCCGCCTATTGCAGGACAGAGGTGCTGCAGCTGTAGTCGTCGAGGATAAGATCTGCCTGGGCCACGCTGATTCCCAGGAGATCCAGCAAAGCCTGCACGATGGCATCCACCCCAGCGAGGCGAGGAGTGAGGAAATGCTGCTGATCAGGCCGCTGAGCACCGAAAGCAGCGCGGAGACCGTCGCATTCACCACCGTAAACAGCGGGCAGGAAAGCAGGGACAGCAACCCTCCCTCGCAGGCCCTGGCATTGACCTGGGCCTGCAGATCATTTCGGACCGAATCGAGGAAAGTGCTGACATCGGCGACCAGGCGGGAAAGGGTCAGCGGGTTGCGCACCGGCACCGGCTTGCGGAACTGGTCGAGGCGGATCGGCACATCCTTAACCCGCGCGCCAGCTTGACACGGTTCATATCTGCGGGTGCGACATTGGCACGGGAATCGAGCAGCCCGACCCTGAGTGCAAGCTCGACCGGCGCGGTCTCGGCCCGAAAGAGTGCGAGCTGATCCGCGGGCTGAGTCGCCCCGCAATTGAGGCTGAGCGCGACGGCGTCTGCCGTCCCCAGGCCCACATTCAGAGCGACCCGCAAGAGTGCGGTATTCCCGGCGTTGATCGTATCTGCGCCAAGCGCCACATCGACCTGCGACACCGAGGCACGTGGCGGCGGGGTGTCTCCGATCCGGCCAATGCCAATCACCGGCGGGCGCACAAGGCCGATCTTCAGCCCGACATTGGCCAGCGGCCCGAGATTGAGCCCGGTGCCAATATCCAGCCGCTGTTTGGGATCGGCGGCAAGACCGAGGAAGGCCATCACCAGATCAAAGGCATTCACCGTTACATCCGGCAGCACATCCCCGATCCTGGCGTTCAACAGGCCGGGCGAGATGTTCATCACTTCGGCGAGGGTCACCGGCTGACCGCCATGCGCCGCCGCTGGCAGGGCGCCCGCCGGCAGACCTCCGGCCTGGACGAGTCCGGTAAAAAGGCGCGGCCCTGTCAGGGGCAAATGCAGCACATCGTTAAAGGTGAAGACCTCGGTTGCAAGACCAAGCGAGACCAGTGACAGGAGATCCTCGACTTTGACCCTGGTATTCGCCAGCCCTTCATAGCTGAGAACCGGCACGTTCAGCCCGATCCCAAGGCCAGAGAGCACCGGATCGAGGATCGCTTTGCGGGTGTTCACCCCGAGCAGGCGGTTGCGCAGCGTGAAGACCACCACAGCCTGTTGCCCCGCCACGGCCGAGCGCCTGATCACCACATTCTCATCGCGCATGACCGGGCCAAGAAGCAGCGGATGGTAGCGCGAGGGCACCTTTACCATCACCGCGCTGGCGCCGGTCGGACTGGCCTGGTTCGCATGTGGCACAAACCCGCCTTGCGCGCTGTAGCTGCCGAGCAGGATATCCGAATTTTGCAATTCGATCTCACCATAGAGCGTGTTCACCGCCACCACTTTGCGGGCAATGGCGCGCACCTTCACCGGATCGGGCAGGAACCGCGCCGCGCTTTGGGCGGCCAGGTCAGCCTGAGACTGGGTATAGCGTTTCTGCGCATTGAGCCGCACGGCATCTGTTGCCAGGCCACCGATCAGCATCAGGATCGGAAAGATCACCACGAAAAAGATCGTCACGCTGCCGGTGGTATCGGCAAGCCAGCGGCGCAGGGCGCCAATATGTGGAAAACGGATCATGTCGGGTGGCATTGTCCGGAAGAGCTGCGGCCATCAGTGCACTGTCGCTCACTGTGGCCGCAGCTCTTCCTTCCACCAAGAAGATTAAGCCTCTGTTTCTATTAAACTCTTACTGACATGCTCACGCCGCTTCAGACCGGCGGACGCGGACCTTGTCTATGGCGCGGCCATTCATCGCGACGATCTCGAATTCCAGCCCGTCGAATTCCAGCTTTTCTCCTTCGACCGGCATATTGCCATGCCGCCAGAGGATATAGCCGGCAAGGGTCGAATAGCGCTCGGTTTCATCCTCGAGATCGGCCTCGAACAGCGCGCTCGCGCGGCGGATATCCATCCAGCCATCGACCAGCCAGGACCCATCCTCGGCGCGTTCCTCGGTCAGAGGCGCTTCATCCTCGTCGGGGAAGTCGCCGGCAATCGCCTCCAGCACATCGGTGGGGGTGACGATCCCTTCGAGAGATCCGAATTCGTCAACGATCACGGCAAGCTGCACCGGGGCCCGGCGCAGCTGCTCCATCAGGCGCAGCACCGAGACGCTTTCATGCAGCACCAGCGGTTCTCGCACCGAACGCTCGACACTGATATGACCATCCGTCAGCAGATCGCGCATCAGATCACGCGCCAGCGCCACGCCTGAAAACTCATCGAGGCTGCCGCGTGCGATCAGGAAACGGGAATGCTTCTGATCGAGGATCTGTTCGCGGATCTTCGCCTCGTCGGAGTCGAGATCGATCCAGTCGATCTCGTTCCTTGGTGTCATCACCGAGGTCGCAGGCCGGTCGGTGAGACCCAGAACACCCTGGATCATCTCTTTCTCTTCCTGCGCGAACAGGGCCTGCTCGGCCGAGCGGTCGGCGATCACATCCGCTGTGCCGCCCAGATCCTCGCCCTTACGCCCGCCCAGAAGCCGCAACACCGCCTCGGCCGTGCGGTCGCGCAGGTCGCCCGAGGTGATGTAGCGTTCGCGATTGGCGCGGCCGATCTGGTTCAGCGCCTCGATCCCCACCGAGAAGCCGATGGCGGCATAGAGATAGCCCTTCGGGATGTGGAAGCCGAAACCCTCAACAATCAGCGAGAAACCGATCATCATAAGGAAGCCAAGGCAGAGAATGACCACGGTCGGGTGTTTTGAGACGAAATTCATCAGCGTCTTCGACATCAGCAGCATGACCGCCATCGCGACCAGCACGGCGATATACATGATGGAAAGATGCTGAACCATGCCGACGGCGGTGATCACCGAATCCAGCGAAAACACCGCATCCAGCACCACGATCTGCAAAAGGACCTGCCAGAAGGCGACCTGGACGACAGACCCCTCTTTTTGGCCGGAATGCCCCTCCAGCCGCTCATGCAGCTCCATTGTTCCTTTGAACAGCAGGAACAGACCGCCGAAGATCAGGATGAGATCGCGCCCCGAGAAACCATGTCCGAATATGGTGAACAGGTTTGACTGCAGCGTCACGATCCAGGCGATCGAGGCCAGCAGTACAAAACGCATGATCAAAGCCAGCGACAGGCCGATAATGCGGGCGCGGTCGCGCTGATGCGCGGGCAGCTTGTCGGCGAGGACGGCAATGAAGACGAGGTTGTCGATCCCCAGGACGATCTCAAGAACGATCAGTGTCGCGAGGCCGGCCCAGGCGGCCGGGTCAGACATCCATTCAAATAACACGAGGCTTGGCTCCGAAGTGAGAAAGCCGCGCCGGGATCATCCCGGCGCGGTTGGCGTAATGGTTGGCGTGACTGCCCGCAAAAGGGCAGGGCAGGGGTATCAGGGGTAAGAGGGGCCTTCTTACGAAGGTTTCCCTTCGTCGGGGCGCGGGGGCTGGGCGTCGAGACTTCGCCCTATACTGCCTGAGCCCTCATCCGAGGGGGCCGGCGCGGCGGCCGGTTCGGCAGAAGAGGTGCCACGGCCTGCGCCTGTGACACCCGTGTTGCAGGTGCCCCGCGATCTGGCGGGGGCGCGGCATGATATGCCGACTGACCTGCGCGTCTGCCGCGCTGTGACGTGACCGAGTTTCACCCGTGTTCCCATAATTGCCGGTCCGGAGCTGCGAGCGGGCGATTATCCCGCCGTCGCGCACGCCCCGGTGCAGCGTAAGTTTTCTTCATGTCGGCGTCAGCCGCAAGCACTTCTGCCAGAATCAGACAGATTTGCCGGCGGAATGGCGCCAGGGCCATGATCTTGGCGGCGAGCTTCCATGAAAAATATGAAGGTTTTATAGCCATCGGGCGGTGAAACCGCGCCACCGGCATGGGAGCGCGCAAAGAAAAAGGAGGGCCGGAGCCCTCCTTTCCGGTGTGTTTTGCCGGCTCAATGTGCCGGGCTGGACCCGAATTGCTGCTCCACCTGCCGTTTGTGCAAGGCGTAAGCGGCATCTGAGCGCGAGATCAGCGTGTAGAACATCGGCACCACAAAGAGGGTGAAGAGCGTCCCGATCAACAGGCCGGTGAAGATCACCAGACCCATCGCCTGCCGCGCCGCGGCCCCCGCGCCTTCCGCGATGATCAGCGGCACCACGGCCAGAGCCATGGCCGCAGTGGTCATCAGGATCGGGCGCAGACGGGTTTTCGCCGCCGCGACAATTGCTGCGCGCCGCGACAGCCCGTGATCCTCGCGCTGCTGGTTGGCGAATTCCACCATCAGGATCCCGTGTTTCGTGATCAGACCTATCAGTGTGATCAGACCCACCTGAGTGTAGATGTTGAGCGTGCTCGCCCCCATATACAGCGGCAAAAGCGCGCCGAAAATCGACAGTGGCACCGACATCATGATGATGAAGGGATCGCGGAAGCTTTCGAACTGCGCGGCCAGAACCAGGTAGATCACGATGATTGCCGCCCCGAAGGCCAGCATGATCGTATTGCCTTCGGTCTTTTCCAGCCGCGACTGGCCGGAATAGTCGATGAAGAAGCCATCCGGCAGGACCTCTGCGGCAATCTCTTCAAGCTTTGCCAGTGCGGTGCCGCTGGACACGCCGGGCATCGCCATTGCCGACAGCGTGGCCGAGTTAAGCTGGTTGAACTGCTCGATCGACGAGGCTGCGACGCCCGGGGCAAGATTGATCACCGCAGACAAAGGCAGCATCGCGCCCGAAGAGGACCGGACGAAAAAGTCATTCAGCCGCTCGGGGTTGTCGCGCCATTCAGACGGGACCTGGGTCACGATATCATAGCTGTTCGAGTCGCGGTCAAACTGCGCCACTGCGCCGCCACCGACCAGGAGGCCAAGCGTGGTGCCGATATCCGAGACCGAAACGCCAAGATTGGCGGCGCGGTCGCGGTCAATCGTCACCCGCACCTGGGGTGCGTCAAACGACATCGAGTTCTGCACGACGATGAAGAGGCCGCTGGCCATCGCCTTCTGGTAGATCTCATCCGCGACTTCGACCACGCGTTCGGGGCGTGGATCGACTGGATCACCATCGAGATCGGCAGCCCACCGCCCGCGCCGGGCAGCGAGGGCGGTGCGAAGACGAAGCTCTGCATCCCCGGCGCATTGTCGAGAACGCCCTGGATCTGCTGTTTGATCTCTTCCTGGCTGCGGCTGCGATTGGCCCAGTCCTTCAGCGCCCAGATATAGAAACCGGTATTCGGCGTCCCCATGCCCGCGACCGAGAAATAGGTCTCGACCTCTTCGATGTCTTTGGTGCGGTTGGTGATTTCCGTGGCAAAGGCCTGGGTGTAATCCAGCGTCGCATAGCGCGGGGCATTCATCAGCGCGAACAGCGCGCCCTGATCTTCTTCGGGTGCCAGTTCTGACGAGGTGTTCGTCAGCATGAAGCCCGTCGCGCCCAGCAACGAGACCACCATCAGAAGGGTCACGGGCCGGTAATCCAGCGACGACGAGATGCGCCGCTCATACCAGTTCGCAAGCCCGTTCAGCGTCTTGTCGACGATCTTCTGGAAGCGCCCGGGCTCGCCATGGGTCAGCAGACGTGCCGACATCGCGGGGTGATGGTCAGCGCGATGACCCCCGAAATGATCACCGACCCGGCGAGTGTCAGTGCGAATTCGGTGAACAGCGACCCGGTCAGGCCGCCGGTAAAGGCCAGCGGCGCCAGCACGGCGGCAAGCGTGATCGTCATCGCGATCACCGGGCCGGTGATCTCTTTCATCCCCAGAATTGCGGCTTTGGGTGGCGAGAGACCCTCGTCGATATGACGGTGGATGTTTTCCACCACGACGATGGCATCATCCACCACAAGGCCGATCGCCAGCACCATCGCCAGAAGCGTCAGCAGGTTGATCGAATAGCCAAGCGCCAGCATGATCGCGCAGACCCCGATCAGCGACAGGGGAATGGTGACGATCGGCATCAGCACCGAGCGGAACGACCCGAGGAACAGCAAGATCACCACCACCACGATGGCAACCGCCTCGGCGATGGTCTTGAACACCTCGGAAATCGAGGCGGCGATGGTCTCGGTGCTGTCATAGACCATGGTGATTTCCATGCCCCGGGGCAACGTGGCCTGCAATTCGGGCAGCGCCTCAAGCACATTCGAGGCCACATCGAGCTGGTTCTCGCCCGGTGCCGGAATGATGCCGATAAAGGTGCCGGGCTGGCCCTTGAAGGTCACGATTCCTTCCGGCTCGCCCGAGGCCAGTTCGATCCGCGCGACATCGCGCAGCTTCACAACGCCGTTCTCACCCGACACCAGCGGCAGCTCGCCAAAGGCTTCGGCATCTTGCAGCGTCGAGGCAAGTGTCAGCGAATAAACGAAATATTCGTTCTCGGTTTTGCCCGGTGCCGAGAGGAAGTTCGACGACCTGATCGCCCCCAGCACCTCTGCCGCCGTCACGCCGCGCGACGAAAGCTTCAGCGGATCAAGCCAGACCCGCATGGTGAATTCCTGGCCGCCCAGAATATCCATCTGAGCCACGCCCTGGATATTGGTCACCCTGGGGCTGATCACGCGTTCCAGATATTCATTCAGCTGTTCGGACGACATATTCGGGTTCTGCGCCGCCAGATACATCAGCGCGAAGGTCTGGCCGGTGCCTTTCAGGATCACCGGATCATCGGCGTCGGAAGGCAGATTGCCGCGCACCTGGTTGACCTTGGACATGACTTCAGTCAGCGCGATATCCGGGTCGGCGCCCAGTTTCATCTGCACCGTGACGGTGGAGACCGACTGCCGCGAGGCGCTGGTGATGTAATCCACATTCTCGGTGGTCGAGACCGCCGAGGCGATGGGCGAAGTGATGAAGCCCTGGATCAGTTCGGCATCGGCACCGGCATAGACGGTGCTGATGGTGATGACCGATTCCTCGACTTCGGGATATTGGCGCACCGGCAGGTTCACCACCGAAGCGAGGCCGATAAACAGGATCAGGGCGCCAAGGACCGTTGAAAGGACCGGGCGTCGGATGAAGATCTCAGAAAAATGCATCCGTTTCCCCTTATTCGGCCTGGGTTTCGGCTTTGGGCATCAGATCGACAGAATTGTCGACCCTGACCCGCGCGCCCGAGGTCAGACGGTTCTGACCCGAGGTCACGATCAGGTCTCCCGCCTTGATCCCTTCGGTGACCTCGATCCGGCCGCCGGCGCGGCGACCAAGCTTCACGAAGACCTGCTCGACCTTCTGCTCTTCCGCCGTCTCGCCGTCCTGGATCACATAGATCGTATCGCCATAAAGCGAAGAGCTGACCGCCGTTTGCGGCACCGCGATCACGCCTTCCTCTTTCGGAAGCGTGATGCGGACGCGCAGGAACTGCCCCGGAACCAGCCCGCCCGAGAGGTTTTCGACCTCGGCCCGAACCGAAACCATGCGGGTATTCGGGTCAACGCGCGGCTCGATGCCGGTGATCGTGCCGGTGGCGGAAAAATCGCCGACCTCTGAAGTGACAGTCACCGCGCCGCCCATCTTCAGAACGGCAAGCTGTTGTTCAGGAACCGAGAAATCGACCCGCATCCGGCTGAGATCCTGCAGTGTCGCATAGATTTCGCCGGCCGAGACATATTGCCCGACCTCGACCCGCGGGATGCCGATCACCCCGGCGAAGGGGGCTTTCAGGGTCTTGCGGTCAAGCGCGGTCTGCGCAATCGCCACCTGCGCCGCAGCACTTTCGACCTGGGCCTCGGCGCTTTCCAGCGTGGTCGCGGCACCGACACCGCGATCCGACAGGGTGCGGGCGCGGCTTTCCTCGGCGCGGGCGACTTTGAGCGCCGCCTCGGCAGATCCGAGCTGCGCCTTCTCGCTGTCATCGTCGATCAGGATCATCATCTGACCTTCGGTGACCTTGTCATTGGCGGCAAATTGCACCGCGCGGATCAGACCACCGCTCTCAATTGCCAGATCGACCCCCTGGCGCGACAGCGAAGTGCCGATGGCGTCGATGCCCGGCTCCCATGTCACCGGCTGCACCGGTTCGGCATTGACCGCGACCGGCGGCGGCACCATCCCCCCGAGGAACTGCGCAATCATCTCGTCACGAAAGAACTTGAACCAGACGATTCCGCCGACGACTATTCCCAAAAGAATGACTGCAATTATGAGCCGCTTGATCATCGGTTACTCCTGCTGGCGCGGTTCTGTCGGATGCCGGCACTATTCCGGTCTTGAACCGTGTTTAACTGAACTTTCCGGTCCGAGTGGTCAATCTGACATAGCTGTATCGGACCGACCGCTTTCCCGGGTCTTCGGCGGCAATGCTTATTTGTTCTTGTGAGGATCACAAGAGCGGCAATGCGCGGCCGGGCCTTGATTTCATATTTTCTCTCATGTTAGCCCTTAGGAGTTCTCAGGGCGGGGTGAGATTCCCCACCGGCGGTTATAGCCCGCGAGCGCTTCTCCCGGTGGGAGAGGGTCAGCAGATCCGGTGAAATTCCGGGGCCGACGGTATAGTCCGGATGAAAGAGAACCTGTCTGATGGGAAACCCGGCTTCGCCGGTCTGTCAGGCGGGCAATGCTCTGGGGCCGAAGACGTTAACTCAACGGATAGGTTCCGAAATGACTGATAACTCCTCCTCCAAATCCCCGCGCATCGCGTTCATCCGTGCCCGCTGGCATTCTGAAATCGTCGATCAGGCGCTGAAAGGCTTTACCGAGCGTGCGGAGAAAGTGCTGCCCGGCACCGGGATCGACGTCTTTGACGTGCCCGGCGCGCTCGAGGCGCCGCTGGTGGCGAAAAAGCTCGCGAAAACCGGCAAATATGAAGGCATCGTGGTTGCGGCCCTGGTCGTCGATGGCGGCATCTACCGCCATGACTTCGTCGCCGGTGCGGTGGTGGACGGCCTGGTGCAGGTCGGGCTTGAGACCGAAGTGCCGGTCTATTCCGTCTCGCTGACGCCGCATAACTTCCAGCCGGTGGAAGTGCTGGAAGGCTTTTACCACGCGCATTTCGTCAAGAAAGGCGCCGAGGCCGCAGAAGCCGTCAAGGCGATGCGCGACCTCGAAGCCAAAATCAACGGCTGATCATTTCAGCCGCAGGCGGTTGCGGGATTTAAGATCCTCCCGCGCCCGCTCTACTTCCATGGCCCGCCGCGCCTCATCCCAGTTGAGCGCGGCGGCAGCCACGCCCGCCGCCTGTTCAAGACTGGCATCGGTCAGCACACCGGTCACCGAGAGCGCCGTGCGGCGTTTGACCAGGTCATCCAGATGCACGACCTGTTCGTTGCGGATGATCCAGCCCAGTTCCTGCAGGGAATAATCCGGCGCATCCGAAAGCGTGATCGGGCGCGACCCTTCGGCCTTTGCCACCGCGCGCGCCGTTGTGCCATACCGCGCGAACAGCGCCTTCACCCTGCCCTGGCCGGCACCGGTCTCGCTTGCGACCTGCGCCACCCAGGCCGGTTGATCCGCCGGATAGTCGCGCCCGCCACCAATGGCGAGATCCTGCGTTGACACTTTCCGCGGCTGCCCGAGCCGTTTCAGCACCACATCGGCCACTTCTTCCGAAAAGCCCCGGAAAGTGGTCCATTTGCCGCCCACCAGCGAAATCACCGGCCAGGTCCGCGCGCCTTCGGCTTCGATCACCGGCGCCGAATGGTCGCGGCTGATCAACCCGGGATTTGCCGCATCCGAGGCCGGCAGTGGCCGGATCCCGGCATAGGCATAGACGATCTGATCCTTCGAGAAACTCAGCCCAGGCAGCAGCGAGGCAATCGCCTGCATGAAATAGTCGATCTCGTCCTCTTCGCAGCGCACATCATCCGGATCCGCCGCGCGGATATCGGTCGACCCCACCAGCGCCCGGCCAAGATAGTCGAAGACAAGGCAGATCCGCCCGTCATCGGCCTCGAAATAGATCATCCGGCCCTTCAGCGCGGCAATGACTCCGGGGTGATCCAGCAGGATATGCGAGCCCTTGGTGCCGCCGATCAGTTTTGTGGTCAGCCCCAGCTGCGCATTGACCCGGTCAATCCAGGGGCCGCCTGCGTTCAATACGATCCTCGGGCGGAAGGCACGCGAGGTGCCGTCCGCTGCGGTCAGGCGGATTACATCACCTTCGACCACAAGACCGGTCGTGTAGTTCAGCACCTCGGCATTTGGATTGGCGCGTTTGCCATCCATCAGCAGTTCCAGCACCAGGCGTTCCGGCATCCGCACCGTCGCGTCATAATAGGTGCCTGCCGCGACGATCTTCGGCGTCAGCGGCGGGATTTCCTTCAGCGCGCGCGTTTTCGACCAGAGGCTGTGCTTCGGCATCACCCGGCGTTTTGCACCGTAAAAATCATATAGGCTGAGGCCGATTTTCATCAGCACCGCCCCCGCGACCGGGGCGCGGTGGTCGATCCGAACAGCGTCCGTATCGCCGCCGGAATGCCTTTGAACCATGAAAAGATCGGGATCACCGTATGCAGCGGATGCACCGCATGTGGCGCGTTTCTGAGCAGCAGGTTGCGCTCCAGCGTCGACTGCGCAACCAGGCCGAATTCACCCGTCTCAAGGTATTTGATCCCGCCATGGATCAGCCGCGACGGCGCCGCCGAGGTGCCCGAGCTGAAATCGCCCTTATCCGCGATCACCACGCTCACGCCCTGTTCCGCGAGGTCGCGGAAGGTACCGGCGCCATTGACCCCGGCACCGAGGATCAGCACGTCAATATCTTGTATGTCAGTCATTCTCATCCACCAGGATCAGGGGGACACCCGCCGCACGCAAATCGCGTTCCGTGTCGGGGGCAAGGCCGCGATCCACATAGACCGCGTCGAATTCGGTGAGATCGGCAAAGCGGTGCAGCGCCAGTTTGCCGAATTTGGTATGGTCCAGCAGCAGGACGCGCCGCGCCGCCGCTTTCAGCATCGCCTGTTTGACCCGCACCGCCCGCGCGTCCTGGATCAGGGCGACCGCCCCTGAAACGCCCGAGGCAGAACAGATCACAAGATTTGCCCGCAGCCCGGCCAGCGCGGTCTCGCACAGATGGCCGATAAAGGCGTTATAGGTCGGGTGATAATCGCCGCCCAAAGCGATCAGCTGCGGCCCCTCGGGGGCAGAAAGGCGCTGCATCATGCCAAGGCTGTTGGTGATCACCGTCAGCGGGTCGATCTGGCCCAGATGGGGCCCAAGCGCGGCGACCGTGGTGCTGTCGTCAAGGATCACCGCCTGGCCCGGCTGGATTTCCGCCAGCGCGGCGCGGGCCAGCGCGGCTTTCGCGCCGGCGGCATGGGTCTCGCGCCAGGCGATCAGGCTTTCATAGACGCCCGAAGGCTGGGCCGAGACCGCGCCATGCAGCTTGCGCAAAACCCCCTGCCGCGCGAGATCCTCGATATGGCGGTGGATCGTCATGCGCGAGACGCCGAAAGCCTGGACCAGATCGTCGATCCGGACCTCGCCTTTCTCGATCACCAGCGCTGCGATCTCGTCGCGGCGACCCGGTTTGCCTGCCGCGCTGCTCATGCCAGCGCTTCCAGCTGCGGCCAGAGCGGCGCGAGCGAAGCCGCCAGATCGCAATGCAGCCGGTAGCGCGCGTCCATCTCAGCGCGGCGAACCGGGTCAGGCACCCAGGTCTTACCAAGCGTTGCAAGGTCACGCGGATCGGCGGTCGGGCCGTCAAACAGCCCCACGCCCGAGCCCGCACAAAGTGCTGCCGCCCAGGCGGCGGGTTCCTCGGTTGCCGTCACCGTGACCGGCAGGCCAAGCACATCTGCAAAGACCTGCGCGAAAAGCGGATTGCGCGAAATCCCCCGGTCAGAAGCGCGGTTTGCGGCTGAAACCCATCGCGCAAAGCATCGACATGGATACGGTGGTTGAAAGCGATCCCCTCGATCACCGCGCGCAGCATATCGCCACGGGTATGCCAGCCGCGCAGGCCGAGAAAACTCGCCGAAGCCCCCGCCCCATGCGGCGAGCCAAAGAGATAGGGGTGGAACATCAAGGTCGAGGGGCGCTGAAATGCGGCTTCAATCTCGGGCGTGATCAGCGCGTGAAAGCTCTCGCCCGCCGCTTCCGCCTTTGCCCGGTCATCGCCGCAGAGCGTATCGAGGAACCAGTCGTAATTCGCCGCCGAGGCCGGCGAGATCGACATATTGTTCCATTCGCCCTTCCTGAGCCCATTGCGGCAGAACCAGCGCGCATCAGTTTTGGCCGTGTTCGAGACGGTTTCATTGATCGAATAGGTGCCGGCGACAATCGCCACGCGCCCCGCACCATGTCCGCCAATCCCAAGCGCCGAGGCAGTCACATCATGCAGCCCCGCGACCACGGGCGTGCCTTCGCGCAGCCCCGTCAGCCGTGCTGCGGCAGCGGTGACCTGGCCTATGATCTGATCGGGCAGCGCGACCGGCGGCAGCGCATGTGACAATGCCTCCAGCCCGAAAAGCCTCAGGATCTCAGGGTCGTAGTCTTGCGTCCTGACATTGGTGAAACAGGTGCTCGCCTCGGTCAGATCGGTGCCGATCACCCCCGAAAGGCAATAGCGCAGCCAGTCTTTGCAGGCGAGGATATGGCCGATCTTCGCGAACCGCTCCGGCTCATGCGCCTGGATCCATGCAAGGAGCGCGGTTGGCGCCGAGGCATGCGGCATCTGGCCCGACAGATCCAGTGCGCGAGCCGAGACACCATTCCCTTCCCATTCCGCCACCTGATCCGCCGCGCGGCTGTCGAGCGAAAGGACCCCGGGCCCAAGCGCCGCACCTTCGCGGTCGAGGAGATAAAGCCCGTCCCCATGCGCCGTTGCTGCCACCGCCGCGATATCACTGGCCCGGCCCGAAAGCGCCAGCGCCTCGGAAATCGCCTCGGCCGTCGCGGCCCAGAGCCGGTTCATATCGCGTTCGACATGGCGGGGGCGGGGCATAAGCTGCGGCAGGCGGCGGCGCGCCACGGCAAGCGGGCGGCCCATCGCGTCGAACACGACCGCTTTGGTCACTGTCAGTCCATTGTCGATGCCAAGAAGGCAGGGACCTTGATCAGCCATGAAACAGACCTCCCGACCGCGCGACATGGGCGGTTCCACGAAAGGCACCATTTCATGATGTTAATGTAACATCAAGTGATGTTACATTGCCGGATCACCCTCCGCGAGCGGCGCGAGTTTTAACCGCACCCCTTCGCGCAGGAGATGGCTGGCCAGCGTCGGGTCCAGTCCGTCATCCACAATCACCAGGTCGAAGTCCCGCAAACCCGCCATGGAATGCAGCGCCCGGCGGGTGAATTTGGAATGATCGGCCAGCAGGATGCGGCGATCGGCGCAATCGAGCATGGCGCGCTTGATCTCGGTCATCTCGGGGCTTTGGTGAAAGGCCTGGCCATCGGTGATCGCGGCGGTGGACATGAAGGCGAGATCGGCGCGGAGCGCGCGGATGCTGGTCGCGGTCACCGGCCCGAGAAAGGCATTGCACCAGTTGTGCAACTGCCCGCCCAGGCCGAGCAGGGTGATATGCGGCGTAGAGCGCAGCGCATTCATCAGCGTCAGGGAATTGGTGATCGCGGTCAGCGGCACGCGGGTGGTCAGATGCGGCACCATCTCGAATACGGTGGTGCTGTCATCGAAAAACGCGGCCTGGCCCGGCTCCAGCTCTGCTGCGGCCATAGCGGCGATGGCGCGTTTCTCGGCGCCCTGACGGGAAGTGCGCCACAGATCCGAGGCCTCGATCAGGCTGGTTGGTGCAGCAGAAACCACACCACGCATCTTGCGCAAAAGCCCGCGACCAGCGAGCTCATCGAGATCGCGATGCGCCGTCATCAGGCTGATCCCGAAACGCGAGGTCAGATCCTCGATCCGCATCGAGCCCTCGGCGATCACCGTCTCTGCAATCAGCTGGCGCCGCGCGATCTGGCGGGCATGGCGGCTGTCAGACGGAATCGCATCGCTGCCCAGAAGATCGGGGCGTGGATCCTGAATCGGATCTGACAAGTATTTATGCTCGGACATTTGGGCCTCCCGCCAGCCGGTTACTGCATTTCACCCGAAAGGCAAACGACGGCGATGTTCAGCGG
This sequence comes from Gemmobacter sp. 24YEA27, assembly GCF_030052995.1. Classification (NCBI taxonomy): domain Bacteria; kingdom Pseudomonadati; phylum Pseudomonadota; class Alphaproteobacteria; order Rhodobacterales; family Paracoccaceae; genus Gemmobacter; species Gemmobacter sp. 24YEA27. The sequence goes on along the minus strand of NZ_JASJPW010000001.1, from coordinate 602,804 downwards.
AGGGAAAGCCGGGCCGGAACAATCCGGCACCGGCAAAAGGCAGAAGCGGCGGGCCGGAGGGCCGGCCCGCGCCGGGGCTTACTCCGACAGAACGAAGGGAGCGGTGTATTTGTCGACATTGTCTGCGGTGATCAGCAGGCAGTCAAAGAGCTGCTTTTCCGATGCCGCGCCGGTTTCGCCGGTTTTGATGAACTTGTCGGCCTGAACCACAGCTTCGCGCGAGAAGATCGCGACCGGCTGGAGAACGGTATATTGCAGCTCACCGGCCTTGATTGCCTCGACCGCGTCGGGCGAGCCGTCGAAGCCACCAACTTTGACCTGAGCCAGCTTGCCGGCCTCTTTCAGCGCGGCAATCGCGCCAAGCGCCATTTCGTCATTGCCGGCGATCAGGCCGATGACATCCGGGTTCGCCTGCAGGAGCGACTGGGTCTTCTGGTAGCCCTGGGTGCGGTCCCAGTTCGCCACTTCCTGACCGGCTTTCACCAGATCCGGATATTGGGTGATGACGGTTTCATAGCCGTTCGAACGGGTCGCGGCATTGTTGTCTGCCGGGTTGCCGAACAGTTCAACGAACTTGCCCGCATCGCCAACGGCCTCGACCCATTGCTGGGCACCCAGAGCTGCGCCCTGAGCGTTGTTCGAGACGAGCTGACCCTTGGCCAGGCCTTCCTGGTTGATCTCGGCATTCACGAGGAAAACCGGGATGCCCGCATCAACAGCCTTCTGCACTGCGCCAATCGAGCCATCGGCATTGGCCGGGTCGAGGATGATCGCGACCGACTTATTGGTGATCGCGGTATCGACGAGGGTGCTCTCGGTATTGGTGTCGCCCTTATGCGAGGAGACATTGGCGGTGTAGCCAAGCTCTTCTGCGGTCGCTTTGGCGACTTCGCCCTCGGTGAACCAATAGGGGTTCGCCGGGTCATTGACGATGATGGTGATCAGGCCTTCGGCCGATGCGGCGAAAGCCATCATCGGCAGAGCGGCGGCAGCACCCATCAGCGCGCGGCGGGTCAGTTTAAGCATGTGTAATCCTCCCAGGGGTTGCATGCAGTCTTGCGGTCTTTGCCAATGGCGCGCGGGGTATGGTCCAGGCGCCCCGGCGAAGGGGTGTGGCTCAGGCTTTCCTCCCGCCTTTGCCGGTCTGGATCGAGTTCATCAGCACTGCGAGCACGATCACGCCGCCGGTGAAAACGGTTTGCCAGTAGGACGAGACGCCGGTGATCACGAGGCCCGCCGACAGGAAGCCGATCACGAAAGCGCCGAGCATGGTGCCAAGCACGGTGCCGCGCCCGCCGGTCAGGGCGGCGCCCCCGATCACCACCGCGGCAATCGCGGTCAGCTCGTAAGTCGTGCCTGCGGTCGGGCCAGCCGAGGTCAGCTGCGACGACAGGACCAGACCCGCCACCGCCGAAAGCATCCCCGACAGGGTATAGACGGTGACCTTGACGAATTTAACCGGCACGCCCGACAGCTCTGCTGCGCGCTCATTGCCGCCCGAAGCATAAAGCCAGCGGCCAAAGGCGGTGCGGCTGAGAACAAGCCAGGCGACGATCGCGCAGAAGGCCAGCACCAGAACCGAGATTGGCACGCCGGCGATCCGCTCGGATCCCAGCCATTTGAAGCCGGTATTGCCCAGATCGGGCGAGCCTGCGAGGCGGTTATATGTCAGGCCATTGGTCATCAGAAGGGCGACGCCGCGTGCCACATACATCACGCCAAGCGTGGCGACAAAGGCGGGAACCTTCAGGTATGCGACCAGCACGCCATTGACCGCGCCGACCAGCGCGCCCACGACCAGGGTGATCACCACCACCGCCCAGACCGGCGGATAAAGGATCACGCCGAGCGCGTCGATCTCGACGCCCTGCATCAGCGCGCCGCCGATCACGCCGCACAGTGCAAGGATCGAGCCGACCGACAGGTCGATGCCGCCATTCAGGATCACCAGCAGCATGCCGATGGCCAGCAGGCCGAAAATCGCGACCTGGCTGGCCATGATCAGGAAGTTCGAAGTCGTGAAGTAATTCGGTGAGAGATATGAAAAGACCGCGACAATCACGATCAGAGCGAAGAAAGCCCGGCCTTCAAGCAGAAGCTTCAGCAGGCTGAAACCTTCGCTCCTGGTGGCGGGGGCGGGTTTGGTGGTGTCGGACATTGTTCTGTTTTCCCCGAACTTCGCTCTTAAGCCGCGTGCTGTTCGCCAGAGGCGGCCATGATCATTTCTTTGGTGGCGTCTGCGCCGAATTCAGCCGTGATACGGCCCTTGTGCATGACGATGATGCGATGCGCGATCGACAGGCACTCGCTGACTTCCGATGTGGTATAGACCACGGCGAGGCCCCGTTTCGCGCCATCGGCGAGCAGGCGGAACACCTCGGCCTTGGCGCCGATATCGATCCCGCGCGACGGCTCGTCCAGCAAGATCACCTGCGGATTGGTCGCCATCATCTTGCCGATGACCACCTTTTGCTGGTTGCCGCCCGAAAGCGAGCCAATCGCGGCGTCCGGGCCAGAGGTCTTGACGGTCACGCGTTTGATCGAATCGGCGATCAGCGCCTTTTCTGCCCTGCGCGAGGTGAAAAGCCCGCGGGTAAAGGCGGTGATCGAGGCGAGCGACAGGTTCTGCCCCACCGACATCGTCTGCACCAGCCCGTCGCGCTGCCGGTCTTCCGGCACCAGCGCAAGCCCGCGCGCGATCCGCTGCGCGATGGAAAGATGCGAGATCTCTGTGCCTTTCAGCTCGATCCGGCCCGAGGCCGCATGCAGCCGCCCGGCCAGGGTCTCCATCAGCTCTGACCGCCCGGCGCCCATCAGCCCGTAGATACAGACGACTTCGCCGGCCTTCACCTCAAGCGAGAGGTTGTCGACCACATTATAGGCATTGCCGCCCGGATCGGGGACGACCATGTTTTTAACAGCAAGCGCGGTCTGGCCGAGTTCATACCCGTCCGGCGGCGTGCCGAGATTGTAATTCTCGCCCACCATATTGCGCACGATCCAGTTCAGATCGATGTCAGCGCGCGGTGCCCAGGCGGTCATAGCGCCATCGCGCAAAACCACGGCGTGATCGGTGATCAGCAGCGCCTCTTCCAGGTGGTGCGAGATATAGACGATCGACACGCCCTTGGAGGTCAGGTCATTGATCACCTTGAACAAAACCTCGACCTCGGTCGCGGAAAGCGCCGAAGTCGGCTCGTCCATGATCAGGATGCGGCTGTCGACGGAAAGCGCACGGGCGATTTCCACGATCTGTTGCTGACCAAGGCGCAGATCCTCGACCGGGGTCAGCGGATCGATATCCTGCTCCAGATCCTGCATCAGCTTGCGGGCCTGGCGCTCTTCCTCGGCGAAATCGACGCCCATCGGGCCTTTGATCTCGCGGCCCATGAAGATGTTATCGCGCACGGAAAGATTGGGCGCGAGGCTCAGCTCCTGGTGGATGATCGAGATGCCCAGATCGCGGGCATGAGTCGAATTCTGGAAATGGACCGGCTGGCCATCCAGAATGATCTCGCCCGAGCTCGGCTGGATGACCCCGGAAAGGATCTTCATCAGCGTCGATTTGCCGGCGCCGTTTTCGCCGAACAGCGTGGTGACCTGGCCGCGATGAATGTCGAAATTCACGCCCTTCAGGGCATGAACTGCGCCGTAGGATTTCGCCACATTGCGCGCGGCAAGCACCACTTCGGCGGTGTCGAATTTGGCTGTCTCAGTGCTCATCACTGCACCGTCACGCTGACGGGGGTGATGCGCCACATTTTGGCATTGATCAGGGTGAAGGCGCCGGTGACCTCAAGCGTCTTGCCGGTCAGGTTCGCGGTGTCGATCCCGTCCAGAACGGCGGTCTTCATGGCGCGGTTGATCGCCGAACCGGCATCCTGATACTCGATCTGGTTCTTGAAGGCGCCGAATTCGATATCGCCGGGCGCGTCACGCAGGTCGGTGCCATTGATCGCCGGCCCGGTCTGAAGCCGGACGCTGATCCCTTCCGGCATCCCGTCAATCGCCATTTCATAGACGCCCGATTTCGCCTCGCCCGCGACGCCGGTGAATTTCACCATCATCACGGTGCCGGTGGTCGCCGGGGTGCCATATTCCTTCGCGGCCGCCGCCTTATCTGCCTGGACGGCCTGGGCCAGCGTCACCACATCCACCGCTTTCGCGATCACGGCGTCTTTGATGCGGGGAAACTCGGCCTGGCCATAAGTGTCGGGCGAGAAGGCCTGCTGGCGGGTATCAGAGTCGGATCCGACCCGTACCACCTTAGTGTCGAGCGCGATTGCCGCGATCACGGCCAGAACAATCGCGCCGGCGATCCAGATCCTGCGACGGCTTTCGCTGCGCGGCGCGGCTGCGGTTTCCAGGCTTTGGCTCATGATTTGGTTCCCGGGAAAGTGATGTCTGAGAGAAGCGGCAGGCGCGGCATCAGGGGGCCAGTGCCAAAGCGGGCATGGCCGCCGGCGGCGAAGGCCAGAACGTCCGTTTGCATACCTTTAACTCCTCACCTTGCGACGGTCCCGGGTGTCACGCTCCTCAACGCGCTGGCTTTGGGCCAGGGGACTTTCGCCTTCGTTTGCAGCCTTTGTGATATTATAGTGATATTTAATCCGTCAAGTAAGATATGAAATGAGGCGGATGCAGGCTTTGAAATTTCCGGGAAGGCCGGGCGCTCCCGCTGATTCCGTCTGGTAGGGTCGTGGATATTGGCCCTCGCGGCGAACATGCTGCTGTTGCAGCCGGGCGTGCTGCATAAGCAGCGAAATTGAATCGCAATTTATTGATTTAACGTGATTTGATGGCGGGAACTGGCACAGATCCACCTCTGGCATCGCCATGATAATCCGGCGCCGGTTATCAGCCCTCCGGGGATGGCAGGCGGGGAAAGCCCTGGCCGGATGCTGGCTCCTTTCCCCAAGAATATCTGAAATAAATTACTTTGTCCGTAAAAAAATTCATTCACTATGGTATGATTGTGGGATATACCTCGCGCGGGTCTGCATGGCAAAATGCGGGCCTGGATTTTTCAGCCGAAACGGGGGAGGTCGCGGATGCGACCGGATCGGCGGGAGGGATGGATTGCATATCGGCTTTCATATCGGGCGGCAGAGAGATCTTGCTCCGGCATCCCTGCGGGTCCGCACTGGCGTGACCGCCGCAAGGGCTGTCATGGCGGCTGGGGGAGGGTCCGGACATGGCCGGCACTGACATTCTGATCGGAATTGACGCGGGCACTTCGGTGATCAAGGCGGTGGCTTTTGATCTCGCGGGGCGGCAACTGGCCTCGGCTGCGGTGCCGAATCGCTACGCGACTGCCGCTGACGGATCGGCGACGCAGCCCCTGGGCCAGACCTGGGATGATTGCGCCCGCGCCTTGCGTGAGTTGGGCGAGCTGGTCGAAGGGCTGGCGGGGCGCACCGCCGCGCTGGCGGTGACGGGGCAAGGCGACGGCACCTGGCTTGCCGGGGCGGGGAACCGCCCGGTCGGCGATGCCTGGCTCTGGCTTGATGCCCGCGCGGCGCCGACGGTCGAGCGGCTCGCCCATTGTGCTGAAAACCGCGCGCGGTTCGAGGCCACCGGCACCGGGCTCAACACCTGTCAGATGGGCAGCCAGATCGCCCATATGCAAAGCTTCCGGCCTGAATTGCTGGAGGCGGCTGAGGTCGCGCTGCATTGCAAGGACTGGCTTTACCTGAACCTGACCGGGGTGCGGGCAACCGACCCGTCAGAGGCGAGTTTCACCTTCGGGAATTACCGCAACCGGCAATATGATGACACGGTGATCGCGGCCCTCGGGCTTGAGGCTCAGCGCCATCTGCTGCCGCCGATCGTCGAGGGCACCGAAGTCACGCATCCGCTGAGTGCTGCGGCTGCGGCTGCGACCGGGCTCAGGGCCGGAACGCCGGTCAGCCTCGGCTATGTCGATATGGTGATGACCGCGCTTGGCGCCGGGGTCTATGGCGGCGGCGGCGAGGATGTCGCCTGTTCGACCGTGGGCTCGACCGGGGTGCATATGCGGGCGGTCAGATGGCAGGATGTGCATCTGAAAGAGGAAGGCACCGGCTATGTGATCTGCCTGCCGGTCCCCGGCGTGGTGACCCAGGTGCAGACCAATATGGCGGCCACGCTGAATGTCGACTGGGCGCTTGGCCTGGCCGGCGATGCGCTCAAGGCCTTTGGTCATGAGGTCAGCCATAAAGAGCTGGTCTCGCGGATCGACGCATGGCTGTCGGAAAGCCAGCCCGGTCAGATCGTCTATCACCCCTATATTTCCGAGGCGGGTGAGCGCGGGCCTTTCGTCAATGCTCAGGCCCGTGCGGGCTTTACCGGGTTTTCGCAATATCACGGCTTCCCCGATCTCTTGCGCGCGGTGACCGAGGGCCTCGGGCACGCCATGCGCGATTGCTACGCGGCGATGGGCAAACTGCCCGGAGAGTTGCGGCTGACCGGGGGCGCGGCGCGGTCGGGCGCTTTACGTAAGATCTTTTCGGCTTCGGTTGATGCGCCTGTCCGGGTATCAGCCCGCGATGAGGCCGGGGCTGCAGGGGCCGCTATGATGGCCGCCGTTGCCATCGGCGCCTATAAATCCATGGATGATTGCGTCAATGAATGGGTGATCCCGCTTCTGGGCGCGCCCGAAGCCCCGGATGCGGGCCTTGTTGACGCCTATCACCGCATCTTTCCCGCCTATCAATCGGCGCGGCAGGCGCTGGTCCCGGTCTGGGATCAGCTGTCCCGCGCCCGCCGCCCGTCAGGAGAATGACATGACCGATATGATCGACCTCTTTGTGATCGGAGGCGGCATCAACGGTGCCGGTATGGCGCGCGATGCAGCCGGGCGCGGGCTTTCCGTGGTGATGGCGGAGAAAGACGACCTGGCGCAGGGGACATCCTCGCGCTCGGGCAAGCTGGTGCATGGCGGGCTGCGCTATCTGGAATATTACGAATTCCGCCTGGTGCGCGAGGCGCTGATCGAGCGCGAGGTTCTCCTGAACGCCGCACCCCATATCATCTGGCCGATGCGCTTCGTGCTGCCGCATTCGCCGACGGACCGGCCCGCCTGGCTCGTGCGCCTTGGGCTGTTCCTTTATGATCATCTGGGGGGCCGCAAGAAACTCCCCGGCACGCGGACGCTGAACCTGCATCGTGACCCGGAAGGGGCGGCGATCCTCGATCAGTACAAAAAGGGCTTTGAATATTCGGATTGCTGGGTCGATGACGCGCGGCTCGTGGCGCTGAACGCGCTTGGCGCAGCGGAAAAGGGCGCGACGATCCTGACCCGCTCGCCGGTGACTTCTGCTGTGCGCGAGAATGGGGGCTGGACGGTGACCGTTCGCAATCACAAGGGTGAGGAGCAGACCTACCGCGCCAAATGTATCGTGAACTGTGCGGGTCCCTGGGTCTCGGACGTGATCCAGAATGTCGCCCATACCAAATCGACGCGCGGCGTGCGGCTGGTCAAGGGCAGCCATATCATCGTGCCGAAATGGTGGGCCGGGCAGAATGCTTATCTGGTGCAGAACCACGACAAGCGCGTGATCTTCATCAACCCCTATGAGGGGAATATGGCGCTGATCGGCACCACCGATATCCCCTGGGAAGGCCGCGCCGAAGACGTCGAGATCAACGAGAGTGAGATCGAATATCTGCTGAAATGCGTGAACCGCTATTTCAAGGAAAAGCTGCGGCGTGAGGATGTGGTCCATGCCTATTCCGGCGTGCGGCCTTTGTTTGACGATGGCAAGGGGAACCCCTCGGCGGTGACCCGCGACTATGTGTTTGATCTCGACGAGACCGGCGGCGCGCCGATGCTGAACGTGTTTGGCGGCAAGATCACCACCTTCCGCGAGCTGGCCGAGCGCGGGATGCATAAGCTGAAACATATCTTCCCGCAGATGGGGCCGGACTGGACCGCGACAGCGAAACTCCCCGGTGGCGAGATGCCGAACGCGGATTATGAGAGCTTTATTGAGACCCAGCGGGAGGCCTTCCCCTGGATGCCGCGCGCGCTCATCCTTTACTATGCCCGCCGCTATGGCAGCCGGATGAAGGATCTGATCGCGGGCGCGACCTCGGTCGACGGTCTTGGCCGGCATTTCGGCGGCGATCTTTATGAGGCCGAGGTGAAATACCTGGTGGCGAAAGAATGGGCGATGGAGGCGGAAGACATTCTCTGGCGCCGCACCAAGCACAAGCTGCACCTGACCGAAGATCAGCTTGCGGAATTCACCACCTGGTTTGACGGCTGGAAAGCGGGGGCGCGCGCATGAAACTGACACTTTCCCTGAACACCAACCCGCTGGTGAACCGTTTCGCGGAACCCTCGGACCTGATCGAGACCGTGGCGCGCGATCTGAGGATCCGCGACCTGCAGCTGACGCATGAATTCATCAACCCGTCCTGGCCCGCCCCGGTGATCCGCCGTCTGACGCGCGAGATGCAGGCGGCTCAGGCCCGCACCGGGGTGCGGGTAACCTCCGGCATGACCGGGCCCTACGGGCGGCTGAACCATTTTGGCCACCCGGACCGGGATGTGCGCCGCTACTATACCGACTGGTTCAAGACCTTTGCCGATATCACCGCCGATCTGGGCGGCGTTTCGGTCGGCACCCAGTTCGCGATCTTCACCTATAAGGATTTCGACGACCAGGCCCGGCGCGAAGAGCTGACGCAAATCGCCATCGACCACTGGGCCGAAGTGGCGGAACATGCCAAAGGCGCGGGCCTGAAATATGTCTATTGGGAGCCGATGTCGGTGGGCCGCGAATTCGGCGAGACGATCCGCGAGGCCATCGCGCTGCAAGACCGGCTGACGGCGGCGAATATGGCGGTGCCGATGTGGATGATGGCCGATATCGACCATGGCGATGTCACCAGCCCGAACCCCGATGACACCGACCCCTATGCCTGGGCGCGGGCGGTCCCGAAGCTTTCGCCGATCATCCATATCAAGCAGTCGATGATGGACAAATCCGGCCACAAGCCTTTCACCGCCGATTTCAACGCCAAAGGCCGCATCCAGCCCGAGCCGCTGCTCGCCGCCTTCCGCGAAGGCGGGGCGGTGGATAACGAGATCTGCCTTGAGCTGAGCTTCAAGGAGCGGGAACCGAATGACCGCCAGGTGATTGCGCAGATCGCGGAAAGCGTCGCCTTCTGGGCGCCGCATATCGACACCGGTGTGCAGGACCTGCATATCTGACGCCGCGTTAACCCAGGGCAACAGCCTTAACCCCAGGACGACAATGGCACCGCGCCGCGACATTGACCCCGAAGAAAGCCTCGCGATCCGCGCGGCCTGGCTGCATTACGCAGGCGGGCTGACCCAGGCCGCGGTGGCGAAACGGCTGGGGCTTGCATCCGTCAAGACCCATCGGCTGATCGCCCGGGCGGTGCTTGAGGGCGCGGTCAAGGTCACGATTGACGGCGACATCGTCGAATGTGTGGAATTTGAAGACCGGCTGTCGCGCCGTTACGGGCTGGATTACTGCGAAGTGGCGCCGGATCTGGGCGAAGAGGGGATGCCTCTGCGCGCCCTCGGCATGGCGGGCGCCGGGTTTTTGCGGCGCGAGATCGAACGGGGCGAAACGCCGGTGATCGGTCTGGGCCATGGCCGGACCATGCAGGCGACCGTGCGCCAATTGCCCAGGATCAATGCGTCCGGCGTCAGCTTTGTCTCGCTTCTGGGCGGGCTTACGCGAAATTACGCAGCCAATCCGCATGATGTGATGCACAGCCTGGCGGAAAAAACCGGCGCAATGGCCTTTGTGCTGCCGGTGCCGTTCTTTGCCCGCTCGGTCACGGATCGCGAGGTACTGCTGTCGCAGCCCGGCGTGCGCGAGATTTTCGACCTTTCGGCCGGGGCCGGGCTGAAACTGGTGGGGATTGGCACGGCGGATGCCGGGGCGGGGCTGGTGGCCTCGGGCATGATTGAGCCGCGCGAGATTGAAGAGATCACCGCCACCGGCGGCGCGGGCGAGATGCTGGGGCATTTCTTTGACGCGCTCGGGCGCGAGGTGGAAACCAGCCTGACCGCCCGCACGCTTTCGGTCGGGTTCCGGCCCGGGGGCGACCGCATCGTCGCCATCGCGGGCGGTGCCGACAAACACCACGCCATCCGGGCCGTGCTGGCCAGCGGCCGGCTGAGCGGGCTGATCACAGATGAGCCGACAGCGCGCGCGCTGCTGGACTGAAGAGGAAAGAGAATGGCACAAGAGACCTGGACCGGGAAAACCTGGATCGGCACCAACTGGAAGATGCATAAGGACTGGGCCGCAGCAAAGCGCTTTGCCGAGGGCCTGATCGCATCAGACAAAGATCGCGACCCGCGCATCCAGCGTTTCATCATCCCGCCTTATCTTTATGTGCGTGAAATCAAAGCGATGCTGAAGGACACTTCGGTCAGGGTCGGCGCGCAGAATATGCATTGGGAATCCGAGGGCGCCTTCACCGGCGAGATTTCTCCGATGATGCTGAAAGATGCGGGTCTCGATATGGTCGAGCTCGGCCATTCCGAGCGCCGCGAGATGTTTGGCGAGACCGATGAAGGCGTCGGGCTGAAGACCGAATCCGCGATCCGCCACGGCCTCGTGCCGCTCATTTGCATCGGCGAGACGCTGGAAGACCGCAATTCGGGCCGCGCGTCCGAGGTGCTCGCGAAACAGACCCGTTCTGCGCTGGAGCGCCTTTCCCCTGAACAGAAACAGGCCGAGATCCTGTTGGCCTATGAGCCGGTCTGGGCCATCGGTGTCAACGGCATCCCGGCGAAAGCCGATTATGCCGATGCGCGCCAGGCCGAAATCATCGCGGTCGCCACCGAGGTTCTGGGCCGCCGCGTGGCCTGCCTCTATGGCGGTTCGGTCAACCCCGGCAATTGCGAGGAACTGATCCAGTGCCCGCATATTGACGGTCTTTTCGTCGGTCGCTCGGCCTGGGAGGTCGAGGGCTATCTGGGTATCATGGCGCAAGTCAGCGCCAAACTGTGAGGGAAGACAGATGAAACTTGCAATCGCAGGCGACAGCGCCGGTGAAGGTCTCGCCAAAATCCTGGCCGATCACCTGAAAGGCAAATTCGAGGTCTCGGAAATCTCGCGCACCGATGCGGGCCCGGATGCGTTTTACGCCAACCTCTCGGACCGCGTCGGCTCCGAGGTGATGGCGGGCCAATATGACCGCGCGATCCTCGTCTGCGGCACCGGCATCGGTGTCTGCATCGCGGCGAACAAGGTGCCGGGCATCCGTGCAGCACTGACCCATGACACCTATTCCGCCACCCGCGCGGCCCTGTCGAACAATGCCCAGATCATCACCATGGGCGCGCGCGTCATCGGGCCGGAACTGGCGAAAGCCATTGCCGATGCCTGGCTCTCGGAAACCGAAAACTTCGACGCCGCCGGCAAATCCGCCAGCAATGTCGATGCCATCGACGCGGTCGGCGCGAAATATAACGCGAAGCTTTCGGGCGGCTGAGCCCCATTGAACAACAAGCCCCCGGGGTCTATCCCCGACGGGGCTTGTCGGGGCGCGAACTCCTCCTCCTCCTCTCGCGCCCCACCTATTTGCGGAGTTGCCGATGCTGACCCTCCCCGCTGATCACGCGCCTGACGGGATGCGTCTTGAAGATCACCTGACCGGCAAATCCGGCCCGGTTTCCGTGATCCGGGCCTTTGCAGAGGCGCTTCCCGGGATTGCGGCGCGGCTTGCGGCGGGGCGGCTTTACTCTGACCCGGCCGCGGTGATCGGCATCAATGAAAGCGGCGACAAACAGAAAGCGATGGATGACGCGGCGCATCACTATGTGCTGCCTTACTTGCGCGATGCGGGCGTCCGGCTTGTTCTGTCGGAAGAGGCCGAGGATATCGTCACCCTGAACCCGGACGGGCTCTGGGATGTGGCGATGGATCCGATTGACGGATCAAACTCCATCGGGATCGGGGCACCTCTGGGCATGTTCTTCGCGGTCTTCCCGGCCAAAGGCACCGATTTCCTGCGCTCAGGGGCTGAGATCGTGGCGGCGGGCTATGCCTCGATCGGCCATTCACTGGATTACGGCTTTACGCTGGGCGAGGGCGTTCAGATCTTTGGCTACGACCCGCAGGGGCGCGACTTCCGCCAGACCCATGCCAATGTGCAACTGAAGCCGAAGGCCTCGACAATTGCCTATAACGCCTCGAACCAGCGGCATTGGGCGCAAGGGTTGCAGGACTGGGTCTGCGATATGGAGCTTGGCCGTGACGGCCCGCGCGGGCGCGATTTCAATATGCGCTGGCTCGCGGCAGCGGCGGGGGAACTCCACCGCATCCTGATCGAGGGCGGCGCGTTTCTGTATCCCGCCGACAGCCGCAAAGGTTATGAGAACGGGCGCTTGCGCACGCTTTACGAGGCGTTTCCGATTGCCTTCCTGATCGAACAGGCGGGCGGCAGGGCGACGGATGGCATCAACACGATCCTGACCCGTCTGCCCGAGGCCCATCACGAACATATTCCGCTGGTCTTTGGCGCGACGGAAGAGGTCGATATCATCCGCGATTACCTGACGCGCTGATCAGAAGCCGGGGCGTCAGAACACGGACCAGCCCATCCGCTGCGACAACATCTCAAGCGCCTCGGCGCCCAGGAGCGAATTGCCATTCGCGTTCAGCCCCGGCGACCAGACGGCAATCGAGGCCACCCCTGGCACAACCGCGAGGATCCCGCCTCCGACCCCGCTTTTCCCGGGCAATCCAACGCGGTAGGCGAAATCGCCCGAGCCGTCATAATGGCCGCAGGTCAGCATCAGCGCATTGATCCGCCGCGCCCTGACGCCCGAGATCACCGAGCGCCCGGTCACCGGATTCTTACCGCCATTGGCCAGATACCCCCGGCGCGGGCCAGTTGCGCGCAGCTCATGGTGACCGCGCAATGGTGGAAATAGACGCCCAGCACATGGTCCGGCGGGTTGGTCAGATTGCCCCAGGAATGCAGGTAATTCGCGAGCGCCGCATTGCGAAAACCGGTCGCCTTTTCGGCGCGCGCCACCGCCGGATCGGCGCTGATCGTGTCATCATCCGAGATGAAACGCAAAAACCGCAGGATCTCGCCAATCGTCTCACGCGGCGCCCGGGCATGCGCCAGCAGCGCATCCGCCACCACCAGCGCGCCCGGATTGATGAACGGGTTGCGCGGGATGCCCTTTTCCTGTTCCAGCAGCACGATGGAATTGAAGGCGCTTCCCGAAGGTTCGCGCCCGACACGGCGCCAGAGCGCGTCGCCATACATCCCAAGCGCCAGTGTCAGGGTGAAAACCTTGGAGATCGACTGGATGGAGAAAGGCAGATCCGCCTCGCCTGCCGTGAAAAGCCCGCCCTCATTCAGCGCGACTGCGATGCCGAAATGCTTCGGGCTGACATGGGCCAGCGGCGGGATGTAATCGGCGGGATGGCCGCGCTCTTCGCGGCTCGCGAGCGTGGCAGTGATCTCGTTCAGGATATCTTGCAGCTTGTCCATCATGGCAGCCTGCCCGTCACGCCCCTGCGCTGGCAAGTCCCTTTCAGACTGACCGCATTCAGACTGCCCCTGTCAGCGCCGCACCAGCACGCGCCGCCGTTTGGCGCCCGGATCTGCGGCCAGATCGGCGGGCAATCCGGTGCGGAACTCCATCACCGGCGGGATGCAGCCAAGGCCGGCGGCGAGGCGGGTAAGCGAATGCTCCATCGCCGGGATGGCGATTTCCCCGACCGTGGTGTCGAGCCAGACCGTCAGCCGCCCCGCCTCTTCAATCACCCGGTAGTCGCGCACCGGCACCGGCAGGGTTGCCACCGCCTGGCGGATCGCGTCCGAGGGCACCATGCGCGGCCTGCCATCCGCGCCGGCCCACCAGAGGATATCATCAGCGCGCCCTTCAATCCGTTTCAGCCGCTGGCTCGCGCAGCCGCAGGGGCAGGGCTCCGGATCGGGGATCAGTACATCATCCAGCCGGTAGCGAAGGATCGGCAGGCTCTGCCGGGTGAAATCGGTGATCACCGGGCAAAAGGCGCCGGTCGTTTCGTCGATCACATCGCGGTCGAAATGGATATAGCGCTCGTTCAGATGCAGCGATCCATGGCGACAGGTATAGCCCAGAACGCCTTCGGTGCATTGATAGGCCTGATCCGGACGCTGGTCGAAAACAGTCTCTATTACCGCGCAATCTTCGGGAGAGAGCACCTCGGCGACCGAGATGATCCGCTTTGGGCGAATGCGGATCTGCCCCGCCGCCTGCGCCTTTGCGATCAGGCCGAGGATCTGCGCCGGGGCGATCAGCACGGTCGGGTTCTGCTGGTTCAGCAAAGGCAGATGCGCTTCGAACTCAGACAGAAGATCGTAGAAACGAAACTGCATCAGCGGGTTCGAAAGGCTTTCATAGAGCGCGTTATTCGCGCGCAGGAAAAACGCGATCCGCTGGCGCGACAAAAGCGGCGCGGGCCAGAACCGGCCGCACATCACCGCCGCCCAGAGCGCGCGCTCGCCTTTGTCGCTGAGAAACAGCCCGCGCTGCCCCGAGGTGCCGGTGGAAAGCCCCACCGCCACCTCGCCGATCATCGGTGAAAAATCGCGGCTCTCTTCGGATTTCAGCGCTATATCCAGGGCCTGATCGCGATGAATGCCACAGGTGTTGATGCGGGCAAAATGCTCCATCAGCCGGGCCTTGTTCATCATTGGCCAGTCCGCAATGCGCCTTGCGGCAAAGGGGGCGTGAAAGGGCGAGCGCGGCATGATCTGCTCGCGCAGGCGGCGCAGCCCGGCGGCCTGCCAGGCGATGATTTCCGCGCGCGAGCGAAAGCCGCGTCCGTAACGTGCGGCCAGAAAGGCGGTGAGGGGCGAGGGGGTCACGCAAAGGCCTCCGGGCAATGGGACGGCCAGAAGGTGATGTCGGGCCGGTTCCGGGCGAGATCGGCCAGGGCCGAGAAGGTGGCGAGATAGGCCGCTGCATCGCCAAGGCGGCGCAGGGTGTAATCGGGCGGCGGGCAGCCATCGCGCAGCGCCTGGCGGCTCCAGGCCGCATCGGCGATCAGAAAGGCCGGGCCGCTGGTGGTCTGGGGCAGGTATAGGCCGAACTGGCCATGACCATGCCCGGGCAAGGCCACTGCAAGCAGGCTGCCAGTGCCGGAAATGTCGTGAAACAATCCCAGGCCGCTGCTGCCATCCGGGGGCGCGGCCTGCGGGAAATCTTCGAAAAACTGCGGTGTCAGAGTCTGAAGCCGCCGCCTGAGCCCTTCGGGACACCCCGCTTTCAGCGTGGCGAGGCGGCTGCCCTGGTGCAGATGATCCCAGGCTTTGCGCGAGGTGATGACGGGCGGGATCGGATCCATCCCGAACAGCCCTGCGATATGATCGGCATGGAGATGTGAGAGCACCACCTGCCGGATCTGTGCGCTATGGCGGCCGAGCTGAGCGGGCAGGCGCTGGTCTGCGTCCAGTTGCGCTGGCGTGAGCCAACGGTAGAGCCGTTCCGGGAAGGGGCGGGTTGCCTCGAAAAAGGCAGGTCCGTAGCCGGTATCGAACAGGATATCGCCGAGGCCCGGATGGCGGATCAGCACGACACCGGCGGGAAAGCGGATGGGCCGCCAGCCCGCATCGCGGCGCGACAGCCTGGCGGGGGCGCAGCAATATCCGACGCGAAACGGGATGAGTTCAGGCAGCATAGTCGCGGATCCCTTCTGAAAGGGTCACTTGCGGGCGATATCCCAGATCGGCCCGTGCGGCAGAGATGTCGAGCGTCAGGCTGCGGCCCAGCGAGACCACGGCCTGGCGGGTCAGCACCGGCTCGATATCGGGGCGAAACAGGTGATGCAGGGCCTCGAACCCGGTGGCGATTGTCATGGCGACCCCATAGGGCAGGTGCCTGCGGCGCGGCGTGAGGCCAAAGAGATCCGCCGCCGCATCGGCAAGCTGCGCGAACCGCCAACTCTCGCCCGAGGTGATGTTGAACACCCGCCCTCCGACCTTTTGGGCGTGAGCTGCGGCCAGAACCATCGCGCGCGCGGCATCCGAGACATGGGTGACATCAATCAGCGCCGCGCCGCCCGAGATCAGGGGCAGCGTCCCGCGCCGCATCGCCGTCAGAAGACGCGGCATCAGCGCCCGGTCGCCGCGCCCATAGATCGAACGGGGGCGCAGGGCCACCACCCGCATCGCGCCGGGCTGGTCATAAGACAGCGCCAGTGCCTCGGATTCCGCCTTGGTCCGGGCGTAATGGGTGGCAAAGTGTGCGGGCAGGGGCGCGTCTTCGGTCAGATCCAGCCGGTCGGAGCCATTGGCATAGATGCTGGGGGAAGAGGCAAAGATGAACCGTTTCACCCCGCCGTCACGTGCCGCGTCCAATAACCTGCGGGTTGCATCCACATTCAGCGCCTGGAAATCGCGGGCGCGACCCCAGGCCGAAGACAGGGCGGCACAGTGGAAAACAGTCTCTGTGCCGGCTAAAACCGGCTCGAGCGGCACCGGATCGCAGAGATCGAGCGGCAGAAATTCCGCGCCCTGCTGCACCATTTCTGCGCCGGCCCGCAGATCGCGACCCTGGCCAATGACCCTGACACCTGCGGCCAGCAACTGCCGCGTGATACCGCCGCCAAGACACCCTGTCGCCCCTGTGATCAGAATCGCCATCAGCAGCGCACCACCATGCCACCCAGCGACAGCCCCGCCGAGGTGCCGATCAGCAGGGCAAGTTCGCCGCGCTGCAGGCGCCCCGAGGTGATCGCGTGATGCAGGGCATTCGGGATCGAGGCCGCGATCTGATTGCCCAGCTGCCCGAAGGTCCGGATCACCTTATCGGGCGGTATCCCCAGCCGCTCCAGCCCGTGATCCAGCGCCGGGCCAGAGGCCTGATGCGGCACGATACAGGCCAGATCGTTGTAGCCGACACCCGCCTCGTCCATGAGCGCCCGGAGGAAACGCGGCAGATAGCGCGCCGCGATGCGGAAGGCGGTCTGCCCATCCATATGAAACACATTGGTGCGGTCGAGCAGTTCCGGATCGCGGGTGCCGCCGTAACGGGTGCCGCCGCCTTCAAGCACACAGGCGGCCCGGCCTTCGGAATAGGTTTCAAACCGGCTTGCCAGCACGCCTTCGCCCGCATCTGCGCCCAGAACCACCGCCGCCGCGCCATCGCCGAAGATCGCCGCCGTATCGGGTTCGGACCAGTCCAGCCCGACCGAGGCGATATCGGCGGAAAACACCAGCACCCGGCGCGCCCGCCCGGCGGCTATTCGCATCGCGGCCAGATCCAGCGCCTGCACGAAACTCAGACAGGTCGCATTCACGTCGTAAGAAGGAATACCCGATTTCCCCAGCCCAAGCCGGGCCTGCACCAGCGTCGCGGTCGAAGGGATCGCCTGTTCCATCACCCCGCAGGCGCCAAGGATCAGATCGAGATCGCCCGCGCGGATCCCGGCCACCTCAAGCGCCTGGCGCGCCGCTTCGGTCGCCATCATCGATGTGCTTTCCTCGGGCCCGGCAATATGGCGGGCGGCAAGCCCATAGCGGCGTTCGGTGGTGCCCGCAGCCCAGCCGAACCGCTGGTCAATCGCGGATGAGGCAAGGCGCTGTTGCGGCAGATACATACCCGTTCCGAGAATCCGCATCGCAGGTGGGCTGTTCCGATGGGATGTACTCTGCATGACGCACCTTATTGAACATTGTTCACTAACCCTTGACCTGGGCCGGGCTTTGCGTCAAGAAGTTTTTGAACAACGTTCAGTATGCAAAACCTTACGGAGGCGAATATGAGCCGACCCCAGCGTGTGCCGCGGGCAGAGCTGCGCCAGGCCATCCTTGAGTCTGCACGCGGGATCCTGGATCGCGAAGGCGTCCCGGGTCTCTCGGCCCGCGCGATCGCGCGTGAGGTCGGATATACTGCGGCCTCGATCTACAATGTCTTCGGCTCGATGTCGGATATTCTGATGGAGGTGAATCGCGAGACCTTTGCCCGGCTTGAACAGCTGTTTGACACATTGCCCGACACTGGCACCCCTGCGGCGCGGCTGCATCTGATCTGCCAGAGCTATATTTCTTTCATGCGTCGCAACCCGGCTTTGTGGAGCGCGCTTTTCGGCGGTACGCGCCAGCGCGAGACTTTCCCCGCCTGGTATGGCGAGGCGGTCCGGGGCCTGATGGGGCGGTTGACAGAGCTGCTCCGCGAACATGCGCCCGATCTGGATGACAATCGTGCCATGCGGCTGACCGAGCAGCTTTATGTCGCGGTTCATGGCGCGGTGGCGCTGGAGGTGGACCGCCGGCTCGACATCCTGACCACACAAAGCGCCGGCGAGATCGCGGCTTCGGTGCTGGATGCGATGCTCAGCCGGCTCAAGCCGAAGGGCTAAAAAATGGCGGGGGCTTTCATCCTTGGATCTGCGCGCTGCGGGTCGACGCTGGTTTCGGATCTGATCCGGCTGCATCCCGAACTTCTCAGCCTCTCGGAGGTGTTTGCCACTGCCGGCGCGCGGGCCTTCCCGCCCGGTCAGCTTTCGGCGCTAGACTTCTGGCGCGGCCTCGCGGAGCCAACCCGGATCGGCGCGCTGGCCGGCAATCCGCTGCGGGCGCCGCGCGAGTTTCTCTATGGGCGCCAGCAGGGCAACCGCCATGACCCGTTTCGCTGCCCGCCGCTCCTCCAGGTCGCGCTGCCGCATCTGACTGACGCGCCCGACGACCTTTTCGACCAGCTGGCGGCGGAGGTTGCGGCTCATCCCCGGCAAAGCGTTACGGATCACTACCGCCAGCTGTTTGGCGCGATGGCCATGGCCCGCAATCGCCGGCTCTGGGTCGAACGCTCGGGTGGCTCGCTGGTGGCGACGCGGACGCTGGCGCGCCTGTTTCCCGAGGCGCGCCTTGTCCTGCTGACGCGGAGCGGCCCGGAAACCGTGCTCTCGATGAGCGATTACCCCGCCACCAGGCTGGCCGCGCGGATGTGGCAGCGGATGCGGCGCCTTGGCATCGACCTTCTTGACCCTGACAGCCATTACGGGCGCGGGCGGATCTGGCGGGTCCTGCAGGCGCTGAGCATTGCGATGCCGGTCACGCCGATGCTGGATCGGTCCGCCGATCCGCTGCTGCTGGCGCGGTTCTGGTCGGCCATGATGATCCGGGGGGCGCAAGCGCTTGCGACCCTGCCACGGGCGCGCTGGCATCACCTTTCCTATGAGGCGCTGATCGCGACACCAGAGCCCGAACTGGCGGCGCTGGCCTTGTATCTGGGCGTATCGGCCCCGGCGGGCTGGCTGCGGGAGGCCGGCGCCCTGCCGGTGTCGCGCCCGTCTCGCGCGGACCGGCTTGCCCCGCTGAGAGGGCGCGTCTTATCGCGGCCTGCGCCCCGGGCGATGCTGCGCTTGCCGCCCTGATCCGAAGCTGACCCGGGCCTGATCCGGGTCCGTAGGCCGCGCGGAATATGGCAGGTCCAGGGCATTAAGGACCGATTTTAATGACTCGAATGCCCCCGGCCTCTGCTGTGAAAACCTCGTCTTAAGCACGCCTCTGCTTTGCTCATCTTCGCGACGGGTGAGGGTTGGACGATCAGATGACCCCGCCGCAAAGGTGGAAAGGGGTTCGTCATGAAACATGTCTCGACCCGGGTGCGGGCGGGCTTTGCAGTACTTTGCTTTTCAATAGCCAGCGGTGCAATGCCACCGCTCAGTCCGGGAAAGGCCCTGGCGCAGATGCGGCCGACCCATATCGGCACGATCAGGGTGGTGCGGGCAGACCCGGGTGGTCTGATCGCGGCCAGGGAACGCGAGGTTCAGCGCTTGCGGGCCAGCGGCGACCGCGTCGAGCTGCGCGGCACCTGCAATTCGGCCTGCACGATGTATCTCGGGCTCGACAATATCTGCGTCCACCGCCGCGCGAGCTTTGGCTTTCATGGCCCAAGCTCTTACGGCAAGCCGCTGCCAAAGCCGGAATTTGACCACTGGTCGCAGATCATGGCGCAGAATTACCGCGAACCGCTTCGCAGCTGGTTCATGGAAACGGCGCGTTACAGGCTCGACAGCCCTCTCCGGGTGAGCGGGGCAGAACTGATCCGCCTCGGCTATCCGGAATGCTGATCGGGGGGACCCGGCAGATCAGCTGATATCCACCGCCCGGCGATAGGCGCGCTGGCCGTAAAGCAGGGTTGCGGGATCTTCCGACAGGGTCACACCGGTGACATGGCCGACAAAGATATGATGGGTTTCCCAGTAAAGCGCGGTGGCAAGGCGGCATTCAAACACCGCCGTCGCCCCCGCGATTTTCGGCTGGCCAAGGCTGCCCGGTTGCCAGGGCACCTGGGCAAAGCGCGCGTCATGATCGGCCATACCGCTGCGGCCGGCAAAGATATTGGCGATCTCGTGCTGGCCCTCATGCAGCAGATTGGCGCAAAAGGCGCGGTTTTTCAGGATCGCTGTCGCGGTCGAGCTGCGGTGATGGATACAGGCCAGCAGCGAGGGATGGTCGCCATCCGCCGAAACCGAGGTCAGTGAGGAAATCGTCACGCCAAAGCGCCCGCCTTCTCCATCCGTGGTGGCGACGGCGACAAAGGTCGCAGCCCGGCTCATGCCTTCGACAAAACACCTGCGCAGTTCCGGGTCCATTGACGGGCCTCCTGTACGTTAGTACAAATTTATTGCATTGAGCGGGCAGGAAATGCCAGCGAAAATCGTGCCTCAGCCGCGGTCTTTGGCAATGCGGTCCTGCCAGAACGGGCGCTCCAGCCGGAACACATCGCGCGTGCGTACATAATCCGCGCCAAAAGACCGCCCGACGAGGTCAAGCCCGGGCGTGTCGACATGGCCGCGCGCCTCATCCAGCACGAAACGGTCCTCGATATGGATCGACAGCACCTCGCCGACGATCAGAGTCTGCCGGGGCCCGGTCTCTACCCGCTGCAGGAGGCGGCATTCCAGCGCCACGGGGCTCGCGCTTATCCGGGGCGGCGTGATTTTGACCGAAGGCGTCAGCTCCAGCCCGGCCAGTTCCGCCTCGCTCACGCCTTCGGGCGCGTCGATCGAGGTCAGGTTCATTGCCCCGGCCAGCGCGAAAGGCACCAGGTTCACCACGAACTCGCCGCTGTCGAGGATGTTCTGTGCCGAATGTTTCAGCCCGCCGTCGCGGCCCGGGCTGATCCCCAGCACCACGGTGGGCGGCTCATCCCCCATCACGTTGAAAAAACTGAAAGGTGCGATATTCACCACGCTGGCGGCGGATTTCGTCACCACCCAGGCGATGGGGCGCGGCATGACCGTGGCGACGAGCAGCTTATAGGCGATCCCTGCCGCGGTACTTTCCAGATCGAAATGCAAATCTCAGCCCTCTTCCTTGCGCTGATGTGCCAGCGCAGCAATCAGATCAGTGCGGGTGACGATGCCCAGGATACGCGCCCCTTCAAGCACCGGCACCGCATCATTCGGCCCCTCGGCCAGCAGCGGCAGCAGATCATGGACCGGCGTGCCGGGGCTGCGGGTCGGCACATGGGGATCCATCACCTCCCGCGCCCGAACGGTACGCCCGCCCGCAGCGCCCAGCAACCGCGCAAGGTTTGCGGTAAAGCGGGTGCCGCTCAGCCGGGCGTCTTCGGCGCCGCGCCGGATCAGGTGGATCTGGAAAATCACGCCCAGATAGCTGCCATCCGTCGCCGCCACCGGCAGCGAGGTAAAGCCCCGGTCGCGAAAGATCGCGCCAACCTCGGTCAGGGGCGTCTCGGGGCCAACGGTCACAAGGTTGCGCGACATGATCTCGCCGCAGGTGATGCCTTCGGTCTTGTGCCGCGCGGCCAGCAGCTCGGCGGCCGAGATCAGCCGGGCGAGGTCTTCAACGCCGATATTGGCGCTTTGGTGAAATTCCTGCAGCAGCCCGGCCAGTTCCGCGCGCGAAACGCCGAGCCGGTCAAGCGGGCGCGGATCGGGCTGGCCGGGGGCGGCGGTGGCAGGCTGACGGAACGGATAGCGCCGCCCGGTCAGTGCCGCCGCCAGCGCCGCCACCGGCACCAGCGCCAGCGTGCCAAGCGCGACCGGCACCAGCACATAGAAAAAGCCGAGCTCCGCCGCCGCATGCGGGGCCAGCACTGTCGCCAGCGCAACCGCCCCCCGGGCGGATGCAGGGCACGGCTGAGATGCATCGCCAGGACGGCCAGCGCCGGGGCCAGCACGATCCGCAGCTCGGGCGTCTCGATGGTCAGAACCAGCGCCACGCCGACAAGGGCCGAGACCGCATTGCCCACCACCGCCGACCAGGGCTGCGCCAGCGGGCTGTTTGGCACAGCGAATAAAAGCACCGCGCTGGCACCAAAGGGCGCGATGACGAACAGCCCCCAGGCCGAGGCGCCCGGGTCGGGGCTGAGGAACAGGATCAGCGCCACCATGCCGACAAACATGCCTGCCGTGGCGCGCAGGGTTTCGGTCCAGCCGGTAAAGCCCATCGCGGGGCCGGCATGGCGCAGTGTCCGGCGCAGATATTGTCCCATGGCGGCCTCCTGTTGCGGCGTGTCACTCTGCCCGATCAGCGGGCGAGCGCAAGCAGCCCGTCACAATCGAGATGGGTTTCCATATGATCGGCAAGGCGATCAAGGATGCGCTCTACTTCGGCGCCGTATCGGGTTGCGCCGGCGGTGATGCCGAAATCCTTCAGCCAGGCGGCGCGGAAGGCGTCACTGGTGAATAGCCCGTGGAGATAGCTGCCCTCGACCCTGCCATCGGGCGAACGCGCGCCTTCCGGCTGGTCGCCGAGATACGCAAAGGGACGGGCGCGGTCAGGGCCTTCGGTCCGTCCGATATGGATCTCATAGCCGGTCACATCGAGGCCGGTGGCGGCATGGCGGGCCGTGACCCGTGCCAGCCGCTTGTCGCCCGACATCACCGTTTCCACATCGAGAAGGCCAAGCCCCGGCGTCACCCCCGGCGCGCCTTCGATCCCATCGGGATCGGCGACCGAGTGGCCCAGCATCTGATAGCCGCCGCAGAGCCCGAGGATCCGCCCGCCGCGCCGGTGATGCGCGAGAATGTCTATATCCCAGCCCTGTTCGCGCAGAAACGCCAGATCTCCGCGTGTCGATTTCGACCCGGGGATCACCACAAGATCACTATCGCCGGGGATCGCCTGACCGGGAAGGATCATCGAAACCGTCAGATCCGGCTCCAGTTTCAGCGGGTCGAGATCGTCGAAATTCGCGATGCGGCTGAGAGCCAGGCAGGCGACCTTTACCCGCCCCTTGCCCGATGGCGCCAGGTCGAGCGCATCTTCCGCCGGCAAAAGCCGGGCATCGCGAAACCAGGGCAAAACGCCAAAACCGCGCCAGCCGGTACGGTCCCCGATCAGCCGGTAGCCATCATCGAACAATGAGGGATCACCGCGAAAGCGATTGATCAGAAAGCCCGCGATCTGCGCGTTATCGCCTGCGTCCAGCACGGCCTGGGTGCCGACGATCTGCGCGATCACGCCGCCGCGGTCGATATCACCCGCCAGCACCACCGGCACGTCGGCCGCCAAGGCAAAGCCCATATTGGCGATGTCATTCCGCCTCAGATTGACCTCGGCCGGGCTGCCGGCGCCTTCGACAATCACCAGATCCGCCTGAGCCCTGAGGCGGCGGAAGCTCTCCTGCACTGCCTCGGCGATCTTCGGCTTCAGGCCAGCATAATCCTTTGCGCGCACCGAGGTCAGGCGACGCCCCTGCACCACCACTTGCGCGCCGGTATCGGTTTCAGGCTTCAGCAGGACCGGGTTCATATCGCTATGCGGCTCCACCCCGCAGGCCAGCGCCTGCAGTGCCTGGGCCCGCCCGATCTCGCCCCCGTCCACTGTGACCGCGGCATTGTTCGACATGTTTTGCGGCTTGAACGGCAGGACCGTCAGCCCCCGCCGCCGCGCCACCCGGCAAAGCCCCGCGACCAGCAGCGACTTGCCGACATTCGAGCCTGTGCCCTGGATCATCAGCGCGCGGCCAGGCGTCTGGCCAGACATCAGAACTCTACCCCGGCCTGGGCTTTAACCCCGGCGCGGAACGGGTGTTTCACCATCGCCATTTCCGTCACCAGATCGGCCAGTTCCACCAGTTCCGGCTTTGCATTGCGCCCGGTCAGCACGACATGGGTCATCGGGGGTTTCTCATCGCGCAGAAACGCCAGCACCTCGGCCAGAACAAGGTAGTCATAGCGCAGCGCGATATTGATCTCGTCCAGCAGCACCATGCGGTTCCGCTCGTCCCGGATCAGCTCTTTCGCCTTTTCCCAGGCGCGCGCCGCTGCGGCGCGGTCCCGCTCCAGATCCTGGGTCTCCCAGGTAAAGCCCTCGCCCATCGTGTGGAACTGGCAGAGACCTCCGAAATTCTTCAGGATCAGATCGCGCTCACCGGTCGACATCGCGCCTTTGATGAACTGCACCACGCCGCAGGGCATTTCATGCGCGATGCAGCGCAGGATCATCCCGAAGGCGGAGGAGCTTTTGCCCTTGCCCGGCCCGGTATGGACGATGATCAGCCCCTTCTCGCCGGTCTTTTCCGCCATCATCCGGTCGCGCGCGGCCTTGATCTTCGCCTTTTTTGCGGCGTGGCGGGCAGCATCTTCCGCAGGATTTGCGGCGGGATCGGGAGCATCGGTCATTCCTGGCCTCGCTTGACATTCGGTGGGTCTGGTGGCTTGGCTGTGGCCATCGCTGGTTCCTGCCATACAGCAGGCGAAGAGGGAATGCGACAGGCCGAAAGCCCAGACGCAGCCGCCCCCGCGACCGTGACCGGAAAGGTCGCCCAACCGCCACTGGCCACCCGGCCGGGAAGGCAGGGCGCCCGCAGGGGGATTCCCCGAAATCCGCAAGCCGGGAGACCTGCCAGCGCCGGTGCGGCCCTTCGGGGCGCGCATCATTCGTAACGGGCGGCCGGGGTGAGCCGCGGGTCTGGTGGTGCTTTTGCCCGCCACCTGTTCCCCGCGCAGCCACAGCCATGCCGGAGGGGCAAATGGCCGGAGAAACCGAGCTTGTGGTCTGTACCACATGCAGATTGCCGGGCAGCAGCCCCGAGGCCATACGCGATGGCGCGCGCCTCTCTGAGGCGCTGACCGCCAAAGGTGTGGCACATCGCCGTCAGGAATGCCTGTCTGCCTGTTCCAATGGCTGCGCCGTGGTGTTTCGCGGCCCGGGCCGCTGGACCTATGTCCAGGGCCATCTCGACCCCGATCTGCATCTGAACGACCTCGTCACCATGTATCACGCCTTTGCGGCGACGCCCGATGGCATCGTCCCCTGGCGTGCGCGGCCCGAGGTCATCCGCAAGAACACAATCGCCCGTATCCCTCCGATGGAGCTTTGACATGTCCGCAGACAAATCCCTGGAAAAAACCCCCGTCACCGTGATCACCGGCTTTCTTGGCGCCGGGAAAACCACGCTGATCCGGCACCTGCTGCAAAACCCGGGCGGGCGGCGGCTCGCTGTGCTGGTGAATGAATTTGGCGATGTCGGTGTTGATGGCGACCTGATCCGCGACTGCGCCGATGCGAATTGCCCGGAAAGCTCGATTGTCGAGCTCACCAATGGCTGCATCTGCTGCACCGTTGCCGACGAGTTCATCCCCTCGATCGAAAAGCTGATGGCGATGGAGCCGCGCCCCGATCATATCGTGATCGAAACCTCGGGCCTTGCGCTGCCGAAACCGCTGCTGAAGGCCTTCGACTGGCCGGCTTTGCGCTCTAAAATCACCATCGACGGTGTGGTGGCGGTGGCCGATGCCGAAGCGGTCGCCGCCGGCCTTTTCGCCCCGAACCCGGCACAGCCCGGCGCGGCGGAGGCCGATCACGAGACGCCGCTTTCCGAGGTCTTCGAAGATCAGATCGCCTGCGCCGATATCGTGCTTTTGTCCAAGGCCGATCTCGCGGGGGATGCCGGTATCGCAAAGGCGAAAGCCGTGATCGAGGCCGAGGCGCCGCGCCCTCTGCCGATGCTGCCTTTGACCGAAGGCGTGATCGATGCGCGTGTCGTGCTGGGGATCGGCGCGGCTGCCGAAGACAGCCTGAATGAGCGCCCCTCGCATCACGATGGCCATGATGATCACGATCATGACGATTTCGACACGATCGTGGTCGATCTGCCCGAGATCACCGACCCGGAGGCACTTGCGGCGAAAGTCTCGGCCCTGGCAGCCGCGCAGAACATCCTGCGCGTCAAAGGCCATGTGGCGGTCGAGGGCAAGCCGATGCGCCTTCTGATCCAGGCCGTCGGCCCGCGTGTGCGTCATCAGTTCGACCGGCCCTGGGGCAACCAGCCCCGCCGCTCGCAGCTTGTCGTGATCGCGGAACATGGCAATATCGACGCGGCCGCCGTTCGGGCCGCTCTGGGGGCATAAGGCGCCTGATGCACGTCCTCTTTCGCGAAAGCCACGGTCTGGAAGAGACCGATATGCCGCAGGATCTCGGGCAGACGCCCGGGGATCTTGTGGTGCTGTCGTTTTCCGACAGCGACCTCGGGGCTTTTGCGGCAGGGTGGAAGCGGGGGCGCGAGACGCTGCCCTCCCTCAGGCTGGCAAACCTGTCGCGGCTGACGCATCCGCTCTCGGTCGATACCTGGATCGGGCAGACGCTGACCGGGGCGAAAGGCGTGCTGATCCGGCTGATCGGCGGGGTGAATTACTGGGCTTACGGCGTCGAACAGGTCTCTAACATCGCCAGATCACGCGGGATCGCGCTGGCGCTCCTGCCGGCGGATGGTCGCCCCGACCCTGCACTGGATGCCGCCTCGACTTTGCCGGTGGCCACGCTGCGGCGCCTGTCCGCGCTGTGCGATACCGGCGGGGCGGTCGCGGCCCAGGGCGCGCTGGCGCAGCTCGCGCTTGCGGCGGGTCTCTATGCCGGGCCGGTGCCCGGCGCGAAATCGCTGCCGGGCTTTGGCTTCTGGCACCCGTCTGCCGGCGTGCTCCGTGACCTGCCACATGGCGAGACGCCGCTTGTCCTGATCCCCTTCTATCGTGCCTGGGCCGCCGCCGGCGACACCGCTGCCATCGACGCCCTGATCCTGGCGTTCGAAGCCGCAGGCTTTCGGGCATTTGGCGCGTTCCTTCCCAGCCTCAAGGACGAGGCCGCCGCCCGCTGGCTGCGCGAGACCCTCCCGTCGCCTGGACTGAAAGCGCTGGTCAATGCCACCGCCTTTTCCGCCCGCGCCGCCAGTGGCTCACCGCTGGAGGCCGCCGGTGTGCCGGTCTTCCAGGTGATCCACGCCACCTCCACCCGCGCCGCCTGGGAAGGGGCCGGGCGCGGCCTCTCGCCTGCCGATCTGGCCATGCATGTGGCGCTTCCCGAGGTCGATGGCCGCATCACCGCCGGCGTGATTTCGTTCAAGGACGAGGCGCCGCGCGACCCGGATCTGCAATTTTCCCGCACCAGCCACGCGCCGGACCCCGAACGTATCGGGGCCGTGGTCGCGAAGGTCAGAGCCTGGATCCGCCTCGCGTCAGAGCCCCCGGCCAGCCGCCGCATCGCGATGGTTCTCTCGACCTATCCGGGCAAATCCTGGCGCATGGCTCATGCCGTGGGCCTTGACGTTCTGGCCTCGGCCGAGGCGATGGCCGAGGACCTCTGCGCCGCCGGTTTCAGCATTCAACCCGGTGCTCCGCTTGATCAGGCGCTGCAGTCCGAGACCATCGCCTGGCCGCTTTCGGCCTATCGCGAGGCGCTCGCCCGACTGCCGGAACCCCTGAAAACCGCCATAACAGAGACGCATGGCCGCCCAGAAGACGATCCGGCGATCCAGGCCGGCGCCTTCCATTTCCAGGCGACGCGGCGCGGCAATCTTCTGATCGCCCTGCAGCCCGAACGCAGCCGCAGCCCGGATCGTGACGGCGAATATCACGATACCGGTCGCATCCCCGGCCACGCCTATACCGCTTTCTATCTCTGGCTGCGGCAGGGCACAGATGCGCTTCTCCATATCGGCGCCCATGGCACGCTCGAATGGCTGCCCGGGAAGGCGGTCGCCCTCTCCGCCGCCTGCTGGCCCGAGGCGCTGGTCGCGCCGCTTCCCGTGATCTACCCGTTCATCGTCAATGACCCGGGCGAGGCCGCTCAGGCCCGCCGCCGCATTGGAGCCGTCACGCTCGGTCATCTGACCCCGCCGCTGGCGGATGCCGCAATGCCCCCGGCGCTGGCCCGGCTTGAACGCCTGCTTGATGAATATTCCACCGCCGATGGCCTCGACCCGGCCCGCCGTGACCGGCTGATCGCCGCTATCCGTCAGGAAGCGCAAAGCGCGCATGTCGAACAGGATCTTGACATCCCGGAAACCGCCTCCCCCGCCGAGGCGATCCCCAGGATCGACCGTTTCGTCTGCGACCTGAAAGAAAGCCAGTTCGGCGAAGGCCTCCACATCTGGGCCCGCGGCACACCTTTTCATCTGTCCGAAAATATCCTCGGGGGCCACCCTTCCGGGCCCGGGGGGGCAGACAGCCCCCGGGGCCAGCCATCCGGCGATCCCGACTCGCTGACCTCCGAACGCGACAACCTCATCGCCGCGCTCAACGGCCAGCCAGTTCCGCCCGGACCCTCCGGCTCGCCCTGGCGGGGCCGCGCCGATGTGCTGCCCACGGGACGTAACCTCTATGGCACCGACCCGCGCGCTGTGCCGTCACGCGCCGCCCATGCCCAGGGCATCAGACTGGCCGAAGAACTGGTGCGCCGCCACCTCCAGGATCATGGCGATTACCCGCGCGGCCTTGTCCTCAACCTCTGGGGGTCGGCCACGATGCGCACGGCGGGCGAGGAATTCGCCATGGCGCTGCATCTCGCCGGGCTGGAGCCGATCTGGGACGAAGGCTCTGACCGCGTCACCGGTTTTGGCATCCTGCCGCTGACCCTGATGGACCGCCCCCGGATCGAGGTCTCGATCCGCGCTTCCGGCCTGTTCAGAGACGTCTTTCCCGATCTCGCCCGGCTTTTTGATGCAGGCTGCGAGGCGCTGGCCGAGCGTGACGAAGCTGCCGATATGAACCCCTACACGACCGCGCCGCGCGGGGCCCGGGTCTTCGCGCCTGCCCCCGGCAGCTATGGTCTCGGGATCCGCGAGGGCGATTACTCCGAAAGCGCCCGCAAGGCGGCGGGCGAGGCCTGGCTTGCGGCTTCGGACCATACGGCCCAGGGCGCCCCTGCACGCGATCTGCTTGAAACGCGGCTTCGGGCGGCGGACGCCTTCCTTCATACCCAGGATATGCCGGAAACCGATCTTTTGCTCGCGATGGATTACGCCAGCCATGAAGGCGGTTTCGCCGCCGCGATGGAGCGGCTTGGGGCGGCAAAACCGGCGCTTTACCACCTTGACGCCACCCGCCCCGACCAGCCCCGCGCCCGGGCGCTGACCGAGGAAATCGCCCGTGTCACCCGCGCCCGCGCTGCCAATCCGGTCTGGCTGACCTCGATGACCCGGCATGGGTTCCGGGGGGCCGCCGAGATCGCCGCGACGCTGGAACATCTCGCGGCTTTTGCCCATCTCGCCCGCGTGGTGCCGTCGCATCTCTTCGACCTTTACCGCGAGGCGACGCTGGACGACCCGGCGATCCGGGCTTTTCTCGAGACTGCGAACCCCGATGCCCTTGCTGCGATGGAGGATTGCTTCCGCGCGCTGGAAGCGGCGGGTCTGTGGCAAAGCCGCTCCAATTCCCGCGCAGCCAGGATGTCGTCAGAGGGGGTGGCATGAGCGGGCAGGTTCAAGGTTGGTGTCCGGGTGCGCTGCGGCCGATGATGTCCGGCGACGGCCTGGTGCTGCGCATCCGCCCCCATGCCGGGCGGCTGATGCCGGAACAGGTGCTGGCGCTGGCGGATCTCGCGGAAACCCATGGCAATGGTCTGATCGACCTCGGCTCGCGGGCGCATCTGCAATTGCGCGGCGTCACCGAGGCTGCGCTGCCAGCGCTGCATCAGGCTCTGATCTCGCTTGATCTCCTTGATTCCAGCGCCGAGGCCGAGGCGCGGCGCAATATCCTCACGACACCCTTGCACCGCGCGGGCGATGAGACGCTGACGCTGGTCGAAGGCCTGGAAGAGGCTTTGCGGGACGCGCCGGTCCTTCCCGCAAAATTCGGCTTTGCCGTGGATACCGGGGCGGCGGCGATCCTAGGGGGCGCTTCGGCGGATCTGAGGATCGAACGTGCGGCTCAGGGCCTGATCCTGCGCGCCGAGGGGATGGAACGAGGCGAGCCAGTGACCCCGGACACCGCCATTCCCCGCCTGATCGAGGTGCTGCACTGGTTCCTCGCGCAAGGATCTGCGACCCGGATGGCACGGCTTGCGGCCCGCCCGCCGCTGAACGCGACCGAACTGCCGATGACCGGGCCGGCGCTGGTCCCGGGCAGGACTGCGGCGGGGCTCTGCCTCGCGCTGCCCTTTGGTCAGATCGGGGCGACAACGCTCAGGGCGCTGGCGGTTGCACCGCTGCGGCTGACGCCCTGGCGGTCGGTGATCCTGGAAGACATCACCCGCGCGCCGGTCACCGGCCTGATCGAAGACCCTCATGATCCGCTTTTGCGCGTGGCGGCCTGCACTGGCGCGCCCGGTTGCCTGTCTGCCGAGGCGCCGGTGCGGGGCCTTGCCCGCAGCCTGGCGCCTTTGGTGCCGGAGGGCGCCTTGTTGCATGTTTCGGGCTGTGGCAAGGGCTGCGCTCATCCAGGCCCCGCCCGCCTGACCCTTACTGCAAGACAAGGCCGCTTCGATCTGATTGAAGACGGCGCCGCCAGTGCCAGTCCCGCCCTGCGCGGGCTTTCCCCCGATGACCTTCCTGCGATTTTGCGAGGCCGCCTTGACCCACCATTATGAAACCGACGGCGCGAAGATCTATCTCGCAAGCTTTGCCACCATCCGCGCCGAGGCCGATCTGGCGCGCTTTACCCCCGAGGAAGAGGTGGTCGCGGTCCGCATGATCCATGCCAGCGGCATGGTCGAACTGGCCCCCCATATCCGCTTTGCGCCGGGCTTTGCAATCGAGGCCCGCGCGGCGCTGGAGGCGGGGGCACCGATCCTGTGCGATGCAAAAATGGTCAGCGAGGGCATCACCCGCGCCCGTCTGCCGGCAGGCAATGAGGTGATCTGCACGCTGCAGGACCCGTCTGTGCCGGAGCTGGCGGCGCGGATCGGCAATACGCGTTCGGCCGCGGCGGTGGAACTGTGGCGCCCCTATCTTGCGGGCGCGGTGGTGGCGATCGGCAATGCGCCGACTGCGTTGTTCCATCTGCTGAACCTGCTGCAGGACCCGGATTTCCCGCGCCCGGCGGCGATCATCGGCTGCCCGGTCGGCTTTATCGGCGCGGCGGAATCGAAAGCGGCGCTGGCAGAAGACAACCCTTTGCCCTGGTGTGTGGTGGATGGCCGCCTCGGCGGTTCGGCGATCACGGTGGCGGCGGTCAACGCGCTTGCCAGCCGTAAGGAGTGAGCATGGCCAAAGTCACCTGTATCGGCCTCGGGCCGGGCGATCCGGATCTGATGAGCGTCAGGGCGCATCGGCTGCTGACCTCGGCGCGGATCGTCGCCTATTTCCGCAAGCCCGGTCGCGAAGGCCAGGCGCGGCGGATGGTCGAGGGGCTGATCCCGGCAGGGGCCGAGGAATGGCCGATGGAATATCCGGTCACGACCGAGATTCCGGTGCAGGATCCAGGCTATAATGCGGCTTTGGCGCCGTTTTACGACCATTGGGCCGCGCGGCTTCAGTCGGCAGAAGCGGATGTTGTGGTGCTGTGTGAAGGGGATCCCTTTCTCTACGGCTCGTTCATGCATCTGCAAGCGCGGCTGCCTGCGGGGAAGGTTGAAGTAGTACCTGGGATCCCAGGCATGGTCGGCTGCTGGCATGCGACAGGCCAGCCAGTGACCTGGGGAGATGATGTGCTGACGGTGTTGCCGGCGACCCTGCCCGAGGCGGAGCTTGCGCGGCGGGTGGCGGATACCGATGCGCTGGTGGTGATGAAGATCGGGCGCAACCTCGCGAAGCTCCGGCGTGTGCTGGCGGCGGCGGGGCGGCTGCCGGAGGCCTGGCTGGTGGAACATGGCACCATGCCCGCCGAGCGGGTGCGGCTATTGGAGGATGTAGGCGAAGAAGCGCCCTATTTCTCGATTGCCATAATCCATGGAAAAGGGCGGCGGCCATGACGGATGCAGAGGCCGGGGCGCTGCCCCCGCATCCCCAGCGTGGTACTGTCAGCAGGACGGGCTGGGTCGTTGTTGCAGGGCTCGGGCCCGGCGCAGAGGCGATGGTGACGCCGGAAGTGGCGGCGGCTCTGGCCGAGGCCACGGATGTGATCGGCTATATCCCCTATGTCGCCCGGGTTGCGGACCGGGATGGTCTGGTGAAGCACCCGTCCGACAACCGGGTGGAACTGGACCGCGCGCGCCATGCCTTTGAGCTGGCGGCGGCGGGGCGGCAGGTTGTGGTGGTGTCGTCGGGCGATCCCGGGGTCTTTGCCATGGCGTCGGCTCTGTTCGAGGCGATGGAGACGGGGCCGGAGGCATGGCGCGAGCTGGATTTGCGGGTTCTGCCGGGGATCACCGCCATGCTGGCGGCAGCGGCGGCGGCGGGCGCGCCTTTGGGGCATGATTTCTGTGCGATCAATCTGTCTGATAACCTCAAGCCCTTTGAACTGGTCGAGAAACGGCTGCGTCTGGCGGTGGAAGGTGATTTCGCGATGGGCTTCTACAATCCGCGCTCGAAATCCCGGCCGGGGCGGTTCGAGCGGGTGATCGAAGTGCTGCGCGAGGGCTGCGAGCCGTCGCGGCTGGTGGTGCTGGCCCGCGCGGTCTCGACCCCGGAACAGGAGCTGCGGGTGGTCGAGCTGCGCGATCTGCAGCCGGAGATGGTCGATATGCGGACCATGGTTCTGGTCGGCTCTTCGCTGACGCGCCGGGTCGGACGGTTTGTTTACACGCCGAGGTCGGCATGAAGCCGGGCGAGGACTTCTGCAGGATCAGAGACGGTTTCCGCTGGCGGCAAAACGGGGCGGTCGATCAGCCAGACCGGCAGGCCGAGCGTGCGTGCGGCCTCGAGTTTCGCATCCGCGCCGCTGCCCCCGGAGTTTTTGGCGATGATGAGGTCGCTGTTATGGCGCCTGAGCAGCGCGAGATCGCTGGCGAGGTCAAAGGGGCCGCGAGAGATTTCCAGCGTGACGCGGGGCAAGGGCAGCGCCGCCTCGGGCGGATCGACAAGGCGCAGGAGATAGTCATGCTGCGGCTGGCCGGCAAAGACCGCGAGATGCAGTCGTCCAATGGCGAGAAATACCCGGCGCGGTGCCGCCCCGAGCCGCATAGCGGCGGTTTCGAGATCGGGGAGGAGTGTCCAGTCGTCGCCGGGCGCGGGCGTCCAGGCCGGGCGCATCAGGCGGATCAGGGGTGTGCCGGTCAGGGCCGCCGCCGCATGGGCGTTCTGGCTCATCTGCGCGGCAAAAGGATGCGTGGCGTCGATCAGATGGGAGACCTGGTGCTGGCGCATCCAGGCGGCAAGTCCCTCAGCGCCCCCGAAACCGCCGGTTCTGACCGCGACGGGCTGGGCGCGCGGCGTCTCTGTCCGACCGGCATAGGACAGCGTGGCCCTGATCCCGTGTTCCGCGACCAGGCGGGCGAGCTGGCTCGCCTCGGTTGTGCCACCAAGAATGAGAAGGTTCGGGGTCATGGCTGAATGGCTTTCCATCATCGGTATTGGCGAAGATGGCGCGTCTGGCCTGCCGGATGCAAGCCGTCAGGCGCTGGCGGCGGCGGATGTCGTGTTCGGGGCCCGCGTCATCTTGCGATGATCGGGCACCCTGACAAGCGGCCCTGGCCGGTGCCTTTCGCGCTGGCGCCGGTTCTGGCTTTGCGCGGGCAGCGGGTCGCGGTTCTGGCCTCGGGTGATCCGTTTTGGTTTGGCGCCGGTGGCAGTCTGGCGCGAGACCTGGCGCCGGGCGAATGGCGCTCCTTTCCAGGGCCTTCGGTCTTTTCGCTGGTTGCCGCCCGCAAGGGCTGGCGGCTGGAAGAGGTCAGCTGCCACGGGCTTCACGCAGCGCCGCTGTCGCGGCTGCGCCCGGGCCTCGCGCCTGGCGCGCGGCTGATCGTGACGCTTCGCGATGGCAAGGCCCCGGCGGCGTTGGTGGCTTATCTTGTGGAAGCCGGGTTTTCTGCAAGCCTGGTGACTTTTTTTACCCATGTCGGCGGCCCGGAAGAGCGTGTGATCGCCACCACCGCCGGTGAGTTCGACGAGGCGGTGACAGAGGATCTTGTCGTCGCCGCAGTGGAGATCCGGGGCGCGGGCCGGGCGGCGACGCTTGCCACCGGGCGCGCGGATGACCTTTTTGAGCATGATGGGCAGATCACCAAACGCCCGATCCGGGCGCTGGCTTTGTCGGCGCTCGCGCCGCGCGCGGGCGAGATGCTCTGGGATATCGGCACCGGGTCAGGGTCAGTCGCGATCGAATGGCTGCTGTCGCATCCCGCCATGCGGGCGATTGGTGTCGAGGCGGATGCCACCCGCGCTGGCCGCGCGCGCGGCAATGCCGCCCGGCTTGGTGTCGACCAGCTTGAGATCCGCGAGGGGCGGGCGCTGGATGTGCTGCCCGCATTGCCGCGCCCGGATGCGGTGTTCATCGGCGGTGGTGCCGATGACAACCTCCTGAACGCGCTCTGGGCCTGCCTGCCGCAGGGTGTGCGGGTTGTGGCGCATGGCGTGACGCTTGAGACCGAGACGTTGCTCGCGGCCTGGCATGGCGCCAAAGGCGGCCAGCTTTTGCGCATTGAGCTGGCCGAGGCGGCGCCATTGGGGCGCAAGCGGGGGTGGAAATCCAGTTTTCCGGTGGTGCAATGGAGTGTGACGCGATGATTCCGCCCCATATCAATCCATCGCGCATCGCCGGTATCGGCTTTCGCGAAACCGCCCAGGTTGAATCGATCCTTGATGCGCTGGCGCGCGCCGGCGCCGCTGACCTGCGCCATATCGCGCTGCCGGCAGTCAAGGCGCGCCATCATGCCGCGCAGCAGCTGGCGCGGCTGGGCTATCACCTGCATCCGGTCACCGCTGCCGCGCTGACGGCACCGGCAACCCTGACCGACAGCGCCGCCTCGCGCGCGGCGCATGGAACGGGGTCGGTGTCAGAGGCCTGCGCGCTGGCCGCCCTTGGCCCCGGCGCCCGCCTCTCTGCGCCGCGTGTGATTTCCGCCGATGGCAAGGCCACTGCCGCCATCGCCATCGTCCAGACAGGAGCCGCCCCATGACCGTTCATTTCATCGGCGCCGGCCCCGGCGCGCCCGACCTGCTGACGCTGCGCGGGCGTGACCTGATCGCGGCCTCGCCTGTCTGTCTTTATGCCGGGTCGCTGATCCCCGAGGCCGTGCTGTCGCATTGCCCGCCAGGCGCGAAGATCGTCAACACCGCGCCGCTGGATCTGGACGCGATCATCGCCGAGATCCGTGCCGCGCATGAGGCAGGCCTTGATGTCGCAAGGCTGCATTCCGGCGATCTTTCAGTCTGGTCGGCCATGGGCGAACAGATCCGCCGGTTGAAGGCCGAGGGCATCCCCTATGATGTGACGCCGGGTGTGCCCTCTTTCGCCGCAGCCGCCGCGACCTTGGGGATGGAACTGACGCTGCCGGGCCTTGCACAGAGCCTTGTCCTGACCCGCACCCCTGGCCGCGCCTCGGCGATGCCGGAACGCGAAAAGCTGGAGGCATTTGCGGCCACGGGGGCGACTTTGGCCATCCATCTCTCGATCCACCGGCTGCACGAGACGGCCGCCGAACTCACCCCGCATTACGGGGCCGATTGCCCGGTGGCGGTGGTCTGGCGCGCCTCCTGGCCGGATGAGCGGGTGGTGCGCGGCACACTTGCGACCATCGCCGGGCTGATCGGCGACACGATGGAGCGCACCGCACTGATCCTGGTCGGCCCGTCCCTGGGGCAGCACTCGGAGGGGCAGGAGGGATTCATCGAATCGAGCCTTTATTCCACCGATTATGACCGCCGTTTCCGTGCGGGCCGGGCCGATGCGGTGAAGCTGTGACCAAAGGGCTGATCATATCCGCCCCGCGCTCCGGCGCGGGCAAGACCACTGTGATGCTCGGGCTGTTGCGCGCATTGCGCGATGACGGCGTGGCGGTGCAGCCCTATAAATGCGGCCCCGATTACATCGACCCGGCCTTTCACCTCGCGGCTTCGGGGCGGTCGAGTTTCAATCTCGACAGCTGGGCAATGGCGCCCGGGCTGATCGGGGCGCAGCTGGCGCGGGGCGGCGAGATGGCGCTGGCCGAGGGCTCGATGGGGCTGTTTGACGGCGTGGCATTCCCGGGCGAGACCGGAACCGGCGCCAGCGCCGATATTGCGGCGCTGACCGGCTGGCCGGTCGTGGTGGTGCTGGATGTCTCGGGGGCGGCGCAGACCGTGGCGGCTATGGCTGCCGGGATGGCGGCCTATCGCAAGGATGTGAAAATCGCGGGCGTGATCCTGAACCGCCTCGCCTCGCCCCGCCATGAGAGGCTCTGCCGGCTGGGGATGGAGGCGGTCGGGCTGCCGGTTTTCGGAGCCTTGCCCCGGCGCGGCGACCTGACCCTGCCAGAGCGGCATCTGGGTCTGGTTCAGGCTGTCGAACATCCGGATCTTGAACGCGCCATCAGTGACTATGCCGGTTTTTTGCGCGACCATACCGATCTTGCTTCCCTGCGCGCGGCGGCGGCGGGTGGCGTGAGCACCCCGGCGGGAGAGCTGCCGAAACCGCCCGGTCAGCGCATTGCGCTGGCGCGGGACGAGGCGTTTTCCTTCACCTATCCGCATCTGCTGAATGCCTGGCACGCGCAGGGCGCCGAGATCCTGCCCTTTTCGCCTCTGGCCGATGAACCACCACCCGAGGCCGATCTCTGCTGGCTGCCCGGCGGCTACCCCGAGCTTCATGCAGGCCGGATCGCGGCGGCATCAGGTTTTCTTGCGGGCCTCAGAAATTTCGCGGCGGTAAAGCCGGTTCATGGCGAATGCGGCGGCTATATGGTGCTGGGCGAGGCGCTGGTCGATGCATCCGGCACCCGGCATCAGATGGCCGGGCTCCTCGGTCTTGTGACCTCGTATGAAAAGCGCAGGATGCATCTGGGCTACCGGCTGGCCGCGCTTTCCGCGCCGATCCCGGGCCATGTGGCGGGTGCGAGGCTGCGCGGGCATGAGTTCCATTATTCGACCATTCTCGCCCAGCCCGATGCGCCCCTTGCCCGCGTGACTGATGCCGAAAGCGCGCCGGTCCCCGAAACCGGATCGCGCAAAGGCCTTGTCACCGGCACCTTCTTCCACCTGATCGGAGCCGCCACATGAGCGAGATCGTCAGCTTTGTCTCCTCTGGCCCGGGCGATCCCGATCTGCTGACCCTGCGCGCGGTCAAACGGCTGCAAGCGGCGGATGTGGTGCTTTATGACGACCTCTCTGCCGGGCCGATCCTTGATCTGGCGGCGCCGGAGGCGGATCTGATTTCGGTCGGCAAACGGGCGGGGCGCGCCTCGCCGCGCCAGGATCATGTCAGCCGGCTCCTGGTCGATCATGCGCGTTCGGGCCTGAAAGTGGTGCGGCTGAAATCCGGCGATTCCGGCATGTTCGGCAGGCTTGAAGAGGAAATCACCGCGCTTAATGAGGCCGGGATCGGCTATGAGATCGTGCCCGGCGTCACCGCGCCCTCGGCTGCGGCGGCGGCGGCGGGGATCCCGCTCACGCGGCGGCTCAATGCGCGAAGGGTGCAGTTCGTGACCGGCCATGATGTGACCGGCGCGCTGCCCGAAAGCCTCAACTGGGCGGCTCTGGCCGATACCCAGGCGGTGACCTCGGTCTTTATGGCGCGGGCGACATTCCCGCAGCTGGCGGCAAAGCTGATCGCCGCCGGATTGGCGCCCGACACGCCCGCTTTGATGGCGCAGGGCGTCTCGACCCCGGCGCAATCCTTCCGCCGTGATACGGTTGCGGGCCTGGCCGCGTATCTTGAGGGCGCCGCCCCCGACCCGGCGCCGACCCTTATCCTCTACGGCGCGCTGGCGCCCTGACCAGAGCGGCTTGACCGGGCGTCACGCGCCTGTCACTCTCGATATCGTGAAGGTGCCGGGCGACCGGCATGGGAACAGGGCGGGGGAGACCCCGACCCGACCGCCCCCGCGACTGTGCGCAGCGAGCCGACCCCGTTAACCACTGTGGAGCAATCCATGGGAAGGAGGGCAGAGGCTGTGACCTGCAAGTCAGGAGACCGACCTTCGCATTTGATGGAACCGCCGTCGGGGATGACGGCAAGGAGTGATTCATATGTCCACCATTGCCCGCTCAGGCGCGAAGGCTGATGTCAAACTGGCGAATATCCTCGTCGTGGCGCTTTTGGGTGCTGCGCTGATCTTCGTCGCTGGCCTCGCCCAGTCGGAAACCCTGCATGACGCCGCCCATGATGTGCGTCACGCGGTCGGATTCCCCTGCCACTGATATGTTGCAAAGACTGCTGACCAGCGCGTTGATCGCTGGCGCTGCAGCGGGGCTGATTGCCGCCCTGTTGCAGCTTGTTTTCGTGCAGCCCGTGCTGCTTCATGCCGAGCTTTATGAGGGCGGCGAGCGCACCCATTTCGCGGCGGCCTCCGACCATCATCACGGTGAAGAACCAGCGCCGGAATCCACTGGGGCGCAGACAGAGCCTGCCGCCGAACCGGGCCATGCCCATGGCGCGGATGAAGCGCATGACCATGGCGAGGCGGCAGAGATCCCGGGTATCGGCTTTGACGCAGGCCGCGACGGGCTGTCGATCCTGTTCTCGATTATGGTCTATGCCGGCTATGGGCTGCTGCTTGTCGCGGCGATGGCCCTGTCCGAGAATAATGGCAACCGGGTCACCGCGCGCCAGGGTCTTCTCTGGGGGATCGCGGGCTTTGTCGCGGTGCAGATGGCGCCGGCTTTCGGCCTCTCGCCCGAGCTTCCGGGCATGGCCGCGGCCGATGTCAACGCCCGCGCGATCTGGTGGGTGGCGACAGTGATTGCGACCGGCATCGGTCTCTGGCTGATCGCATTCGGCAAAAACTGGGCGGTCTGGGCGGCGGCGATCCTGCTGATCCTCGCGCCCCATATCGTCGGCGCGCCGCATCCGCATGAGTTCACCGGCCCGACGCCGCCTGAACTGGCCGCGCAATTCGCCGGCCGCGCCATCGGGGTCGGTCTTGCGGTCTGGACGCTGCTCGGCCTTTTCGCAGCCTGGCTCTGGAGCCGTGGCCGCGAGGCATAAACCAGCTTCCCGGCGGCTTATGCCGCCGGGGATGTCCGGTCCAGAATATAGATATCCATGAGCCAGCCGTGCTCGGCCCGTGCCGCTTCGCGCCGGGCGAGGATACGCGGCCCCGCCTCGGCCAGCGGTCCGGCTTCGGTGATCTCATTCGCCATGCCGACAAAGGCGCCCCACCAGATCGAGATGCCTTCGGGCGCCAGATTCTGAAAGGCACAGCTGCCATCCAGCATCACCACTAGCCGCTCGACGCCCTCGGGCCAGCCCTCTTCGCGCAGCCGCCGCCCTGTGGTCACCAGAAACGGCGCGCCAAGCCCGTTCAGCGGAATGCGATGCGCAGCGGCCAGCACCTGCGGTGACATGATCCCCGGCACCACCGAGATCGAGACGTCGCGCAGCTTGCCCAGCCGCGCGGCAATCCGCAAGGTGCTGTCGTAAAGCGCCGGATCGCCCCAGACCATCAGCGCCACCCGCTGCACCCCGGGATGCGCGTCAATCGCCGCCGCCCAGGCCCCGGCAATCGCATCATGCCAGTCATTCACCGCGCGAGGTAAGAGGGGTTGGCCGGATCCCGCACCGGCATGGCAAAGCCCGCCACGATCACCCCGGGCCGCGTCACGAGATCCGCGCAGATCTGGCGGCGCAGATCGGCAAGATCGGCTTTGTCTTCGCCTTTCTCTGGGATCAGGATCAGATCGGCCGCATTCAGCGCCTTCACCGCCTGCAAGGTGAGATGGTCCGGATTGCCGGTGCCAATACCGACCAGACTAAGTTCCAAAGCACCACCCCCCTGCATCCATTCCCGCGCCAGAAACCAGCTTCGGCCGGGAATGAAAAGCCTGCCTGCCAGTTTCCGCCTGACCTGAATACCCGCGCCGGAGGCAGGTGCCGCCCGCCGGAGCCACCGGCCTCAGCCCTTCAGCTCTGCCGTCACCCGGACCGGCCCCACCGTCCCGCGCAGTTTCGCGCGGTAGATCACCACGCCTTCGACCACCCGCATCACATAGGTCCGGGTCTCGCCGATCGGGATCATCTCGACCCAGTCGACCACATCCACCTCCGGCAGGCGCGGGTCGCCAAGCTCGCCGATCCAGCGGCGCGGCCGCCCGGGCCCGGCATTATAGCCCGAGGCGATCAGCGCAATCGAGGGCCCGAATTCCTCGACCATCTTCGCCAGATAGGCCGAACCGACCTGGGTGTTGAACCCCGGGTCATAAAGCCGCGACAGCGAATATTCCAGGCCCAGCCCCTTGGCCATCCGCGCGGCGGTCTCGGGCAGAACCTGCATCAGCCCGCGCGCATCCGCGCCCGAACGCGCCATCGGCTCGAATTCGCTTTCACGCCGCGCAATGGCAAGCGCCAGCGCGCGGCTGACATGCAACCCGTCCGGCACGAGGTCCGGCACCGGGTAATAGGTGCGGGGCAGGATCGCGCCCCGCTCTGCCGCCTGTTTCGCCAGCACCAGCGCGATATGCGGCTGACCCATCTCCAGCGCCATCTCGGCGAGCTGGGCGATGCCCCTTGCGTCCTGCCCCTCGGCGAGATGCAGGAGAAACCGCTTTCCCTCGACCCGGTTTCCGGCCGAGAGCATAAGCCGCCCCATCGCCAGAACCGAAGACCCGGCGAAAGACGATTGCCGCCAGCCCGAGGCCGGCGCATCGTTCAAAAGCTGAGGATCCAGCGACAGCCCGAGTTTTTCTGCCGATAAAAGCCCGTAATAGGCGGTCTGATGTTGCGCCGCGCGCTGGAAATGCGCCTTTGCGCTCTCGGCCCGGCCGGCGGCCTCATCGGCGCGGCCCTGCCAGTAATCGGCACGCGAGACCGAGATCGCGGTGGAAACCCCGGCCCGCAGATGCGCGAAATGTTTCAGCGCGGTTTCGGGGTCGTTCAGCTTCCTCAGCGCGATAAAGCCCGCCAGAAATTCCAGATCGGCGTAAGCGCCGCCCGCTGTCATCCCGTGCCGCGCCGCCACCCGGTAAGCATCCTGCGCACGCCCCTGGCGCATCAGCCAGCGCGCCAGCAGCGCGCGCCGCGGCGCCCATTCCTCGGGGCGGCCAAGGTTTTCCGGCGCGACCGACAGGATCAGCTCTGCCGATTCCGCATAGAGATCCCGCTTCATCCGCCACAAGAACCGCTCATAGCTGAGGCCCGGATCGGATTTCAGTGCCTCGGGGACCGCCGCGACCAGCCCGTCGACCCCGGGCTGACCGGCGCGCAAGGCAAGCCGCGCCTCGGCGAGTTTGCGCTTTGCCTCCGGCACCCGGGGCAGCATCCGGAGCGCCTCGGCACGCCGCCCCTCCCAGAGCAGGTTTTCCAGCCGCAGATCATTCACCATCGCCACCGCATCGGGCATCAGGACCTGCAGCTCGGCCTCCTGATCGGCGGTGAGCGAAAGCTCTGCCCAGGCCCGCATCGCTTCGGTCTCGGCCATGCCGATCTGGCCAAGCGCCTTATAGGCCCGCACCAGGGCCAGGGCGCCGGTGCCGCTGCGCGGTGGCGAGGCGCGGAAATAGCCGACCACCCGCGATGGCGTCTCGGACCTGGCCACCGCCTCCTCGCCCTTTTGCCGCAAGAGGGCAAGACCCGGCCAGTCGCCCCGCCGCGCGAGGAAGGCTTCGTAATCGCCCAGCCGGCCATCGCCGTCCCGCAGCTGGCTCCAGATGACAAAATCCCTCACCAGGCCGTCCTGAGAGGCGGCAAGCGCCCCCGGCCAGTCTTTCTTGCGCACCAGCTCAAGCGCGCTGCGCATCTCCTGCACCTGATCGGCGCGGGCCGCGGCCGGTAGGAACAGGGGCGTGATGATCAGGGCCGGGATGATCAGAACCCGAGAAAGCAGAGCCGGGAGAACCAGAGTCAGGATGCGGAGGCGGTGGATGAGAAAGGTCATGGGGCGGAGTCTGCCAAAGAGGCCGGATCGCCACAAGCCACGTTCCTGTCAGCAGCGGCCCGGCCCTGCGGGCGCATGCCAGATCTTGCCCGTGAGTAAGGGCGCCGTCCTGGCCGCGGATCTGTGCCCGAGCCTCTCCTGCCGGTGCACTCATGCAGTGCTTGGCAAGGCGCAATTGCAAGGTTAAGGAAAGTCCGTTGCAGCCAGGGGCGAAAAGGGCCCCCAGATGAGGAGACGCGTGCCATGATCCAGGGGTCGATTCCCGCTTTGGTTACGCCGTTCAAGGACGGCGCCGTGGATAT
Source organism: Gemmobacter sp. 24YEA27 (assembly GCF_030052995.1). Classification (NCBI taxonomy): domain Bacteria; kingdom Pseudomonadati; phylum Pseudomonadota; class Alphaproteobacteria; order Rhodobacterales; family Paracoccaceae; genus Gemmobacter; species Gemmobacter sp. 24YEA27. The sequence continues at coordinate 560,445 of NZ_JASJPW010000001.1, read as the reverse complement.
GGACATGCTCAAGAAACTTGTCGACTGGCAGATTGCCGAGGGTTCGACCGGGCTGGTTCCCGTCGGCACCACCGGCGAGAGCCCAACGCTGAGCCATGAAGAGCACGAGGCCGTGGTCGAGGCCGTGGTGACATTCGCGGCCGGCCGGGTGCCGGTGATCGCGGGCGCCGGCTCGAACAGCACGGTCGAGGGCATCCGGCTGATCCGCCATGCCGAGCGCGTCGGTGCCGATGCCGCTCTGGTCGTGACCCCTTATTACAACAAGCCGAACCAGGCCGGGCTGATCGCGCATTACAAAGCCCTGCATGAGGCCAGCACCCTGCCGATCATCATCTATAATATTCCGGGCCGTTCGGTGATCGACATGTCGCCCGCGACGATGGGCGAGCTGGCTAAGCTGCCGCGAATCGTCGGTGTGAAAGACGCGACCGGCAATATCGGCAAGGTCAGCCAGCAGCGCGAGACCTGCGGCGCAGATTTCATCCAGCTGTCCGGCAATGACGATACCGCGCTGGCCTTCAACGCCCATGGCGGCTGCGGCGCGATTTCGGTCACGGCCAATGTGGCGCCGAAGCTCTGTGCCGAATTCCAGGCGGCCACGCTGCGAGGTGACTTCCGCACGGCGCTTGACTACCAGGACCGACTTTTCCCGCTGCATGAGGCGCTGTTCATCGAGCCGGGTCTTGTTGGTGCGAAATATGCACTCTCACTTCTGGGGCGGTGCAGCGAAGAGGTCCGGCTGCCACTGGTCGGTCTGAGCGATGATACGAAAGCAAAGATCCGCGCGGCCATGACCCATGCCGGTCTTCTCAACTAGCGCCCGGTTCCTGCACAGGAACCGGCCCGGAGTTTTCATAAAACTCCGGGGTCGCGCGGGATGACCGAGGGCATCACGCCAAATCTGCGGGGCGCGGCCCTGATGACGCTGGCCATGGCGGGCTTTGCGGTCGAGGATCTCTTTATCCGCAAGGCCTCTGCCCATGTGCCGGTCGGCCAGGTCATGGCGATCATGGGCTTTGGCGGCGCCATGGTCTTCGCGCTCATGGCGCGCGCCGCGCGCGAATCCGTCTTTCCGCGGGTCTTTCTGTCTTCCGCTATGCTTGTGCGGTCAGGATTCGAGATCGCGGGGCGGCTGTTCTACAGTCTCGCCATTGCGCTGACTTCCATGCCCACCACGGTTGCCATTCTTCAGGCGACGCCGCTCGTGGTTCTTGCCGGAGCGGCGCTTATCTTTGGCGAAAAGGTTGGCTGGCGGCGCTGGTCGGCGGTTGCGGTTGGGTTTCTTGGGGTGATGATCGTCCTCAGACCCGGGCTCGACGGCTTCTCGCCGATGTCGCTCCTCGCGGTGGCGGGCATGGCGGGCTTTGCCGGGCGCGATCTCGCCACCCGCGCCGCGCCGAAGACCATGTCGAACCGGCAGCTCGGGATCCTTGGCTTCTCGATGCTCGGAATTGCCGGGCTGATCGTCCTGTCTTACACCGGCGGCGCCCATTGGCCCGACCCGACCGGAGCCGGCCTGATCCTCGGCGCCACGCTTTTCGGCCTTCTGGGCTATAATGCGCTGACCGCCGCCATGCGCACGGGCGAGGTCTCGGCCGTAACGCCCTTCCGCTATACCCGCCTCGTCTTTGCGATGATCCTTGCGGTGATCTTCCTTGCCGAGCGGCCCGATCACCTGACCCTGCTTGGCAGTGCCATTATCGTCGCGAGCGGGCTTTATACCCTGATCCGCGCGCGCAAAGCCGCCACAGAAGTATGAAAAGCGCGCGCCGGAGAGGGGCGCGCTTCTTTACTCAGCGCCCGCCATCCCCTATCTCTGCCCGATCATGCAGAAGAAACACGATCCCAATTCCAAACTCATCGCTGACAACCGCCGGGCGCGGTTCGAATATCATATCGAAAGCGACCTCGAGGCCGGGATCATCCTCCAGGGGTCCGAAGTCAAGAGCCTGCGGATCGGCGGATCGAACATTGCCGACAGCTATGCCTCGGTCGAAGGCGGCGAGCTCTGGCTGATCAACGGCTATATTGCGCCTTACAAACAGTCGAATGCCTGGGACAGCCATGACGAGCGCCGCCGCCGCAAGCTGCTGGTGTCAAAGAAAGAACTGTCGCGGCTCTGGAATGCGACCAGGCGCGAGGGGATGACCATCGTACCCTTGCGGATGTATTTCAACGAGCGCGGCATGGTGAAGATCGCGCTCGGTGTGGCCAAGGGCAAGAACAATGCCGACAAGCGCGATACCAGCGCCAAACGCGACTGGGATCGCCAGAAGGCGCGGATCATGAAACAGGGTCACCAGCTCTGATCCTGCAGAAGGGCCGATCTTGTAGCCAGCGGCCGCTTTGACACAACATTTGCCAGGATGGGAAGGTTCAGGCAGTATTCCCCCTGCCCGGTGAGCAATTTTACGCCATTTTCCGGGTGTGAGGCCGGATCACACCGGCCCTTTGCAGGGATAGTCATCATGGATATGTCACTTATCATCCAGCTCGTTGCCGGTCTTATCGGCGGCAACGCGGCCGGATCTGCGTTGAAGAACCTCAATATGGGCCCGATCCTCAATTCGGTGGTAGGCCTTCTCGGCGGCGTCGGCGGCGGGCAGATCCTGTCCATGCTGGGCCTCGGCGGTGCAGGTGAGGCCGCGGCGGCTGCGACGTCTTCCGGTCTCGACATCTCGACCATCCTCCAGAGCATTGTCGGTGGTGGTGCCGGCGGCGGCATCCTCGTGGCCATTGTGGGTGCGATCAAAAACGCGCTGGTGAAGTAAGCCGAAGGCAGATTTTGCCTGACCGCCAGCCTTTCTGGGGTCGTGATCCTGAAACCATCCCGCCCGGATCGCCTCCGGGCGGGATTTCTTGTTCCCGGGAAATGTCCGGCGCAAAACCTGGGTGCAAAATCTGCCGGGCAAGGTCCGCCGGTCCAGGTCTGTAGCCAGAAATTCCCGGCAAAGATCACCTGCTCTGCCCTGTGCCAGGCAGAGCGGGGTTGCACGCGCATACAGGCGGGCTATAGGAAACTGACCGCTTTTGGTCCGCCTGTTGATCCGCCCCCTTTGACCTGAGGCCGCCATGTCGCTGACCCCCGCCCCGAAGGATGACCCACATACCCTGGTCTCAACAGACTGGCTTGCCAGCCATCTGAAAGACCCGGATCTGCGGCTGCTTGATGCAAGCTGGTTCCTGCCGCCGTCTGAGCGCAATGCGCGCGCGGAATATGAGGCGGCCCATATCCCGGGCGCACGGTTCTTCGACCTGGACGAAATCTCGGATCACCGCTCGAACCTGCCGCATATGGTGCCACCGGTCGAGAAATTCATGTCCCGGATGCGGGCGATGGGGGTCGGCGACGGGCATCAGGTTGTGGTCTACGATTCGACCGGTATCTTTTCTGCGCCGCGGATCTGGTGGACCTTTCGCCTGATGGGCAAGACCGATGTCGCGGTGCTGGATGGTGGCCTGCCGAAATGGCAGGCGGAAGGGCGCGAGACCGAAGACCTGCCGCCGGTGATCCGCGACCGCCATATGACCACGCAGCGCCAGAACCACCTGGTGAAAGACGTGACCCAGGTCGCCCATGCCGCGAAGCTGAAACAGGCAGTGGTGGTTGATGCCCGTGCGCCCGCGCGTTTTGCCGGCGAGGCGCCGGAGCCGCGCCCCGGTCTGCGCGCAGGTCACATTCCCGGGTCGCGCAACCTGCCCTGGGGCAATCTGCTGAACCAGGATGGCACCATGAAAGACCCCGCCGTCCTGCGGATGATTTTCCAGGAGGCGGGGATCGACCTTGCGCAGCCGGTGATCACCAGCTGCGGCTCGGGCGTGTCGGCGGCGATCCTCGCGCTCGCGCTCGAGCGGATCGGGCATCGCAACTGGTCGCTTTATGATGGCTCCTGGGCCGAATGGGGCATGTATGAGGATTTGCCGGTCGAGACGGGCCCCGCTGCATAAGGCAAGGCCGCCGGAACGGGCGCAATGGGGCCGGGGACTGGCCCGCTGATGTGAGGAAGACATGCTTGAGGCTTTGACCCAGCAGCCGCAGGACAAGATCCTGCAACTGATCGCGATGTTTCGCGAGGACAAGCGGGACGGCAAGATTGATCTTGGCGTTGGTGTTTACAAGGACGCGACCGGGCTCACCCCGGTGATGCGCGCGGTCAAGGCCGCCGAAAAGAAGATCTGGGAAGCCGAGACCACCAAGACCTATACCGCGCTCGCGGGCGAGCCCGCCTATAATGCGGCAATCACCGCGCTGATCCTTGGCGATGGGTTTGGGGATCGTGCCGCCTCGATCTCGACCCCCGGCGGCACCGGCGCGCTGCGTCAGGCGTTCGAGCTGGTAAAGCTTGCGCGGCCCGGGGCGAAGGTCTGGCTTTCGGCGCCGACCTGGCCGAACCATCCGTCTATGGTGAAATTCCTTGGCCTGCCGATGGCGGAATACCGCTATTTTGACGTGAAGACCTCGGGGCTGGATTTCGCCGGTCTGATCGAGGATCTCGGCCAGGTGACTGAGGGCGATGTGGTGCTGCTGCATGGCTGCTGCCACAACCCGACCGGGGCGAACCTGTCGCAGGCTGAGTGGGATGAGGTGATTGCGGTTCTGAAGAGCCGCAAGGCGCTGCCGCTGGTCGATCTTGCCTATCAGGGCTTTGGCGACGGGCTGGATGCGGATGCCGAGGCTACCCGCAAAGTCGCAGCGGCCTTTGATGAAGTTCTGATCGCGGCCTCGTGCTCGAAGAATTTCGGGATCTACCGCGAGCGGACCGGCGTGCTGATCGCGCTGACATCAGCGGATCGCAAAGCGGTGGTGCAGGGCAATCTGAACTTCCTCAACCGCCAGAACTTCAGCTTCCCGCCCGATCATGGCGCGCGGATCGTGACCACGATCCTGGAAGACGCGGCCCTGACTGCCGACTGGAAGGCCGAGCTGGAGGAAGTGCGCCTCAATATGCTGGGCCTGCGCGAGCAGCTGGCATCCGAGCTGCGCAAGGCCACCAATTCCGACCGGTTTGACTTTGTCGCGGATCATCGGGGCATGTTCTCGCGGCTCGGGCTGTCCGAGGCGCAGGTGGTGAAGCTGCGCGAAGAGTTCGGCGTCTATATGGTCGGCGATTCGCGGATCAATATCGCCGGGCTGAACAAGGGGACCGTGCCGGTGCTGGCAAAGGCGATTGCCTCGGTTCTCTGAGCGGTCTGACAGATGTGGAAAGGGCGGGACAATGTCCCGCCCTTTTGCATTTGGCCTTGGCCGCGGTGGGGGGCTCCTCCCCACACCGTGGAGTATTTCCGTCAGGAGGAAGACCGGGGCTCAGTTCAGTCCCATTGCGTCGCGAACGGCGCGGTCGATATCGTCCTGGTTTTGCGAGGCGGGAGCGCCTTGCTGGTTCGAGCCGCCCTGGTAGACCGGCGCGTTAGAGCCGTCGAAATAGGGCACTTCTTCGGGCAGGACCGGGCGGTCGACCCCACCGATATCCGGGGAGGGGCCGAAGGATCCACCGGCCGAGACCGTGTTTGGCGGGATCTCTTTCGGAAGCGGCATCGGGGGGACGCCTTCGTTGATCCGGATCATGACCTCACGCCAGACATCTGCGGGCAGGCCGCCGCCGGTCACGCCGGTCAGCGGGCGATTATCGTCATAGCCAAGCCAGACGCCAACCACGTAATCCGAAGTGAAGCCCACGAACCAGGCATCGCGCGCCGAATTGGTGGTGCCGGTTTTGCCGGCAGCCTCGCGGCCGGGGAGGCGGGCGCGGGCGCCGGTTCCGGAATTGATCACCTCGGTCATCATATAGATCAGCGCATGGGCGGCCGTTTCCGAGATCACCCTTTCGCCGATGCCGCCGCCGCTGCCAAAGAGCTCGTCATTTTCGCCCCGGAGCTTCAGCGCGCGCAGACCATAAGGCGTTACCGAAGAGCCGCCGTTCAGGATGCCGGCATAGGCGCCGGTCATCTCGATCAGCGTCGATTCCGAGGCGCCGAGCGCCAGCGCCGGGCCATCGGCCATTTTGGACGCGACGCCGAATTCCGTCGCGACCTTTTTCACGAGGTCACGTCCGACCATTTCCGAGATTTTGACCGCCGGGATATTGCGGCTTTCCTTCAACGCTTGGACCAATGTGATCATCCCCTTGAATTTATTGTCGTAATTCTTGGGGCTATAGGGGCCGGAGCCAGGCACATTGATCGTATAGGGGCTGTCATCGACGTAATCGAGCGGGCTGTAGCCCAGATCGAGCGCCACCGCATAGACGAAGGGTTTGAACGCCGACCCGGTCTGGCGCAGCGCCTGGGTCGCGCGGTTGAAATCACCCGCACGCGGGATCGAGCGCCCGCCGACCATCGCGCGCACCGCGCCGTCCGAGCTCATCACCACAATCGCGGCCTGGGCGGTCGAGCCGTCTTTGACTTTCGTATCAAAGACATATTTCAGCGCCTCTTCGGATTTCCGCTGCAGATCCTGATCCAGCGTCGTCTCGATCACCACATCTTCGGTCGTGTCGCGGGCGAGGTAATCCGGCGTGGTCTCCATCACCCAATCGGCGAAATAGCCGCCCGAGCGCTGCCGCGCGGCCTCGGTCGGGGTGGCGGGATGGGCGCGGGCCTCATCGGCCTCGGCTTTGGTCAGGTAACCCTGTTCCTGCATCAGCCCGATCACCACATTGGCGCGGTTTTGCGAGCGTTCGAGGTTGGAAGTGGGCGCCAGTGCCGAAGGGGCCTGCAGCAGGCCCGCAAGCATCGCGGCCTCGGCCGGTGTCACGGTCGCTGCGGATTTGCCGAAGTAACGCTGTGCGGCGGCTTCGAACCCGCGCGCGCCGGCCCCCAGATAGGCGCGGTTCATATAGATGCCGAGGATGTCCTTCTTGGAGTATTTCAGCTCCATCGCGATGGCATAGGGCACTTCCTTGACCTTGCGCTTGATGCCGCCACCCCGGCAATCCGCCTCATATTCGGCCTCGGATTTCCATTCTGCCGGGTTGAAGGGCACGCCCAGACACAGAAGCTTGGCCACCTGCTGGGTGATGGTCGAGCCGCCATTGCCCTGGAACGCACTGCGCCCTTCGGCAAGGTTGATCCGGATCGCGCTGGCGATACCGCGGGGCGAGACGCCAAGGTGCCAGTAGAAGCGCTTGTCCTCGGTTGCAACGATGGCATTGAGGAGATGCGGCGAGACCGTATCAGCGGTGATCTGGCCGCCATAGGTCTCACCGCGCCAGGCAAATGTCTTGCCGTCACGGTCAAGCATGGTGACCGAGCCGCGTGCCCGCCCGTCCAGCAGCGCCTCAAGCGGCGGCAGCTGGCTGTAGAAAAACGCGACCACCGCACCGACGACCAATGCGCCGACGGCGGTGACACGCCACAGCACGCCCCAGATCATCCGCCAGAAGAACAGGATGGTCCCGAGGATGAAACCATGTTTGCGCCGGGCGCGGGCCGCTTTGCGGGGCTGTTTTGGCGCCTGTTTGCGCGGCGCCGGTTTTTGCGGCGGTCTTCCGCCCCCGCCGCCGCCCGAGCCGCCATTTCCGCCACGCCCCGGACTTCCGCCCTGGCCCCTGCCGGAATTGCCACCGGACCCGCCGGCGCCACCCGCAGAAGAGCGGGGAGGATATCGTCTGTCTGCCACCAGAGGGCTTTTGCCCCCGCCACTCGTCGCCATATGCCTGCTGCCCGCCTCGAAGCGTGTTCTTTCAGAATCCGGCAGAGAATAGCGGGTTCGCCCGGCTTTGCGAAGGGCAGGAGGAAACGATTCGAATCTATCCGCTGATGAAAAAATAATCACATGCCCCGATTAGTGCAAAAATTTTGCAACTGCACCGCAAAGCACCGGTTCAGAACACGCCGTTTTCTTGTGCTGCAACTGCAAAACCCCGCCTTCTTTTGCTCAGACGCCCGCTCGCCCCGGGCTCGCTCTCAGGAAGGGGACAGATGTGAAACTCATCATTGCGGCACTGAAACCGTTCAAGCTTGACGAAGTTCGCGAAGCGCTGACCACGATCGGCGTGCGCGGAATGATGGTGACAGAAATCAAGGGCTTCGGCCTGCAATCCGGTCATACCGAAATCTATCGCGGCGCCGAATATGCAGTGAATTTCGTGCCGAAGGTCCGGCTGGAAATCGTCGTGGCCGATGCGCTGGCCGAACAGGTGGTCGAGACCATCGCGAAGACCGCCAAGACCGACAAGATCGGCGACGGCAAAATCTTTGTGCTCGATGTCGAACAGGCCGTGCGGGTGCGCACCGGCGAAACCGGCGACGACGCGATCTGAACATCGACCCGAGGGAACAGGGGAAAACAGCCAAAATGAACAAACTTGTCAAATATTCCGGTCTCGCGGCGGCGATGTCGCTTCTCGCCGGACTGCCCGCCCTGGCGCAGGACGCCACGCAAGCGGCGGCAGAGGCGGTGATCGAAGTGGCCGAGGCCGCACCGGCGCTGGATACCGGCGATACCGCATGGATGATGATTTCAACCGTCATCGTGCTCTTCATGATCTTCCCGGGCATCGCGCTGTTCTACGGCGGGCTGGTGCGCAGCAAGAACATGCTTTCCGTGCTGATGCAGACCACCACCATCGCCGCGCTGATGATGGTCGCCTATGTGGTTTACGGCTACTCCTTCGCCTTTGGTGGCGCCGAGGGCCCGTATTTCGGTGGTTTCGGCAAGCTCTTCCTGGCAGGTGTGGGGCCGGAGAGCCTTTCGGGCACCATTCCGGAATATGTCTTCATCGCCTTCCAGATGACCTTCGCCTCGATCACCCCGGTGCTGATCATCGGAGCCTTCGCCGAGCGGATCAAATTCTCGGCGGCGCTCCTCTTCTCGCTGCTGTGGGTCACCGTGGTCTATTACCCGGTCGCACATATGGCATGGGACGCGAATGGCCTCTTCTTCGGCTGGGAAGTGTTTGACTTTGCAGGCGGCACGGTTGTGCACATCAATGCCGGTATTGCGGCTCTGGTTGGCGCCATCTGCGTCGGCAAGCGCCTCGGCTATGGCAAAGAGAACATGCAGCCGCATTCGCTGACCCTGACCATGGTCGGTGCCTCGATCCTCTTCGTGGGCTGGTTCGGCTTCAACGTCGGCTCTGCTCTGGGGGCCGGCACGCTGGCAGGCCTTGCGATGATCAACACCTTCACCGCAACCGCCGGCGGCATCCTCGGCTGGGTCCTGGTTGAGGCGCTGCTGCGCGGCAAGGCTTCGATGCTGGGCGGTGTCTCGGGCATGATCGCTGGCCTCGTGGCCATCACCCCCGCTGCCGGCGCAGTCGGCCCGATCGGCGCGATCTTCCTCGGCGCGATTGCTTCGGCAGCGGCCTATTACTTCGTCGCCGTCGTGAAGGTGAAACTGGGCTATGATGACAGCCTCGACGTCTTCGGCATCCACGGGATCGGCGGCATCGTCGGCGCTGTTGGCGCGGGCATCTTCGCAGCACCGTCACTGGGCGGCCAGGGCTATCCGGAAGGCCGCGGCATGGGTGAGCAGGTCTATTATCAGATCGCAGCTGTCGGCATCACCATTCTCTACTGTGCGGTGCTGTCTTTCATCCTCTACAAGGTGGTCGGCGTTCTGACCGGCGGCCTGCGGGTCAAGGAAGAAGCCGAGCGCGAAGGCCTCGACCTCACCTCGCATGGCGAGCGCGCCTATCACTCCTGATCGGCCCGGGCGCGGGGCCGCGGGGCCCCGCCTCTGACAAAAGTCAAAGCCCGCCGGTCGTTCCGGCGGGCTTTTCCCATGTTCAGCGCGCATCTTCAGCGTGGTGATCGCCGCAGCCCCTGGACGCTCCGGCGGTCGGGAGGCGCGGCCTCAGGCCCTTTGCAGATCCTGGATCAGCGCATCAATATCGCCCCTGCGTTTGTCGAGCATCGCGCCGATTTCGGTGCGCTCCGAGGCGAGCATGTTCACGCCTTCGATGATGATGTTGAAAAAGAGATCCCGCCCGCTTTTGTTCGAGACTTGCCAGCGCACCTCGAAAGGGCTTGAGCCCTTGAGATAGGCGGTTGAGATCACCTCGAAATAGCTTTTCACCGGGCGGGCGCCGGTGACTTCAATGCGGCCTCCGATGAACTCGCGGAAGCGGCGGCCGTATTTGCGGCTGATATAGCCCTGGAAGGCCTGGGTGAAGGCCTGCATCTGGGCCTTTGACGCCGATTTCGCGGCCGGTCCAAGGGCCGACCGTGCGATCTGGGGCACATCGGCATAATTCACGAAGAGCTTTTCAAAGGCCGGATACATCTGGGCTTCGGAGCGGCCCGAGTTGATGATCGCATTGATATCCGCGACCGCCTTGTCGATCAGCGCCTTGGCCTCGGCATCCGAGAAGGCGAGGGCGGGCATGGCCCCAAGCGCGGCCGCTGCCGCAAGGCCGGTGCCGAGGAAGTGTCGGCGCGAAAGGCCGGAAACCAGATGAACAGACATGTCAGTCCTCGCAACGTCAATCCGCGTAGGGATCAATGAAATCGTCTTCATAGGGGTCGATGAAATCGCCATCATCCCCATCCGCTGCGCCCTTTGCCTTCGCAATCTCATGGCGCCGGTTCTGCAGATACAGAAGCCGGAGCTGGGCATAGCTGTCAGCGCTGTCATATAGGATCGAATTCACCGTATCGGAATAGCGGTAGCGATCATTTAGGCGTGAAAGCCCTTCAATGGCGAGCGTTGCATCGGCATCATTGCCGTCGAACACATTGTTCAGCGGGTTCATCGCGAAATCGACCACGATCCCGACCGTGTCGCGTGCAGTGGAGGGCCCTTCGATGGGCAATTCGACATAGGGCCCTTCGCCGACACCCCAGACGGCGAGCGTCTGGCCGAAATCGGCATCGGTTTTCGGCATTCCCAGCACCGAGGCCACGTCGAACAGCCCGCCGATCCCGGCGGTCGCGTTCACTGCAAAGCGCAACGTATTTGTTGTTGCTTCGCCGATTCGGGCCTGCAGCACCTGGTTCACCACCACGCCCGGCAGATCCAGCGTATCGGCGACATTCGAGACCCCCTGGCGCAGCGGATTCGGCACCACGGTGCCATAGGCCTTTGACACCGGCCGCACAATTGCCGTGTCCAGCCCTTTATTCACCGCATGGACGCCGCGATTCATCGGCTCAATCGGGTCATAGATGCCATCCGTGCGCGGCGTCTGGGCACAGGCCGCAAGCGCGCTCAGCCCGAGGACCAGCAGGAAGGGGCGAAGAGAGAGGATTTCGGTCTGGCTGGTCACGGTCATTAACGGAATCTCAGGCGTCACGAGACACTAAACAAGGAGAAGGGTGCAGAGATATTGCGTGAGAGGCTTACGGTGTGGCAATCCTCAAGACAACGGACATTTCTGCAGCGACCCCCAGGGTGGCAGGCTTCGGCCAAAATCAGACCCTTTACTGAGCGATTTATGTGACATCTGGAGAAATGCATTGGTCAAAGACACCTCGCAATCCGGACTGAGCGAGCTTTCCTCGGTCCGGTCCCTCTCAAAGGGGGCGTTGTCGGCGGCATTTCTCTTCTCGGTCTTTGCCAATCTCCTGATGCTGACCTCGCCGCTTTACATGCTGCAGATCTATGACCGCGTGCTGCTGTCGAGATCCGAGCCGACGCTGATCGCGCTCACGGTGCTGATGGTCTTCCTGTTCGCGGTGATGGGGCTTCTGGATCATGCGCGGTCGCGCATCCTGGCCCGGATCGGGGCGCGATTCCAGGAGGCCCTGGACAAACGGGTGCTGGCAGCCTCGTTTCGCAGGCTCTCGGTTGCGCCGATGCATACCGAGGCTCGCGCTGCCCAGTCGGATCTGGAGGCGATTGCGCGCTTCTGGGCCTCGCCGCTTCTGCAGGGCCTGCTGGATCTGCCCTGGACCCCGATCTTTATCGCCGCCCTGTTCATTTTTCATCCAGTGCTGGGCTGGTTTGCGGTTGGCGCGGCGATCCTGTTGCTCTTGCTGGCCTGGGCCAATCAGCGCGCCACCGATACGATCACCCAACAGGCCACGCTGGCCAGTTTCGCGGCCGACCGCCAGGCCGAGAACCTGAAATCCGAATCCGAACTGGTGCGGTCCCTCGGGATGAGCGGCAATGCCTTTACCCGCTGGTATCATCTGCGCAGCCGCGCGCTGATCCGGGGGATGGAGCTGGCGGATCGCTCGGGCGGCTATTCGGTTCTGACCAAAACGCTGCGGCTGTTCCTGCAATCGGCGATTCTTGGCCTTGGCGCCTGGCTCGTGCTGAAAAACGCGCTGTCGCCCGGGGCGATGATTGCGGGCTCGATCCTGTTGGGGCGGGCCTTGCAGCCGATCGAACAGACCATCGGGCAATGGCCGATGCTGACCAGAACGCGGGCGGCGCACGACCGGCTGGGCAAGCTTTTATCCGAAGTGCCGCGCGAGGGGAGCCGCACCGCCTTGCCGCGTCCGACAGGGCGGATCGAGGTTTCGGGTCTTGCGGTTCTGCCGCCTGGTGATCCGCGTCCGGTTCTGCGGGGCGTGTCTTTCCGGGTCGATCCCGGTCAGGCCATCGGGGTGATTGGCCTTTCGGGCTCGGGGAAATCCTCACTGGCGCGGGCACTTTGCGGGGTCTGGCCGCCTGCCGCGGGGACGATCAGGCTCGATGGCGCGACGCTGGATCAGTATGATCCCGATGTGCTGGGGAGCTATATCGGCTATCTGCCGCAGCGGGTGTCGCTGTTTGACGGGACCATTGCAGAGAATATCTCGCGGCTCGATGAGAATGCCGATCCCGCTGAGATCGTCGAGGCGGCGAAGAAGGCGGCAGTGCATGATCTGATCCTGCATCTGCCCAAGGGCTATGACACCCCGGTGACCAGCATGGGCGGCCAGTTGTCAGGTGGCCAGATCCAGCGCATTGGCCTCGCGCGGGCGTTTTACGGCAATCCGGTGATGCTGGTGCTGGATGAGCCGAATTCCAACCTCGACAATGACGGCTCGCTGGCGCTGAACCGGGCGATCCGACAGGCGAAAACCGATGGCTGCGCGGTATTCATTATGGCGCACCGTCCGGCGGCGATCCAGGAATGTGACCTGCTGATGCTGATGAAAGACGGGATGGTGCAGAATTTCGGTCCGCGCGATCAGGTGCTGCGTGAGGCGGTGAAAAATGCCGGCGATATTACCCGTCCTGTGCAGGGCGCCCAGACCCTGGCCAGCCAGGGAGGCGTGCAATGAGCCGCTCTGCCCCCGGCAGCTTCCCCGGCCTGCGGCAATGGCCCATGCACCGCCCGCTGATCATCGGCTTTACCGCCCTTATCGCGCTGATCGGCGGTTTCGGCGTCTGGGGCGCTATGGCAAGCCTTTCGGGCGCTATCGTCGCCAGGGGCCAGATCGAGGTCGAGCAGAACCGTCAGGTGATCCAGCACCCTGATGGCGGGGTTGTGGCCGCGATTGAGGTCACTGAGGGCAAGCGGGTCGAGGCCGGCGATATACTGATCCGGCTGGACGGGACGCTTTTGCACAGTGAACTTGCGATTGTTGAAGGCCAGCTTTCCGAGGTGATCTCGCAGCGGGTGCGGCTGGAGGCGGAGCGTGACAATATCCCGATGCTCGACTTCCCCGAGGCGCTGCGGGAAGAGGCGAAGACCCGCCCCGAGATACAGGGGCAGATCGACGGCCAGATCAGCCTCTTTGAGGCGCGCCTTGCGACTTCGGCGAAAGAGGCGGAGCAGCTGGGGCGTCAGATCGGCCAGATCCAGGCGCGGATCACCGGCATCGACGCGCAATCCGAGGCGATCCGGATCCAGCTTGACCTGATCCGCCAGGAGCTGACCAGCCAGAAGAGCCTGCTGGATCGCGGGCTGACCCAGATGGCCTCGGTGCTTGCACTGCAGCGCGAAGAAGCACGGCTTCTGGGCCAGACCGGGGATCTGATTTCGACCCGCGCCCAGGCCGAAGAGCGTATCACCGAAATCAATGTGGTGATCGGCAGTATCGACATCCGCCGTCGTGAAGAGGCGACCGACCGGCTGCGCGAGATCGCTCCGATGGAGCTGGAACTGGCCGAACGGCGGCGTGCGCTGCGCGAACAGGTGGCCCGGCTTGATATCCGCACGCCGGTTTCCGGGATCGTGCTGGGGCTTGGCGTGACCACGCCGCGGGCGGTCATCAGGGCGGCAGATCCCCTGCTCTATATCGTGCCGCAGGATCGCCCGCTGGTGATCGCGGCTCAGGTCTCGCCGATTGATATTGACCAGATTCATGTCGGCCAGCCGGTGGAGCTGGTGTTCTCGGCCTTTTCTTCGCGCACCACGCCGCATCTGTTGGGCAAGGTGACGGTGGTATCGGCCGATGCTTTCAGCGACCAGACGACCCATGCCAGTTTCTACCGGGTCGAAATCGTGCTTGATGTCGGGGAAATGGACAAACTGGAAGATCTGCAGCTGATGCCCGGCATGCCGGTCGAAGCTTTTATCCAGACCGATCCTCGCACCCCGATCGGCTATCTGGTCAAACCCTTCATGGACTATTTCAATCGCGCATTCCGTGAGAGCTGAGCCGGAGTTTTACCAAAACTCCGGACCGGAGCCTGCACAGGCTCCGGCACGATTTCTTGTAAGAAATCGTTTCCGACGCGCCCGGCTTGTCGCCCGGGCGGCCTGCGGATAGGCTCGGCCGCGACATTGATCAGCGGAGAATCCCATGTCCATCGAAGCCCGCCTGAAAGAGCTTGGCGTCACCCTTCCTGACGCGCCTGCCCCGGTCGCGAATTACGTGGGCTTCGTCCAGACCGGAAATCTCGTCCATATTTCGGGCCAGATCAGCGCCGATGAAAACGGCCCGATCAAAGGCAAACTGGGCAGTGACCTCTCGGTCGAACAGGGTGCAGCTGCCGCGCGTCGCTGCGCGATTTCGCTCCTGTCGCAGGCAAAAGCGGCCTGTGGTGGCGATCTGAGCCGTATCACCCGGCTGGTGAAACTGACCGGCTTCGTCAATTCCACCGCCGATTTTACCGATCAGCCAAAGGTGATCAACGGCGCGTCGGATTTCATGGTTGATGTGCTGGGCGACAAAGGGCGCCATGCCCGGGCTGCGGTCTCTGCAAACTCGCTGCCGCTTGGCGTGGCCGTCGAGATCGACGCGATATTCGAGATCGCCTGATCATGACACGGGTCCCTCTGCCGCCGTCAATGCTTTGCCTGCCGGTCGCGCATCGTGCCTTGCATGACCGCAGCGGGGGATCATCGAGAATTCTCCCGCCGCCATAAGGGCGGCCATCCGCGCCGGCTATGCGATCGAGATCGACCTGCAGCTGTCGCAGGACGGCGTGGCGATGGTGTTCCATGATGAGGACCTCGACCGTCTGACGCATGAGACCGGGCCGCTGAATGCATGCAACGCGGCTGATCTGGCCCGGATCACGTTGAAAGACAGCAAGGACAGGATCCCGCCCCTTACTGAAGTGCTTGATCTTGTTGCGGGACAGGTGCCGCTCCTGATCGAGATCAAAGATCAGACCCTGACCATGTCTGACACCGATGGGCGGCTTGAGGCCGAGACTGCGCGGTTGCTGGCTGATTACCGGGGCGATGTGGCGGTGATGTCCTTCAACCCGCATTCCATCGCCCATATGGCGCGGCTCGCGCCGGGGATCGCGCGGGGGATCACCACCTCGGCCTATGACACTGAGGACTGGGCGCCGCTGGACCCTGCCATTTGCGACCATCTGCGCGAGATCCCGGATTTCACCCGCACCGGTGCGTCCTTTATCAGCCATGAGGCCGCAGATCTGTCGCGCCCGCGCGTGGCAGAGCTGAAGGCGCAGGGCGCGGCGATCCTGTGCTGGACCATCCGGTCACCCGAGGCCGAGGCAAAGGCCCGTGAAATCGCGCAGAATATCACCTTCGAAGGGTATTGCGCCCCGCTTCCGGCTTGATCTGCCCCCTGGGTGACCCATTTAAACCAGACACCTGCTCCCCGCGCCGCAAACAGGATCGCGATGGCCGATATTACCCTCGCCGAAAGCCTGACCGAAATCCCTGCTGCCACCTGGGATGCGATTGCTGCGCCGGAACAGGCGGATGGCCGGCCCATCGACCCTTTCACCACGCATCGCTTTCTGATGGCGCTGGAGGCTTCGGGCTCGACCGGGGGAAGACCGGCTGGCTGCCAAAGCCCTTGATTCTGTCTGATGCCGGGCGCCCGGCTGCACTTATACCGCTCTGGCTCAAGACCCACAGCCAGGGGGAATACATCTTTGATCATGGCTGGGCAGAGGCCTATGAGCGCGCGGGCGGCCGCTATTACCCGAAGCTGCAGGCGGCGGTTCCCTTCACCCCGGTCAGCGGCCGACGGTTTCTTGGCCCCGACCCTTACCGCGAGGCGCTGGCCGAAGCCGCCATTTCGATCACCGCCGGCAATCAGATTTCTTCGCTGCATGTCACCTTCTGCACGCCTGAAGAGGCGCAGGCGCTGCGCGGGTTCCAGGGCCTCATCCCCCGCAAGAGCCAGCAATTCCATTGGTTTAATCGTGGCTATGCCAAATTTGAAGACTTCCTAGCCGATCTGTCCTCGCGCAAGCGCAAGATGATCCGCAAGGAACGCGAGGCGGCGCGCGCCCATGGCCTTACCATTCGGGCGCTCAGCGGCGATCAGATCCTGCCCGAACACTGGAGCGCTTTCTGGGCCTTTTACCAGGATACCGGCGCGCGCAAATGGGGCCGTCCCTATCTGACCCGCGCCGCCTTTACCGCCCTGCACGAGACGATGCGCGACGACATGTTGCTGGTCCTTGCCTTCGATGGCGCGACAGCGGTGGCCGGCGCGCTGAACTTCATCGGGCGGGACGCGCTGTTCGGGCGCTATTGGGGCGCGCTCGCAGAGTATCCGGCGCTGCATTTCGAGCTCTGTTACTATCAGGCCATCGACTATGCCATTGAGCAGGGGTTGCAACGGGTCGAGGCCGGTGCCCAGGGCGAACACAAGCTTGCGCGGGGCTATCTGCCCCAGGAAACCTGGTCACTGCACTGGATCACCGATCCCGGGTTTCGTCGGGCGGTTGCCGATTTCACCAGCCGCGAATCGCTTGCGCTGGATGAAGAGATCGGGATCCTTACGGAATACGGCCCCTTCCGTCGCAGCACCGGGGACGAATAGCCTGCCATTGATCTTCAGTTTCAGGAGGGGCCCGTTGCCATGACCGCATTGCTTACGCAGCAAGAACGCCAGACGCTGCTTCCCGATCTGGATGCGACGGGCTGGAAGGCGGCGCCGGACAAGGATGCGATCCGCAAGATCTGGAAATTCCGCAGTTTTTCAGAGGCCTGGGGCTTCATGACCCGCGTGGCGCTAGCAGCGGAACGTGCGAACCACCATCCCGACTGGTCGAACCGCTACAATATCGTCGATGTCACCCTGACGACCCATGACGTCAATGGCCTGAGCGCGCTGGATATCGACCTGGCGAAGCGGCTCGACCGGCTCGCCCCCGGCGCCCCGATCATGGAAGACCATGGTACGCCGATCCTCTGCCTGTGTGAGGTGAGGGCGCAGGGCCGCTGAAGCCCGGGCCTTTCGATTTCCGCCCGATCTTCGCGAGGGCGGGCGGGTGCCCCTGAAAGGCACCCGCGTAAGGGATCAGACCTCTGCCAGCAGCGCTTCGCCGCCCGAGATCTCGCATTGGCCCGGCGAGGCCTCAAGATGCAGCACCTTTACAACGCCATCTTCGGCCAGCAGCGCGTAGCGTTTGGAACGCCCCAGCAGACCGGCGGGCGGCGCGTCGAATTCAAGACCGATCGCTTTGGTGAATGCCCCATCCGCATCACCAAGGAAGATCAGCCCCGCCTTGTCGGCTCCGGTCGATTTCGCCCAGGCATCCATCACGAAAGGATCATTGACCGAGACGCAGATGATCTCTGCCACGCCTTTGGCCGCGAATTTTTCGGCAGTGCGGATAAAGCTCGGCACATGGGCGGTGGTGCAGGTGCCGGTAAAGGCGCCGGGCAGACCGAAAATCACCAATTTGCGGCCCTTGAGCTTCTCGCCCAGATCCACCGCTTCCGGCCCGTTCGCACCCAGTTTCAAGAGCTTCGCTTCGGGCAGTTTCGCCCCGACAGTGATTTGCGACATTACGTGTCTCCTCGCGCGTTGCGCCTGTTGCCCGGGAAGTTATAGGCTGTGTCGCGTAACATTCCAGAGGGGGCGGAATATGCGGGTGGTGATAGTGGGCGCCGGTCAGGCCGGAGCGGCGCTGGCGGCGAAATTGCGCAGCCTTGGCGCTGATGGTCCGATCACGATGATCGGCGACGAATCCGCGCCGCCCTATCAGCGCCCGCCGCTGTCGAAAGCCTATCTGATGGGCGAGATGGAGCAGGAACGCCTCTGGCTGCGCGGACCGGAATTCTGGCAGGAAAACAACATCAGGCTGCATCTCGGCGCGCCCGTGACCGCCATCGACCGCGCAGCGAAAACCGTGACGGTCGGGGCTGAAACTATCCCATATGACCAGCTGGCGCTGACCACCGGATCCAGCCCGCGCCGCCTGCCCGCTGCCATCGGCGGGGATCTGGACGGCGTCTTCACCGTGCGCAATCTGCGCGATGTCGACCGGATGCGCGCGGAATTCACCGCTGGCCGCAGCCTGGTCGTGATCGGCGGCGGCTATATCGGGCTCGAAGCGGCGGCGGTTGCCAAAAAACTTGGCCTCACCGTCACCCTGATTGAGGCAGCACCCCGCATTCTTGGCCGCGTCGCCGCCGCCGAGACCGCTGATTTTGTCCGCAAGACCCATAGCGGGCAGGGCGTTACGATCCTTGAGGAAACCGCACTTGACCGCATTCTTGGGGACAGGGCGGTCACCGGCGTCCTGTTGAAAGACGGGCGCGAGATCGCAGCCGATTTCGTTGTGGTGGGGGTGGGCGTCTCGCCCGGGGCCGAGCTGGCCGAGGCCAGCGGCATCGCGCTGGACAACGGTATCGCAACCGATGAATTCGGTCGCACTTCAGACCCGGCGATCTGGGCTGCGGGTGATTGTGCCTCCTTTCCCTGGAGAGGCGGCAGGATCCGGCTGGAATCGGTCGGGAATGCCATTGATCAGGGCGAAATCGTCGCGGAAAACATGCTCGGCGCCGCAAAGGCCTATCAGGCAAAACCCTGGTTCTGGTCGGACCAATATGATCTGAAACTGCAGATTGCCGGGCTGAACATCGGCTATGACCGGGTGATCACCCGCGAGATCGGCGGCATCTCGCATTGGTACTACCGCGGCGATGACCTGCTCGCGGTCGATGCCATGAGCGATGCGCGCGCCTATATGGTCGGCAAGCGGCTGATCGAATCGGGCAAATCGCCGGCGCCGGAGGTGATCACCACCGCACCCGATCTGAAGGCCTTGCTGAAATAATGCGCATCATCGGAGGCGCGCGGCGCGGGTTGCAACTCACGGATGTCGGGCAGGGGGATGCCGAGGCGCATCTGCGTCCCACCTCCGACCGTGTCCGCGAGGCGATTTTCAACCTGCTGCTGAATGGCGGCTACGGCAATCCGGTCCAGGAGGCACGGGTTCTTGACCTGTTCGCGGGCACCGGGGCGCTCGGGCTTGAGGCATTGTCACGCGGCGCGGCGCAGGTCGCCTTTGTCGATGACGGCGCGGCGTCCCGCGCGCTTCTGCGCAAGAATATCGAAAAGATGCAGGCGATGGGCGTCACCGATGTCTGGCGCCGCGATGCGACAAAGCTCGGCGCCAATCGCGGCCCCGGCTATGGTCTCGTCTTCCTCGATCCGCCCTATGGCAAAGCGCTTGGCGAGGCCGCGCTCGCCTCGGCGCTGGAGGGCGCGTGGCTGACCCCGGGCGCGATCATCGTCTGGGAGGAAGGCACCGCCCCCGCCCCGCCCGGGGCATTCGGGCTGCTCGACCAGCGCCGCTATGGCGATACCTGGATTACACTGCTGCGTGCCCCCGGAGTGGCCTGAGCGTTACCGCTATCACACAATCCCGATCTGATCTCGCGCGGGCGCTGTTCGCACGGGGTCAAGGGTGATAGCGCCGGGCAGAGATTGCCGCCCCCGCCAGAACCGGAGCACGACATGACCCCTCCCGCTGCTGTACTCTTCGATTGTGACGGCGTGATCGTTGACAGCGAAGGCCCGACTTTCGAGCTGATGCTGGCCGAGTTTGCCAGCTGCGGCTTTCATCTGACACTGGAAGAGCTCGAGCGCGATTATATCGGCGGTACTGTCGAGGATGTCGCAAGCCGCGCCCGTGCCAATGGCGCCGTTCTGCCCGACAGCTGGGTCGCCGATCTCTATGCCAATATGTATGCTATGCTCGAAGCAGGGGTGCCGCTGATCCCGGATATCATCCAGGTCTTCGACCGGCTGGATGCAGCCGGCATTCCCTATGCGGTCGGCTCTAATGGATCACCCGAAAAGATGCAGATCACCCTGGGCGCGCGAGGTCTTATCCCGCGCTTTCGCACCGTGCTGTCGGGCCAGGCCATCGGAAAACCAAAACCGCTGCCCGATCTTTACCTCGCCTGTGCAAAAGCCTGCGGCGTGGCGCCGGAGGCCTGTATTGTGATCGAAGACAGCCCGGCCGGCGCCCGCGCCGCCATCGCCGCAGGCATCCCCTGCCTCGGCTTTGCCGCCCATGGTGAAGACACGCCTCCCGCCAGAGGCCTCAAAGCCCTGAACGTGCCGCTTTTTCAGTCCATGAAAGATCTGCCCGGCCTTCTCGGGCTTTAATCCCCGGCTTCCCGCTGTCTGGAGTATTCCGGCAGTGTAGGGGCTGCGCCCCGACCCGTTACTGCGTGCGCAAATCGCGCAGCACATCCGGGCTGGCATAGCCATCCGCCACCAGCTGGCGCGCCTTTTGCCAGGCCTTGACCGCGGCCACGGTCTTTGGCCCGATCCGTCCGTCAACACCGCCCGCGTCAAAGCCGGCGGTCGTCAAAAGCTGCTGGACCTCTTTGCGCTCGTCCAGCGTCAGCGCCTTCCAGTGGCGTGGCCAGGCGGCCGCAATGGGTGCGCCGCCCGCGATCCGGTCCGCCAGATGGCCAATCGCGATCACATAGGCATCGGCAGGGTTATAGCTCTCGATCGCCTGGAAATTCGGCCAGATCGCGAAAGCGGCACCCCTGGCCCCGGCAGGCACCAGGATCGACACCCGCGCGCCCTCTGGCCAGTCCCCCGCCACCGGCTTCACCCCAAGCGCCGCCCAGTCCGATACCGCTTTCACCACCTGTTCAGAGGTCAGGTCGTAATCGAACCCCTCGGGCAGCTGCACCTCCATCCCCCAGGGGACGCCTGTCGCCCAGCCATGCCGGCTGAGGTAATGCGCCGCCCCAGGGCGTCGGCGGGGTCATCCGCCTGTCGCCCAGCCATGCCGGCTGAGGTAATGCGCCGCCGAGGCCAGGGCGTCGGCGGGGTCATCCGACCACAGGTTCCGCCGCCCGTCGCCATCGAAATCCACCGCATAATCGCGCCAGGAGGTCGGCATGAACTGGGTATGGCCCATCGCGCCCGCCCAGCTGCCTTGCATATCGGCGCGGGTGATCTCGCCCGCCTCAAGGATCTTCAGCGCCTCGATCAGCTGCGCGCCGAAAAACGCCTCGCGCCGCCCGTCATAGGTCAGCGTTGCCAGCGCCGAGATGGTGTCGGTCGTGCCGCGAAAACTGCCGTAAGAGGTCTCAAGCCCCCAGACCGCCAGCACAATTTCCTTGCGCACACCGTATTTCGCCTCGATCCGGGCCAGCAGCTCCGCATGTTTTTCAGCCGCCGCCTGGCCCATCGCCACCCGCTCATCCGAGACGGCAATGTCGAGATAATCCCAGATCGTGCGGGTAAACTCATTCTGGTTGCGGTCGCGGCGCACGACATCGGGCAGGAACTCCGCCGCGCGCATTTCGCGGTCCCAGACCGCCGCCGGAACACCTGCCTCCAGCGCTTTGCCGCGATATTCGCCAATCCAGGCGCGGAACCCCGCTGCACTTTCGCTTTCGCGCCCCACGGTTGTGCGGCCCTCCGTGTCTTCGATGGTCTGGGCGTGAACCGCCGGCCCCATGGCGGGAGGCGCCAGCATCAGCGCCGACGCAAGGGCGAGCCGTTTCATTTCCGCCGCCTTACCACCCGACGCTTTGCCGCCTCGGCCGCCCGCGCCTTGCCAAGCGCGCGTTTCGGCGCGCGGCCCCGGCCTTTCGCGGCACGTCCAGAAGGCAAAGCGCGGTCTTCCAGTTCGACAAGTTCCAGGATCAGCCCGCCGGTCACCGGCACGGCCTCGGCCAGGCGCACTTTGACCTTCTGGCCGATGCCAATGGTCAGGCCGGTATCGGCCCCCATCAGCGTCTGGCTTTCGGGATCGAAATGGAAGAATTCGCGCCCGACTTCGCGGATCGGAACCAGCCCGTCGGCACCGGTCTCGTCAAGCTTCACGAAAAGCCCGAAACGCTGCACCCCGGCGACGCGGCCGGTAAAGACTGCGCCGACCCGGTCCGACAGATAGGCGGCCAGATAGCGGTCGACCGTGTCACGCTCGGCCGCCATCGAGCGGCGCTCGGCATCCGAGATCAGCTTGCCGGTCTCGCCGAGGTTCTCCATGTCGAAATCCGACAAGCCATCGGGTCCGAGGCCCAGCCCCCGGATCAGCGCGCGATGCACGATCAGGTCGGCATAGCGGCGGATGGGCGAGGTGAAATGCGCATAATTCTTCAGCGCCAGCCCGAAATGGCCGAAATTTTCGGGCGCGTAATAGGCCTGGGTCATCGAGCGCAGCGTCGAGATATTGATCAGCTCGTCAAATTCCGAGCCTTCGGCCTGTTTCAACAGCTGGTTCAGATGAGAGGTTTTCAGCACCTGGCCCTTGGCCAGCGTAAAGCCGGAGCTTTCCGCCACTTCGCGAAGGCTTTCCAGCTTGTCGGGCGAGGGTTCCTCATGAACGCGGTACAGCAAAGGCTGCTTCACCCGCTGCAATTCCTCGGCGGCGGCGACATTCGCCATCACCATGCATTCTTCTATCAGCTTATGCGCGTCGAGCCGGTCCTTGAAATCGACCGACAGCACCTTGCCCTCATCCGAGAGCACGATCTGGCGTTCGGGCAGATCCAGATCCAGCGGCTGGCGCAAGGCCCGCCCGCGTTTCAGCGCGTCATAGCAGGCGTAAAGCACTTTGAGCTGCGGCAAAAGCGCCTCGGTTGCAGCATCGGGCTGGCCGTCGATTGCGCGCTGAACCTGGCCATATTCAAGGCTGCCCTTTGACCGCATCACGCCCCGCGTAAAGCGATGCGCGATCTTTTGCCCCGACGAATTGACCCGCATTCTGACCGCCATACAGGGGCGGTCGACATGTTCGTGCAACGAACACAGATCGCCCGACAGCGTATCGGGCAGCATCGGCACCACGCGGTCGGGGAAATAGCTCGAATTGCCCCTGCGCCGCGCCTCGCGGTCGAGGGCCGAGCCCGGGCGGACATAATTCGCCACATCGGCAATCGCCACCCAAAGGACAAAGCCGTCCGGATTGCCCGGTTCGTCATCAACCAGCGCCAGCACCGCATCATCACGGTCGCGCGCGTCCTGGGGGTCGATGGTCACAAGGTCGAGGCCCCGCAGATCTTCGCGATGTGCCATGGTAAAGGGCGGCGCGTTATCGGCCTCTTCCACCGCCTTGTCGGGGAACTGATCAGGAATGCCGTGCTGATGGATCGCGATCAGCGACACCGCGCGCGGCCCCGCCGGATCGCCCAGACGCGCCAGGATCTTCGCCTGCGGCAGACCCATGCGGCGTGGGCCTGTGGCCTCGCCCTCGACCAGCTCGCCGTCTTTGGCGCCCATATCGCCATCGGGCAGGACCCGCCATTCCTTGTCCTGGCCCTTGTCGATCGGCACGATCCGCCCGCCATCGGATCCTTTGCGGAACACGCCCAGCACCTTCAGCGGGTTCGACCCGATCCGCCGGATCAGCCGCGCCTCCCAGACGTAATCGTCAAGATCGACCCGCGCGAGCCGCGCCAGAATCCGGTCTCCTGCCCCCAGGGTCGGGTCACCCTTTTTCGCGATGATCAGGATACGGCCGGTATCGGGATCGATGCCTTCCTCCATCGCTTCGGCGAAAAGATCGCCCGCCGCATCGGGGGCAGCACTTTCAGCAGCGCGACCGGCGGCAGCTCGCCTTTCGGCAGGAAGCGGCGCGCGCGTTTCGCGAGATCCCCCTCGGCCTCCATCTCGCGCAACAGGCGTTTCAGCTCGTTGCGCTCATCGGCCTTCACGCCGAAGGCTTTCGCGATGTCGCGTTTCGACGACAGGCCGGGATTATCGGTGATCCATTGACGGATCTGCTCTTTGGACGGGATCTGGCTCATGTCTCAGACCTAGCACGCGCCTTGCCAGCCGGGAAGCGGATGCTTGACAGGCTGCGCCTTCCTGCGCTTATGCGGGCCAGTCCGCAGCCCCCCGCTGCTGCGGCCCCCCCCCGCAGGAGGTCGATATGGCGCCGAAAAAGCCGCAGGAGAAGACACCGGAAGAGCTGTTTCTGCAGCCGCTGGCGCGTCTTGCGGGTGAGGATCCGGAGATAGAGGCGCTGGTCTTCTGGGGCGATGCCGATGGCTGGCCGGCGCTGCCCTCCGAGGCGCTGGAAAGCGAAGAGATCACCTTCTGGGCCGAAGGGCTGATCCCCGAGGGCTTTCACCTTGAATGGCGGGTGATTGCCGGGCCGGATGGCACCAGCCCGGATCACATCCGCCTTTACGCCTGGGAAACAGGCGCAGCACCGCCCGAAGGCGACGCGGCGGTCCTTGCCCGGGCGCGCTGGCCCGCATAGGGCTCAGCTGCGGCGCGGATGTCCGCCGACAAAGACGTAATAGGTCTTGCCGCGCGCCACCGTGATCTCAAGCCCCATCTCAGTGATATTGGGGTTGAGCAGATTGACCAGATGCGACGGCGAATTCAGCCAGAGCCGTGCCGGCGTCGCCGAATTGGGCGCGGAACTGCTGGTCGCGAGGTTCTCGGTCGCGGTCTTCAGCCCGTAGCCCGCCCTTTTCAGCCGCGTCTTCAGCGACGAGCCGTTCGAGCCACTATGGCTCATGAAAGCATTCACGGCCATGTCACAGGCGTGCCCCCTGGCGGCACGGTCGAGGGTTCCGTTGAGGCGCAGCGGCCCAAGCCCCCGTTCCGCGCGCAGCCCATTGACCCAATGCGCGAATTCCTGGCGGATTTGCTGCCGCTCTGACGCGGCCGTGCAGGCGAGCGCGGGAAAGGACAGCGCAAGAAAGGCGGCCGTCAGAGACGGCAACAAAGAAAGGTTCATAGCAGCAGCATCCACGTTCCAGAGAAACATCAGACTGGATCAGCCCCCGCTGATCCGCTTTTGTCATCTATGGCAAAGATCGCTGAACTAAGGCGATACAAAGAAAAAAACCGGGCGCGGGGCCCGGTTTTTCGCTCGATTCAAGCCAATTGCTGCGCGGATTGCGGCTCAGCGACGGCCTGGCTCGTCATCTTCGTCCTCATCCTTGTCGCCCGAGGGCAGCGAGAAGAAGCTGTCGGCATCCGAGAAGTCCTTCTCTTCCGCCTCGTCCTCTTCGACGGGCTGCTCCTCGCCAAAGACCTCGAGCCCGGTAAGGGCGGTCTCGACCCGCGCCACCGGCTCCATGCCGAGGCTCTGCTCGGTCGAAACCAGTTTGCGACGCTCGTCATCCGACATCACGCCGCCCTCGGCTGCCTTGCGGCGGACGGCCTGCTGCACCGCGGCGTCCAACTCGGACTGGCGGCACAGACCAAGCGCGACCGGGTCAACCGGGGTGATATGCTGGATGTTCCAATGGGTGCGTTCGCGGATCGACTGGATCGTCGGCTTGGTGGTGCCAACGAGCTTGCCAATGGCGCCATCCGAGAGTTCCGGGTGGAACTTGACCAGCCAGAGGATCGCCGCCGGACGGTCCTGGCGTTTCGAGAGCGGGGTATAGCGCGGGCCACGGCGCTTTTCCTCGCCCAGAGCGGCGGCGTTGAACTTGAGCTTGAGCTTGTAAAGCGGATCTTTCTCGCCACGGTCGATCTCGACCTGTTCAAGCTGGTTATTGGCGATCGGGTCAAACCCTTTGACGCCACCACCGACATCACCATCGGCAATGCCCTGGACCTCAAGCTCATGCATGCCGCAGAAATCGGCGATCTGTCTGAAGGTCAGGGTCGTGTTGTCCACCAGCCAGACGGCGGTCGCGCGGGCCATAATCGGCTTCGACATAGGACTTCCTTTCAGCTGCTGCCCTGTTTGCAGGGCTGGCCTTTACAAATCTCTCCCGCGCCGGGAAAACGGCTGTGAACCTTTGGTTCACGTTCTCCGATGTCGGGGAATTACCCTGCCATATAGTGCGATTCCTGCGAGAGGGAAAGTAAAATTGCTGCGGATCCTGTCGCTCGTCTTGCTGTCCCTGCTCGCGACCTCTCCGGCAAAAGCCGAGGGCGAGCGGGCGGGCGACTTCGATTACTACGTCATGGCACTGTCCTGGTCTTCGGGCTGGTGCGAGGCCGAAGGCGATGCGCGGCGCGATCCGCAATGCGATGTGGGGCGCGGGCTTACCTTTGTGCTGCATGGGCTCTGGCCGCAAAAGGAAAAGGGGTGGCCATCTTATTGCCGCACGGTGGAGCGCGATCCGACCCGGGCGGAATCTGCGGCCATGGCGGATGTGATGGGCGGCGCCGGTTATGCCTTCTACCAGTGGAAAAAGCACGGGCGCTGTTCGGGGCTCGCGCCGCGCGATTACTATGCAAAGGCCCGGGATGCTTATGAAAGAGTCAAAATCCCGCCGGTCTTTGCGCGCATGTCAAAGACGCTGAAAGTGCCGGCCGAGGTGATCGAGGGCGCCTTTCTCGACTCAAATCCGGGGCTGAAACCCGATCAGGTCACCGTCATCTGCCAAGGCGGTGCCATCCGCGAGGTTCGGATCTGCCTGACCAAAGACCTCGCGCCGCGCCGTTGTGGCGAGGACGCGATCCGCGACTGCCGTCTGAAAGACGCAGTGCTTGACGCGGTGCGCTGAAAGGCGTGATCCGGACGCCCCCGGCGAGAGTGTTTAAGTCAGGAGGATGCCGCATTCTCCTGATCGAAATAGTCCCGCCGAAGGCGCAGGGTTCAGCCCGCGCCCGGATCAGGAATTCTCGACCTTCATCACGATCTTCCCGATATGGCCGGGGGATTCGATCCGCTCATGCGCCTTTGCGGCGTCGCTAAGCGTGAATTCGCTGTCGAGCACCACTTTCAGCGCCCCCCGGGCGATCATCGGCCAGACCTGGCGTTCCAGATCGCGCGCGATCCGGGCCTTGGCGATATCGCTTTGCGGGCGAAGGGTCGAGCCGGTGATGGTCAGGCGGCGCATCATCACCTCGGCGAAGTTCACCTCGGCTTTGGCGCCTTGCAGGAAGGCGATCTGCACGATGCGGCCATCATCGGCGAGGGCTTTGATATTCCTCGGGATATAGCTGCCGCCGACCATGTCGAGGATCACATCCGCCCCGCCGATCTTGCGCATTTCCGTCACGAAATCGCGGGTGCGGTAGTTGAAGGCAGCCTCGGCGCCGAGATCGAGGCAGACCTGCGCTTTCTCATCACTGCCAGCGGTCGCGAAGACCCGCGCTCCAAGCGCTTTGGCAATCTGGATCGCCGTGGTGCCGATCCCGGACGTGCCACCATGGACGAGGAATTTTTCGCCCGGCCGGAGCCCGCCCCGCATCACGATATTCGACCAGACGGTGAAGCAGGTCTCGGGCAGGCAGGCGGCCATTTTCATCGACATGCCCTGCGGCACCGGCAGGGCATGGGTTTCGTGGCACAGCGCATATTCCGCGTAACCGCCCCCCGGAAGCAATGCGCAGACAGTGTCGCCAATTTTCCAGCGCGTGACGCCGGGGCCGGTTTCAACCACCGTGCCCGAACATTCCAGCCCGGGCAGCGGCGAGGCATTCGCGGGCGGCGCATAGGCGCCGGCGCGTTGCAGCGCATCGGGGCGGTTTACCCCGGCATAGGCCACCCGGATCACGATCTGGCCATGGCCCGGCACCGGCACCGGCAGAGTACAGGGTTGCAGCACATCCGGGCCGCCGGGGGCAACGATCTCGATGGCCTGCATGGAATCAGAGAGTTTGTCGGAAAGGGGCATGGGCTTGCTTTGTCTTTGCGGGCAGGGATGCGGGGGGCGGGGCAGTGACGCGGAAAGGGGGCGGGGGATGGATCAGAACGGGCGGGGGCCTTTGCCGCCCTTTGCCTCCTGGCCCGGCAGATCATCGGGCAGAACGGGCGGGCGGATCCGGCCGAGAAATTTCAGCGGTCCCCCCATCAGTGCCTTGCTGATCGGGTTGCTGGCAAGGGCTGCTTTCGCTTTCTCGAACTGCATCACATTTTCGATGCGGCGGTCGAGGAAATCGCGCGTGGCCTGAAGGCCGGTGCTGTCATCCCCGAGCCAGAACAGAACCGTGGCGCCATAGACCGCCGAGAGGCTGAGGCGTTTCGTGTACCAGTTCAGATCATCCGATGTATCGCCAAGCGCGGTCCAGATCGCATCCGCCGTGCCCCAGATCGCGCGGCTTCCCTCCGCACTGTATTGGGGCAGCGCGAAAAGGGTGGTGCCCCGCCGGACCGCCTCGCGATCCGCGATCTCCAGCCGCAGGAGCACCGCCCGCGCCACCCGGTCGCGAAACCTCAGCGCGGCCAGATCCTCTTCGGCAAGGATCCGCGCCATCTCGCGGTCGCCCCGCATATGCCAGGCCAGTGCCAGATCGACCCCGCCGCGCGGGAAGAGCGCGGCCGCAAGGCCCGGCGCCACGCCCGAATCAGCCGCCGCCGCCTTCAGCGTGGTCTCGGACCAGCCATCGAACGCCACATGCGCCAGGGCCGCATCCAGCAGTTTTTCCCTTGCAATCGCCGCTTCCATCATCGTCTCCGCAGGTCGAAAGGTGGACAGGAGCCCCTGCATCTGTTATGCGCGCCGGGCCTGCACAAATATGTGCAACTCTAGCTTAGGAAGGTGGTGACAACCACATGCAGGTCAGCGTCCGCGACAATAACGTCGAACAGGCACTCCGTGCTCTGAAAAAGAAGCTGCAGCGCGAAGGCGTTTTCCGTGAAATGAAGCTTAAGCAACATTTCGAGAAACCGTCGGTTAAGAAAGCTCGCGAGCAAGCCGAAGCGATCCGCCGTGCGCGTAAACTCGCGCGCAAGAAAGCGCAACGCGAAGGCGCACTCTGAGTTTTACCGCGAGGTAGCTTTGAGGCGTTTCCCGATCTGGTCCTTCCGGTTTTCCAGAGGATCAGACAGGGACGTGAACACTGGGGCCGTTCGGTCCTTACAAGGTCAACCCCCGCCCTCGTGGTTGGGGGTTTTCCTTTTTCGGGTCTCTGAAAGGCCAGGTCCCAGAGCTGTTGTCCTCCAGGGGATCACGAAACCCGCCGCCGAAATACAGAAGAGACCGTTGTTTCCGGCGACGTTCAGCAAATCCATGATCGTGTCGCCGCCCGCGTCGGGCAGGACAGAAGCTTTTTCGCCGGGCTGACGTGCAAAAGCCACGGGTCACAACCGCCCCGCGCCATCGAAAACGGCCCGCGAGAGGCGGGCCGTTCTGTCAGATCAGGCTTTCGATTTCAGCTCGACCAGGATCGCCTGAAGCAGCTCTGCCTCGGTGGGCGCGGCCGGCGCATCCGGGGCCGCTTCTTCTTTCTTCTTGCCAAGTTGCGAGACGCGGTTGATGCCTTTGACCAGCAGGAAGACCACCCAGGCGATGATCAGGAACTTGATCACGGCATTGATGAAGCTGCCGATTTTGAACTGCGCTTCGCCGAGCCCGAAGCTGACATTCGAAAAGTCGATGCCGCCGACGATCAGACCGATCAGCGGATTGACGAGGTCATCGACCAGCGAGGTGACGATGGCGGTGAAGGCTGCGCCGATGATGATACCGACGGCCATGTCGATGACATTGCCGCGCGAGATAAAGGCCTTGAACTCATTGAGCATCTGACTGTCCCTTGTTTCCTCCGGCTCTTGCGCCGGTCCGCTTCTCTGCGCTTCACGCACAGTTACCGCAGGAATATCGCACATAAATTGGGGCTTACCCACTGGGAAAAATTGCCTATCTCTTAGCAAAACAGCCGCAGGAGGCCACATTGTCCACACTTTCAGCTTTTCCGGTGACGGCGCGCTGGCCCGCCCTCAATCCCGAGGTGATCCAGCTTTATTCGCTGCCCACGCCCAACGGGATCAAGGTGTCCCTGATGCTTGAGGAGACCGGCCTGCCCTATGAGGCGCATCTGGTCGATTTCGGGAAAAATGACCAGCTCAGCCCGGAATTCCTGTCGCTGAACCCGAATAACAAGATCCCGGCGATGATTGACCCGCATGGGCCGGGGGATAAGCCGCTGCCCTTGTTCGAGAGCGGGGCGATCCTGCTCTATCTTGCCGAGAAAAGCGGGAAATTCCTGCCCGAGGCCAAACGCTGGCAGGTGATCCAGTGGCTGATGTTTCAGATGGGTGGGCTTGGTCCGATGTTCGGCCAGCTGGGCTTTTTTCATCATTTTGCGGGCAAAGAGATCGAAGATCCGCGCCCGAAGGAACGTTACCGTGCCGAGGCAGAGCGGCTGCTGAAGGTGCTGGATCAGGCGCTTGAGGGGCAGGACTGGCTGGTTGGCGAATATACTATTGCCGATATGGCAATCGGCCCCTGGCTCAATACGCTGAAGGGCTTTTACAAAGCCGCAGAGATCGCAGGCTGGGCGGATCTGAAAAACGTGCCGGCC
This sequence comes from Gemmobacter sp. 24YEA27, assembly GCF_030052995.1. Lineage (NCBI taxonomy): Bacteria > Pseudomonadati > Pseudomonadota > Alphaproteobacteria > Rhodobacterales > Paracoccaceae > Gemmobacter > Gemmobacter sp. 24YEA27. The sequence goes on along the minus strand of NZ_JASJPW010000001.1, from coordinate 529,752 downwards.
TATCTGGACCGGATCCTTGCGCGCCCGGCCATGCAGCGCGCCATGAATATCCCCGCCCGCGGGTAAGGAGCTGCGGGCGGGGTTGCCCCCGCCCGTGCATTCAGCAGGGCTTTTTCCAGCCGTCGATCACCGAAATCGCCTCTTCTGCGGTCTCGACCATGCGGAAGAGGTCGAGATCTTCCGGAGAGATCACCCCCGCATCCGCCAGTTGGCTCCAGTTGACCACACTTTCCCACCAGCTCTTGCCAAAGAGCAGGAAGGGCACGGGCTTCATCCGATGAGTCTGGATCAGGGTCAGCGCCTCGAACATCTCATCAAGCGTGCCAAAGCCGCCGGGGAAAACCACGATCGCCTCGGCTCGCATCAGGAAATGCATCTTGCGGATCGCGAAATAGTGGAAGTTGAAGCACAGATCTGGTGAGACATAAGCGTTCGGCGCCTGTTCATGCGGCAGCACGATATTGAGGCCGATGGAATGGCCCCCGGCATCTGCCGCGCCGCGATTTCCCGCCTCCATCACACCCGGCCCGCCGCCGGTCACGATCACGCCTTTGCGCCCGTAAGACCCCAGGCTGCGCTCGGTCATGATCTTCGCGAAACGGCGCGCCTCATCGTAATAGGGCGAGAGATCGGCCAGCGCCTTGCTCTTTGCCTGATCGCGATGTTCCGGCGCGGGAATGCGGGCCCCGCCGAACAGGACGATGGTGGTCTCGATCCCGCGTTCATCCATGATCAGCTGCGGTTTCAGCAGTTCCAGCTGCAGCCTTACCGGACGCAGATCTTCGCGCGTCAGAAAATCCTGGTCGGCAAAGGCCAGCCGGTAAGCCGGGGCGCGGGTCTGCAGCGTATCGGGGCATTTATCTGCCGCGACCAGATCCTGGCCACTGTCCCGGAACGGATGATTGCGCGACTCGTCGTTCATGATACCTCCCACCAGTCACCGGGCCGATTGCGTGACCCGGATACAAGCCTTATAGCCCCATGGACCCGAACAAAACCCTGTCACGAACGAAGCCTGCCAGAACAAAACTGTCCGAATAAATCTGCCCGAGGAGATCCACATGTCGAACGCCGCGCTGGAAACCGCAATCGAGGCCGCCTGGGAGGCGCGCGATACCATCACCCCGGCCACGAAAGGCGAGGCGCGTGATGCGATCGAGGCGACGCTGGAATCGCTCGACAAAGGCCAGCTGCGGGTGGCCGAGCGTCAGGCGGATGGGGTCTGGCATGTGAACCAATGGGCGAAAAAGGCGGTCCTGCTGGGGTTCCGTCTGAAAGATATGGAGATCCATGAGGGCGGCTCGCAGGGCGGCACCTGGTGGGACAAGGTCGACAGCAAGTTCAACGGCTGGGGCGAAGCCGAATGGAAAACCGCTGGTTTCCGCGCGGTGCCGAACTGCATCGTCCGCCGTTCGGCCTATATCGCGAAAGGCGTGGTGCTGATGCCGTCTTTCGTCAATCTCGGCGCGCATGTCGATGAGGGCACCATGGTCGACACCTGGGCGACCGTTGGCTCCTGCGCCCAGATCGGCAAGAATGTGCACCTGTCCGGCGGCGTTGGCATCGGCGGCGTGCTGGAGCCGATGCAGGCCGGCCCGACCATCATCGAGGATAACTGCTTTATCGGCGCGCGGTCCGAGGTTGTCGAGGGCTGCATCGTGCGTGAGGGCGCGGTCCTGGGCATGGGTGTGTTCATCGGGAAATCGACCAAGATCGTCGACCGTGAGACCGGCGAAGTGATGTATGGCGAAGTGCCGGCAGGTTCGGTCGTTGTCGCGGGCTCGCTGCCCTCGAAGAACGGGGTGAACCTTTACTGCGCGGTGATTGTGAAACGGGTCGATGCACAGACGCGGTCCAAGACCTCGATCAACGAGCTGCTGCGCGACTGAGCCGCAGGTGAACAGGGGCGCGGGTCGGTTTCTGAGCAGAAACCGGCCCAAATCCTTTGAAGGATTTGGGGGCGCGACATGGATGATGTTGAGAAGCCGGTAAAAGAAAAACGTCCGCAGCAGGTCTATTCGCTGGTGGTCGAGGTTGGTCGCAAGGCCGGTGACGGTCTCCCGGAGAAAGCGACCGGAGCGGCATTGCTGTGCTATGCCTCGGGCGTGGATGAGGCAGAGGCGGTGCGCGAGACGGTGGCGATCCTGAAGGATGCCGATCTCTCGCCGCTGGAAGTCCAGGGGCTTGGCACGCTTGAAGAGCGCCGGGCCGCCGGGGATGAGATCGGCGAAGACGAGGTCGTGCTGATGGAGCGCGCTCTGGCCGAGAATTCGGTGATCGTGGCGCAGATGACGCCGTTCTTCGACTGACCTTATTCGCCCGGTTGAAAACACAATTGCGGGGGCAGAAGAGGCGCCTTCCGGGCGGGGCTGTGGAAGGGGAAATGTCGCGGCCCGCGACCCGCTGACCTGGCTTGCCGCGCGCTGGATCCAGGTTCGGGGCAGGTCAGTGCCGTCTCGCCTTGCTGAGCACAGCATCGCTTTCCCCCTCTCTGAAGATCAGCAAGGGTCAGATCGCAGTGCCCGTCTCTGTTCTGTCTCCGGGGAGGCTCTAGACGTCGCTGGCGGGAATATTACGCCAGAAGGAAAAGGCTCAGCGCAAGGCCCGGCCTTTGATGATGGCATCCTTGCCGAAACGGGCGCGGATCGCATCTGCCGCATGTTCCGCCTTTGCGCGCTGGGCGGCGGTCGGGTCGAGAAGGTCGGGGCTGCGGTCGGCCTCAGTTCCGGGGCAGAGATCGGCAAGGCCGGTTCCGATCAGGCGAAACGGGCCCCTGACGCCTGCGCGGTCGAGCATATTGCGCGCGGTGCGGTAGATGCGGTCGGCAAGCTGGGTCGGATCTGACAGCGCCTGGCGGCGGGTGACAATCTGGAAGTCACCCTTTCTCAGTTTGAGCGTGACGGTGCGGCCGGCGAGGTCCTTGGCTTTCGCGCGGTCGGAGACCTGTTCGGCAAGCCGCCAGAGATGGCCGTCGAGCAAATCGGCATCGGTGGTGTCCTCAAAAAATGTGGTTTCCTTTGAGATGGATTTCAGACCGGTATCGCGGCTGACGCGGCGATGGTCTTCGCCCCGCGCCAGGTGCCAGAGGCGTTCGCCCATCTGGCCAAATCGCAATGCCAGATCGCGACGGTCCCAGCGGAGGAGATCGGCAATGGTTCTGACCCCTGCGGCCTCAAGCGCGCTCCGGCTCGCTGCGCCGACACCCCAGATGATGCCGACCGGTTTTGGCATCAGGAAAGCCTGGGTCTCGGCCCGCCCGATCACCGAAAAGCCGCGCGGCTTATCGAGATCCGAGGCAATCTTGGCCAGAAATTTGTTATGCGACAAGCCGATCGAGCCGGAAACGCCGATCTCGTCCTCCATCCGCTTTGTCAGCCGCGCGAGCAGCACGGCAGGCGGCGCGCCATGCAGCCGCGCGGTGCCAGAGAGATCGAGAAAGGCCTCATCCAGCGACAGGGGTTCAATGTCGGGAGTCAGCTCTTCCATCATGGCGCGGATCTGCCGCGACGCTTCGGCGTAATGCGCGATGCGGGGGGGCACGACCACGGCCTCGGGGCAGAGCTTCATCGCCTGGAACATCGGCATGGCCGAGCGCACGCCTTTGATCCGGGCAAGATAGCAACAGGTCGAAACCACGCCGCGCCTGCCGCCGCCGACGATCAGCGGCTGGTCTCGCAGCGCCGGATTGTCGCGTTTTTCAACGCTGGCGTAAAAGGCGTCGCAATCCATATGGGCGATGGAAAGGTGGTCGAGCTCGGCATGGACGATGACCCTGGGCGACCGGCAGGAGGGGCAGCGGCGGCCACGCCCCACCAGGCCCGGTTGGTCGATACCTGGCTGTCCTGGTTCGAATCGGGTCAGGCAATCGCGGCAGAGGGCTGGCATAATAGCGGGGATCATACCCGGAACATCGGCCTTGGAACAGAGGTGGCGGGCCCGGTTCGGCCTTGGCGGGCAGGGCGATTTGCTGTCTGGGGCCTGATGGGCGGTGATTTATGGACAGTGGCGGGAAAACCCTGTATGGCGCCCCCAGGCCTGTCTGCTCCGGGCCGCGACCGGGAGGGTTGCGGCGGTGCTCTGGGCCTTCTTTCTGGCTCATATGCGGGGGCGACTGGCTCCCTGACAGGACAAATAATGACGATTGATTCTATCGCAGGCCCGCTTAAGGCGGCGCTGGCAGCCAAGGGCTATTCCGCGCTGACCCCGGTGCAGGAGGCCGTGCTGGCCCCGAACTGATCGGGCGCGATCTGCTGGTTTCGGCGCAGACCGGGTCGGGCAAGACGGTGGCCTTCGGCCTGGCCATCGCGCCCGAGGTTCTGGGCGGCATCGACCGGCTTCTGCCGCCGGAAAAGCCGCTGGCTCTGGTCATCGCGCCGACCCGCGAACTGGCGCTTCAGGTGCAGCGCGAACTGGTCTGGCTGTATGAGGGGGCTGTCGTGGCCTCTTGCGTGGGCGGGATGGATTACCGCACCGAACGCCGAGCTCTTTCCCAGGGCGCCCATATCGTGGTCGGCACTCCGGGCCGGTTGCGCGACCATGTCGAGCGCAAGTCGCTTGATCTGTCGGAACTGGCGGCGGTCGTCCTCGATGAGGCCGATGAGATGCTGGATATGGGCTTTGCCGAGGATCTGGAATTCCTGCTGGGCGGCGCCCCGGAAGAAAAGCGCGTGCTGATGTTCTCGGCCACGGTGCCGAAAGAGATCGCCTCGCTTGCCGCGACCTATCAGCGCGAAGCGCGCCGCGTCGAGGTGAAATCTTCGGCCAGCCAGCATGCCGATATCGAATATCGCGCGATCTCGGTGTCGAACCGGGACAAGGAACCGGCGATCTTCAATCTTCTGCGCTGGTATGATGCGCAGGTGGCGATTGTCTTCGCCAAAACCCGGGCCAATGTGAACCACCTGCATGCGCGGATGGTGAACCGGGGCTTCCCGGTGGTGGCGCTTTCGGGCGAGCTGTCGCAAAGCGAGCGGCTGCATGCGCTCCAGGCGCTGCGCGACGGGCGCGCCCGCGTCTGCATCGCGACCGATGTGGCGGCACGCGGCATCGATCTGCCGGGGCTGGATCTGGTGATCCATGCCGATCTGCCGACCAATCCGGAAACATTGTTGCACCGTTCGGGCCGGACGGGCCGCGCCGGGCGCAAGGGGACCTCGGTCCTTGTGGTGCCGCAGGCCGAATTCCGCAAAGCGAACCGTATCCTGCAAGGCGCCAAGCTGGTCGCCGAATGGGGCAAGGCGCCGGGCGCTGATGAGGTGCAGTCGCGCGAGGATGAGCGTCTGATCTCGGACCCGGCTCTGACCGAGGCGCCGGGCGAAGAGGCCGGGATCGCGGCTGATCTGCTAGAGGCACATGGCGGCGAGGCAATCGCTGCAGCTTTTGTGCGGCTGTGGCGCGCCAAGCGTTCGGCCCCGGAAGAGCTGGTCGAAGACCTGCCGCCCCCGCCGCTTTGCCGCCGCGTGAGCGGGGCGAGTTCGGGCCGTCGGTCTGGTACAAGCTTTCGGTTGGGCACGAGGGCCGGGCCGAAGCGCGCTGGCTCCTGCCGAAAATCTGCGATGCCGGCGGTATTTCTAAAGACGGGATCGGCGCGATCCGGGTGCAGCAGGACGTGACCTATGTGCAGATCGCCGAGCAGCTGGCCGGGCGGTTCAAAGAGACGACCGAGATCGAGCCGGGTCTTACGATGGAGCGTGTCGCTGAGGCGCCGGAATTCGGGCCGAAGGGCCGGGTGACCGGTGGCCGGCCCGAACGCGCCCCGCGTGAAGGCAAACCGGCCTGGTCGCCGCGCCCGTCGCGTGGCGAGGGCGAAGAAGAGGCGCCGCGCCGTCGCGCGCCCCGCGTGAGGCAGCTGAAAGCGGCGAAGCGCGCAAGCCCTGGGCAAAGCGTGAGGATGGCGATGCGCCCCGTAAGCCCTATGCGCGCCGTGAGGACAGCGATGCGCCGCGGAAACCCTATACGCGCCGTGAGGATAGTGATGCGTCGGCCAAACCGCGCTGGACGCCGACCGAAGGCGAGCGCCCGATGCGCGATGACCGGCCGTCAAAGCCCGCACCGCGCTCGACCGGGTTCAAATCGCATGGTGGCAGCCCGGATCGCCCGGCGCGCTCTACCGGATTCAAGAGCCATGCCGGCGCGCCGAAAGGCCGCGACTCTTATGCGGGCCGCGATGAGGCGCCGCGCAAACCGCACGCCGAAGGGGGCGCCGAGGGCCGGCCTTTTGAGAAACGGGAGGGCAGCAAGCCCTATGCCGGGAAGTCCGCAGCGGCAAAATCAGGTGATGCGAAACCGGCCTATAGCAAAGGCGCACCGCGCGCGGCCGGCAGCAAGCCCTTTGGCGCGAAACCTGACGCAGGCAAAGGCTTTGCTCCGCGCAAGCCTGCGGCGCGCCCGGCAGATGCCACCGATACCTCAAAGCGCTTCACCCCGCCGAAACGCCCGCGCAGCTGAGCGCAGCGCTGACCACTGCCCCGCTAGGGCAACATGATATCACGGCCCCGGCTTTCTTAGTCGGGGGCCGGTTCTTTTTCACCCGTCCGCGACCGGCAGCTGATGACGTCGCCGTCTGCGGCCAATCCGGTTTGAGCGGGTCCTGCCACAATTGAAATAACCAGATGTGAAGCGCGTGGGCTTCAGCGAAAGCCGGATCGCTCTGCATAGTGAGCGAGAGGAAGGCGGGCGATTCCGTCCTCGCCAGCTGCGGCAAGCATGGGGTCAGCAATGCGGTCTTCTGCAGGCGGAACGCCGGATGTGATGGTCTGTAAATCGGCGAATCGATGCGCCAGAACGGGCTTGAGGCGCGCCAGATCAGGGAACAGTCCAGGGGATCGCATCGCCTGGGAAAGGCACACGCGTTCGCAGCGCTTGCCGTTCGATGCGATGCCTTGCACCGGGATGGACGACGCTGCGCAATTCGCAAAGCGAAACTATGATTTCGCAACCTGGCCCGGTTGTGCAGCTTTGGCCCGACAGGCAAAACGCAAACCCGGTGCCTTGCCCTGGCTGCATAGTGGCGAGGGCAGGGTCGATGGCCCCGAACGGGTGTCGATTTCCTCGCAGGTATCCTTGTCGCGAAAAGGTCTGCCTCCCGCTGAGCGACAGGGGCGGTTGGATCTCCCCCTTGGGTTCTGGAGAAAACGGGTGAACCGTCGAGGATCGCTTTTACAGCCAGCCGCCGGTAGCCTATGGGGCAACCTGCTTACGGCTTGGTGCTGATTGCCGTTTGCCCGGATCTGCGGAGCAGAGTTTTCGTTACCCGCTCATCTGCGACCCCGATATGCATCTTCGGCAGGATACCATTCCTCGGCCAGGCCGAGCAGCTGAGTATAGCTGAGGGGTTTCTCCAGCGCGAGGGTGACACCTGCGGCTTCGAGGTCCCGACATTCGGACCCCAGCGTCGAGGCGGTGATGCCGATGATCGGAACATTTTTGTCAGTCTTGCGGATTTCTCTCACGATTTCGCAACCGGTACTGCCCGGCAGCAGCTGGTCGACGAGGATCAGATCGTAATTCCCGCGCGCCCACATATCCAGACCGGCTGGTCCGGTCTCGGCCCTGTCGACCAGGTGAAACAGCCGTCGCAGCCTCGTGCGGGTGATCTCGCCGACAAGGCGGTTGTCCTCGATCAGCAGAACCTTCCGGGCAAACCAGCGCGGTGCGCCGGCAGAATTGGCCGGGTCTTCTTCGCAAAGTGTCCCTGGCATCTGGGTCGGGGTGGGGCAGTGACACTGCGCACCGGGTGGCTCAGCACGAAATGGGCGCCCCTGGGTGTTTCAAGCAGGTTCAGCTCGCCACCGAGCAGAGTAATGGCCTTGCGTGCGGTATAAAGGCCAAGCCGGCGCCGCCACGCCCCGGGCGGTGTTCGGGCGGAGTGCTGAAGGGCTCGAACATCCGCGCGCGTTCCGCGTCAGGGATGCCGATGCCATTATCGGCGACATGCCAGGTGAGCATGACCTCGGCACCAGCCCGCGACCTGCAATCACGCTGAGGCGGATTGCCGAGCCTTTCGAATGCAGGATCGCGTTGTGAAGTAATTTTGAAAGCGCAATGAAAAACCCGCGCGAAATCGCCGCGAAACTGCAGATCGGCGCTCTCCGTCCGGCTGGCCTCAATTGTAATGCCATGGGTGGTGGCGACCGGCGAGAAAATCTCAAGCAGTTGGGATATCAGGTCGATGGGCGTAAAGCTCTGCCCGACGGGAAGGGCTGAGGCGCCGGAATCTGCCCTGAGATCTTCGATGATCGAGCTGATCCGGTCCATCGTTTGTGCAAACCCTTCTCGAACATCTTCCCAGAGCGCGCCGTTGCGCAGCTCTTCGGCGAGCATCGAGAGGATGGCGATGGGGTGCGCAATTCATGTGCGGCAAAGGAGAGCAGCCTTTCCTCGCGCAGGACGGCATCTGCCAGCAGCCTTTCTGCGCGTTCTGCACGTTCGGCCAGTTCTTTTTCATGCGAAAGGCTGAAAAGCGCGAGCCATGCGGTTGGAAGGGTCTTCTCCAGCACCCGCGCTTCGAAAAGCTGCGGCCCGCTGACCTCGTGGCGCGTTTCACCAGCGCGTTTCATCTGCAGGCGAATTCTGACCGGCGCGGACTGCGCTCCCTCTGGCTTTTGCAGCTCGCGCAGCAAATCGAGCAGCCCGCTCGAGGCGCTTTCATGGAAGATTCGATTGAAGCTGACCGGTGGCCCGCGCTCTGCCGAAAAGGCGGATCCGAAGGGGAAATGCACTATCTGCTTTTCCAGGTCGAGCAGAACGAGCCAGCTGGTCGAATCGCGGTTGAAGGCTGAGATCACCGCAGGCGGAGGGTCGCCGGCCCGGCGCACGAGAGTGCCGCCGCTGCGTCGGCTGGTGCGCATGATGCTGAAAGGAAGCGCCAGCAGAAGCGCAATGAGACCCGGGTCGCCTGTCGGATTGCTGAGCAACCAGCCGCAAAACAGCGGTGTCGAAAGGCAGAGCAGCATTCCCATAAGGGTCAGCGCTGTGAAACGCCGCATCAGAAAAACCGTGAGCAGCGCGGGCACCAGCAACAGGGTGAGGAAGCCGGAGGACGTTTCAGCAGCGACACGGTTGCCGGTAATGATCCCGTAGCCCAGCATGGCGGCTATGGCGAGAAGAACCGGGGTCAGTTCAGATGGCGCCATTTCCTTGCGGTCACTGGCGATGGTTACGGCAAGCCCGAAGAGGAGCGTAATGCCGGTTGTGAGGGCGGCGAGCGCTGCGGCCAGCAGGGCGCGTTCGGCCGAGAACGGGGAGCTGAGGCCCGGCAGCACCACGGTTGCGATAAGCCAGAACCCGGTCGCATAGACCGAACAGGCGAAAACCAGATGAATAGGGTGGATCAGTGCCTTTGAATTCGCGACGGCCTGCCAGCTGAGCACCTGTCGCGAGGTGCGGGCCAGCAAGGCGAGCAGGGCGCCGCCCCCCCAGCAGAGTGACGTCATGACAACGGGCTCGCCGGTACCGGTGCCATCGGGCAGAAAGAGACTGCTGAATCCGAATGCAGGCTGCAAGAGCAACGCAGCTATGAGGACGAGCACCAGGGTGATCCGGCCGCCAAACCTGTCCATCGGCAAGAGGGCCGTGAGGATACCTGTCAGGACAGCGCCAAAAACTGCGGTTGCGAGTGGCTGCACGGTCGGTTGTTTGGCGAGCGGGGTCAGGATCTGACCCGCCGCCGGTATGAGGGTCAGGCAAAAGACCGTGGCCGGGCGCCAGCTCCGTTCTCCCTCACTGTGTTTCCGGTTCTGGTCCATTGCGGGGGTCCTCGCCGTCAGCTGGTGGTGATCAGACGGTAGATCGCGGGCGCAAGCAGCAGGATCAGCAGCGGGGGCACAGTGAAGATCATTGTCCCGAGCGTCATCTTGGTTGGCAGCACATTTGCGCGCTCTTCGATCTGACGCACCCGGCGGTCGCGCAGATCGGCGCTGAACACCCGCAATGTATGGGCGACCGGCGTGCCCATCGTGCCGGATTGCACGATGATGGTGGCGAGCTGACGCAGATCATCATTGCCGGTCTCAAGGGCAAGCCGGCTCCAGGCATCCTGTCTCTCGGCTCCAGCGGTCAGCGCCTCGGTCAGCGCCTGGAGACGGGCTGAAAGATCGGGGTGTACCGGTTCCAGTTCTTCGGCGACGCGCAGCAATGCGAGATCGGTGGTCTGCCCGGCCTCGACGCAGACGAGCATGAAATCCAGCGCATCCGGCAGCGCGATGGCGATCCGCTTTTTCCAGGCCTTGCGCCTTCTGTCAACGATGAGGGTGGGCAGAAAATAGCCCGCGAGAAAGGCGCCCACCAAAGCGATCGCCTTTTTCACCGGGGTGAGTTCGTCGAGGGGCCCGATAAGGACCAGAGACGTCGCAACCAGGGCGACCAGCAGGACCGACAGCCCGATTTTAACCAGAGTGAAATAGCGCGCGGCCTCGGGATGGCTGAAGCCGGCCTGGAAGAGCTGACGCCGCAGCTCGGCCGCATTGCCGGAGAGTGGCGCGGGGGCGGCCGGATCGCTCGGCTCCCTGGCGCGGAAGGCGCTTTCCGGCAGGCGGCTGACCACCAGCATGGCCAGGGAGAAAAGCGATCCGCCGAGTGTGAAGGCACCGAGGAAAAACAGGGATGAGGTCATTGCCGGTATCCGCCTGCCAGATTTCTGAACTGCCGTGTCATTCCACTTTGACCAGCCAGCGCATGAAGAGAATGTTGAGAAAGAGCAAAGTCCCCACCAGGCCCAGCATTGGCAAAAAGAAAGGTTTGTCAGATATTTCCGAGAAATAATCAGGGTTTACCATAAGAAGCATCCCCGTTGCGCCCAGCGGGAAAAAAGACAGAAACCGCCCGGACCATTTCGCTTCCGAGGTGATGGAGCGCACCTTGCGGTGCAATTGCTGTCGCCCGCGCGCGATGGCGGCGAGCCGGTCCAGCACTTCGGCGAGATTACCGCCGGTGTTGGACTGGATCGCAACTGCCGCCGCGAAAAAGCGCAGGCCCTGACAGTCCGTTCTGTTTGCCATGTCGCGCAATGCGCTCACCGGTTCCTGGCCATAGCTGATCCGCGCCGAGGTTTCAGAGAACTCTTCCGCAATCGGGCCGCTGAGCTCTTTCCCGGCGGTCTGAACGGCCGGACCCACCGGCTGGCCCACCCTGAGCGAACGCACGATCAGATCCATAGCTTCGGGAAGGGCTTCCTCGATGGCCAGGGCGCGACGGTGGATCAGACGCCGGACCTGCAGGATCCAGATGGTCACGGCGAGGATCAGGCCGCAGGCAACCCCGATCGCGAGCCCGAGTCCAAGGATGACATGCGCCAGCAATGTCACAACCGTGGTAACCGTGAGGACGAGGATCAGGGCGAGATGGCGGGGCAGCACATCTGCCCGCCCGCCGGCGGCCGCACCAGACAGGCCCAGCCAGCTTTTGTGCAACCCGTCCCGGCGGAGTGCGATGGCATCGGCCGCTTCCAGCAGCGGGTCCTCGCTGCGGACCTGCCCCGAGAAACGCCGGATCGCCATAAGCCGCCTGCGCCGTGGGCCAAGCTCCGAGATCTGCCACAGGGCCAGCAGGAGGAGGCCGCAGCCGAGGGTCAGGATCAGGCCGAAGGTCAGGGAAAGCGACATGGTCATACCCCGTAGAGGTCGGGGGAAGGGAAATCCCCCAGCGTCGGAAGCGGTCGGACCAGGCCGAGCGCACCCCTGACGTGCCGTAATCGCCCTCGACCCTGCCATCCGGGGTGACGCCGGTATGCTCAAAGAAGAACAGCTCCTGCATGGTCATAACCTCGCCTTCGCAGCCGGTGACTTCTGTGATGGAGGTCACTTTGCGGCTGCCGTCTTGCAGCCGGTTGACCTGCACGATCAGATTGACCGCGCTTGCGACCTGGCGCCGCAACGCGCCGAGCGGGATCTCAACGCCCGACATCGCGACCATGTTTTCCAGCCGGCTGGTGGCGTCACGGGCGGAGTTGGCGTGGATCGTGGTCATCGAGCCATCATGACCGGTATTCATTGCCTGCAGCATGTCGATCACCTCATCGCCGCGGGTCTCGCCCACGATGATCCGGTCGGGGCGCATCCGCAGGGCATTCCTCAGACAATCCCGCTGGGTGATGGCGCCTTTGCCTTCGATATTCGCGGGCCGGCTTTCCATCCGGCCGATATGCGCCTGCTGCAATTGCAACTCGGCGGTGTCTTCGACGGTGATGATCCGCTCCCGCTTGCCAATAAAGGCCGAAAGCGCGTTCATCAGCGTGGTTTTCCCCGATCCCGTGCCGCCCGAGATCACGATATTCAGCCGGCAGGCGACGGCGGCACGCAGGTATATGGCCATCTTATCGCTCATGGCGCCGAGAAAGGTCAGTTGTTCAAGGCTCAGCTTGTCTTTGCGGAACTTGCGGATCGAAACCAGCGTGCCGCCCAGCGCGATCGGCGCGATGACCGCATTGAGCCGCGACCCGTCAGGCAGACGGGAATCGACATAGGGCGTCGATTCGTCGAGCCGCCGGCCCGCCATGCCGACAATCTTTTGCAGGATGCGCCGCAGATGCGCCTCATCCTGGAATTGCACATCGGTGATCTCGAGCAGACCACCTTGTTCTACGAAAACCTGTTCCGGCCCATTGATCAGAATGTCGGAAACCGTCTCATCATTGATCAGGATCTCAAGCGGGCCAAGGCCCATCACCTCATAATAGAGGTCTTCGACCAGCCCATCCCGTTCCGAGCGGCTGACGGCCACACTTTGCGATGGAATCAGCGCTTTGAGGACCGTAGCGATCTCGGCCTTAATATCGGCCTCAGAGGCCTGCACCAGCGCGGAAAGGTTCAGGATTTCCAACAGTTGCTGATGTGCCTGCTGCCGGATTTCAGCAAGCTTCCGGCGCCGTTGCCTGGCTGTAGAAACGTCAGTCGAGGGGATGGGCTCGGCTTCGGCCGTCCCTGGCAGGGGAAGATTCTGTGCGGCGACCGGCGTGGCCTCGCCGAATTTGCTCTGGCGGAATTTGTCGAACATCAGGCGGTTCCCGTTTCATTCAGATGACGGCGCCCGATCTTTGGCGCCAGGAGTTCACCAAGACCGAGGATCACCTTGCGCAGCGGATTGTCAGGAGCCGCCCGCCACAGGGGAGTGCCGGAATTGCAGGCCGCCCCGACCTCATGGCCGCCATCGGGCAGAAGGCGGAAGAATCCTGCGCCGAGGCCGGTTTCAAACCCGTTTCGCGAGGCGGTCCAGCCCGCATCGGGTCGGGCCGGCACCATGTTCAGCAGATGAAAGAGCCGGCCATCGGCGAGTCTTTCGGACCGCAGCAGGGCGAGCAGCCGCGCCATATTCTGGGCCGAGCGCACATCGGCCCGGCTGGTGGTGAAAATGGCGTCAGCCTCGGCCCAGGCGGTTCCGCTCCAGTCGGTGATCAGATGTGGCAGATCGAGAAGGATCAGATCGGCACTGTCGCGGGCAAGCGCGAGAATGCGGCGCAGATCCCGTTCTGAAATCCCATCGACCGGCAGGATTTCCGCAGGGGCTGTGAAGACCCGCAGATGGTCAGAATGACGCAGCAGACAGGACTGAAAGGAGTCGTAGTCCAGCGCCGAAAGCTGCCGATAGGCGTCGGTCACCCGCGAATTTGCCGGCAGATCAAGATAGGTGCCGACGTTTCCGAATTGCGGATTGAGGTCAATCAGACAAATTTCCGAAGGCGGAGACAGGCGAGAGAGCTCGATCGCAAGGTTGACCACTATCGTAGTGGCGCCGACGCCGCCGGCAACCGGCTGAAAGGCCAGAATTCGGCAAGGGTGCTGCGGCAGCTCGGGCGCGGTGAATGCCTTGATCTGCGGCGCGGCATTCACCGACTGCCGGCGCAACAGGCGGCTCACCAGGGTTCTGCCGGTCTGGGGCGCAACCTCATCCGGGCGTCGGGCCGAATCTGGCGAGGGTAAGGTTTCATCGCGCGCGATGCCTGGAAGGTCAGCTTCGTGTTCAGCGCGACGATCTGGCGGGGCGAAGGGGGGACCGTAATGGATTTGCATCTCGGGGATTTGTGGCAGGGTCAGCCTCGCGCCGGGTGGCAGCAGCAACGCAAGTTCACAATTGAGGCTGGCCGCAGCCTGCAAAACACCGGTCACCAGTTTTGGCGCAACCGATTTGCCGGTATCCGGGGCGAGGATGATCTGGTCGAAATCCTGCGCTTCTGGTTGATGCAGCATATCCAGCGCCTCGGTCAGGCTCAGATCGGAACGGATGGCATTCGCCGGCAGATGCACAAGCCAGGCCGACATCCGTAAAAGCGCATCGAACCCGTCGCAGATCGCACAGATCCTGAGCGGCGCGTCGTCTTCAGCTGTTGGGGCAGGATCCTCTGTCAGCATGGCACATCCATCACCGACCGTGCTCCGCCACGCACGATGGCTGTCTGGCACCTTGCGCGGGCCGAGACCTGCGCGATCCCGTCGGTCTGTCCCTCGCGTACCACCAGTGGCAAAGTTGCCAGATCGGCCGGGCCAACCACAAATTCTTCGTGCTCAAGACTCAGCTTGCGCGCTGCGGGCAGGATGCTGAACACGCCTGAAGACGATGCCTCCACCACACGCATCGCGTCCTGCGAGGCGCCTTCGAGCATCATTTTATCGGCCAGCGGCCCCTCGCCGCTGTTGCCCGGAAGCGTGAGGATCCGCAGGGCCGAGCCGATCATCCGCGTCTCAGTCGTGCCGCCACCGATATTGCGGGTCCATAACAGGTCGACGGGATCACCCGGTTTCAGCCGATCAATAAAATCCAGCAGATTTTGTGCCTTGATGGCGATGGCCCTGGCATCGCCGGAGAGAATAAACCCGTAATCAGGGCCCCCGGCAGATGTGGCAATATCGCCATTCAGGACGAGCGCCCCCTGACGCATTGCGGCCAGCGCGATAAGGCCGCCCTCACTCGGGGGAGGGAGCTTTTGCAACACATTGGCCGGAAGGAAGCTGCCCGGCATCCTGACCGGCAGGAAATCTTCCTGGCTGAGGATACTGCCCGGGGCGAGGTCGCGGGCCGGTACCGGCACCAGCACGGTGTCACCAAAGGCGCGCAGGCTGACCCTGGCGGTGGCGAGTTCCGTTTCCAGCGCGCGCGAATACTGAAACGTCCCGAAACCCGCGGCCACAGAGAGCAGGATGCCAAACAGGATAAGCATCAGAATCCTGACTTTCACGGTATTTCCTCCCCTCCTGGCGGCAGGTCGGGCACTGGCCCTTCCTCGCGGCCGATTTCATACACCGCATCCGAGATGACGCCGCGCAGACCGAGCGTGACCTGATCGGCGCCGCCCGAACTCAGCCAGATGCCTATAAAGGTTGTAAGCGCCGCCGCTGCCACGCTGAGGAGCAGCCAGTCGTCACGCCCGGTGCCGGTTTCGAGCCGGAGGAAGAGATGGAGCGGATACATGCCTGCCGGCCCTTGCTGAAAATCAGGGGCATTGTGCAAGCCAGAGCGTTTAGAATGGGTTTATGCGGGATCTGTTCTTTCAGCGCAGAGAAGGATCGCGCCAGACCTCCTGTCCCCGGAACAGGGTCAGAAGGACGCGGGTGGCAGAAATCCGCGCGGGCGCACAGCTGAAAATATCCAGATCCGTCACGATCAGATCGGCAGAAAAACCCGGAGAGAGCCGGCCGCTATAGCCGTCACGCCAGGAGGCGCGGGCGGCGTTAATCGTATAGCCCGCTACACATTCGGTCACACTGAGCGCCTGAGCAGGCAGGAAGGGCGGGCCGGGATGATCATGGGCGCGCGCCTGGCGGGTAATGGCGGTTTCGATGATCTCGAACGGGTTCAGGGTCGAGACCGGCCAGTCCGACGACATGGCGAAACTGGCTCCCAGATTCACCATGTCGCGAAACGCATAGGTCTGCGGCAGGCGCGCGGGCCCGATCATGTCGAGCGCGATATCGGGGATCTTCGGGTCGAATCGCGCCCAGAGCGGCTGAATATTCGCCATTGCGAGCCGCGCGAGGCGGGGGAAATCGGCGGGGGCCACCAGTTGCAGATGAGTGATCTGGTGGCAGGCGGGCCAGGGACCATTGGCGGCCAGCGCTGCCTCCAGCCCGTCCAGCGCGCGGGCGCAGGCGGCATCGCCAATCACATGGACATGGATCTGAAAGCGCGCGGCATCCAGTGCTGTCATCAGCGCCAGCGTCTGATCATGGCGGAACATGCAGGGTGCATTGCCGCCCTCTGCATCGGCATAGGGGACGAGGCAGGCGGCGGTTCGGTTCTCGAACACGCCGTCCATGAAAAACTTCGCGGCATTGATGTGGAAATCCGGACCCGGATGGGCGGCGCGCAATGCGCTCAGCCGTGCCACTGCGGTTTCCGGAGTATCGGCCTCGGAGACATGGGCCGCCCCGGCGACGCGCAGGGTGAGGAGGTTTTCGCGCGCGGCACGGGCATAGATCCGCGCCTCGATCGCGGTGATTTTGGCGTCGATCACGCCGGTGATGCCATGGCGATTGGCATGGGCCTGGCCTGCCATCAGCCCGGCCAACAGCTGGTCATCGGTGAAGCCGGGCAGGCGTTCCAGCGCCCAGGGGATCGCTTCTTCATGCAACATGCCGGTGGCCTGGCCGGTCGCATCCCGCAGGATATGGCCATTGGGCGGATCGTTTGTGTCATCGGTGATCCCGGCGATCTCCAGTGCGGCAGAGTTGAAACAGGCGGAGTGGAAGCTGGAATCATAGATCAGCGCCGGGCGGGAACCGGTCAGCGGGTCAAGCCAGGCGGCGGTGAGGTTATGGTCGCCGAAAATCCCCGGCTGCCAGCCGGCACCAACCAGCAAAGGCAGGTCGGGATGAGCTGCGGCATGGCTGCGGATCAGCTGTGCCAGCGTAGCGAGGTCTTCGGCCTCGTAAAGCTGTGCAGCGGTGGCGAGATCGGTGCCGCCGGAGAGGAGATGGGTATGGGCATCCTGAAACCCGGGCAGGACGAGCCGCCCGCCAAGGTCGGTGATCCGTGCTCGGGGTGGGCGAGGGCGGCGATGTCATCGCCTCCGACGGCTGCGATAATGCCGTCGCGGATCAGGATCGCGCGCGCCTGCGGCAAAGCCGGGTCCATCGTATGGATGTGGCCATTGATCAGGAGGTGGTCACTCATAAAGGCTCCAGTCGCTGGCCGGCAGCACATGGGCAGGCTGGTCGACATCGCGGGTCCAGGCGAAGAGGCTGAGGAAGGGCAGGGCCCCGGTCAGGGTCGCATGCGGCTTTAACGCCGGGTTCCAGACCGGCTGCAGCGCGGGAAGCGTGCGGAAGACTCCGTCAGGGGTGAAACGCCAGCGATGCGGGCCGGTGAGCGGCAGGTAAAGCTCGGGCGCGGATGGGCATGATCGCGGTAGAGAATGCCAGGCGCGACGAGGAAGAGGCCAAGGTCGAAATCGCTGGCTGTCCAGGGCGCGGCTGCGCCGATCAGTGAGCAGAAGGCGTGGGAAGAGGCAAAATGCGGCCCGATCTGATCGGGCGGATAGGCGTCATAGGTGATCCAGGTCAGATCCCCCGTCGCGGCGGCGATGGCGGCGGCCAGTGTCGGGTCGATGGTTTTTGCGGCCTCCAATGCGGTATCCATATGGGTTTCGACCACCAGGTTTGCGCGCCCGGGGCGTGGGTCTGGCTTTTGCAGCAGGGCGGGGGCGAGAAGCGTTCGGGTCTCGGCAATCCCCGGGCCGGAAAGGGCGGCAAGGCAGCGGTCTGTCTCGGCCATGAGATGCGCGAGGCGGGCGGCGGCATCGGGCGCGGGCGCGGCGGGTGGCGCGAGCCCGCGATCCGCCATGACGCGGAATGGCTCGACGGCATCGGCGGTGGCCGCCTCGCGGTAAGCCTCGAGCTGGGCGGTGCTCAGCGCGCCGGCTGCGTGGAGCGCCATCGCCGCGCCGTAGCGGCGACGCCCGGAGCCGGGCGGGCCGGCGGGCTCAGCCAGGGCAAGCCATAGCGCGCCGGTTCTGAGATCCGTCATCCGTTGCTCCGGTAAGCGAGGCGTTCTTCGGCGAGGCGCCGCCTTTCGGCCCGGCTCATCAGCCAGCCGGCAATGGCAACGCAGATCCCCACAATCACCACGATCAGCGTGGCGAGTGCGTTGATATCGGGCGTGACGCCCAGCTTGACCTTGGACCAGATCAGCAAGGGAAGCGTGGTCGATCCCGGCCCCATCACGAAGGTGGTGATCACCACATCATCAAGCGAGATGGTGAAGGCCAGCAGCCAGCCCGACAGCAGCGCGGGCGAGATCACCGGCAGTGTCACGTCCTTCAGCACCTGCCAGGGACGGGCCCCAAGATCCATCGCGGCCTCTTCGATCGAGCGGTCCATCTGGATCATCCGCGAATGGACCACGGTGGTGACGAACACCATCGAGAAGGTGATATGCGCCAGCGTGATCGTGGTGAAACCGCGCTGCCCCGGCCAGCCGATCCAGTTCGCAAGCAGCGTGAAGAAGATCAGCAGCGAGATGCCGGTGATCACCTCGGGCATGATCAGCGGTGCTGTGACCATGCCGGAAAACGCGGTGCGGCCCCGGAATTTGCGAAACCGCGCCAGCGTGATCCCGGCCATGGCGCCAAGCACCGTCGCGACCGAGGCCGAGATCAGGGCGATCTGCAACGAGAGCCAGAGCGCGGCGCCGATCTGGCGATTGGAAAACAGCGAGACATACCATTTGATTGAGAATCCGCCCCAGACCGTCACCAGCCGGCTTTCGTTGAAGGAATAGATGATCATCGAGAGGATCGGGATGTAGAAAAAGGCGAACCCAAAGCACATCACGGTGATCAGAAAGACGGGGCGGCGGGTCATGGGCGCTCCTCCGCCCGGCCCTCGGCTTTTTGCTGATAGCGGGAATAAAGCATGGTCGGCCCGACCATCAGGATCAGAAGCGCCACGGCGACGGTCGAGGCCATGGGCCAGTCCCTGACCTGCGCGAATTCATCCGAGATGATGCGGCCGATCATCGGCGAAGAGGGGTTGCCGACGAGGGCGGGGATCACCAGCTCTCCCGCTGCCGGGATGAAGACGAGCATGGCGCCCGCGATGATGCCCGGTATCGATTGCGGCAGGGTGACATCGCGGAAGACCTGGAAAGGCCTTGAGCCGAGATCCATCGCGGCCTCGTCCAGCACCGGATCGAGCCGTTCGAGATTGGCGTAAAGCGGCAGGATCATGAAGGGCAGGTAGCAATAGACCATGACGAGAACCACCGCGAAATTGCTGTTCATCATCGGGATCGAGGTCAGCGCGTAAGATTGCGGGGTGAGGAGATTCCAGATGTCGGTCAGGAGCCCGTTGAACCAGGAGTTCCGCCCCATCATCCCCATCCAGGCGTAGACGCGCAGCAGGAACGAGGTCCAGAAGGGCAGGATCACCAGCATCAGAAGAATATTGCGCCAGGATTTCGAAACCCGGGTGAGGCCGAGCGCCATCGGATAGCCGATGATCAGGCAGATCGCCGTGGCGACGGCGGCATTTATCAGCGAGGTGATAAAGGCGCGGATATAGAGGGTCTCGGTGAAAAGCCGCGCATAGCCGTCAAAATTAAGGATCGGGTTCTCGCCGCCATAGCCAAAGGGCGGCGCGGTGGGGGTGCGGGTCGCGAGGCTCATCGCCACGACGATGAGGAAGGGGATCAGGAAGAAGACGATCAGCCAGAGATAGGGGATGCCGATGATCAGATCGCGCCAGCCGCGGCGGTGGAACCAGGAGGCGAGGGATTTCATGGCAGGCCTCGTGTTCTGGGGCTCGCGGCGGGGGCTGCCTGCCCCCGCACCCCCGGGAGTATTTGTGTCAGGAGGAAGGGGGCGGCTTTTCGCATAGCGTCAATCCGTCAGGAGGATGGCTGAGGCAGGCTCGAAGGACAGCCAGACGCGGTCATCCCAGTCGGCGGGGCGGCCGGATTCCGAGGCGCGCCGCGCATTGACCGTATGGACCGAGATCAGATCGCCCCCCGGCAGGATCACCCGGTAGAGGCTGTCCTTGCCGAAATAGGCGAGGTCTTTCACCTGACCTTCGACCACATTGACGGCATCGGGGCAGGTTTTCGAGATGGAGACTTTCTCGGGGCGCAGGGCTACGGTGACGGTCTGGCCCTCGGTCAGGCCGGGGAGGGATCGGGCCGCAAAGGTGCCGCCCATGGCGGGGATGTCGATCTCGGTGAGATCGCCGGTCAGGCGGATGACGCGGGCCGGATAGGTCGAGATCGCGCCGATAAAGCCGGCAACAAAGCGGGAATTGGGGTATTCGTAAATCTGGTTCGCCGGACCGACCTGTTTGACCTCGCCCTTATCCATCACCGCGATACGGTCGGCGAGGGTCATCGCCTCTTCCTGATCATGGGTCACCACGACAAAGGTGACGCCGGTATTCTGCTGGATCGACATCAGTTCGAACTGGGTATGTTCGCGCAGTTTCTTGTCGAGCGCTGCGAGTGGCTCGTCCAGCAAAAGCACCTTGGGCTGCCGCGCCAGCGCGCGCGCCAGTGCCACGCGCTGGCGTTGTCCGCCGGAAATCTGATGCGGTTTCCTTTTGGCAAAAGGCGTCAGCTGCACCAGGGCCAGCATCTCTTCGACCCGGGCGGCACGCCGCGCGGCGGTCATCTTTTCGTGCTTCAGCCCATAGGCGATGTTCTTTTCGACGCTCATATGCGGAAAGATTGCGTAGCTCTGGAACATCATATGGACCGGGCGATCCCAGGGCGGCGTATCGGCCATATCCTGGCCGTCGATGAAGATCCGCCCCGCTGTCGGGGTCTCGAAGCCCGCCAGCATCCGAAGAAGCGTGGTCTTGCCGCAGCCGGAGCCGCCGAGCAGGGCGAAGATCTCGCCCTTGCCAATGGTCAGATTTACGTCACGTACCGCCTCGAACTGGCCAAAGCGTTTGGTGACGCCCTCGATACGGATGAAAGGGGCATTTTCCGACATGACGGGCTCTGACATGACGGGCCTCGCCTCAACTGCCACTCTTGATCGTCTGCCAGGCTCGGTTCAGGTCGCGCTCCTGGTCTTCGGTCATCGGGCGCGTGGTGAAGAGGCGCGAGAGGGTCTCGGCATCGGGATAGATCGCCGGGTCGCCGGCGATTGCGGGATCGACCAGCGGCGTCGCCGCCTTATTGGCATTGGCATAGCCGGTGAAATTGGTGCAGGCCGCCGCCACTTCGGGCCGCAACAGATAATCGAGCAATATGTAGGCATTTTCCACATTCGGCGCATCGGCCGGAATGCCCCAGAGATCGAACCAGGCCGGCGCGCCGGTTTCGGGAACGAAATAGGCCAGCTCCATTTCGATCCCGGCTTCGGCGGCGCGAGCCTTGGCGACAGCGTAATCACCGGACCAGGAATTGATCACACAGAGTTCGCCATTTGGGATCGCGTTGAGGTAATTCGCATTGTCAAATGTGGTAATATATTTCCGGATCGGCGCAAAAGCCTCGGTCATTTTCGCATATTCGGCGGGGCCGGCAGTATTGGGGTCGAGGCCCAGATATTTCAGCATCATATAGCCGGCATCGCTTGGGCTATCGAGAACCGAGATGCCGCAATCGGCCAGTTTCGACGCATTCCCGGGCTTGAACAGAACATCAAGGCTGTTCAGATCAGCATCCGGCAGCCGCGCGCGTACCATCTGCATATTGTAGGCCATACCGACCGATCCCCACATATAGGGGACGCCATGGACCTGCCCGGGATCGTAATCTTCGATGATTTTCAGGATGTCGGGGTCTAGATTGCTCCATCCCGGCAATTTGGAGCGGTCGAGTTTCTGATAGACACCAGCCGCCACCATACGCGGATAGGACATGCCCGATTGCAAAACGAGGTCATATCCGGTGCCGCTGACCAGCATTTTGGCATCCACCTCTTCGGCGCTGGCATAAAGGTCATAGGTGACCGAGATTCCGGTTTCGGCCTCGAAATCGGCAATTGTGGTCTCACCGATGTAATCCGACCAGTTATAGACATTGACCGAGCCTGCGCTCGCGCGGGCCGGGCGGATGAAGGGCGCAGACAGCGGTCCGGCAAGAACGGAACCGGAAAGGGCGGTAAGTGCGTGGCGACGGGTCAGCTTCATCTTAGTCTCCCTGGCGTTTTATTGTCTGATTTTTAAGAAAGCCTAAGCCCGCCCTGCCTTTGCACAAAGCAAATCCTTGTTCAGGGCGCGCATTTCACCCTCTGCGGGTGCGGCGCTGCGGGACATCACCGGAAGCAGGCGGCGCAGCTGATCATGATGGCGGCGCAACCCGTATTCGAGGTCCGAGAGGTGGAAGCCTTCGAAATTTTCAGACCGCATTGATTCGTTCGACCAGATCGACAGCTGCTGATCTTCGGCCGAGGTGTCGCGGTCGATCCGCTGCGCGAGATAGCGGGCGACGCGGGTCTGGCGGTCTTCATCGGCCAGGCGATACTGGCGGCCGGTCAGGAGCGTTTTGCCCGGTGACAGCGGCAGGTCATGGTAGAATTGTGCGCTTTCCGGCGTGAAGGCGATCACCGTATTGGGAAAAAGGCCGTAATAGGCCCAGTTCCGTTGCAGATGTGGCGGCAGATCTGCGCGCTGCGGCGAATGCCTGACATAGTTCCTAACCGACCAGCTCCGGCCCGGGCGGTCGCCGTAAAAGCCGTAGCTGACATGCAGGCCGCCTGGCAGGTACAGGTCGCGATAATCGCGGCCGTACAGATCCTGCAAAGACGGATGGGCGAGGGCGACGTGATAGCCCTCATTGTCCACATCGCGCACCGATTTCCAGTTCACTGCAAGCTCCGCCCACCAGCCGGAGATATCGAGCGGCATCAGCCTCTCGCCGCTCCAGGCGGTGAAATCGGGCGCATAGGGCGCAAGGAGGTCGCGCACCGCCGGCTGAGGCCCGGGGCGAAAGCGCAGGAAGAGGAAGCCTGCGAAAATCTCAAGCTCCAGCGGTTTCAGCCCGAAGGCAGATTTGTCCAGGCCATCGCCGAAGGTTTCGGGGCGCGAGACGCCGCGAAGCGTGCCGTCAAGGTTATAGACCCAGCCATGGAAGGGGCAGACCAGCGCGCCCCTGCACTTGCCCTGCGCGCCATCCACCACCCGCGCGCCGCGATGGCGGCAGAGGTTCATGAAGGCGCGGATCTCGCCATCCTGGCCCCGGATGATCACTGCACGCTCGCCCAGAAGGTCAAAGGAGAGCCAGTCGCCCGGTGCCGGGATGTCGGAGATATGGCCCGCGACCTGCCAGTGGGTCAGAAAAATCTCTTCACGTTCCAGATCGAACAGGGCCTGGGAATGATAGGTCCAGGCGGGCAATCCGCGCCGGTCCCAGCCTGTCGGGATCGGGTCAGAGCGCAGCGGAGTATCGGGAAATATGGTCATGCAGCCCCCCTCTTGCCGCCGGTCGCCATGGCCGCCAGCACCCATTGGTGGAAACGGTGGATCTCATATTCTTCGGGCATCAGCGTGCCGCGCGTGAACGATGGCGAGGCAATGCCGCGCTGGTTCATCTCGGACGCGGCGCCGTCCTGCTCCATCACCAGTTTCGCGAAAGCCGCGATGGTGGCGGCGTCAAAGCCGGGCTGTGCCAGTGTTTCGGGCAGGAAATACCACTCCGCCACCAGCCTCGTGCGGGTGGGCGAGACCGGCTCCAGCCGCACGGCGCGGACATAATCGACATGCGCGACGATATAGGTCGAGGGCCAGAGGGTGACGAAGGTATAGCCGCGCGCGCGTTCCTCAGGTGTCAGCCCGGGAAAGACCGGCCCGCAAGGCGCGCCCGAAGGTGTCCAGCTTTCGGCCCCTGCTTTGAGGTTCGGGCCGGTGGGCTGATCGGGTGCCCAGTCCCGCGCTTCGTTGGCGCCCATGATGCCCTGGCGATAGACCGGCACCATGTCGCAGAGTTCGGGATGGATGCCGGGGCAGTGGAGGCATTCCGAGTAATTCTCCCAGAATGCCTTCCAGTTGCAGTCGAGGTCCGAGACCCAGCGATGCCCGGTGACAATCCCCGCCATTGGCCAGTTGTCATAGGTTTCCAGCGGCATATCGGCAGTCAGCGGGCCGGGATCGGAGGCGAGGTTCAGGAAGATGAAGCCGTTCCAGATCTGCACGGCGACCGGCTTCAGCGCGTGGTCTTCCTTGCGGAAATCCGAGGTTGGCACGGCATGGGCGGTCGAGACAAGTCGCCCGTCTTTGGCGGCATAGGCCCAGGCGTGATAGGGGCAGGTGATCAGCTTGCTGAAGGACCGCTCTTCCCCCTCGCGACACAGTTCAGACCCGCGATGGCGACAGCTGTTGTGAAAGGCCGAGACGCTGCCGTCAGGCGCCCGCGCCAGCAGAACCGGGGCCTCTCCCACCCTGGTTCCGCGCATGGTGCCGGCGGGCAGATCGGCCAGTCGCCCGATCATCACCCATTCGTGCGCGAAAATCGTCTCCATTTCCCGGGCGAACCACTCGGGGCGATCCAGGCCGCACGGGGAAGCGTTTCGGGGCAGTGGCTGAGGCGGGGGCTGTCAGGATGGGGGCTTTGGGCGATGTCATGCGGCATCAGAACCTCCCCGGTGGGGTGGCACGGCGGCGTTCGGGGCGAAAAACGGCCGGGCGGTTTTGGTGACCGGCAGCATAAGTTTTTGATATTGCAGCTCGCGCAGCGCGTAGATTTCGACCCAGAGATGGTCGCAACTGGCGTGACGCGCCTCGACCTGGGCGATGGCGATGTTGCGTTTTAATGTCGGAGACCAGCAGGCGGCGGTGATGAACCCCGCCTCGCGGCGCTTGTCGAAGTAGAGGATCGCGCCCTCGGCACTGACATTGCCGGGGATGTCGAGCCCGACCAGCGCCCATTTCGATGATTTGTCGTCGCGCTCGGCCATCAGGGCGCGCCGCCCGGTGAAATGCCCCTTATCCCAGGCGATCATCCAGTCGAGGCCGATTTCGAACGGCGAGCGCGCCCGGTCTTCGCGCACCGCATGCTGGACAGGGACGAAATCCATGCCGGTCGTGATGAACCCGGCTTCAAGCCGCGCAAGCATCACCGCCTCGGACCCGACCGGCATCAGCCCGTAAAGCGCGCCCGCCTGCATCAGGTGATCCCAGAGCGGCAAAGCGAGATCGGGGCCGATCCAGAGCTCATAGCCCAGATCGCCGGTAAATCCGGTGCGCGAAATCATCACCTCGCCGGTCAGGAACGGGAAAGTCGCCAGCCGGAAGGGTTTCAGCGCCTGGATGTCAAACCCGGCCTGAGCCAGCACCGTCGCCGAAACCGGCCCCTGCAGCGCCAGCGCGGCGAGATCTTCGGTCTCGTCCCGGAGCCGCACCTCCAGACCCCAGGCGCTGTCGAGCAGCCAGGGCAGGTGCCGCTCCTGACAGCACAGCCGGAAATCATCAGGCCCGAGGCGAAAGACGGTGCCATCATCCATCACCTTGCCCAGATCGTCACACCAGGCGGTGTAATGCACCTGACCCACCGCCAGCCGCCCCACATCGCGCAGCGTCAGGCGGTTGAGATAGACCACCGCATCCGGCCCGGTGATGCGGTATTTCACCATGGGCGAGATATCATACAGCGTCGCCGCATTGCGGATCGCGGTATGTTCCATGGTGCTGTCGCCGAAACAGGTGGCAGTCATGTATCCGGCCCAGGGCGCCCAGCCCTGCAGGCGATTCGCGGCTTCGGTGCGCGGGTGGAACGGGGTCTGCGCCAGCGGGGCGGTGAAATGGGTCAGCACCAGCGGCGCATTAAGATGGGGGGCTGCGCTCATGCTTTCGCCTCCAGCACCGCGTCAGCCGCGTTCCAGCCGGCGGCGCCCGACATGCCGCCCGGATGGGTTCCGGCGCCGGTAAGCCAGAGCCCTTTCAGCGGTGTTGCATAGCGCGACAGCGGCGCGATCGGGCGGTTGAAGAGCATCTGTTCAACCGCCAGCTCGCCATGATGCCAGTTGCCACCCGCCATGCCGAACTGTCGTTCGATATCATAGGGCATCAGGATCCCGGCACGGGTGATCAGCGCGCTGATCCCTGGCGCCGCCTCCTCCAGCCGCGCGAGGCTGGCCTTGAGCATCGCCTCACGTGCCGCGTCTTCGCCCGCCTTCGGCGCATGGGGTGCGAATTGCACATTGGCCGACAGAAGATGCGGGCCAGTGCCGCCGGAAAATGCCGTGGGGATCACGACTTCCATCACCGGGCGGTCAGGCACTTCGCCATATTTGACCGGGTTGAAGGCGGTCTCAACCTCATGCTCATCTGCGGCCAGCAGCAGGCGGGAGCGCAGGTCGGCGCCCTGAAAATCCGGGCGGGCGGAAAGCGCGAGATGCAGTTTTGCGGTGCCGCCCCGCGATTTCTGATGACGCAAAGCGGTGACAAGGCCGGTGTCGAAATGCTCCGGGCCAGCGAGGGACAGGATCGTCGCCTTTGGCCCGATCGCCGAGATCACCACCGGCGCGCCAAGGGTTTCGCCGCTGTGAAGGATCACGCCGGTGACGCGATCATCGGCGATGCTGATCCGGCTGACGCGGGAATTGCTGCGCAGCGAAACACCTGCTGCAGTCGCAGCATTTGTCATAGCCAGCGCCAGCGCGGGCATCCCGCCTTTGGGCAACCCGAGTGCCCCCTTACGTCCCGCGATTTCTCCGGACAGCCGATCCAGAAGCAAAATCAGTGTATTGGGAGAGCGCGGCCCCGCCCAGGCGCCCAGCACGGCATCGAAACACAGGGCGGCGCGCAGCCGGGGATCTGTCAGTTCATCCTGAGCCACGTCATGGGCATTGATCAGGATCACCCGCAGCAATTCGCGATAATCCTTCGTGCCAAGCGCCCGGATACCAAGCAGGTTCTTTGCAAGCCTGACCCAGGAATTGCCGCCGGCCTGCAGGCGCGGCGGCGCCATCCGGCGGAAAGGCTCCAGCGCGGCAGCAAAGGAGAGGAGGCGCTGGTAAAGCGCCTTCCAGATCGCCGCGTCAGGGCCCTCGGTCAGTGGCCCCCGGATCACCAGGTTGCCGTCGCGCCCGATCACTGTGGTCGCAATATCTGTGGCCTCCCATGTGAGGCCGTGGCGCGACAGATCCATCGCGGCGTCGACCCGCGGGTCGATCTGCCAGACAAGATGCGCCAGCGAAGGCGTCAGTCCGGGCGCCAGATCCGGAAGTGCACGGATGCCGCCACCGGGCGTGGCTTCGGCCTCGATCAGCGTCACCTTGCGGCCTTTCGATGCCAGTCGATGGGCGCAGGCCAGACCATTAGGCCCGGCCCCGATGACGATCACATCACGATCAAAGGACGGGCCAGGCATCGCTCATATCCTTTGGAGAGAGTTTCGCATCGCGCAGGATTTCTGACGCCGCATTGCGCCCCGGCGCGCCCATCACGCCACCGCCGGGATGGGTCGAGGAGCCGCAGATCCAGAGATCACGAACGGGGGTTCGGTAATTGGCATATCCCGGCACCGGCCGGTTGAAGAGCAACTGGTCAAAGGTCAGCTCGCCCTGGAAGATGTTGCCTTCGGTCAGCCCGACTTCGGCCTCCAGCTCGCGCGGGGTGCGGATCTCGACATGGCGGACGAGGTTTCTGAAACCGGGTGCGTAACGCTCGATCTGGTTCAGACAGGCTTCGCCGAAAGCATCGCGATCGGCATCGGTCCAGTCGCGGCCCCCCTCTGCCAGGCCTCCGATCTTTGGCGGCGCATATTGCACGAAGCACGACATGAAATGCTTGCCCGGTGGCGTCATGGTCGGGTCGATCATGGTGGGGATCATCACATCCTGGAACGGGTCGCGCGAGAAATGCCCGGCCTTCCAGTCGTCATAGGCGCGTTCCATCTTTTCGATGGAATCGGTGAAATGCAGATCACCTTTGATCGCGGGTGACCCCTCGGGAAGCGCGGTGAATTTCGGGGCGGCGTCCAGCGCGATGTTCAGCTTGCCCGAGGAGCCGCGCGTTTTGAACTTTTTGACCGAGGCGAGATAATCGCCGGGAAGCTCGCGCTCCTCGACATGTTTCAGCATCGTACGTTTGACATCCATGTTCGAGATCACGCGCTTTGCCCGGATCTCATCGCCGTTCTCCAGCACAACGCCGATGGAACGCCCGTTCTTCACCAGCACCCGGGCGACCGGTGCGCCGGTGCGGATCTCGCCACCCGAGGCCTGCAAGGACGACGACAGCGCTTTGGTGATCGACCCCATGCCGCCGCGCGCGAACCCCCAGGCACCGATATTGCCATCCACATCGCCCATATAGTGATGCAAGAGCACATAGGCCGAGCCGGGCGACATCGGACCGAGCGCGGTGCCGATGATTGCGGAAACCGCGAGATAGGCCTTGATCACAGGGCTTTCAAAATAGTGGTCGAGGTAATCCGAGATCGACATGGTCCAGAAGCGGACCATGTCAGCAATCTGGCGTTCCGACAGGCCCGAGACCTGTTTGCCGATGAACAGCAGCTCTCCGATGTCGCGCGGGCGGAACCGCGCCGGGTCCGGCGGGGTGCGCAGAAGCATCGGGCGGATGAAACGGCAATAGCGCAGCACGTCGCGGGAATAGACATCATAGGCCTCGGCATCGCGGGCCGAGTGGCGGGCGAATTCGCGGCGGTTCGCATCATGGTCGCGATACATGCCGAGGTAGCCGCCGCCCTCCTGGAACACCGCGCCACCCTCATAGGGCAGGATCTGCAACCCGTGGCGCGGCAGTTCAAGGTCGCGCATGATCTCGGGGCGGAAGAGGGATGCGACATAGGAGCAGTTGGAATAGGTGAAGCCGGGGGTCAGTTCGCGCGAGACGGCGGCCCCGCCAACCCAGTCGTTTTTCTCGATCACCAGCACCTTCATCCCGGCGCGGGCGAGGTAGCAGGCGGTGACCAGCCCGTTATGCCCGGCACCAAGGATCAGGGCGTCATATGTCATTCGGCGGCGTCCAGCTTGCCTTCCGCCTGGTCACGCAGCGTCAGGTCAACGGCTGTCTCCACCGCGCGGATGGTGTCGGTGTAGCAGGTCTCGTCCAGGCCATGCGCCTCGCACATGAACCAGGGCTCGCGCGAGTCGGGTTCCACGATGATGTTAAGATCATGCAGGTACCAGGCCATGCGGTCGTAGAAGGAGTAATCCGAGGTCTTCCAGGCGCGGTAATTGTCCGGTGGTTCGGGCGCGAAGAAGATGCCGAACATCGAGGGATGGCCCGAGAAACTATGCGTGATGCCGCGCGCCGAGAGGATTTCGGAAATGCCGGCCTTCAGCCGGGTGCCGTAATTCGCGAGCGTTTCAAGCGCCGGGGTCTCATCAAGGATGCGCAGCGTTTCCTCGGCGGCGGCGAGGCTGACGGAATGGGCGGTATAGGTGCCGCCATGCGACGCGCCGCCATAGCGGAAGGTGCGCATGATATCCTCGCGCCCCGCGACCAGCGAGATCGGATAGCCATTGGCGACCGCTTTCGCGAAGGTGGTGATATCGGGCGTGACGCCCAGGATACCCTGAATGCCGCCCTTGCCGACGCGAAAGCCGGTTTTCACCTCATCAATGATCAGCAAAACGCCATATTGGTCGCAGAGCTTGCGGGCGCGCTGCACATAGTCTTTTCGGGCCGAGATGCCGCAGCAATTGCCCTGGATCGGCTCGATCAGCATCGCGGCCATATCGTCGCCATGGCGGCGGAAGGTGTCTTCCAGCCGCTGCATATCGTTCATCGGCACCAGATGGGCGAGTTGTTTGACGGTATTCGGGATGCCCTGGCCATAGGGCACGATCTCGGGATCGCTGTTCGATTTCGCGTCCCATTCATCCATATTCGCCATCCACATGGCGGCATCAAACAACCCGTGATAGCCGCCCTCGACCAGCAGATAGCTCTCGCGCCCCGTATAGGCGCGGGCGAGACGCAGCGCGGACATCACCGCCTCGGTGCCGGAATTGGAGAACCGCACCAGTTCGGCCGCCGGAACCATTTTCGAGATGCGTTCGGCCACGGCCAGCTCGCGCTCGGTCGAGAGGGCAAAGACGCCGCCGACCTCCATCCCCCGCTTTGCGGCGGCATCGACCCGGTCGTCTGCATAGCCGAGGATCGCCGGCCCGTAGCCC
This sequence comes from Gemmobacter sp. 24YEA27, assembly GCF_030052995.1. NCBI lineage: Bacteria > Pseudomonadati > Pseudomonadota > Alphaproteobacteria > Rhodobacterales > Paracoccaceae > Gemmobacter > Gemmobacter sp. 24YEA27. The sequence goes on along the minus strand of NZ_JASJPW010000001.1, from coordinate 499,745 downwards.
AGCCGGTAATCAACGTAATTATTGCCGTCGATATCCCAGGTCCGGCCGCCTTTGCCGTGATCGACATAGATCGTTCGCTCATCACCCCAGTATCGGAAGGTCGAGGCCACCCCAGCGGCAGCTTCTTCAGCGCCTTTTGGAAATGGGCGTTGGACTTTTCCAGCTTGCGGTGCGGCGCGGTGGTCATGGCGTAAACCTGTTCCTGTTGCGGCTCTCCAAACTGTCGAATTATTTTGACTGAACTGTCAATCAGAATCTGAAATCGCTTTTACCGGGCAGGTTTTTCAGGCAAGACTGGCCGCGAACGGAGACGCAGATGGCCGCAATCGAGCAGACCGATACCCCAGAATCCGGGACCCCTGATTCCCAGCCCCGCAAGATGCCGCGCGATGCCCGGCGCGTGCAGCTGATCGAGGCGACGATCGAGACCATCGCACGTTTTGGCTATTCCAGGACGACGATGTCCGAGGTGGCACGGATGGCCGGCCTTTCGCATGGGCTCGTGAATTTCCACTTCCAGACCAAGGAAAACCTGCTCTCGGAAACGCTGCTCTATCTGTCCGCGGAATACCGGCAGAACTGGACCGGGGCGGTCGAGGCGGCGGGGCCAGGGGCGGCGGAACAGCTTTATGCCATGCTGGCGGCTGATTTCCGGCCCGAGATCTGCACGCCGGGGCGGCTGGCGGCCTGGTGTTCGTTCTGGGGCGAGACCTCGGGGAGGCCGCTTTACCAGGAGAAATGCGGCTCAAACGACGAGCAGTATAACCAGTATCTGGAAGAGCTCTGCCGTCGGATGAATGAGGATCATGGCTATATGGTCGATCCGACCCGCACGGCGCGGGTTCTCCGGGTCACGACCGAGGGTGTCTGGCTCGATATGATGACGATGCAGTCACCTTATGATGCAAGCGAAGCGCTGGCGACACTGATGGTCTGTGTCACCGCATTTTTCCCGCGCCATTTCAGCGTGGAAGGTCTGGTCGCGGAAGGTCTGGTCAGGGCAGTTCCGCAATAATCGCACGGGCCGCGGCTGCCGGATCGGCACTGGCCCAGATCGGGCGGCCCACCACGATATGATCGGCGCCGTCGCGGATCGCGGCCCCGGGCGTGGCGATGCGCTTCTGATCGCCGGTTGCAGCCCCTGCCGGGCGCACGCCGGGGGTGACGATCAGCTTGCCAACGGCCTCGGGGAGGGCGCGGATCCGCGCCGCCTCCTGCGGGCTGGCGATGACGCCATCGGCGCCGGCGGCGAGCGCCCGCGCCGCCCGTTCGACGGTGATGTCATGGATGTCGCCGGGCAGGATCATATTCGCATCCAGATCGCCCCGGTCGAGCGAGGTCAGCACCGTCACCGCGAGGATCTTCAGATCGGTCCCTGACTTGCCTTCGGCGGCCGCCCGCACCACCTGCGGGTCGCCATGGACGGTGAGGAAATCGAGGCCAAGCCCGGCAATCCCCTTCACCGCATTCTCGATGGTCTGGCCGATGTCAAAAAGCTTGAGGTCGAGGAACACCCGCTTTTCGCGCTCATTCTTCAGTTCCAGTGCAAGTGCCAGGCCACCGCCGGTCAGCATTCCAAGCCCGATCTTGTAGAAATCGACCGCATCGCCCAGCCGGTCGGCCAGGGCGAGGCCCGCCACCACATTCGGCACATCCATCGCGACGATCAGGCGGTCATCCATCGGGCTTCTCCGGAGCTGTAAAGCGGGGGGCTGCAAAGGGGTTTCGGCCCCTCTCTCACGCGCGCGCGCATTTGACAAGGGAAGCCCCGCGCGAAAGGGCAGCACCGTTAAGCCGCTGTTCACCGAAGGCCGGGCTTGATTGACAGACAGGGTTAATGACGCGACTTTGGCGGAAATATCCGAAGGCAGGCATATGGACATCACGATTACCGTCGAGCGCCCCGAGGACGGGCCGGGCTCGGGCCCGATCCAGGTGGGCTGGTTCCTGACCAAAGACAAGAATGCGGTGCTTTACGATCCGCCGGAGCGGGTGATGTTTCGCCAGCAAAACCGCAGCCATGCCAAAAGTGCCGCGCGTTGCCCAGGGGTGATCCAGCTGGAAAGCCGGTACTTCATGGTGAAATGCCCCTTTGACCTGCAGATCGGCTTTGGCCGCGACAAGGATGGCCGCGCGGTGCTGATCAACCGGCTTGGGAGCGCGAGCCCGGTCCGGGGGAACAAGCTTAATGAGATGCTGACCCTCGTGAACGAGGCAGAATGGCGCTATCCTGACCGCCCGACGATCCAGCTTTCGCTGCCTTACTGCTTCATCGCGGATGAGCTGGTCTATCTGACGCAGCTGTCGCCTTTCATGCATTACCGCCCCGATCCGCTGCCGGGCACGATCTTCGGCGGGCGGTTCCCGATCTCGGTCTGGCCGCGCCCGCTGATGTGGGCGTTCGAATGGCATGAGCCGCAGAAAGACCTCGTGCTGCGCCGGGGCGAGCCCTTGTTCTATGTGCAGTTCGAGGGGGTGGATCCGTCCCGCACGGTGCAGGTCGTCGCGGCCGAACGCACGGCCGAGCTGGATACCTATATCGACCAGATCGGCGGCGCGGTGAATTACGTCAACCAGACCTTTGGCCTCTTTAAGGCGGCTGAGGCGCTGAGGCCGAAGAAGCTTCTGACGCCAAAGGTGCGCGAGTGATCTCGGTTCTGGAAACCGTCACCCCTGACGGGCAGGTGACGGAGGTGCTGCGCCATCAGGGGTGTGAAGGGCAGGAGCGGCTGGAGGCGCCGAACTGGTCGCCCGATGGATCATCTGGCGGCACCTGGTTTCTGGTCAATGCCGGGGGGCGGCTCTGGCGGGTGCCTGCGCAGTCGCCCCGGCTGGAACCGATCGGCACCGGGATCGCGGGGCGCTGCAACAATGATCATGGTTTCACCCGTGATGGCCGGATCCTGTTTGGCAGCCATTACGAGGCCGAGGGCGCGCAGATCTATGCGGTGCCCGTGGCCGGGATCGGGGCCGGTCAGGCGCCGGAGAAAGTGTCCTCTGCGACCCCGAGCTGGTGGCACGGGCTTTCTCCCGATGGTCTGACCATGACCTATCCGGCAGCGCGGGGCGAAAAGCGTCAGATCGATATATACCGCCGCGCGCTGGCGGGAGGGCCTGAGACCCGGCTGACCGAAGCCGCAGGCCATAATGACGGGCCGGATTTCAGTCATGACGGGGCGCAGATATACTGGAACAGCGACCGCGCAGGCCATGCGCAGATCTGGGTGATGGCGGCGGATGGCGGCAATCAGCGCCAGCTTTTCCAGGATGACCGGGTGAACTGGTTCCCGCATCCCTCGCCCTGTGGGCGCTGGCTGTGCTGGTTGTCCTATCCGCCCGGGACCGAAGGGCATCCCGCCGATCTGCCGGTGTGGCTGATGATTTCTGATGCAGATGGCGGGGATCGTCGGGTCCTGCGTGAAATAACCGGGGGCCAGGGGACGATCAATGTGCCGTCCTGGGCGCCGGATGGCAGCGCTTTTGCCTATATCCGCTACGAACCCTGAGCGGTTGATCCTGTGCTGCTGCTACGGTCGCGCGCCGGGCCTCAGGCCGGGCTCAGCGCGTCCTCATCCCGGTCAGCGTCGCGCGGGGGCTCGGGGAGGATCAGCGCATCATCGCTCAGGCAGGGCGCAAGCCGGTAGGGATCGGCCCAGACCGAGACATGGATCTCGGGCGGCCCGGATGTGGCGAGATGTTCGGGCGTCAGCACCACGATCCTCAGCCGCAACATCAGCCCCTCGATCAGTGCCGGGGCCAGAATACGTTCGGCCACCGGCCCGAGATGACCGAGATAGCTCATCCGCCTGACCGGAATGATCCCCATGAGCCGGCGCCGGACCATCGCGTAAATCCCGACCCGTCCATCGGGCAAAAGCCGCGCTTCGGCCATATCGCCCATGCAGATCCCGGCGCGGCCGATATGAACGGCGATGCCTTCGACGGGCACCTGCGGCAGAATGGCTTCGAGTCTCTCGGTCATGCTCTTATCCTCTTTTGCTGTAACAGTGCCTGTGCCAGGCGCATGGGGACAAGGTCTGGCGTCGCTCTCGCAGAAGCGCGCGACGAAAGCCGCCGAAATCTCCGCCGCGCCTCGGCGGAAAATGGCCCCGCCAGAGCGTGGGATTTTTTCGCCGGGGTGCCCCCGGACGGCTTGAACCCCGCCCTGCGCCGCCCCAGATTGAGAGGCGAAGGCCGGGGTGGATGTGCCTTTTCAGGGCATCCGCAAAGATCGGCGCTTATGAAAAGGAGAGACCGATGAACATAGAAAAGTTCACGGAACGGTCGCGCGGTTTTATCCAGGCGGCCCAGACGATTGCGATGCGGGAAAGCCACCAGCGCGTGCTGCCCGATCACCTGCTGAAAGCCCTGATGGATGATGACCAGGGCCTGGCCTCCAACCTGATCCGCCGTGCCGGTGGCGCGCCTGAGCGCGTCAATGAGGCGGTGAATGCCGCCATCCAGAAACTGCCGAAAGTGACCGGCGGTGACGGTCAGACCTATATCGACCCGCAACTTGTCCGCGTGCTGGACGAGGCGGAAGAGGTTGCCAAAAAGGCGGGCGACAGTTTCGTGCCGGTCGAGCGGATGCTGACCGCGCTCGCGCTGGTGAACACCCGTGCGAAAGATGCGCTGACGGCAGGTGCCGTGACGGCCCAGGGTCTGAACGCCGCGATCAATGACATTCGCAAGGGCCGGACGGCTGACAGTGCCTCGTCGGAAGACACGATGGAGGCGCTGAAGAAATATGCCCGCGACCTGACCGAGGCCGCAGCCCAGGGCAAGATCGACCCGATCATCGGCCGCGATGACGAGATCCGCCGCGCGATGCAGGTGCTGTCGCGCCGCACCAAGAACAACCCGGTGCTGATCGGGGAGCCCGGTGTCGGTAAGACGGCCATCGCCGAGGGCCTCGCTTTGCGCATCATCGACGGCGATGTGCCGGAGAGCCTGCGCAATAAAAAGCTGATGGCGCTGGATATGGGCGCGCTGATCGCCGGGGCGAAATATCGCGGTGAGTTCGAGGAGCGGCTGAAGGCCATCCTGAAAGAGATCGAGGCCGCCGCCGGCGAGATCATCCTTTTTATCGACGAGCTGCATGTGCTTGTTGGCGCCGGCAAGTCCGACGGCGCAATGGATGCCGCCAACCTGATCAAGCCTGCGCTTGCCCGGGGGGAGCTGCATTGCGTCGGGGCGACCACGCTTGATGAATACCGCAAATATATCGAGAAAGACGCGGCTCTGGCCCGGCGCTTCCAGCCGGTGCTGGTGAAAGAGCCGACCGTCGAGGACACGATCTCGATCCTGCGCGGCATCAAGGAGAAATACGAGCTCCATCACGGGGTCAAGATCACCGACTCGGCTCTGGTTGCGGCGGCCCAGCTGTCGCATCGCTATATCACCGACCGCTTCCTGCCGGATAAGGCGATCGACCTTGTCGATGAGGCATCGGCACGGCTGCGGATGGAAGTCGACAGCAAGCCCGAAGAACTCGATGCGCTGGATCGTCAGATCCTGCAGCTGACCATCGAGGCCGAAGCGCTGAAGAAAGAAGAGGATGTGGCGTCGAAAGACCGGCTGGACAAGCTGGAGCTGGAACTTGCCAATCTGAAAGACCATTCCGCCGAGATGACCGCGAAATGGCAGGCCGAGCGCGACAACCTCAATAAGGCCCGCGATCTCAAGGAACAGCTTGACCGCGCCCGGGCAGAGCTTGACCAGGCCAAACGCGAAAGCAATTTCGCCAAAGCGGGCGAGTTGCAATATGGCACCATCCCCGAGCTGGAAAAGCAGCTTGGCGAGGCGGAGGGCCGGGAAGGCGAGGCTTTGGTCTCGGAATCGGTGCGCCCCGAGCAGATCGCCGAAGTGGTCGAGCGCTGGACCGGTATCCCCACCACCAAGATGCTGGAGGGAGAGAAAGAGAAGCTCCTGAAGATGGAGGAGGAGCTCGGGAAACGGGTGATCGGTCAGCGTCAGGCGGTGGAAGCGGTGTCGAAAGCCGTGCGGCGTGCGCGGGCAGGGCTGTCGGATGAGAATAAGCCGCTTGGCTCGTTCCTGTTCCTCGGGCCGACCGGCGTGGGGAAAACCGAACTGACCAAGGCTCTGGCCGAATATCTCTTTGACGATGACAATGCGATGGTCCGCATCGATATGTCGGAATTCATGGAGAAGCATTCGGTCGCGCGGCTGATCGGCGCCCCTCCGGGCTATGTCGGCTATGACGAGGGCGGTGTGCTGACCGAAGCCGTGCGGCGCCGGCCCTATCAGGTCGTCTTGTTCGACGAGGTCGAGAAGGCACATCCGGATGTGTTCAACGTGCTGTTGCAGGTGCTGGATGACGGGCGACTGACCGATGGTCAGGGGCGTGTGGTCGATTTCAAACAGACGCTGATCATCCTGACCTCGAACCTTGGCGCGCGGGCTTTGTCTGAACTGCCGGATGGCGCGGACACGTCGAGGGCGAAGGCCGAGGTTATGGAAGCAGTGCGGCTGCATTTCCGCCCCGAATTCCTCAACCGGCTGGATGAGATGATCATCTTTGACCGCCTGGGCCGTGCCGATATGTCCGGTATCGTTTCGATCCAGCTGAAACGGCTGGAGAAACGTCTGGCGGATCGCAAGATCACGCTGGCGCTGGACGATAAGGCCAGGGATTGGCTGGCCGAGGAGGGCTATGATCCGGTCTTTGGCGCCCGCCCGCTGAAACGGGTGATCCAGCGGCAATTGCAGGATCCACTGGCCGAGATGCTCCTGGGGGGGAGATCCTCGACGGCTCGATCGTGCATGTCACGGCCTCGGATGAAGGGCTGCAGGTGGGCGACCGCGTCGTCGCCTCGCACCGGACGCGGCCGGGCGGGACGCAGGTTCACTGAACCAGAATGGGGCGGCAGGGAAACCTTGCCGCCCTTTCCTGTCGTCGGATGCCTCCGGCGGGGATATTTAAGGACAGATGAAAGCCGGAATTCCACCGGATAGGGCCGCCGCTCTCTTATCTGTGTGTGGAGTTTCGCGCCTTCTGTGTCAGGGTGCGGGGCAAGCCCGGGTTCTGATCCGGGTCTGCCGTGGAGGAGATGAGCATGACCGCGAAGACACCGAACTCTCTGCGCTGGTCCGATGTCACGCCGCGCGCGACCTGGATCAACCGGCGCGGGTTGCTGGCCGGGGCGATGGCGGGCGCGGTCCTGCCTGCAATCGCGCGGGCCGACCCTGGCCGCTATTCGACCGACCTGGCCCCGAACACGCTGA